>JAZRKO010000018.1:0-12190 GCA_045646405.1 Christensenellaceae bacterium | reverse complement strand
CAAATTTTCAATTTTTAGCGAATTAATTCGTCCATATGTAGCCGGCTTTTTTCACTCTTTTTTCCCTACTTGACTGACCTTTGGCACGGTTATTGCATTAGTAAAGTTTGCTATACATTGATAATATGCTGCAAAAAATATCATACCGAAAATAAAACCTTATAAAATAAAAATGTTTCACGTTTGCACCCGAAAAATTTTCGTTTGTTTCACGTGAAACATAAAAACTGAAAAAATGAGCCGTGAATTAATCGGCTTGTAATATTATTACACCGTTTTGTAATTCGTTTTCTAATAACGCACGTTCACTCTCTGTTATTGTGCTATTATTAAAATTCGTTAATTCTGTTATTTGCAAATATCCAATATATGTAGATAATACACCGCGCAAACAATCAGCGTTATAAATCTTTTTGTTTTCGCTATTGTAATATTTTAACACTGCGTAAGGCTGCAAACCTTTGAGTATTTGCATATTAAAATCAATTGTGCCGGCTGTTTTTACGGTTTCAATTTTTTGGCTCGTTTTATAAATAATATCGGTGCTTAAATTACATTCGTAAGAATTAATTATAATGCCGTTGCAGATTAATTGCGCAATTGCATTGCCGGTTATTATATTACATATATAGTTCAATGTAATTGTATTGCCTATATAATCAGCCGGTAAATTAACATTACCTATAAACGGCAAAAATACCGTTATCTCTGAATTATAATCTACATTATCCAAATTTTTCGCAGGTATTGTTACCGTTCCACATTCAACCGTTACATTATCATTTAACGGCGTTAGTACTGCAATTAAAGTGTTATAATTGCCACATTTTAAAACCTCTGCGGCGGTTTCGGTTATAGGGCAATACAAACGTTTAACGCTGTGTACAAAGTCGCCTAAATCAATCATTTCAAAATAACCGCTCGAATCGCTCGCGTTGTATTTCTCTTTGAAAAATCGCACCTCTGCAAAATCGGCTAAATTTGCCGGCGTTACTTTGTAAACATTGATTGTGCCGTATTTGTCAACGTAAGGCACAACGGCGGCGGCGGTGGCTGTTATGGTGATTGTGTCCACGCCGGTTAAATCATAGTTGCCTAAATCGGCGGTTAAAGTTGCCGTTAAATTGCCGGTGGCAAGGGTAAAGTTTAATATTTGTGGGTTGCCTTGACCGTCAATAAATTGCATATACGGTGCAGTTTCAAACGTGTAGCCGGTATTTGCGGCGGCGGTGAGATTTAACACGGTATCGGCGTAAACGTTTTGCGGTATGCCGGATATTGCGCAATTTGTGGCAATAGTTGTAACCGTGATTGTTTCGGGTTCGGGTATTGCGGCGGCGGTGGCTGTTACCGTGATTGTTGAAACATTCTGTAAATTGTAGTCGCCTAAATCAACGGTTAAGGTAGCACTTAAATTGCCGGTGGCAAGGGTAAAGTTTAACTCTCGTAAGATACCCGCGCCGTCTGTAAATGTTAACGTTGGTACGCTGTTAAAAATATATCCGTTGTTTGCGGTGGCTGTGAGATTTAACACGCTATCGGCGTAAACGGTTTGCGGTATACCCGAAACGGCGGCATTTGCGGTGTTTGTGTTTACGGTGATTGTTTGCGGCGGTGTAGGCGTTGCAGTGGCAACCGCGTAAATTTCCACGCCGGCAACGTCCAAATATTGCGATAAATCGGCGGTTACACTTGCCGTTAATTGATTTTCGGCAACCGTGAAATTTAAACTTGCAATTGTTTCGGCGTTGCTATCCAATACGTATAAACGCGGTGTGGCTGTAAATTGGTAGCCGGTATTTGCAGCCAAAACCGGCGTTAACGTATCATCAGAAAAATAATCGCGGTTAGACGGTAAACCGCTTTGAATAACGCAATTTGTTAAATTACGTGTAACGGTAATTACAAAACCGGCGGTGGCTGTAATGTTAATTACTGCAACGTTTTGCATATTGTAATTACCTAAATTCAGCGTTAAAGTTGCATTGTTGTTTGATTGGTTCAATATAAAATCAATGCTTTGCGGTGTGCCGTTGCCGTCTGTAAAAGTAACACGCGGCGTTAACTTGAATTTGCAGCCGGTATTTGCGGCGGCGGTGAGATTTAAAACGGTATCGGCGTAAACGCTTTGCGGTATGCCGGATATTGTGGCATTTGCGGTGGTTGCATTAACGGTTATTGTTTGCGCCGGCGTTAAATCATCATACAATAAGATTGCCACATTTTGCGCAAAAGAGCCGCTCTTAATGAAACGTAAACTTGCGCCGCTTTGCCATAGCATAGGATTGACGGCGGCGGTGTTTCCAACCTTACAAAAATAGTGCGGTAAATCATCATTGGTAAACGTTTTGCCGGATATGGTAACAACAATTGCAATGCCGGTATTATCCCACGCGCTATATGCAATAGTTGAATTTGCAATATTATTGGTTATGTTTGTAGGTTCAGCCATAATATTAAAATTTAATCGGTTTTACCTTTTATCGTTATCATTATAATATTTCCGTTTTCGTCAAACGGATTATTAACAGAAAAATTGATTTTCTCAAAGTTCGGGCGTATATCGTGGATATTATCTCGCGTATTAATATACTTGTTTGCCGTTTCACGTGAAACAATCGTGCCGGTAGCGTTTAAAATATCGGTGCAATATGTTTTTAAAACGTCTAATTGCAAAGATAATAAAACGGTTGTTGCGTTCAAAATTTCCGTGTTTGTTACAAAATAATAACGGTTTAATTCTGCAATATACAAATAATTGTATGTAAACGGCGGTGTACACCTAAATTTTATTTTCGGGTGCATTAAGTCAAACGGTTCAATTAATACGCCGGTTGCCGTTTGCGGTGATTGTGTCAACGTTTTATTTATTACGTTGTTTTTTCCGTTGTATTGATATAAATTGACGTTAACCATACATTTTATTGTTTTAATAAAGAAAATGCCGTAAAACCGAAATTTTACGGCATTAACAAAACTTAAATTATTAATTTATGGTAGAAATGATTACACGGCGGTTGCTTCTGCAACAATTGCAATACCTTCACTACCTTTGATATTGGTTTCGGCAAGGTTCAACTCCAAAGTTGCTTTTGTGCTATCCTCTGAATCAACAACAAATGTAACGGTAACGGTGTTACCGTCCTTTGTTTCGTAGGTTAACGCCGGTGTGTAACTGCTTGTAAATTCGTAGTCATCGGCGGCGGTTGCGGTGAGTTTCAAAACTGAATCAACGGTAACTTTTGCCGGTATGCCGGTAATAGTTGCGTGAGTTTCGGTTTTGTTTACGGTGATTGCGGTTTCGTCGGTGGCAACGTAGAAAACAATAAAGTTTTCGTTTGTGTCGTTGAAATATCCCGCGTCAAACTTAAAGTAGTTGTTGAAAAACTCTGCTTTTGCGTTGTAGTTGCTTGTTACGCGGCGGTCGAGATTGCAAACGCCTAAGGCGTTACGGTCAAACATTACACCTAATACGCCGGTTAACTCTGTGGTTGTTTCCACATTGTCAACGGTTTTCTTTGTCTTAATTCGCGCGGTGTCTGCAAAAGCGTAAGTTAAGCCGCTTCCTTGCCAATAGGGGACAGTTTCCGCTTTTGGTAGTTTAACAAATTCGTTGTGGTAAGTGTCGCTGTAAAGATACGAATCAGCCGCTTTTGCAAAGTCAGACAACAAAACAACGTGCAAATTGTCAGTACTTGTAAAACGCTCTTTGCCTCCAACGTTAAAAAGTGTGCTAATTGTACCCAAACGGTCTGCATAAAGAGCAATTACATAACTTGCAAAACGGATAAATTCCGGCTCGTACATTGCGGCGGCGGCGGTAAGTTCTTTGCCAAATTTAGCGTTGTACTTTGCCAAAAGATTGATTGCTCGCGCTTCACCGCTTACCGGCTCGTTTGCGAATGTTTCAACAATCATATTGTTGATTGTTCGCATTATCAATCCGTCTGCTTTGATTGTCATTGATTTGTCAACGGCATCGAAAATCATAGAGTAAAAACCGTTCAACTGCTCGACACTTGAAAAACTTTCTTTTACTTGACGTTCAGTAATAGAAATCGGCACTTCAAATGTTACTTTGCTGTTAAAGAATTTTGCGGACACGGACGGTTTGTAGAAAATATCCTGTTTGTACTCTTGACCGTCTGTGAGTTCCCACGTTTCGTTTTCGGTGGCTGTCGGGATTGCGGCGGTGATTTTCTCTAAAACGCTGCCAAATTCCCAACCGTCCATCAATACGCTTGGTACTTTGCCGGCGTAAGGGCGGTTTACAAAAATCACTTTACCAATATGGTTAACAAGTGATTTAACGTAATTGTCAACGGCGTTTGCGTTGAAAATCTCTGTACCTAAATCAACAACGTTGCTTAAATCCTCTGCAACTAAATCGGTTTTGCCTAAAACCTCGCCGGTTACGGCGTTTGCTAATTGGTAAATCTGTGTTACTTGCATAACTTTATAAATTTAATTATTAATAAATGTTTAATGTAATTTCTTTAATTATGGAATCAATAACGGTATTTTGCAAATTAAGGTTTGCCCTTAATAAAAATTCGTTTCTTACGTTATCGGTGATTTTGCCGCTTGTGTTTGCGTTTCGCGTTTCGGTTAAATCGTATGTATCAACGGCGTTAAATTCGCTGTTTGCGGTGCTTTTTTCGTTTCCGACAAAATCAGAATCATTGAAAACTTTGTCAAAGTTTAAGTTTTCGTTTTCGTTGGTTGTTTCACGTGAAACACTACCGCTTTTTGTTTTCGTTTCGCTTATCGGGGCGGTAATATCGTAATTAGCATTTATAACCGCTTTTGCTTTTTTCCAACCGTCAATATTAATCATTATAATATCAATTATAACGGATTGCGCGTTGTTTGCTTCAATGTTTGGCGTTAAAAATTTTTCGCCGTATCGGTGTAGTGTGATACCGTCCAAATTTGCGGCGGTTATATCTCCAAACAGCGCGGCAAAATCGGTGGCAAAGTTCGCGGCAAATATTGCAAAAATGCCGGTTTCGCTGTATAAATCTTTTACTTTATTCATTTTCGTTTTCATTTTTAGGCTCTTTTGTTTCGTCTGTTTCTTCATTATCGGCGGTTTCGTTTTCCCTTAATTCGCGAATTATCTTTACAATTTTTTCCGTTTCTGTTTCGTCTGTTTCGGCGGTTTCGTTTGGTTCGTCAGTTTCTTTTGTTTCGATATATTCGTTTGTATTTTCGTTAGTTTCGTTTTGTTCGCTCTCATTTTCTACTAAATTAACGTTTTCGGGATTTTCCGCCGGTGTGTCGGTTTCGGCGTTTTCGGTGTTTTTATCGGCGTTTTCTTTTTCAGTTTTCCACGCGCTTTTTAAATCAACGGTTACATTAAGACCGTATTTTTGATTTAATTTTTCAACGGCGTTTTTGCGCTCTGTTAACATATTTTCGACAAACGGCAATAAATCATCTACATTCATTAACGTTTCACCTTGCGTTAAACGCTCGCGCTTCATATTATAATTTGAGTTCAAACCAATTTCCGCCAAAAGGTTTGATTTATAATACTGCATTAATTCTATTAAATCGGTTAAGGGGCGTGTTTGTACGTTTGCACTTTGCATTTTTACACCGTTCAAAAACGCGCTCTCGCCTATAATTGAAAAATCACCGTCTAAAAGTTTGTTTACAAATAGTTCGGCACTTGCTTTTGTTTTGTCATCGCTCGCGCTAATTAACATTGTAAGACGTGTTAAAACGGCGGCGGTGTTTAAACTTATATTGCAGTCAGTAAGTAAAACGGCGTTTTTGCCTATAATCGGTAATAATCCCTTGCAAAGATAGTCATTCTTGAATAATACGCCGTCCGCTTCAATATCGTAGGTTTTAGATAGTTTTAACGCCGGATTAGCGACGGTAAAAAGTGTAGGTTTATAATAAACGTTAGGTTCACCGCCTAAACCGCCGGCAAAAGCATATAATTTGCCGTCAACTTCTGTTATAAATGCCACGCCGTCAACTTGCAAAATGTTTTCAAGTTCGCACGCCGGTATAGTTTCGGGTAAGCCGGTGTAAATAAACATTGATTGTGTTTTGTTCAACGTTGAATCAATGTAATATTTTACGCTTAAATCCTTATCCTTTGTCAAGGATTGAAACATTTTATATGTAATATCTTTTTTCATTTCTGTATTATGGTTTTTAACTCTGTTAATACCTTTGTGTTATTATCAACGGCGTTTTTTAGTTCTTTGCTTTGTTTTACCAAAAACCAAAATAACGCTATACACGCCGCTATCGGGAAACAAACATTTGCAAATATGTTTGAAAATATGTTTAATGTTTCTGTATCCATACCGTTTAAACTTTTTGCAAATATACGTAGTTTCACGTGAAACGGCAAAGTATAAATTAAAAAATTTTTACGCCGTTAACATTTTTTAACACTTGTAATTACTTTAATAAATTATTGCGGTTACTGATTTGAATATAATTTCTTATAATCTCGCCTATCTCGTTAGATTGATAAAAAACTTTATCCTTTGCAAAATATTGTGTTATCTTTTTGTCTATCTCTCCAATATTGCTTAACAATCGGCGGCGGTAATTTGGTTTTCCGTTTGGCTCTAAGCAATATATAAGGCTGTTTTCGGTGTCCTTTATCGGTGTGGTTTTGGCGTGAATATAAATAAATTGTGATTTGCCGGTATTTACTACATTACATTGTAATATACTATCATTGAACAATACATAAAATATAAATTCAACGTCAATTGGTTTGTATTTTTCGGGTAAGTGTGGATATACGGATAATTCCCACTTGCCGGACGTTATCATTTGTAAATTTTGATTGTCAAAACAAAAATATTTATTGCTTACCTTTTGCGCGTTTACGGTGGCTGCATATTCAACGGCTACTTTTGCGCCGTTCTCGCCAAATTGATAAATATCTATTGTTCCCTGCTCTTGCAAAGAAATATTGTTTAATCCCATTTCCGAAAAATAGGGGCAATATTTGTTTACCGTGTTACCTAACATAAATATTTTTATGCCGTTTCTATCTCGTATTATCGTAGATAAAACATTCATAAACAGCATAAACTCATCTGGCAAGTAGTAACGGCGTGTTAAAAACTCATCGAAGATAATTGTATCTATTAGGGGGTAACTTGTTGATTTATCGTGTTCCTGTTCGGATAGACAAAAACCATAACAAAACGGCGTTGTTTCGGGTGTCGTTTTGTTTTTCTCGCTATCGTGATAAGCAAGGTAAAATTTACCGCTTTGATATGTTATGGCGTTAAATTTGCCGTCTGTTTGTTTCGATAGAAAACCGTTTGCAACGTGATTTGCAAAAAGTGTTTCGGCACGTTTGCCGCGTAAATCTTCACGCCAACGGCGTATATATGCCGTCTGTTTGCCGGTGGTTAAATATTGCTTTATTGCATACTCTAACGCGGCGTATGTTTTGCCGTTGGAACGCTCGCCGAATATGATATTATAATCGGCGTTTGTTTTTAAAATACTACTCAAAGAGTAATATTTTGGTGTTTCGGTGGTTTGTTTTTTCTTTGTCATAATTTAAACGTTATTTAAGATTTTTAATTTACTAATATACTGAATATATTGCACCGCCAAAGATAAGGTATAATTTGTAGGCTCAAAGTGTATACCGCTTTTACAATCAAAATTACACTCTTTGCCGGTGTAGTCTGTTATCGTGCCGGTTGTTTCGTAATCAATGTACGTTAAAATGTTTTTGCCGGTGGCTGTTTCGGGTATCATTAAATAATTTGTAAATGCTTCAAAAATACCGTTTTCGCCGTATTTCTCCAACAAATAAGGGATAGCGGTTTTTTTATTCACGCCCGAAACGGTCAACGAATAATCAAAAGATTTGCCGTTTACGGTTAGGGCGTTTGCTTCTTTTACCATATAACGTTTTGCGCCTAAGGTTTTGAATTTATTATAAATTCCCTCAAAATCCCACACACCTAACATTTTTTCTTTTCCTTTTATTGTTTTCGGGTGGCAACTATCAAAATTAATACCGTGAAAATTGCACGCCGTTTTTAACTTTAATTCAACTTTAAAGTTGTACGCTTTAAAATAATTTTCGTGCCGTTCTTTGTTTAAAAATTTTACTGAATCCGTATCACTATAAACATAATCATTTTTTAATTCAAAGATTGCGGTAAACAGATTGCGCCGTGCATACGCGGTTACAAATACCCCCCAAATATAATATAGAAATCTATTCATATTTAAGTTATATTGCAAAAGTGCTTCTAATTGTGCCGGTTCGCTTAATTCCGTACATTCCCACGAATCATTAAACGTGTACTCATTACGTAGCGGATTAGTAACACACATTCCATAACAACTATTTAACATTTCTTTACTGTTTAAATATTCGTTTTCCATACCGGCAACCCCTTTTAACTCTGTTTTCTTTTTGTATAAGTCAATAATGCTTTTTACAAATTCCGTTGGTAGATATTCTTTGCGGTAACAATACATATTACCCACGCGGTAAGAATCCCACGAATAAAGATTTTTAATAATGTTAAAATCAATGTTTGTTATAGTTGTTACGATACGTTTTGCACAAATTAACCGTCCGTTATTCTCGCTGTAATTTTCTTTTACAAAACACTTTGAAACACTTATATAATTTTCAAATGTTTGCGTTGCAAATATGTTTGTAAATTCAATATCAAACACGCTTAAATATTTATCCAATAATGTTTTAAATTGCGAATCACTTTTTATATTGATTTTTACGCCCTTACTCATAGGGTATTTTTCACTTATCATTACATAAGGGTAACTACTTGTAAAATCATAACTTGCAACGTCAATTAAAACATTATCGGCGTGGTTTGCGTTTGCGTGAGTAAAACCGCCGGCAAATGCTCTTTGAATCGTGTTAAACTCTGTTAAATCTTTTACGGTTAACTCTTTGATTAAGTGTTTATAATTCCAATTAACGCCCTTATAATCGGCGGTATTTACATAAAAGCAATTTTTACGGCAAAACTTACGTACACCGCCGGTTTTTGTCAGTGGTATATTATGCAAGTTTTTGACGTTTTCAATATATTCTAAAATATATAACATTACCACTTTAATATCATTCACGCAATAATCAATTTCTTTTGGCGTTAACGGTGTTTTTTCGTGCCTTAAAAGGGTATAATCTAAGTTACCAACCAATTTATTAACTTTGTATTTTATTAGGTTTTTGCCTAACGTTTCAAGGCTGTAACCGCTTAATAAATAACTGCACCTAAACTCAATGCCGGTGTTTGTTATTGCGTAAATCGGTTTACGTAAATCAATTGCAAAAACCTTTTGCCACGTGAATAATTTACAAATAAATTGGAACTCAAAACTAAGATTGTGAATATATATTACTAAACGCCTATTTTCATTTAATTTTAGCGTTTCGGATATATAGTTAATTACTTTTAAAAATGTTTCCCACGTTCTACCTAAAATTACATAACCGTTTATGCCTAATTGCCACACGTACATTATACCTAATTTTTCAATTTTGGCGTTTTTAGGTAGTTTTTGGCGTTGTTTGTAGTCATATATTACACCGTCTGAATCTCTGTAAAAACTTGTTGTTTCTATATCAAACGCGCACGGTATATTATACAAATAAACGCCCTTACTATTACCCACTAAATCAGAATCATTGACGGCATATTTTAATATTAACGCTATATCGGCGGCGGTGGCATACTCTTTATAAAACGCCGTTTCACGTGAAACATAAATTGTGCCGTCAAAATTATATTTAGTTCGTTTTTTCATTAATGCTATAATCTTTATAAAGTTATACGCCGAAATCGTCTAACGCGCCCAAAATTGCTTTTAAATCGTCCTCCGGCATATCCATATAGTTTCGGGATAAATCATTTTTTATCGGTGCTTCTAAATCGGTGATATTTTCCAACCTTTGCGCGGCGTTTTCCAATTGTTCGCTAATATCCTTAACGGCGTTTTCAAATTGGATAGACATTTGTTTTATATCACTGCTTATAAAAAATGCCGTTTCGGGTGCTTCATTCTTTATAAATTGTTTGCTTATCCGTTGATATTCCGCCGGCGTTAAGTCTAATTGTTGCCGGATTGTTTCATTAAATTGCTTTGCGCCGCTCGCCGTTGACGTTGGTTTACGTAAAAATTCAACGGCTTGTGCATACGCTATTTTTATTTCCGTCCAATTTTTGCCGGACACACTGAATTTTGAAAACGTATCTTTGCCGGTTTCAAGGTCTAACGCTTCTAATGCCGGACTGAAAACGCCGGCATTTTCAATGTTTTGTATACGTCTATTAGCCATTTGAAAAACGCGGCGTATTTCTTTACGCATTTCCGGCACGCTGTTTTCACTTGTTATAATCTCGCGGCTTAACCTTACTTTGTTAACCGCCTTATAAGTGGATTTATTAAACTTTATAGGATTAGGCATTTTTATTTGATTTAAGAGATTAAAATAAGGCGGCGGCACTATGTACCAACCGCCCAAAAATTAAAGATTATAGCAAAAATTTTACAAGTTTACAAACTTGATTGAATAACATTGTTTGCCCTTTGCTTCGTACTCATAGACGGTAAAACCAACTTTGCCGTTTTCGATAGTTTCGACCGCTTCTGAATCCGCCAAAATGTTTCGTGCCATTTCTGTTAAGTGCGAAGGTAAGTTTACAAGTGCTTTAATATCGGCACAAATAGCAACCGGCGAAAATCCCAAAGGTGATTTGTTTACAAAAATGCCGTTGAGTTTGAAAACGTTTTCTTTGTTTTCGGGATTGTAAATTTCTTTGAGTTTTTTGTACTCAAAACCGGTGGTGTCAACTGAAAAAGTTACTTTGTTAAATTGTTTTGCAAAATCCATTGTTTTAAAAATTTAAATTGTGATACATTTAGTTAATTGTACGGCAATTAAAATAACCTTAATTGCCAGCATTTGAGTTTTTTATTTGTTCGGCTTGTTTTGCAAGGTCTTTGCGGTAAACGGCTATTTTGCTAACAATACGCGGCGACACGTTGTCAACGTTCAAAATGATTGTGTTAAGCGCGTTAATTGCGGCGGTGTAGGCGTTCAATACAATATCCTTGCCGGTTTCGGGTGCATTTTCGTTTGCACCGTCAACAAAAGCATTTAAAATGCTGTTTTCTTTTTCGTTTGCTTTTGCAGCGTTCTGCATTTCTGTTAAGTTTTCCATTTTTTAATTACTTTAAATTGTTATACATTTCTTTAATTTTATTTTCGGTTTCTAACCTTTTTTCGTATTGATTGAGTAATGATTTGGCGTTTTCAACGTCCCTTTTATAACCACGTTTGCCGCCAAAATGTTTAATGTACTCTCTTAATGTTTTGATTGCGTCTATTAACATAGTTCAAAGGTTTAAAATGTAATCGTATTTTGCGGTTAATTCGTTGTTTAAACGGTTCAGAGTTATAACGGCATTATCTAAGTTGATTTTTTCGGTATCGCTTAAATAATCGGTGTTTTGTATGGTTGCCGTTTGTATGGCTGTAATTGTTTCGGTAACTTGCTTTTTGCGACTATCTAAATTAGATAGCATTATATTTTCTAAGTATCCCATAGTTAATCAAGGTTAACGGTTAAACGTTTTATTTTCACATCATCTAAACTCTCCACGTAGGCGGCAAGTGTAGGTTTGTGAAAACATTCTTTGTTGACATCATTATAAGGCGAAACAGAGATTTTTTTTAATTCTCTGCAATACTCACCCCTAATATATAAGGGTGCATTTTCTCTGTTTGTAGCTCTGAAATACGCCCCTTTGTTTATGTTGCTTAATATTGTTTGATACATATTGCTAAAATCTTTAAATTTGTAAATTGTGATAATTGTATTTTGTTAACGGTGCAATATTAAAAAAGGTTTTTTTAAAAAACAAATTTTTTATGTTAATAAATGTTAACAAATGTTAAAATGATTATTTTAATTAATTCGCTAAAAATTGAAAATTTGTTTCACGTGAAACCAAAACATTTTTCTTATAAAATAATATCCACTTTGTAATCTTGTCTTTACTTTTTGTCGTGTATTGTGAAAACCGGTGATATAATTTTTTATACGGTATGTTAGCAACGTATGTAATAATGTATAGCGAACTTTACATATACAAAAACCGTGCCAAAGGTCAGTCAAGTAGGGAAAAAAGAGTGAAAAAA
>JAZRKO010000017.1:0-1107 GCA_045646405.1 Christensenellaceae bacterium | reverse complement strand
CTTCATTTTTCAACTTTTCTTCTTCGAGTATGTTTTTTGCTTTAAGTGACTCACAACCCAATAAAAACAAAGCAACGATGCTACAAAAAAGCAATAAATAAAGTAAAAGTTTCATCATTAAATCTAACAAATTCATTTTTTTGTACCTGCCTTTTGATTTGTATAGTCCATAACGGGCTATTTATTAAATATAATAAAGCCCATTTTGGAACTTGTCAAGCGCTTTTGCGAAAAATATTCTAAAATGGGCTTAAAATTTGTATAAAGGAGGTTAATAAATGAATAGAATTAAAGATTTAAGAAATAGTTTAGGCTTAACTCAAAAAAATATTGCTGATAAACTCGGTTGTAATCAAACTGCAGTTGGTAAATATGAAAGAGAAGAACTTGAACCAAATATTGAAGTTTTATGCAAGTTAGCCGATATTTTTAATTGTTCAATAGATTATATAGTTTGCCGTGAAGACGACTTCGGTTTTATTACTTCTGCAAGTAATAGTGAACTTAGCCACCAAGAAGAAAGGCTAATTCAAATCTATCGCACGTTGTCGGACCGCGATAAAAAAATGGTAGACAATATTTTTAACTCGTTTGTTAGCGACGTTCCCAGCAAGAACGTTCGCGCCTAAAATTAAACTTTAAGGAGAATTTTTTATGTTACAACTTTTAGCAACCAGTACAGGCACTAACGCCAACACCAACGCTTTTGATACGCTATTAAATGAAATTTTTGCTAGCCCAGATATTCAAATGTTTATAGCATCAATTTTAGCGATACTGCCTTTGATTATCATACTTGTAATAATTCAAGCAATTTTCGTTTTCTTTCAACCGTTTTACTTCCGCTCAATGAAAAAATCGCAAAAACGTATCGCTGAAGCGCAAGAAGACCTTTACAAAATGGAAAAACAACGCTACTTAAACGAAGTTGAAATTCTTCGTACTGAAAAAGAAAAAGTTAAAATCGAAAAAGAAAAACTTGAACTTGAAAAAGCGCGACTTGAAAGTCAAGGTATAAAGGTTATTACAACGAATAAAGAGTAACTATTTATTTTGTAAAAATTTCAGGCGCTGAAATTTTTAACTACCGTAATACGCCGTAACGCT
>JAZRKO010000016.1:0-19488 GCA_045646405.1 Christensenellaceae bacterium | reverse complement strand
ACACCAGAGGAACTTATTTCTCTTACCGAAAAATTTGCCGATTCGGGTGCGGTCGGCATTTGTTGGGATTTGGGTCACGGAAACGTTATGTTTGACCCAAATAGTATTGAGGAAATGGCAAAAACTAAAGATTGGCTTATTTCTACCCACGTTCACGATAACTATTTTGGCAGTGATATGCATGGCATACCTTTTACGGGAAATCTTGATTGGAATGCTGCCATGAAAACTCTCAAGGATATGAACTATCAAGGCGACTTAACCTTTGAGTTTGTTTACAAGAATTATCCTGATGCGCTCTTTATGGATATGATGAAGTTTGCATATAAAGCGGGACAGTATTTAATATCTTTATAATATTTTTCGGGATTTCGCATGGAATCCCGATTTTTTTGCACAAAAAAAGAACGAAGTCAAACTTCGTTCTTTTGGAGCTGCTAACCGGATTTGAACCGGTGACCTCGTCCTTACCAAGGACGTGCTCTACCTACTGAGCCATATCAGCAAACCAAATTGCTATACTATATTACCACAACAAAATTTATTTGTCTACCGTTTTTTCGGTGTTTTTTGATAAATTGTGCAAAACTATTTTCTAAGAAGTAAAGCGTGTTCTTGTGAAAAGGCTGACGCTAGCATATCTTCACTAACGCTAACTCTAACGCTACTAGCCGATTTTAGATATACGCTTGAAATTTCATAAAGTAAATCTTCTAAAAGGAAAAGTAAACCTTTTTGCTCGCACCAAAGCGACAGTTTAAGCGCTAGCGGAATATAACCGCTTTGATATTTACTTGGTAATTCGTAATTTAATATTGAAAAGGTTTTATCAAACTCGCTACTTGCGTTAATTTGCCTTAATTTATAAGATAAATAGAATATTAAATCGCCTACCGTTTCGGCGTATTCGGGCTTGAAACCGCTAGACTTTGAAAATACATTATCATAAAGCGTTTTTATGATTTTTACGGGTTTTTCAAACTCTAACTTTATATCGTAAACGGGTAAAGTTATATCATCACTTACTACTTCTTCGATAGGCTCGGTAGTTTCTTCAACTTCTACCGCCACCTTATTAACCGTATTTTCACTTTGCAAGTCAAACGCCGAAACGGAAGTTTCCGTTTCGGTATTTTTGCTTATCGGTGCAATAACCTTGCTATTTAGTTTTACTGCACCGCTAACGCCTGGCACGGTAGACGATTAAAGGCTGACACGCTCCTATCTTTTGAAGGTATTTGCCTTTACTCGTCCTGCTGTCTTGCACGATATCTAAAAGCGATACGTAATAGACAGCGCCTATTCTATCAACGACGGTAAGCGTAGACTTATCGTCACCAACTACGCATTCGGCGTACACGACGCACTCGTTCATCTTCGGGTCGCCAAGTTCTGCAATTTTCACACCCTTTCTTGCCCTTGCGGTTTTAGTAACCGTACCCGTGATAACTTTCTTAAACGTTCCAAAACTCGTAACGATAACGCACTCGGTGGTCAAGTCGTCGTCAATAAGCGAAGCGTAAACTACGCTATCGCCGTCGCTTAAATCCATACCTTTTACACCACCTGCTACTCTGCCTTGAACGGGAACGGATTTTTCCGCGCGCAAGCACATACCCTTTGAAGATACGAAGAACATATCTTTATCGTCAACGTCTTGACAGACGGTTAAAACCTCGTCACCATCTTTAAGTTTGAAGGCTTGAACGGAAGTTCTTGATACGGCGCAGTCTTTCCACTCGGTAATTTTTACAAAACCTTGTTTTGTAAAGGTGATAAACTTGCCCTCGGGCTCACCGTCAAACGCGAAGAAACTTACGGGGTATTCGCCTTTAACCGCGTCTTTATAAATTTCGTTAAAGGTAGCGCCACCTTGCGATAAACCCCTACCTTCGGGAACAACGTCAGGACTGATTTTGAAAAGGTTACCTTTGTTCGTAAAGGCGTAAGCAACGCCGTTTGAGTTAACCTTTGCGTGGCTTGTAAAGATTTCGGCAACCGAAGGCTCGTCACTCAAACGCTTGTACGCCGAGTATTTAACCTTTTTAACAAGCCCTTTTGCCGTTACGCCGAGAGCGTACGTTTCTATCTTTTCTTCTCCGCCACCCCTTGGGGTTTCGGGGTCTAACTCTTTACCGTCTTTAACGATAATAGACTTTCTTTGGTCCTTATACTTTTTCTTTACTTCTTTAAGTTCCGCAACCACAAGCGCGTTGAGTTTACGCTTGCTATCGATAATTTCTTGTAGCGACGAAATAAGGTTTTTAAGGTATTCGAGTTCGTCTTTTAAGTTGTCGATTTCAAGCCTTGTAAGTCTTGCGAGTTTTAAGTCGAGTATCGCTTGGGCTTGAACTTCACTCAAATCAAACGCCTTTCTTAAATTTTGCCTTGCGGTAGACGTGTCGGGCGATTTTTTGATGATTTGAATAACTTTATCAATGTTGGTTACGGCTACTATTAAACCCGTAACTACTTCGTACCTTGCTTTTGCCTTAGAAAGGTCGTACTTGGTACGCCTTAAAACTACTTGCTTTTGATAGTCGGTATAGTACTTCAAAACGTCGATAAGCCCGAGTTGTTGGGGCTTGCCGTCGGCTATCATAACCATATTTATACCGTAACTAACTTGAAGGTTGGTGTTCTTGTATAAAAGTTCTAAAATATTAGCAACGTCAGTTTCCTTTTTGAGTTTTATGACGATGCGCATGCCGTGGCGGTCAGACTCGTCAACCACGTCTGCTATACAGCCGAAATCTTCCTTTTTGTCAACCATAAGTTGACCGATTTTAGCAATTAGCGACGCTTTGTTCACTTGATACGGAATTTCAGTTACTATTATGTTTTGACGACCTGTTTTTTCCGTTTCTATCGAGATTTTTGAGCGAATTAAAATTTTGCCCTTACCCGTTTCGTAAGCAGTTTTTAACTCTTCGCCGGCAATTATATAACCGCCGGTTGGAAAGTCCGGCCCGATAACGGTTTTCATAAGTTCGTCAAGCGAAATTCTTGGGTTTTCGATAACTGAAATAGCCCCGTCAACCACTTCGGCTAGGTTGTGCGGTGGAATATTAGTTGCTAAGCCTACCGCTATACCCATAGCACCGTTAACTAAAACGTTAGGGTATCTTGACGGAAGCGTTTTGGGTTCTTTAAGCGTATCGTCAAAGTTGTTTTCCCAGTCAACAGTGTCCTTTTCTAAATCTTTAAGCATTTCAAGGGCTAAGGTGTTGAGTTTAGCCTCGGTGTAACGCATTGCCGCCGCCCCGTCACCATCGACCGAGCCAAAGTTACCTTGCCCGTCTACGAGTTTCATTCTCATATTGAAAGGCTGAGCAAGCCTAACCATCGCGTCGTACACCGAAGTATCGCCGTGGGGGTGATACTTCGCCAAGCATTCGCCTACTACCCTTGCGCTTTTTTTGTATGGTTTATCGGGCGTTAAGCCAAGGTCGTGCATGGCGTAAAGAATTCTTCTTTGAACGGGTTTAAGCCCGTCTTCCACCCTTGGTAACGCTCTATCTAAAATAACGTATTCGGCGTAAGGAATCATAGAACTATGCAAAACTTCTTCTATGGTACTTACTATGACGTTTTTGTTCTCGTTTTCCATAATCAATCTTCCTTAACTTTTATTTCAAAATTCTCTTCTTTGTTGAAGTTTGCGTGTTTTTGAATGTATTTTTTGCGCTCGTCAACCGCGTCACCCATAAGCGTAGTTATAAGCATTTCAGCGCTTGCAGCCTCTTCGATAGTAACGCGCATAAGCATACGGTTTTCAGGGTTAAGCGTAGTGTCCCAAAGTTGTTCGGGGTTCATTTCGCCTAAACCTTTGTAGCGTTGAATTTGATAGCCCCTACCCACCTTTTCTTGCTTTAACTTTCTCTCGTTTTCGTCGTAAGCGTACTCAACAACGTCTTTTTTATAAACCTTGTAAAGTGGTGGCATACCGATATAAACGTGCCCGTCGGTAATGAGTTTTTTCATATAGCGGTAGAAGAAAGTTAATAGTATGCATCTAATATGATAACCGTCTTGGTCGGCGTCGGACAAGATTATAACTTTGTCGTAGTTTAGATTTTCGATATTGAAATCGTCACCCATACCCGTACCGAGTGCGGATATTATAGTTTTGATTTCTTCGTTTTTCAAAACTTCTACTTGCGATTTTTTCTCGGTATTAAGCGGTTTACCGCGAAGCGGTAAAATTGCTTGGTGCTTTCTATCGCGACCTTCTTTGGCGCTACCGCCTGCCGAGTCGCCTTCTACGATAAATATTTCGTTGAGTTTACTATCGCGACTAGAACACCCCGCAAGTTTGCCAAGCAACCTAGTACTGTCAGCCCCCGATTTTGCGCGGTTGAGTTCTTTGGTTTTTCTAACCGCTTCTCTTTCCTTAGCGGCGGAAGTCGCCTTTTCAACGATAGCGTCAAAACACTTAACGAGTTTTTTGTTTTTAGAAAATTCGGTAAGCGCGTCAATCGTAACGGTTTCAACGGCGGGGCGAACTTCTACGTTGCCGAGTTTTCCCTTGGTTTGACCTTCGAATTGAGCGTTTTTAACCTTAACCGTGATAACCGCGGTAATGCCCACCCTAAAATCTTCGCCGTTAAAGGCTATATCTTTATTTTTACCCGTGGCGTTCTTTTTAGAATATTCGCCCATAAAACGGGTTAAACCCGACTTAAAGCCAACGTCGTGCGTGCCACCGTCAACCGTGGGGATATTGTTTACGAAAGAAAATACTGATTCACTATACCCGTCAGTATGCTGGAAAGACGCCTCTATCACGATATCGCCACTAACGGCCTGGAAATATAAAGGCTCTTGATATAAAACGGTTTTACCCGTGTTTATATAGGAAACGTAGTCTTTTATACCACCGTTTGACTTAAATACTAATTCTTCGCTGTTTGGCTTTCTTAAATCCTTAAACCTAAGTTCAACGCCCTTGTTCAAAAAAGACGTTTCGCGTAGCCTAGTTATAACCGTTTCAGCGTTGAATTCTACCGTTTCGAACACGCTAGCGTCCGGCTTGAATTGAACGCGAGTTCCTTTTTTAATGGTTTTAATGCCCGTGTTTACTAGCGGTGCTTTTGGAACACCCGATAAAACTTTGTTTTGCGATTTATCAAAGTAAGAGTGGAACTCCATTGAGTATACCGTTTTATTGTAAACTTCAACTTTAAGCCACTCGGATAAGGCGTTCGTAACAGACGCGCCTACCCCGTGCAAACCGCCAGAGTACGCATAGTTGTCGTTATTGAATTTACCGCCCGCGTGAAGTTGGGTAAAGATAACTTCTACACCTGAAATGCCCGCGTCTGGATGGATATCTACGGGCATACCCCTACCGTTATCTTCTACCGATGCAGACCCGTCAGGATGCAAGCAAACGTTAACCGTGGTAGCAAAGCCGTTCGACGCTTCGTCAACCGCGTTATCTATAATTTCCCATAAAATATGATGAAGACCCTTAGAACCGGTTGAGCCGATATACATACCCGGCCTAACCCTTACCGCCTCTAACTCTTTTAAGATTTTTATATCTTCCGAACTGTAACTCGTTTTAGCCAAAACAATGCCTCCCGAAATCAAAATATACGCAACTATTTTACCACATATTGTAGAATTTAGCAATACATTTACACAAAATAAAGCATTTTTGACAATTTTTGCACTAAAATTTTACAATAAAAAAGGCAACTCGTTTACGAGTTGCCGTATCGTTAGACGATGGTTATATTGTGATATAAAGTTATTGAAGATTTTGGCTGTAATTTTTGTACCGCTACCTTATTTTCAAGCAAGTGGTCGGTATCGATAGCGTCGGGAAGTCCGTTCCAAGGTTCTATGCAGATAAAGTTTGCGCCAACCTGAGTCCACAATACTAAATTCTCAAAGTCTTTATAGTATACGGATAACTCTTCTTCGTTATCACGCATAAGCGTTACGCGCTTAGATTTGATAGGCGCAATAACCATAGAATCGCCGTAGTTTTCCTTCTTAAAATAATCGGTTAATTTTAGGCGGTTACCACTTAGTGATATCACTTTTTTTTCAGCGGTTGTAAAGTTATCGTCTAACACGGTGCGGGCGATAGAATTCTCGTCTTTATCAAAAGCGATATAGTATTCGCTTAAATCGCCTTTTAACGCGTAACCTTCGTGGCAACCTACGCTACAATACATAGTTTTATTCGAGTGGTTTTCTATGAAAAAGTATACGCCGAGAGAGTTTTCAAGTAGTTTATACATTACCCTAAACTTAAACTCGAAAGGATACGATTTTAGCGTTTCTTCGTTGCTTTCTAGTAAAAAAGTTGCGGTTGATTTTTCTTCGAACACAACCTCGGTTTCTAGCGCCCTGAAAAAGCCGTTAGTTTTTATATCGTAACGAGCGCCCTCGTAGGTGTAGTAGCCACCGAGCATTCTTCCGCATACGGGGAAAAGTATAGGCGCTTTACCCGCCCAAAAACCTTCCGCGCCTTGCCACATTTTTTCTTCGCCGTTGACGGTGAAAGAAAGTATTTCAGCGCCTTTCGTGGAAATTTTGCATACGGTGTTGCCGTTTTGTAAAGTTATAATTTTGCTCATATCGTTACCTCGCATTTATTTTAGTACAAGGGTTAAAGTTTTGTCAATATTTATAGTAAATATTTATAAAAAGAACTAAAAGACTTGTCTTTTATGAAAGGTTTGTGTTAAAATAGTAACGTATTGTCAAAAACGGAGGATAATATGGATTACAAGGCTATTGAAAAAAAGTGGCAAACTAAGTGGGAAAAGGATAAACTTCACAACTTTGACAAGAAAAACGTTGACAAAAAGTTTTACGTTCTTGAAATGTTTTCCTACCCGTCTGCCGCAAAACTTCACGTTGGGCATTGGTACAACTACGGCCCTACCGATAGTTACGCGCGCTATAAAAGAATGAAAGGGTTTGAAATATTTCAACCCATGGGCTTTGACGCGTTCGGTTTACCCGCTGAAAACTACGCTATAAAAACGGGTATTCACCCGCAAGACTCCACCATTAAAAATATTGAAATGATGGAAAACACGCTTAGAGAAATGGGCGCTATGTTCGACTGGTCTAACGAGATTAAAACGTGTATGCCCGATTATTATAAGTGGACACAATGGCTATTTTTACAACTTTACAAGAAAGGCTTAGCGTACAGAAAGGAAGCGCCCGTTAACTGGTGCCCCGACTGTCAAACCGTTCTCGCTAACGAACAAGTTATTCAAGGTCAATGCGAAAGGTGTCACTCTACCGTTATTCAAAAAGACTTAACTCAATGGTTCTTCAAAATAACCGACTACGCCGAAGAATTACTTCAAGGGTTAGACGGGCTTGATTGGCCCGAAAAAACCAAGGCTATGCAGAAAAACTGGATAGGCAAGTCTGTCGGCGGTGAAATATTATTCCGCTTAGAAAACGGGGAAGACGAGTTTAGGGTATTCACTACCCGCGCAGATACCGTGTACGGCGTATCTTACGTAGTGCTTGCACCCGAACACCCGCTCGTTAAGAAAATTACCACTAAAAAGCAACAACCGCTCGTTGAAAAATACGTTGAAGATACGGCTAAAACTAAGGAAATTGAAAGGCTTTCTCTCGATAGAGAGAAAACGGGCGTATTTACAGGCGCTTACTGTATAAACCCCGTTAACGGCAAGAAAGTTCCTATTTGGATATCCGATTACGTTTTATACTCTTACGGTACGGGTTGCGTTATGGGCGTTCCCGCGCACGACGAGAGAGATTTCGTTTTTGCTCAAAAGTACGACCTTCCTATTACGAGAGTCGTTAAAGGAACGACGGGGAGCGACGACCTTCCCTACGTTGGCGACGGCGTACTCGTGAACAGCGTTGAGTACGACGGGCTTACGTGCGAAGAAGCAAGAAAGGCAATTCTTTGCGACTTAGCCGTTAAAAACGAAGGCGGTTTCAAGGTAAATTATAGGCTACGTGACTGGCTCGTTTCTCGCCAAAGATACTGGGGCGCACCTATTCCGGTTATCCATTGCGAAAAGTGTGGCGCAGTACCCGTTCCCGAACAAGATTTACCCGTAAAACTCCCCTACAACGTAGAGTTTAAGCCTGACGGAAAGTCACCCCTTGCTAAATGTGACGAGTTTATGAACACCAAATGCCCCGTTTGCGGTGGCAAGGCAACGCGTGACCCTGATACGCTTGACACCTTCGTATGTTCAAGTTGGTATTTTTTAAGATATCCCGACGCTAATAATTCAAAAGAACCTTGGAATAAAGAAACGGCTAACAAAATGCTCCCCGTTGACAAGTACGTTGGCGGTGCTGAACACGCTTGTATGCACCTACTTTACTCTCGTTTCATAACCAAGGCGCTTAGAGATATGGGCTATCTTGATTTTGACGAGCCTTTCAAATCTCTCGTTCACCAAGGCGTTATTTTAGGTCCTGACGGTAACCGTATGAGTAAATCACGCGGAAACGTTATCTCGCCCGACGATTACGTTAAGGAATACGGCTCGGATATATTTAGAATGTATTTAATGTTCGGCTTTTCGTACACCGAAGGCGGTCCTTGGAACGACGGTGGTATTAAATCTATCGCTAAGTTCTTAGATAGAGTTGAAAAAATAGTAACTAACGTTAACGATTACAAAAATAACAAAGTTACCACTTTTGAAAAAGACGAAAAGGAACTCAACTACGTTCGCAACTACACTATAAAGTCGGTTGATAGAGATATGGAAGCATTCTCGTTCAACACCGCATTAGCAAGGCTTATGGAATACGTTTCGGCAATTTATAAGTACGACGTAAAAGAAGTTAAAAACGTTTCGTTTATGAAAGACTGCGTTAAAGACTTAGTTTTACTTATAGCACCTTGCGCTCCACACTTTGCAGAAGAACTTTGGTCGATAATGGGCAACAAAAAGTCGATATTTACGGCAAGTTACCCAACGTTTGAAGAATCTGCCCTTCAAAAAGACGAAATTGAACTAGCAGTTCAATTAAACAGCAAAGTTAAGGCAAAAATTATGGTACCCGGTTCTGCCGATAATCAAGAAATTGAAAAAATCGCCCTTACAGACGAAAACGTTATCAAAGCGCTTGACGGCAAGCAAGTTAAAAAAATTATCGTAATTAAAGGTAGACTAGTTAACATTATAGTATAAAAAAAGCACGCTTCGGCGTGCTTTTTTATTTGCTTTAATATATTTATATATTAAAAAAAGACGGCTAAACCGTCTTTTTATTTGTATATTTACATCTCACGTTTTAAGGGCTTAGTTACAAGTTAGGCGAGCAACCAAACTTATGTTAAGCGATATTTAAGACGTTAGAAACAAGCAAGACAAGTCGTGGCTGTTTAATTCAAAGCCTATTACAACTTTTTAAGGGCTTAGTTACAAGTTAGTCGAGGCAACCAAACTTATGTTAAGCGATATTTTAAGACGTTAGTTTGGGTATTAGACGAGGCTCGCGAAGGCGATAGGCTGAGATAGACCTTTTGGGTCATCGAAGTCTATCGGCTAAGCAGAAACGAAGTATAATGCCCAAAATAACGGATTAAAATTAGTCGATGTCTACTTTATTGAGCAATTGCTCACCTTTATTCCTAAGTTCCTTAGGAACGACTATTTCGTCAAAAGTAAGGTAGTATTTTTTGTGATGAACGGTATAGTAATCAACGAATCTTACAGACATATACGCCACAGAGAAGAACGGAACGGTTACGAGGAAAGATACGCCGAGAGTTGCAACGCACATAATAACGGTTACGGTAATTTGAATTAAGCGCATAATAAAGTAAGATAAAAACCTTTCGAGCATAAGTTTGAAATTTAAGCCCTTAAAAGCATCTCTAAACGCTTTGATTACACCACACTTTTCACACACCATTTTGGCAGGAACTAAACCTACTATCATAAGCCTAAACGAGTCGGCAAACACGATAAAGAAAAGCACTATCGTAAAGGTGAAGAAACCTACGTATCTTATAAGTGATACGAATAATAACGCTGAAACGGTAACGATAAACGTGTTATATATTAAAAGTGATATAACGCAGTAAGTTGCATACCTTATCGCGGGAGAGAAATGTTCCACGAGGGTTGTGAAAAATTCTGCGTGACGAAGGCTTGACATATGTTCGTTAACGTTAACCGCCATAACGTAGTCACAAATACCGGTAAAGAATTTGCCAACTTGAATTATCAATAAGATAACGATAGGCATCCACATAAACTCGGCAATTTTCGCCTTTAACATCGTTAGCGTTGCGGTAATATTTGAGTTGAGTTGAGCGCTAAGGTCGGCGTTGGGCGTAGGGTTGCCTAGAATAAAGTTTTTAAGTTCTTGAACGGCAAACCCAAAAAAGTCTTTAACTTCTTGGCTTTGAATAACGCTAGTTATTAAAATATTAGCAATTAAAAAACAAACAACGTAAGCAATAAGCGAAATAACCGTTCTACTAAAAAGCATTTTGTAGCAAAGGGGTTTATTAGCCATTGCAATTTTTAATCCGTTTGTAACCTTCATAAAAAATCCTCAAACTAAATATTTGATATTTAGATTATATATTATATTTTAATTTTTGTAAAGCATTTTAATTACAACCAAAAAACGGCGTAAAAAACGATTACGCCGTTCCCACACCTTAGTTTCCGCCTTTTACGTAATTTCTAACCATTGACGCAATATCGCCTAAAAGTAATTGAATTTCTCCGTCTTCATCAAATTCTTTAAGTGCTTGCTCTTTGGGAATACTCATATAGTAGTTAAGCGCCTCTTCAAGCATTTGCTTTTTAACTTCGCGCTTTTCCTTGCCAACTAGTGGGTTTATGCCCTTTTCTTCCATTTCGGCAAGTTGGCGTTTTACGGTGTTGTTGTATTTAAGTACTTCTTCAATTTTTTTATTTTGTTTTTCGGTAAGGTCTTGAATTTTTTCGCTAATTTCTAGCGCTTTTTCAACGTTTAACTTGTTAACCGCAGTTAAATAATCGCTTTCAAGTTCGCTAATTTTGTTGGAATTATCTTTAAGTTCGCTAGCAAGTGTTTTATCTATTTGCAAAACGTCTTTAATCTTTTCAACGCCCAAGCCCTTTATTTGTTCTTGAACGATTGAAGACCTTGATATCCCCCTTTTTATAGCGCTTTGTTCTACTTTTTCTTCGGCGTCTTTATACAAAAGGTCTAAAATTTCCTTTTGCTCGGTTGCAGTTTTAGTTAAATTTTCGTTGCTCTTTTCAACGTCGCCTATCTTTTTTGCGGTAACGTTTGCCAAGTCGTCAAGTTTAACCCCGTACTTTAAGTCCATACCTTCGCTTGCCTTTTCTTTAATTTCTTCTTCGGTAAGCGGTGTGTATTCTATGGTTTGTAAAATTTCTTCGTCATTACTGCCCTTTAACTTTTCGTCAAGCGCTTTGAGTTTAGCAACTAAACTTTTTCTAGCAGAACTACTGGTGCTGGTAGGCTCAACGGCAACCACTTCCGTTTCGTTACTCTCTTCGACTTTTTGAGTTTTATTTTTATCTTCTTCGTCGTTATCGCTAGTTAGTTTTACCCCGCTACCTATATTGTGATTTTTGAAATACTGTAATATTTTTTCGTGAATACTTATCATTTTAATCCTCGCTTATTTTAATTAAATCTCTTACTCTCGTTAAATACTTTCCGTCTAAAAGCATAATTCTTTCGTCGGCGTACCCCGCGCTTTCGGGGGTTTTAACGCTACCGCTAATCTCCTGATAGAAAAGCGAATTGTTATAACTATAAGTTATGGCGTAGCCGTCTTCGGTTTTTGAAATATGGTGATTATACCCCTTATCTAAAACGTAGGTTGACGTGTCCGTAACGAGTTTATTTGAAAAGTACGCGTCGCTTATAATATAAACTTCCGTAACGTCGGCGTCTGCGGTTACTTTTACGCCCTTTCGCTTTTCGGCTTGATAGGTAAAAGGCTCTCCTTTTAAGAACACGCCGGAATACACGTTACCCGTTAGAACGAAAATTACCTTAACCCCGTCGCCGTAACCGTACCCGCAAAGTGAAGTAACGCCCGATACGTTTAAGCCGTAGATAAACCCTTCGAACAAATCAACGTTATATAAAAACATTTTTAACGAGTTGGTTTCGTCAATATAACAAACGTATAATTCGTTTGCTATAAAACCTACGATAGACGCGTCTTTTATCTCGCTTAAAATAAAGAGTTCGTGTAGCCCTTCTTCAACCGAATAACCGTATACCGTTAAAAGGTTACCGCTAATGGTGGTTATATAAGTAACGTCGCCGTGGGTATGGTAAGATAATCTTCTAAACTCGGTTAAATAAGAAATTTTCCCGCTAAGCGTAACGTATAAGTTAGTTATGGTAAACGAAATTATGGCAAGTAGTTTCAAGGTGAAATTTAGTTCGCCTTCCCCTACGCCGTAATCAAAATTGAAACTGCCGTTTCCACCTTCTAAAAAGCCTTGTTTTACCATATTGTCGCCTATTATAAACTGATATTCGATTTTTATATCGGTATCCGTATTTAAGTCTACTTTAACGTTTATAGTAGACGGAGCGTTACTTTTACACGAAAACTTTTTAGTAAAAATAGTGCGCCTTTCGGGCGTAGTTAAATCGTAGGTTAAAAGGTCGGTTAAACTACCCTTTAATTCTCTTTGAAAATTTTCAAATTTCTTTTCTAGTTCCAACACTTTTAAGTAGGCTATTTTTCCGTAGTTAGATAACATTATACCGCCCCCTTAACGTATTCAACGAATACGCTTAAATTACAAATTTCGGGATTTGGAGTCGCGCTTTTTATTAAAATTCTAAACCTTTCGCCTTGAAGGGCTGGATAGACTTCTTGCAACCCACCACCCTGAAATATATACGATAGTTTTTTGTTGTCGCACTCTACGGTTAAGGTTAAACTTTCAAGCGTATATAGGCTTAGTTTATAAAGCCGTTTAAGTTTTGATAAAACGCCAAAGTCGCAGTAAGGGGATATCCAGTCTTTAACGAGCGGAGTGCTATCTATTGCGCCGTTATCGCTAAAATATAAAGGCGTTAGTTTACCGTTTACTACACAAACGACTTTATTTACCGTTCCTGAAAAGAAATTAAAGTCGGTAATATTTAAGCCCTTTGCAACGTAGGAAGATTTCTTTCTAACGTCGTACACGATAAGTACGTTTTCAATTTTACTGCCGAAATTTGCATTAACGCTTAGATATAAAACGTTGTTTATAAAAACCCCTTTACATTTATCGTTGGCAACGTCTTGCAAGTAGTCGTCGTATTCGGGAAGTATTTTGACTACGTCAAGCCCGTTAAAGCGGAAAATACCTGCGGTTGATAAAAATATTATAAAATCTCCGCATTGAGTTACGCTACCGCCGTATATTTTACCAACGTTGCCAAAAATGGTATCGGTTGAAAACTCTTCTTGATTGCCGTACGCCGTTACTCTTGAAATTCCGTATTCTCTAAACACGTAAACGTAATCTAAAAAACTAACTACTTTTAGAAGTTTTCCGCCCTCACCCTGAAATTCTATAAAACCCGCCTCGGTAAGTGAAACTACCCAGTTGGTCGGGTCGAAATCGTCTGAAAACCAAAGCGAAGTACCCTCTCCACCGGTGGTTACGAAAATTCTCTCTTTATGAACGCAAAGCGAAGTGATATTCGGCGCGCCTTCTATCTTTATAAGTTGGTCGCCGTCGAGATAATACGTTTCGCCTTTCACGTTTGCGAAAATCATAACGTCGCGGTCGAGATAATCGTAGGAAATTGCAAGCGGTTTTTCGCTGAACGTAACGTCGCTTACCTTTTTGAATTGCCCTCCGTTTATATTCGCGCTGTATAAGTGCTTGTCCGAACAGTAGTAAACAATCTTTTCTTCCCAGTCGTTAGCATCGACGTTATATCGCTTGTAAAAGTAAACGCCTAAAACGGATAAATTCGATATAGACGCCAAGTCAAAACCGTTAAAACGAACTAGCCCTACACCATTTTTTAGCGTTCCGCTAGACGGGTCGAAGTTGAATAGAAACTTAGCGGTTGATAAATCTGCAACCTTTTCGTCACGCGTGGTAGCCATACCGTTTGAAAAAGATTTTACCGTTATTCTCTTTCTAATTACCGTTGGATATTTCGTGCTGTGATACATATTAAAACCACGTCCTTTGTTTAACTTTTCCCACCTTTTTTATACCGCTTGAATTTTTTAGCGCGGTAATAAACTTATCAAGGAAGGTGCTTGCCTCTTCAAACCTGCCTTTATATATCAAATACTCGCTTAAAACACCGTACGCTACGTCTATTTTAGATAGTGGTGAGTGTTGGTATACAAAGACTTCTTCAAAGTCTAATACGGTCGGCACGTAAACGTACTCTACCGTAATTTTACCGTCTGTTTTAATTTCGGTGGGCAAAATTTCTACCGACTGAAACGAATCGGTAGTGGTAATTTTTATTATTTTGTATGGATTGTAACTAAACTTTTTATAGTTTACGCTACCGTTTGTAGGAGTGAACGTTTCGGTGTAATAAAGCGGACAGTAATTTACCGCCGTTTCTATCGCTTGATTGTAGGCTATTAGCAAAAGTTCTTCGTCGTTAACGTAAACGTCTTGCTTGTAACCGTCTCCTATTAGGTATTCGTAAAACTCAAAATCGCCCAGTATTTTAATTGCCGAGCAGACAACGTCTAATACCGTCATTTTTGCCTCCTTATTAAATTCTCCGCCCATTAGGGCGGAGAACCGCAATATTAACTTACGCTTCGGTAATACCCGAAATCATAATTTGCGCCCAAGGGCGTGAACACAATAATTCCGCATACTTTACGAGCGTTGCTCTATATACGGGCTTATCGTTAAGTTGCTTTAAGATTTTACCGTCGTCGCCTTCAATCCACTCCCAGTCGCAAAGTTGATGAATTGCAAAGTCGTCGGTGTTGAGAAGATACATAGTTCCTTCGGGGCAGAACCTATCCGAAACTACGGGAATACCGTTAAAGGATATGGTTTTGTATCCGCCTTTAAGTTCTAACATATCAAGGTTGCGTCTATAAGTGGACATATGTTCAATAAGCGCTCTCTTAACGCCCGAAGAACAGAGAATAAAGTTGATTTTACCACCGCAAGTATCTTCGATTTTGTCAATTGCTCGTTGAATAAGCATTTCGGAAATTTCGCCCGCGTCTTCAACGACGTGAGGAAGAATATCGGTGTTTTTATTCTTTATTAAGCCGTATAAAGTGGTTACCGAACTATCGAAAATCGCTTTAAGACCGGTAAGTTCGTTGCCGTATGCGTTAGGGTGAACGATAAAATCGCCCGCCGTTGCGGTAGGAACGGAATCAAACATAATCGACTGAGATTCTACGTCTACGTATTTTACGGTTAAAACCTTGCCGTTTTCAACGTACGCCTTACCGTTTTTGCTGTAAATCATAACTTTCATACCGACTTTGAAATCTTCGATATTAGTTACCTTATATTCGCTGTCACCCACGATTTCGATAACGCCGATAGTGCCGTTACCGTCACCGAAAAGCATACGGCTAAAATTGTAGTTTGCCGAGTTCATAAGCGATTCGATTTCGTCGTTGAGAAGGTTGGTGAACGCACCGGATTTGTTTTGTGACGCTCTTATCGCCTTATCGCTAATTTCGATAGTGCCGTAAAGGTTTTTAAGGTTGATGGTGAATTCTTTATAAGTTTGACCGTCTGCGGTGGGCAACACACCGTCTTCCGTACCTGCCGAAACGCCGTTGTTGTAACCCATGCGAACGAGTTTTTTAATTTCTTTACCCCAAACGTTGTCGCTGGTTTTCTTAATTTTTGCAAAAAACGGGTTTACACCGTAATTAAGATATTCGGATACAACGTCAAGATATGCTGTTTTTAATACTTTATCTGCAGTTGAAGTAGTAACTGTCATAGTGTTATTTTATCTCCTTTGCTTTTTCAAAAATAATATTTGCTATCCGATTAGCGTCGGATAAAGTTTTGGGTTTTGACGGCGGAGTCATTACGCTTTCGCCGTTTCCCTTAAATCGCCCGACCGTTGGTTTTGAGTCGCTTACACCCATAAGATACTCGCGAATTATCTCGTCTTTCACGGCTTGGTTTTTGCCCGCCGTTTCAAGTAAATACCCGTTTGACGAGTAGTAGTTTTTTTGGTTTTCCAACTCGCCTTTAAGGTAGTTTAAGTACGCTCTTTCCAAAAAGCCTTCGGCGTCGTCGCTCGATTTTGCGGCAATCTCGTATAGCGACGGCAATATTTCGTTAGTTTCAGGATATTTTTCCTTAAAAACTTTTCCCCTTTGAAAGTCTTTTTGGGCGGAATTCTTTATAGATTGTTCAACGCCTATAAGCCTTTCGTTTTCCCTCTCCAACTCTTTTAGTTTCTGACAGCGCCTGGTAAATTCAGCCTCTAACGAGTTGTAAGCGCTCAGCAATTCACCAGCCGATGAAAATCTACCAAACTCCTTACTACCATCGCCTAAAACTCCTTCCGCCTCCGCGGTGTGCGAGGTGCTAATTTGATTGTTTTCGACTGCCGTTTGCTCAGTTTCTCCCGCTTTATTCATTGTTATTCTCCTTTAAGTTGTTTTTCAAAATTTGCGATATTATCGGCAAATTGTAGTTTTTTATGTTCTTGAACGTGCTTTTTAATTCTAGTTTTATATTCGCTAGCACCTAGTCTTTCGTTGTCAAGCGATAAAAGTTTTCTAAGATGTTCTTCAACGTGAACGCCGTGGTCGTCAAGTTCGTCAACGGGAAGGTCGCGTTCCATAAGTTCTAAGTTTTCTTTCTCAGCCTTTTGCGAGTGAAGGGTTATTATATCTTGCGCGTTAGAAAGCGAGCCGTAACCTAAAATTTCTAAAATTTTAATCTTCGTTCTTGACGAAATTCTACCGCTGTCGTCGGTAAGTAGTCCGCTAGATAGCATTTCAAGCACCGCCGTTTTCTTTTGCGCAGGCGTTTGAGTAAGTTCGTTTTCGGTGTCGAAAACTATATCGTCGCTTGATAAATCTGCCGAGTTAAAATAGAAAAGTTTAACCGCCTTTCCCTCGCCTATGCAACGCATAATTCTAGTGTTTTTAGCAAACTGCCTATAAAGCCTTATAACGTGCTTGCCGATATCTTTCACTGCCGAGCGAATAGATTCGGCGGTAACTGATAATCTCGTTTCATCTTGCTCGATAAGTAGTTCTATCGCAGCGCCAGACATCGTTGACGACGCCACCGTAGAATTTTTAGAAACTTCACTCGTTCCAGATATCGTAACGAACTCGGCTTTTAACCTTTCTTCTTCGTAAGTAAAATCTAGTGGAACCGAGCCCGAATTCATCATTTGCGGTGGGCGACTGCCTTGACGGTAAACTATAACTTTACCGGGGGATAAGCCGTCGTCGACTAAATCGTCAGTGTCGACTGAGCCGTCTTCAACGTTGATAACGCCCATACTAACTCTATTCATAAACTCGTACTTTCTATTTTTTACCGCGTTATACGCCCTTTGAAGGGGAATAAGCCTTTCAACTAAACTTACCCCGAAAAACGCGCCGACCTGAACGGTGCTAACTTGCTTGATAAACGGAAATCCCCTTTCGCCGTCAACCCCGTTTATATACGGCAGTTCGCCTTCTTCTAAAAGTTCTCCGCCGGCAACTGCAACGTATCTTCCGTTTGGATAGTTCGTAGACGGCTTTTCATATAGTTCAATCAAAATTATTTGGTCTTTAAGGCTAGCAGAAGTTTTTTTGTTTCCACCGCTTGAAAGCCCTTGTTTATCTAGTGAAAATACGTCGAGTTCCTCGCCTTCAAAGTTTTTACCGTACGTTGCGTTTAGTTCCGTGGCGCTTACCGCCCTTGCGTGAATTATGCTTTTTAAGTCCTTTATATCACTGGTAAACAAACTGTCAGGATATATTTCAAACGGCGATACGACTTTGATAAAAACGTCGCCCTCGTAAACGGGAATTCCGTCTTTTTCGCCTAAAACTTTACCAAGGCTTGGGTCCCACCCCACTTTATAAAAACTCGTTCCGCACACTTCCGACCAAGCGGTAGCGTCTGCAATGCATTTATCAAGCCCTATTCTTTGAGTGGTTGAACGAAGTATATCCGAGGCAACCACTGCCGACTTTAAGTCCCCCTCTTCGGAACTTACCGCCCTTACGCTCATTGCGGGGCGAACTCTTGAAAGTTTTGCAAGCCTAGTATCAACTATCGGCGCAACGTGGTTAAACACGCTACGGCTTTGCCAACCGTAATACTTTTCTTCTTGGGTAACTTCGCCCGTCGGCGAAATCTCGCAGTACTGGTTTCCCGCAACGTAGTTAAGGTTTAATCGCCATTGACGCTCTAAACTACTTCTCGCCTCGCGCCTAGCAAGGTAATCACTAGTAATTTCTTCGGCGATTTTACGCCCGTATTCCAACTCTTTTTCCACTTTACTTTTTTTCAACGCCTTTCTCCTTTTTTAACGCCTTACTAAGTTCAACGCTTAGTTCCTTAGCGCAGTCTTTGCACAGTTTCAAACTAAAATAGTTTGACTGACCAACCTTTTTCTCTATGAAAAAAGTTGCCTTGTTCGAGCAACCACCCATATCGCAAACGATAGGTGTGTTTACCTTTTTAATAATCATACTTTTTCCTCCATAAGCATTTTTATTAAGCGCCGTTTTTCCTTTTCAAGTTCTTCGTCGCTCATATCTTCAACGGAAACACCTTCTCCGTTTAGTTCAATAAGTAGTTTTAGCGCGGAAACGTCGGGCGGAACGTTTTTTTGAACCACCTTTCGTTTAACCATTCTAACCTCTCCTGAATCGCTACCTAAATACTCTTCGGTAACTTCGGTTGAATCGTAACCAAGCGCGCGTTTTTCAAGCGCTTGTTTTACGCTTTCTATATCTTTATTATCCATACCTACCCCTTTTATTTTTGTTTGATAATCGCCTTATAAGTTGTTGTTTCTTGATATAAACTTCACTGTGAGCGGTTGGTGGGCGGTCGTTTTTAGGCTTAGTCATAATATAGTAACGAAGTTCGTCTAGCGAGTGGTCGTCAACTTTTTTAGGGTTATCACCCTCGCCCCACCAGTAACTTTTTAGTTCTCTTATAAGGTTTACACAATTTTTGAATATGAACAGTTTTGGCCTGCCATTAACAACTTTTAACAACTGCTTTACACGCTGTATGCCCGAAAACATATCTTTGTTTACACGTGGATTTACGCATATTCCGTTCTCGTAAAACAGTTCAGTTACGCTTTTACATGATGCTAGCGTTTTTTGGTTTGCTGCACTATCTATTAAGGCGTAAATTCTGCCTTGGGCGTCCTTTTTCCATCCTAGCCTATTACTAATATCCTTTATTGCTTTTGCGTGATAGCCCACGTCTTTACCACCTTCAAAATGCTCGGCAACAACGTATATATTGCTATCGTAGTCAACGGCATACCAGTGTGCCGACAAGGGATTATTTA
>JAZRKO010000015.1:0-94659 GCA_045646405.1 Christensenellaceae bacterium | reverse complement strand
ACTATCGTTTTAAGTTCGTTACAATTTCTAAACGTTCTAGGTCTAATTTCCGTTATAGAATTACCGAAAACTACCGTATGACAATTAACTACGTTTTGGAAGGTATACCCGCCTATGCCAGTTACACCGTTACCTATCACTATTTTTTTAAGTGAAGTACACCCTCTAAAAGTATAACTCAACTCACCTACGACTGAGTTTGGTATGGTAATTTCTTCAATATTAGAATAGGAAATCACACCTTTACCAAGATTTATCAACCCTTCGTTAAACTTAATAGATTCAAGCCTAATATCACACTTACCGTTTGAATTATCGTTACTTAACGCGTAAGCGCCAACTGAAAGAACGGGCAACGGTTGGCTGTCGCCTGGTTCTTGGTGGTATTTTGGAACTTCTACGTGATAAAAATTCGGCGACATATCCTCATCGTAATCAACGACTGCATAGCCCGTTCTGCCGTTCACCTTAGTTTTTACGTAAACTAGGTTGTGGCAAGGGAAATAATAACCGCATTTACACCTACCAACAGCCGTGTCAGATTTTGGATTATAATGCTCTTCGTATTCAATAGGCTCACCATCGCCGTTAATTTGCGGTTTCCAGTGGTGCGTATCGTTAAAAACGTATTCTTCCGAGTAAGCAGGTTCAGTATCACCGCACGCAACGAGCGTAGGCAGAACGCTTAAAGAAAGAATTAAAACTAAAACAAAACTCAGTAATTTTTTCATCAAAGTACTCCACAGTAAAATCTAATTATGATTATAACAAAGTTATAAATCAGTGTCAATACCCAAAATAAAATTCCCCGAAATAATCGGGGAAAGTATCGTTCTATTAAACTTATTTTGGTTGTGGAACGTTGTTTTCATCATATTCCCACTCACCCAAGCAATAAACGGTGTTTAATCCGTACCAGTTAGCGTTTAAGCCGTAAGTGGTATAAGACTGTTGAATATACTCACCGTCTTTATATATTACTTCGTGAGCAATATTACCATCTTTGTCAAGAAGGTTGCCGTTAGCATCTCTTTGAAATACCGGAATTGTACGTTCTTGAAGTTCTTCACGAGTTATTTGGAAGAATATATTTCTACCACTACCGGGGAATACTACGGTTTGTGGCGCGCACCCAACCGCATTATCTGCAATCGAGCCTTCCGGCATTGAAACGAGTGACGCTGGTAAAACTATCGTTTTAAGTTCGTTACAATTTCTAAACGTTCTAGGTCTAATTTCCGTTATAGAATTACCGAAAACTACCGTATGACAATTAACTACGTTTTGGAAGGTATACCCGCCTATGCCCGTTATACCGTCGCCTATTACTATTTTTTTAAGCGAAGTGCACCCTCTAAACGTATAACTCAACTCGCCTACGACAGAGTCTGGTATAGTAATTTCTTGAATATTGGAATAGGAAATCACGCCTTTGCCAAGATTTAACAAGCCTTCGTTAAACTTAATAGATTCAAGCCTAATACCACACTTACCGTTTGAAGGGTCGTTACTTAACGCGTACTCGCCAACTGAAAGAACGGGCAACGGTTCGCTATCGCCTTCACCTTGATAGTGCGTGGGGATTTCAACGTGATAAAAGTTGGGTGACATTTCTTCATCATAATCAACTACTTTATAACCGAGCGTGCCGTTCACCGTCGCCTTCTCGTAAACTAGGTTGTTGCAAGTGAAATAATAACCACATTTACATATACCAACGTTAGTGCCAGATTCGGGGTTAGAATGCTCGGCGTAGTCTTTTTGGCTTGCGCCACCGTCAACCTCTATCCAGTGGTGAGTTTCGTTATAAACGTATTTTTCTTCTTCTTGGTCACCACCGCCTTGATATATATGAATATCAAATAAACAGCCGGTAGCCGTTAACGAAATTGATACGCATAGCGCGATAACGGTTAACATTGAAATCAATTTTTTCATAGTTTTACTCCAAATTTTATACTTTATAAGTATAACATATTAAGGTTCGTTCGTCAACGATAATTATTCAAGTTCGTCAAGCGAGCAAAGATACCTCGGTACGACGTTTTTCATAAAATACTTTACTTCTTCTCGCTCGATAGCGGAAATATCTTTAAGTATCGCGTCTTTTGCTTTAACGTACTCGCTGTTACCAGACTTTAACTCCTCTTCGCACTTGATATACGCCGAAATTTTATCCGCACACTTCATAACGATATACTCTTCACTGCTTTCATCAGGCAACACGTAATTTGAATAAACCTCTCTCAAATCGCTAGGTAGAGTGTTAAGAAGTTTGTGGCAAGCGCCTTTTTCAATGTCTTTATAGGCGTGGTTTATCTCTTTGTTAAAGTACTTTATCGGCGTAGGTAAATCGCCGGTTATAACTTCGCTGGTTTCGTGGTACTGAGAGTATAAAACGACCTTCAATATATCAACTTTTCCGTTGAAATAAAGGTTTTTTATTTCGGCTAAGGCGTGCGCGATAACGGAAACTTGGGCGGTATGCTCCATAACGTTTTCGTCAAACTTAGAGCGCATCAACGCCCACCTTTTTATATACTTCATTCTGTTAAGATATGCAAAAAAATCGTAATTCATAAAAATCTCCTATTAAATTATAGCACTACGGCGTTTATTTTTCAATAGAATAACTTAAAATTGTTGACAATATCCGTCAAAATAGTTATAATATTTTTACAATAGAACGCAGGGGTGCTACGGCTGAGATTATACCCTTTGAACCTGACCAGATAATTCTGGAATGGAAGACGTATTTTTTTTGCTGCGCCCAAATTTATTTGGCGCTTTTTTCTATTGTAGGAGGTTTATGTTACACTTATTGGCAGTAGATACGACCGACGTTGTCGTATCGGTATCAGTAGTCGCAATCGTGGTAATATTCTTACTCGCGTTTGCAATCGGCAGTAAAAAGGCGGTATTTTCAACTAAAAAAATTACCGCAATAGCGCTTGCAATAGCGCTGACGACGACACTTTCATTTTTGAAGTTCTCGTTGCCGTTCGGCGGTAGTATTACCGTATTTAGTTTAGTTCCCGTAATTATAGTTTCTTATTATTACGGAATATACTACGGGCTATTTACGGGCTTTATTACGGGGCTTTTACAGTTTATAACTTCGCCCTACATTTTAACACCGCTAACCTTTATGCTTGACTATATTCTCCCCTTCTCGGCAATTTGCTTTGCGGGAATTTATAGAAAAGCGGTTAAGAACGCAACGCTTAGCGTTAGCCTTGGAACGGTTACTTTTTATCTAGTTCGATACCTTATGCACTTTTTATCGGGAATAATTTACTTTAACGCAGGTTGGGTTACCGAAGGTTTCCCAGCAAGCAACGCGGTTATTTACTCGCTTTGCTACAACGCAGTTTACGTTTTCCCCGATATGCTAATTGCACTACTGTTTTTAATACCGTTTTCAACTAGAAAGGTATTTAGGGAAAATTTACTATTGTCGTAAAGAAAATTCCTCGCAATTTTGCGAGGAATTTTTTTTATTCAAAGAGTTCGGTTGAAAGATATTTTTCGCCACCGTCTGGCAAAATTAAAACTATATTTTTGCCGATAAATTCTGGGTTATTTGAAATTTCTATCGCACCGCATAGCGTAGCGCCCGAAGAAATGCCCGACAGTACGCCCTCGTATTTTGCAAGTAGTTTTGAATATTTTATCGCGTCGTTATCGCTAACTTTTATAACCTTATCGTAAACGCTTATATCAAGAGTTTTAGGAATAAAGCCCGCGCCGATACCTTGAATTTTATGGCTACCCGATTTCTCGCCCGAAAGCACCGCGCTACCGCTTGGCTCAACGGCGATTACTTTTACGTTTTCGTTTTTTTCTTTAAGATATTTGCCAACGCCCGAAAGCGTTCCGCCCGTGCCTACTGCCGAAACGAACGCGTCAACCTTCCCGTCTAGCGCGCTCCAAATTTCTTTGCCCGTGGTTTTGTAATGAGTTTCGGGGTTAGAAGGGTTTTCAAACTGCCCTGCTAATATCGAGTTTGGAATTTCATTTAAGAGTTCGTTTGCCTTATCGATAGCGCCTTGCATTCCTTTTGAACCTTCGGTAAGAACTATCTCCGCACCGTAGCCTTTAAGAAGTTTTCTGCGCTCTAAACTCATAGTTTCAGGCATAGTTAAAATAACTTTGTAGCCGTGAAGTAAACAAACTAGCGCTAAGCCTATTCCCGTATTACCGCTAGTAGGCTCTATAACGACGCTACCTTTTTTTAACTTTCCTTGCTTTTCGGCGGTTTCTATTATATTTTTAGCAACCCTATCTTTAACGCTCCCCGCGGGGTTAAAACTTTCAAGTTTAGCAAAGAGTTTAGCCTTGATAGACAAAGCCTTTTCAAGCCTTGAAAGCCTTATAACGGGGGTATTACCAACAAGGTCTAAAATAGATGAATAAACCTTCATAACAACCTCTAAAAAACAAAAAAGCGCGTTTTATAACGCGCATTTTTATTAACGAATAACTTCTTTAACTTTTGCAGCCTTACCGGTAAGGTTTCTAAGGTAGTAAAGTTTAGCACGACGAACGGCACCCTTCTTAACTACTTTAATATCGGTAATTTTGGGCGAGTGAAGAGGGAACGTTCTCTCAACGCCGATACCGAAACTAATTCTTCTTACGGTAAAGGTTTCGCTAATGCTACCGCCACGTTTAGCGATAACTACGCCTTCGTATGCTTGTATTCTTTCTCTCGTACCTTCAACTACTTTAACCGATACCTTAACAGTATCACCAACGTTAAACGAAGGAACTTCTTTTTTTACGTTTTCATTATTGATTTGATCAATTATATTCATGACTTATACCTCCATAATTACGCGGTGTTCATTAACGATTTTTAAGAGGACCACCCGAAGTCTTTTAATATTCTAGCATAAAAGTAGAATTTATGCAACTAATTTTACGCTATTTTTTACAATTTTTTTATTAGTTTTTTACGGGCGGTTTTCCGTATATAAAATAGTAATTACACTCTAACTTTCCGTTGTAAATTTTGCGCTTTTTATCGGCTTTTTTGCCAAATAGACGCTCGTAGTCGCTAACGGGCGTTATAGTAAATACCGACCAGTTGTCAAGCGATTTATACACTTTTCCAAAATCTCTATAAAGCGATACGATTTCACTTCGTTTAAGTAGCCTTTCGCCGTACGGTGGGTTGGTAACGATAACCCCGTAACTATCCGTTGACGAAAAATCGCGAACGTTCTTAACTTCAAAACTAACCGCGTCTAATACGCCTGCTTTTTTAGCGTTTTTAATCGATAAACGCACTTGGCTAGGCTCTATATCGTAGCCGAAAATTTTAATATCGCTAGGAGTTACAATTTGAGATTTTGCCAAATTTATCATATCTTTATAAAAAGACGTATCGAACTTCTCAAAATGCAAAAAGTCAAAATCGCGGTAAAGCCCCGGCGCAATATTTTTCGCTATCATACCCGCCTCTATTACGAAAGTTCCACTACCGCAAAACGGGTCGACTAAAATTTTAGACTTATTCCATACGGATAGATACAGTAAACACGACGCTACGTTTTCCTTAATAGGCGCTTCGCCCGATATCTCCCTATATCCCCTTTTGTGCAAACTCTCGCCCGACGTATTTAGATACACCGTAACGTAATCGCGACGAATTGAAATTTTAATTTTATGGTCAAACCCCGTTTCTTTAATTTGGCAATTATAAACCTTTTGTAGCCTACTACAAATCGCCTTTTTCGAAACGGAAGAAACCGCTTGCAACGAGTTGAGTTTACTTTCAAAAATTGACGATAAAACCGTTATTTTTGAAGATTTATCTAAATAATTCTCAAAGTCTATTTTAGAAATATTATCGAAAAGCGCATCAAAATCACACGCTTTGAACGAGCCTAAATTTATATAAATTCGGCTAGCCGTTCGCATATGCAAATTTAATTTTGCAACGGTTTTTATATCCCCGCATATATCGAGTTTTCCGTTTATTGCTTGCGAAGATATACCCGTTAAATTATATAGTTCTTTTTTTACAACGCCTTCAAGCCCTGACGGCGCCGACACTGTTATCTTCATTAAAATGCGTCCGTAATCAAATTGACTGTACCGTCTAAAACCTCAACCACCATAAACGATACTTCAACGTCATCAAGGTCGTTTGAGTTTAGATAATAACTTGCAATTTGCCTATATTTTTTTTGCTTTTTATAATCAACTGCCTGTGCGGGCGTTCCAAACTTAAAACTACTTCTAGTTTTTACTTCCGCAAAAACGATAGCACCGCCCTTTTCACACACGATATCCGCCTCGCCAAACGGCGTATAGTAGTTGGTTTTTATTATCTTATACCCTAACTTTTTAAGGTGTTTTTCGGCAAGTTTTTCGCCTTTTAACCCCAAAAATTTTTTATAAAGGTTTTTCGGTGAATTTGGCAAGGACCTATCTCCTTAATTTTATCAATATGTTCTTTCGTGCCGTAGCCGGCGTTTCTTTCAAAACCGTAGCCAGGAAATTTCTCGCCGTACTCTTTCATAAGCCTATCACGGTAAACTTTTGCTAGTATTGACGCTGCGCCTATCGTATAACTTTTCAAGTCCCCCTTTATAATAGGTTCTACCTTATAAGGAAGGTCTAGATTAACCGCGTCAACCAAAACGACGCTAGGCTGGATTTTTAAGCCAAGAACGGCGTTTTTCATACATTTTTTAGTTGCTTGTAATATATTTATCTCGTCAATTTCCTTTGGCGAAATTTCACAAATTGAGTACGATACTGCGTTTTCAATGATTTTATCATATAGTATCTCTCGCTTTTTTTGGGAAACTTTTTTACTGTCGTCTATCCCTTCGATAATATTTGATAAATCCATTATAACCGAAGCGCACACCACGGGCCCCGCAAGCGGGCCTCTACCCACTTCGTCAACCCCCGCTATATATTGATACCCTTGTTCTAGGTATTTGTTTTCAAATTCAAGTTTTGGAAGATATACTTTCATCTCAGTTAAAGTAAATTTTGCCGAGTTTACCCTTTCGTAAATCGTTAATTATTATCTTTGACGCTCTTTCCTCGTCAATCTCGCCACCTTTTTTAATAGCACCGCGAGAAACCGCTATACTCTCAAAAATCTCATACGGAGTTTTGCTATCCGTTGAAATTTTATAAACTGCGTTTATAACGCCTTGATAATTTTCTTGCAAATAAATAATAAGTTCAACTGAAAGTTCAATAAAATCAACGATTTCGTCGTTAATCGAGCCTATAAACGCAAGGTATTTTGCTAGCGTTTGGTTTTCAAACGACGGTGGCGTAGTACCAGGCGTGTCTAAAAGTTCTAAGTCTTTAACGCGAACCCATTGTTTATCTTTGGTAACGCCTGCCTTATCCCCCGTTTTTGCCCTTTTAGAACCGCAAAGAAGGTTGATTAAAGTTGATTTTCCGGTGTTAGGAATACCTGCAACCATTACCCTTAGCGGTTTTTTAACGCCTTTTTGCTCGTAGCGTTTTTTTACGCTAGATAACGCGTTTACTATTGCGCTATATAATTTAGTTGCCGTTTTTTCACTAGTGCCAACTACCGAAACGACCGTTTTACCCTCTTTTACAAACTTTGATTCTATTTCTTTTATATCTTCGCTATTTACAAGGTCACTTTTATTAAGCGCGTAAATTACGGGCTTGTTTTGAAAAACCCCGTCTAACTTTTTATTTAGGCACGCGAAAGGCGCTCGTGCGTCGAGAACCATAACGATTCCATCGCAGAGTTTAACTTCTTGCTCCATCATTCTTAGCGCTTTGGTCATATGACCGGGAAACCATTGTAAATGCATATTATTTTTCAAGTAAATCGGGGCGCTTTTGCTCGGTAATTTCAAGCGATTTTTGCGCACGCCACTTATTTATTTCGGCGTGGTTGCCAGAAAGCAACACGTCGGGTACTTTTTTGCCCATAAATTCTTGTGGGCGAGTATACTGCGGATATTCAAGTAAGTTTGACGAAAAACTCTCCTCTTTAAGCGATTCGGTTGCAATAACTCCGTCAACGTATCTAGAAACCGCGTCAACCATAACCATTGCGGGAAGTTCCCCACCCGTTAAAACGTAGTCGCCTATCGATATTTCACGGTCGATACAAAGTTCGATAATTCTCTCGTCAATACCTTCGTAATGACCGCAAAGTATTACGATATGGTCATAGTTTACAAGTTCTTTAACCGTAGATTGCGAAAATTTTTCACCCCTTGGCGAAGTGAAAATTCTAAGCGCTTTATGCTCGCTATCAACGTAGTTTATTGCATCGAATATAGGTTGTGGCATCATAACCATACCAGCGCCACCACCAAAGGGATAATCGTCACACTTTTTGTGCTTATCTAAGGAAAAATCTCTAATATCGATAAGATTTATTTCGATTTTACCCGCTTTTTGCGCCCTACCGATTATGCTTTCGTATAGTGGCGCAAACATTTCGGGAAACAGGGTTAAAATATCAATCTTCATAGAAAATCACCCCGTCTAACTTGTCTTTATCTACGCACAATTTCTTTGCGCTTAAATCAATTTTTATATCTAGCGAATTAAGGAAAGGAAAATACGCTTTCTTACCGCTATATAGGTCTATATCGAACATGTCGACGTTTGATTTAATAACGTCAAAAACCTTACCTATACACTTATCGCCAACGATTACTTCAAGCCCGATTAAATCGGATATGAAAAAATCAGTTTTTGCTTTATTTATCGAAGATTTTTCCGCATAGAAAGTAAAATTTCTATATAGTTCGGCATCGTTTCTAGTTACGATATTTTTAATCGACAAAAAGGCGAAACCGCCGAACGCGTCTTTCACCTTTGAAAGTATATATTCCTTACCACTTTCGTCGTAAAGCGTTTTAATCGACTTTACGCTATCGAAATTATCGGCAAGAATTTTGGCTTTTAATTCGCCCTTTATCCCTTGTGGTTTTACAACCAAAAAACATGCAAGTTTTTCCATAAAAATATGAGAGAAATTTATTAAATTTCTCCCTTAGATTTAATTTCTACGTTATATTTTTTGCCTTCTTTAACGCTAAGTGAACGAACTATCGTGCGAAGGGCTTTGGCAAGTTTACCTTGACGGCCTATTACCTTTCCCATATCGCTTTCGTCAAGAACTATCGTAACGTCAACAACGTTGCCGTTTTCGTTCACGATATACTCGATTTCGTCATGCTTTTCGGCAAAACGGTTAACGATGTATTTTATAGTTTCTAGCATTTTACACCTTTATTATTTCTTTTTCTTTTTAGGGTTGGTCTTAGAAGGCGAAAGTTTTTCAGATTTTTCAATAACGCCTGCTTTTACCAAAATGTTTTTAACAGTTTCGGTGGGTTGAACGCCGTTTGCTATCCATTTTTTAGCCTTTTCAACGTCAACAACTACTTCCGCAGGGTCGGTATTAGGATTGTAGTGACCGATTTTTTCGATATACTTACCGTCTCTTGCTACTCTTGAATCAACTACGACTATTCTGTATAAAGCGTTACCCTTATCGCCAAGTCTTGTTAATCTCATTTTTACTGCCATAATTTTAATCCTCCGTTAAAATAATTATTGTTTTTAATTTTTATATTACGCTAAACGCGTTTTTTACATAAATGGAAATCTCTTTTTACCGCTTTTGAGTTGTTTCATTAAAGTTTTCGTTTGGTCGTACTGTTTAAGAAGTTGGTTTATCTCTTGAACGGTAGTGCCACTACCAGACGCTATGCGCATCTTTCTAGAATAGTTGAGAATTGACGGGTCTCTTCTTTCCTTTTTAGTCATCGAATATATTATCGCTTTGGTGCGCTCAATTTTACTTTCGTCAATCTCGCCGGGCTTTATATTTTTAAGTTTGCCCATGCCCATACCCGGTAACATATTCATAATATCGTTAACGCCACCCATCTTTTTAATCATATCGAATTGAGATAGGTAATCTTCTAAGGTAAAGGAATTTTCCTTCATCTTCTTTTCAAGATTTTTAACGTCTTCTTCCGTTATTGCTTCTTGCGCCTTTTCTATAAGCGACATAACGTCACCCATACCAAGTATGCGCTTTGCCATACGGTCGGGATAGAACGGCTCTAAATCACCGAGTTTTTCGCCAACGCTTGAAAACTTTATGGGCTTACCCGTAACTGCTTTTACTGATAAGCATGCGCCACCGCGCGTGTCCCCGTCAAGTTTAGTTAAAACGCAACCCGTAATTTCCAACTTTTCATTAAAGGTTTTGGCTACGTTAACCGCATCTTGCCCGGTCATTGAATCAATAGTTAATAAGATTTCGGTAGGCTTTACCTCACTTGATATATCAATGAGTTCTTGCATTAAGTCCTCGTCGATATGAAGCCTACCAGCCGTGTCGATAATAACGGTGTCAAACCCGAATTGCCTAGCGTGTTTAATTGCATTTTTTGCGATATTTACAGGGTTTTTAGTTCCTTCTTCATAAACTTCAACGCCTGCTTGCGAACCCACAACTTTAAGTTGATTTATCGCTGCGGGGCGATAAATATCACACGCCACGAGCAAAGGTTTTTTACCCGATTTTTTAAGATAAAGCGCAAGTTTACCTGAAAGCGTCGTTTTACCAGCGCCTTGCAAACCACACGTCATAATAACCGTTGGCGGTTCGCTAGATACTAAAAGTTTACTGTTAACGCTACCCATAAGTTCGGTAAGTTCGTCAGAAACTATTTTAATAACCTGCTGGGTGGGGCTTAAACTTTTAAGTACCGCTTGACCAAGCGCCTTTTCGCTAACCTTATTAACGAAGTCTTTGGCTACTAACAAGTTAACGTCAGCCTCTAAAAGGGCAATACGAATTTCGCGCATGGCTTGTTTGATTTCAAGTTCAGTTAAAGTGCCACGCTTTGTAAGTTTTGTAAAAACGTGATTAAGTTTTTCACTAAGACCGCTAAAAACGTTTGCCATTTTTACTCCTCTAACAATTTTGAAATCTCTACTTTAACCTTTTCGTCAGTAATACTTTCTTTAATTTTATAAAGTTCCCTTTTCTTTTCAAGAATTTTAAGTTTACTTTCGTAAAATAGCAAAAGTTCCTTGGTTTTGTTTACCGTATCGCTAACGCCTTGGCGCGAAATGTTTTTAATTTCGGATATTTCACCCAGCGATAAGTCGCACTCTGTATAAAGTGAAAACACGTCAGCCTGCTTATCGGTCAACAAGCCTTTATATATAGAAAAGAGTTGCGAATAATCGAAATTAACCATAATTTACGTTTATTATACAACCAAAATAACAAAGTGTCAAGCATTTTTACTTGACACTTATAAATTTTTATTAGAATAAATTGTCGATAAACTCGTCTAAACTAAACTTTTCAATATCGTCAAGTTTTTCGCCAACGCCAACGAAGGCAACGGGAACGCCCTTTTCTGCTATCATTGACGTTACGAAACCGCCTTTTGCAGTCCCGTCGAGTTTAGTTAGAACTATACCGTCAATACCGATAGCCTCGTCAAAAGTTTCAACTTGAGATACGGCGTTTTGACCGGTAGTCGCGTCTAAAACTATAAATTTAACGAAATCGGCGTCGGGATACTCTCTTTCAACCACTCTACCCATCTTTTTAAGTTCTTCCATTAAGTTTGCCTTAACGTGAAGCCTACCTGCGGTATCTATAATCAAAACGTCAGTTTTTTTAGCGGTTGCTGAGGAAATCGCGTCGTATACGACTGCTGACGGGTCTGCACCTTCTGCGTGCTTTATAATTCTAACGTCAGCCCTTGACGCCCACTCGCTAAGTTGGTCGCTTGCGGCGGCTCTAAACGTATCCGCCGCGCATAGCGTAACCGATTTTCCTTGTTTTTTATAGTAGTTGGCAAGTTTACCTATCGTCGTCGTTTTACCAACTCCGTTAACGCCAACCATCATAATAACTAAGGGGTATTCGTTGTCAAACTCATCAACTTCGCTACAAGCGGTAATAAGCGCAGATTTTAAGGCGTTTTTAACGTAATCTTTATCTTTTACGCTACCTTCTATCATTTTTTCACGAAGATTATCAACGATATCCATCGCAAAAGTTACGCTCATATCGGAAGAAATGAGCGCGTCGAGAAGTTCGTCGTAAAACTCTTCGCCTATACGGTCGATAGAAAAAACCCTTGCAAAAGTATCAGATATTTTATCTTTGGTTTTTTTAAGCGAATTTGCTATTTTTGAAAATAAACCCATTAGTTTTTAATTCCTTCCATATCGATAGCGTCTTTAAGTTTAACAGATACGATACTTGAAACGCCTTTTTCGGGCATGGTTACACCAAATAAACCGTCGGCGTTTTCCATGGTAACTTTTTTGTGAGTTATGCAGATAAACTGCGTTTCTTTCGAGAAGTTTTTAAGGTATTTAGCAAACCTTGCAACGTTAGCGTCGTCAAGCGCAGCCTCAATTTCGTCAAGCACGCAGAACGGCATCGGGCGAAGTCTTAAAATCGCAAATAGTATCGCAATAGCGGTAAGCGACATTTCACCACCAGAAAGTAGCGATATCTTTTGAAGTTTCTTTCCCGGTGGTTCGGCAACGATTTCAATGCCCGCGTCAAGCGGGTCACCCGTAGTACTTTCTTCAACGATAAGGTCGGCGCTACCACCACCGAACAACTCTTTGAAAATCTTAGAGAAATTCGAGCGAATAGTTTTGAAACCTTCGTTGAAAGTAAGCGTCATTTCCTTAGTTAAATCGTCAATAACCTTTTGAAGGTCGTCTTGCGCCTTATAAAGGTCGTCACGCTGAGATACTAGTTCGTTATACGACTCGCTAAGTTCGTTATACTCTTCAATCGCGTTGGGGTTAATACTACCAAGCGCTGCAATTTTGCGCTTTAATGAAGTTATTTCTTGATGCGACGTGGAAATTTCGTAATTTTCGTCACGAAGTGGCAAGCAAGTTTCGTAGGTTAATTGATACTCTGTAAATAGATTTTGCGACATAAAGTCAAGTTCGGTATCAACCTTTGTAAAGTTAACTTCTTCATTAGCGCGTTTTTCGGTGTTTTTGTCGATATCGGCTTGCAATACTTCACGCTTTAAGTTATCCTGCGCGATAAGTTCGTTAAGTTTTTCTTTCTTTTTATCAAACTCCGCTTGTTGACGGCGCAAGTCTTCTAAAACCTTTTTGTCTTCCGCAGAAAGCGAAACTTGTTCTGCTTTTCTCGTTAAATTATCGATAATTTTAAGGTTGTTTTCAGTAGTTTGCGCGTTAGTTAAAGCGGTGTTTTCAATAGCCTTAATTTCGTTATTTAACCTTTCAATTTCGCTTTCAGCCGACGAAATTTCCGAACGAAGATACGATAGTTTTGCCTGAACTTCGGTATTCTCTTTAAGAACTTCGTCACGCTTTTTTCTAAGTTCTTGGAACATTTCGCGGTGTTCAGACTGCTCTTTCGACGCGGTTTCCTTTTCCTTATTGATTTTTTCGTTGCCCGCCTCGATATCAGTGTACGCCATTGAAATTTCAGTTAAACGGTTGCTAATTACCGCAATATCGTCTTTATTTTTTTCAATTTCGGCTTGCGTGTCAACTAAAACCTTATCGCTTGCAGTAATTTTTTCACGCAAGGTAATAGCCTTTTGCTTAGCGTCGGTAAGTGCTGAGTTTTCATCGTTTAACTTAGAAACCTCTTCGTTTACTTGGCTTAAAAGGTTGGTTTTATTGTTTTGTAAAATTGAAAGTTCTTTATTGTCTTTCAATATAGCGTCTTGCAACTCTTGAACTTGACGGTCTACACCTAACAAGTTAGCGTCGTTTTTGCGCTTAGAACCACCCGACATTGAGCCCGATTGCGAAAGAACGTCACCGTCAAGCGTTACTATTCTAAACGAGAAACGGAACTTTTTGGCAATTTGGGTAGCGTTTTCAAGCGTATCGCAAATAAGCGTGTTGCCGAGCAAGTGGCTAACGACGTTTTCAAAATAACTATCGTATTTAACGAGTTCGGTTGCAAGCCCAAGCGCTCCGCGCTCTTTAAGTGCAGAAGTCGTATCTTGCGCGTTGACCCTAGGTTTTACCGACGTTACGGGCAAAATAGTTACCCTACCACCGTCGGTACGCTTTAAGTAGTTGATAACGTATTCCGCATCACTAGGATTATCGGTAACGATATTTTGAAGAGCGCCACCGATAGCCGTTTCAATAGCCGTTTCGTAGTTTTTATCAGTAGATATTATTGACGCTACCACGCCTTTTATACGCCTTTTTAGTTCACCGTCTACCTTAGACGCGTTCATTAACTTTTTAACGGCGTGAGAATAGCCTTCAAAAGAATTTTTAAGACCTTGATATAATCTTAAACTAGTTTCTTCGCCCGTAAGTTTGGTTTTTAAGGCGTAAATTTTATTGTCAACGCTTTCTAAGTACTTGTTGGTTGACGAAATACTGTCTTCACGGTCTTTAATCGAAAGTTTAGTGTTTTCAATAAATTCTTCAACCGAAGTTAGTTCTTGCTTATTTTTCTCGTTCTCAACCGATAAAACGGTGTACTTGTCAACGAGCGCGTTAACCTTTTCTACTATCGCTTTTTGTTGGGTTGAAATAACCGATTTTTCACTCGTTAAAGCGCCTAAATTTTTATTGATGTCTGCAAGTGACTCAACGCTTTTTATAACTTGGTTTTGAACGGACTCGGCTAAGTCTTCACCCCTAGTAATTTCAGCCGACAATTTAGCGATATTTTGGCTAATTTCGGTTGATTTTTTAGTGAGCAAGTCAATTTCTTTATTGCACGATAAACAGTACTCTTTTTTATTTTTAAGCGCCGTTTGATTTTCGTCAATCTTCTTTTCGCCACGCTCGTTTTCTTGCTTTAATCTTTCGTTTTCTGAGCGGAAAAAGGATATTTTTTCGGCAAAAACCTTTGCTTCGCCCGATTGCTTTTCGAGGTCAACCGAACGGTCGGTAATCTCGTTGCCTATTGCCCTTAACAAATCGTCTGCATTTTTGATTTCGTCTTGATGCTTATTGTAATCTTCAACCGTTTTGTTAAGTTCTAAACGCCTTGCCTCGATTTCTTCGGTTAAACCGTTAATTCTATCGTTTATTTTGCGCTTGGTTTCGCTGGCGTTTTCGTATTTATATAAGTAGGTGTTAATTTCGTGGAATTTAAGTTGCTCGGACAAGGCGCGGTTAGCCCTCGTTTTTTCCGCTTGTTTTCTAAGCGGTTCAAGTTGGCGTTCACGCTCGGTAATAATGTCGGATACACGGGTAATATTGTCAGCCGTGCGGTTGAGTTTGGAAATAGTTTCCTTTCTATCGCGCTTGGTTTTAGCAATACCCACCGCCTCTTCAAATATAGCGCGCCTATCTTCGGGCTTAGACGAAAGTATCTCTGATACTTTGCCTTGACCGATTATCGTGTAACCTTCTTTTGAAACACCGCATTCGTGCAAAGTGTCGATAAGGTCTTTCATACGACACGGTTGGCGGTTAAGATAATATTCACTTTCACCGCTACGGTATAACTTTCTAGTCATAACTACTTCGTTATACTCTAAACTCGGGAAAAGTTTTTCGGTATTGTTAAAGTATAGCGAAACCTCGCAGTAAGAAAGCGACTTTCTCGACTGAGTTCCACTAAAAATAACGTCTTGCATTGACGAGCCACGCAGAGTTTTTGCCGATTGTTCGCCAAGAACCCATCTAATAGCGTCGGCAACGTTAGACTTACCGCAACCGTTAGGACCTACTATGGCGGTAATACCGTCTAAAAGGTCGATTTTAACTTTGTCTGCAAACGACTTAAAGCCGAGCAGTTCAATTCTTTCGAAATTAAGCATTTTTTTTACCGTTTTTATTTTTTTGCAATATATTTAACGCCTTTTTTGCAACTAGTTGTTCGGCGTTTTGCCTTTTGCCGTTAGCGGTTGCCGTTGCAACGCGCTTTCCATCAATCAACACGGCTACCGTGTGAGTGGGGTTATTGTCAAGCCCCGTTTTTTCTATGAGTTCGTAACCGACCTCAAATCGTTTTTTTGAAGAGAGTTCGTTAAGTTCGCTCTTATAATCTAAAACCTTACCACCTAAAACTAAATACGGTTTTATTAGGTTTTTTACTATGAATTTTTGAGCCTCGTCTAACCCGCCGTCAAGATAAATCGCACCGATTACCGATTCCATTAAATTTTCTTTGAGTTTTTCGGTGATTTGTACCTTTTCACCAACTAAAAGATAACTAGCAAGTTTTAGTTTGTCGCAAGCGAGCGAAAGTGGTTTGAAGGAAACTACCGCTTGTTTGAGCATAGTCATATCACCTTCGTCTTCATTAGTACCCCTGAAAAGATAATCGGTAACCACGAAACCAAGAACGCTATCTCCTAGAAATTCAAGGCGTTCGTTGTTCTTTTCGCCCCTTTTTTCGTTGCTGTACGACGCGTGCGTAAAAGCAACCCTTAAAATTTCGGGGTTTTTGAAAGAATATTCAATTTTCTTTTCAATTTCGCTTAAATGAAACACCATATTACTCGTAAATTATCTCTTTTAACTTTTCATCACACAAGCGAGCGGAAATTTCAGATTTAATATCTTCTTTAACCGCCTTTTCAGCCTGATAAAGCGAAGCAACTATCGCGGGCGCTTTTGACGAGCCGTGCGACTTTACTATCACGCCGTTAATACCTAATAAAACAGCGCCACCACGGTTGTTGTAGTCAACTTCCTTCATGGTGTTTTTGAACGCCTTTTTCATAAGTAAAAAGCCAAGTTTTGCCTTAAACGACGCCAAAATATTCTTTTTAAGAATAGCGATAATCGCGTTTGCAGCACCTTCGGTTGACTTGATTGCAACGTTGCCACTAAACCCGTCGGTCACGACGATATCGTAATTACCCGTTAAGATATCTCTACCTTCGATATTGCCAACGAAGTTAATACCGTCAACTTGTTTAAGCGCCTTAAATACCGTGTGGGTAAAGGAACTGCCCTTTTCGTCTTCCGTGCCGTTGCAAAGTAGTGCGATTTTAGGATTTTTAAGACCGTAGATTTTTTTCATGTATGCGTCAGCCATAATAGCGAACTGAACGAGATATTCTGGCTTGCAGTCAGCGTTAGCGCCAACGTCCATAAACATAACGGGGTTACCGCTTATTGACGGAAGTATCGTTCCAAGCCCCGGGCGAATTACACCTTTAACTCTGCCCGCTTTTAATACTGCTGCGGTAAGTACTGCGCCGGTTGACCCTGCCGATACGAAAGCGCCGTATTCACCCGAGCGTAACGCCGACATAGAAACGGTGATAGTCGAGTCGGGTTTCTTTCTAAACGCTTCGGTAGGCGCTTCTTCGCAAGTTATAACTTCGGTAGCGTTCAAAAAGGATAAATTTTTATCGCTATAACCGTTTTCTTCAATAATTTTTTTAATAACGTCAACCTTACCAACTAGGGTAATTTCCGCGCTACCGCCAGAACTTACGTAATCTACCGCGCCTTTAATTATCTCGTTTGGCGAATTATCGCCACCAAAAGCATCTAATAAAATCTTCATAAAATTTCTCCTTAATATTCAAGGTTAGAAACCGTTCTTGGGAAAGGAATAACGTCACGAATATTAGAAATACCCGTCAAATACATTATCATTCTTTCAAAGCCCAAGCCAAAGCCAGCGTGTTTAGCGCCACCGAACTTTCTTAAATTGATATACCAGTCGTAATCTTCTTCTTTAAGCCCAAGTTCGTTAATTCTCGACCTTAAAACGTCTTCACGCTCTTCTCTTTGAGAACCGCCAACGAGTTCGCCTATCCCCGGAACTAAAAGGTCGGATGCGGCAACGGTTTTACCGTCGTCGTTAAGCCTCATATAGAAAGCCTTGATTTCCTTGGGGTAATCGGTTAAGAATACCGGCTTTTTGTAAACGACTTCGGTAAGATATCTCTCGTGTTCAGATTGAAGGTCGCACCCCCAGAACACGGGGTATTCAAACTTATCTTTAACGGGGGTTAAAATTTCGATAGCCTCGGTATAGGTTAACCTTATGAATTCGTTAGAAACTACGTTGTTAAGCCTATCAAGTAAGCCTTTATCTACGAAGTTATTCAAAAATTCAAGTTCTTCCTTGCAAGTTTTCATAACGTGGTTTATTATCGCTTTAACCATAGCCTCGGCAACGTTCATATCCCCTTGAAGGTCGCAAAACGCCATTTCCGGTTCAATCATCCAAAATTCAGCAGCGTGGCGAGCGGTGTTTGAACGCTCTGCTCTAAACGTTGGGCCAAAGGTGTAAACTTTGCCGAAAGCAAGCGCGTACGCCTCAGCCGAAAGTTGACCGGATACCGTTAGGCTTGCAGGCTTTTCAAAAAAGTCTTGCTTATAATCAACTTTTCCGTTTTCGGTTTTAGGAAGGTTATTCATATCGAGCGTAGTTACTTGGAACATAGCGCCCGCACCCTCGCAGTCAGACCCCGTAATTATAGGCGTATTAACGTAAACGAAACCGTTTTTAACGAAGAATTCGTGTATAGCAAAAGCCGCTTCACTTCTAATTCTAAACACTGCGCTAAAAGTGTTCGTTCTAGGTCTTAAATAAGCGATTTCTCTTAAATATTCCATTGAGTGGCGCTTTTTTTGTAAAGGGTAATCGGGCGTTGAAGTGCCTTCAACCTTAACACTCGTCGCGTTTATCTCAAAGGGTTGTTTTGCGTTGGGTGTTAAAATAACTTTACCTATAACGGTTAACGAACAACCTACGTTTTGCTTTGCAATCTCGTCGTAATTTTCAATTTTTTCTCTTTCGAAAACTACTTGAACGCTCTTGAAAAAACTACCGTCGTTAAGTTCGATAAAGCCGAACGCTTTACTATCGCGTATCGTTCTAGCCCAACCCGAAACGGAAACCTCTACCCCTGAAAAATCTTGGGGGTTTTTATAAACTTCTTTTACACAAACTTTTTTAAGCATAATTCACCTTGTAAAAAATTATAAATACTTTCAAAAATTATACCACAAATTTTTAGATTTTGCTACCATTTATTTATATAATTTTATAATTATATAAATTTTTTGATGATTTTTTTTAAGAAATTAAAAAACATACCCCTAGGGGTATGTTCTTTCAGTCTTTTTTTTGGGTGGGAATTAGTTCAACTTCTTCGTCGCCCACCATTTCTTTAATATATTCTTGATACGCCTTGTCGTCAAGGTTTTTTATTTTAGGCTTATCCATAGCGAATCTCCTACTATAAAATGCATAAATCTTTTGGTAGGCTTATGCAGAAGGTTTCGCGCTTAGCCATACAAAGCGGGCATTTTTCAGGCGCTGTACTCGCTTTTACCGTATGCCCACACGAAGGACAGCACCACTCTTTTTCCTTTTCCGCATTGAATAGTTTTTTGTCTTTCATTTTCTCGTAAAGATAGGTGAAAATCTTTTTGTGTTTTAGTTCTACTTTTCTTATCATATCAAATAACCCCGCAATTTCAGGAAAACCTTCTTCGGTGGCTATTTTGAAGGCTTTTTGATAAAATTTAGCCTCTTCTTCCTCGTCGTCTGCCGTGAGTTTTAGGTTTTCAACTAAATCCCACTTTTGCCTAAACGGTAAATCTACTTTAATTTGTTCGTTTACGATAGTTTGCTTATCCGCGTCTTCAATATGAGTGTATAACATACGCGCGTGGTTAAATTCTTGGTATGCTATTTTATCGGTAATCGTTGCAAGCCCTTCGTAACCTGCCATACGCTGACCGTATTCGACGAATTCATATCTCGTTCTAGCGGCACACTCAGCGATAAACGCCTTTTTTAAGTTTTCGTAAGTTTTACTTTTTTTAAGTTCCATAATAAACCTCCTAGCCTATTATCGACCAAAAAATTGCTTTTTATAACCGTAAAATTAAAACCGCCCTATAATAAAGGCGGTTTATAAACTAAATTATATTTCACTTTTTACGCGAAAACATATGGTATTTAATTTTGTTTGGCTTTGTTTGAGAATCTAAAACCTTAACGTTGCAATATAGATACGGCGCGTTAGAAAAGTTAACTTTGCCCTCTCTTTCAGGAATGGTAAACTTTTCAGGGGTATAAGACGGGTCTAATATACAAAAATCTTCACCGTCAGTCGAGATAAGCGCAATATAATGCCCACCGTTTGTAAACAAACCCACCTTTTCACCAACGGGAACGCCCACGTGCGCTACTATCATACCGCCGTTTTGAAGGTGCTTTATCGCCTCGCCAACGTCGTTACTTTGAAAATAGTTTAACCCGTATTTTTCAGCGATAACGGGCGCTAAAACTTTCATATCCGTACCCGTTGCGTGGTTTGCAAGGCAATTATGGGATATTTTAACGCAGTCTTCTACCGAAAGCGTTATACCTAAAAGCCCGTCAAGTATCATAATGACTGAACATAAGCCACAACCCGATTTTCTAACGTTTCTAATTTTTAACTCGTCGGGAACTTGGTCGTTTAGAACGTTGGTTTTATATGGAACGTGCTCGTAATCGAGTTGAGAGATATATTTCATTTTAAGTTAAACGCCACTATACGCTGCAAAGCCACCGTCAACTGCGATAACCGAACCGGTTACGAAACCGCTAGCCTCGTCGCTCGCAAGCCATAATAAAGTGCCGATAAGGTCGGAGATTTCGCCAAATCTATTCATAGGCGTTCCCCTTAAAATCTTACCCGTTCTTGCGGTAGGCGTACCGTCTTCATTGAATAAAAGCGCGCGGTTTTGGTTGGTTGCAAAGAACCCCGGTGCAATTGCGTTACAACGGATATTGCACGGTGCAAAGTGAACTGCAAGCCACTCGGTGAAGTTAGAAATACCTGCTTTTGCAGCCGAGTACGCGGGGATTTTAGTAAGCGGTCTAAACGCGTTCATTGACGAAACGTTTATAATGTTACCGCCCGTTTTAACCATATCTTTCGCAAACACTTGGGTTACTAGGAATGCAGACGTAATATTTAGGTCGAACACAAACTTGAAACCTTTCTCGTCAATATCGAAAAAGGTCTTTACTTCGCCTTCTATATCGGGCGTCATATTTTCAATATCGGTGGTTGCTTTGGGGTTGTTACCGCCAGCGCCGTTTACTAAGAAGTTAACCGCGCCAAAACTTTCGTTAACGGTATTTTTAGCCTCTTCGATACTTGCTTTATCAAGACAATTACATCTTACAGCAATTGCATTTTCGCCGATTTCATCAGCGATTTTCTTAGCAGCGTCATAGTTGATATCTAAAAGCGCAACTTTCGCTCCACACTCTGCTAACGCCTTTGCAAACTCACCGCAAATAATACCGCCGGCACCCGTTATTGCAACTACTTTATCAGTTAAATCAATCTTAAAAGGTAATTTCATTTTCAATTCTCCTTAATTATCAAAATTTCTTCAAACGCTTTATCGTTAAGCGCAAATATTATTTCTTACCTTTTTGAACAGCCTCAAATAAACCGTAAAGATAAGTTGCACCCATAGCGCGGTCGAATAAACCGTAACCGGGTTTTGCATTTTCACCCCAAACGTTTCTGCCGTGGTCAGGGCGAACGTAACCGTCAAACCCGTTGTCTTCAAGGGCTTTAACGATTTCGTAAATATCAACGTTGCCACAATGCGTCATATGACCGTTTTCATAAAAGTCAACGTCGTCGGTATATTTAAGTTGGCGAAGGTGAGCAAAGTGAATACGCTTTGCGTATTTGCCCGCCATTTTAGGAAGGTCGTTAAACCTACCCGCGCCGAGCGACCCCGTACAGAAAGTAATACCGTTATGCATGTTTGGAACGGCTTTGAAAATCTTTTCGTAATCTTCTTCCTTACAAATAATTCTAGGAAGGTCGAAAATATCCCACGGTGGATCGTCAGGATGAACGGCAAGATTAACGCCACTTTCGTCACACGCGGGCATAACCGCCTTTAAGAAATATACGAAATTTTCAAAGAGTTTGTCGTGGTCAACGCTTTCGTACTCTTTTAATAAGTCGTTAAGTTGGTCAACCGTATAACTTTCGTCCCACCCGGGAAGGCGAAGATTTCTCTTATCAAGCCCTTCCATATCGGCAAGGTGGTAAGAAAGCGAAGTAGCCCCGTCTTGATGCTTAAAGTAAAGATTAGTTCTAAACCAGTCGAATACAGGCATGAAATTGTAGCAAATACACTTAACACCTGCTTTACCGCAGTTTATAATGTTTTGCTTGTACGCCTCGATATATTTATCACGAGTGGGTTTGCCAAGTTTAATATCTTCGTGTACGGGAACGGACTCTATAACTTCCATTTCAAGCCCCGCGTCGTTAGCGAGTTTTTTGAGTTTAAGAAGTTTTTCAAGAGGCCAAACGTTGCCGACGGGCTCGTCGTAAACGGCGGTAACTACGCCCGACATACCTTGAATTTGCTTAATGTGATTTAGTGGGATACAGTCGTTTTCACCGTACCAACGAAATGTCATTTTCACGATTAGTTTCTCCTTTTTAGTCGGTTTTTTTGATAAAACCATAATTAACGTGTTAATTATAGCACAGTTAAAACGACAATGCAATAGCAAAAATGACTTTTTTATATAAAAAAACCACTTAGCAACGCGCTAAGTGGTTTACAATTATTTTTCGATATGTTGAACGTGAAGTTCTTGAAGTTGTTTTTCGGTAACGAAGTCGGGTGCGCCAGACATCAAGCAAGACGCGGTTTGAACCTTCGGGAAGGCAATAACGTCTTTTATTGAATCGGTTTTAGTAAGTAGCATCACCATTCTGTCAAGCCCGAGCGCAAGTCCACCGTGCGGGGGTGCGCCGTAACGGAAAGCGTCAACGAAGAACCCAAAACGGTCTTTAATATCTTCGGGTGTAAAGCCGAGAACTTCAAACATTTTTTCTTGAACTTCTCTGCGGTGAATTCTTATCGAGCCACCGCCCGCTTCTTGACCGTTTATAACTATATCGTACGCCTTTGCCCTAGCCTTGCTAGGATTTTTTACGCAAAGTTCCAAATCTTCGTCCATCGGCGAAGTGAACGGATGGTGAACCGCTACGAAACGGTCTTCTTCTTCGCTATATTCAAACATCGGGAACTCAGTTACCCACAAAATATCGTAGGTGTTTTTATCGATAAGACCGTACTTTTCAGCAAGGTGAAGTCTAAGCCCACCGAGAGTGTTATACACTACCGAATCTTTGTCCGCAGCGAAGAACAATACGTCGCCTTCTTCAAAGTTAAGCCTATCGGTAAGTTCCTGAACGTTCTCTTGGGTTAAGAACTTTAAGAAAGAACCTTTTACTTCACCGCCTACGGGGTGAGAAAGCCAAGCAAGCCCCTTCGCGCCTAAGGTTTTAACGAACTCAACCAGCCCGTCGATATCCTTTCTAGAAAGTTTAGACGCAAAGCCCTTAGCGTTTATAGCCCTAACGCTACCTTTTATAACGCCGTTTATAGAAAGCGCGTCACTAAACACCTTAAAGTCGATTTTTTTAGCGATAGCGGATACGTCTTGAAGTTCTAAGCCGAAACGCGTATCGGGTTTATCCGAACCGTAGCGCTCCATAGCCTCTTTATACGAAATTTGGCGGAAATGCCCTTCGCCTAAATCAAGACCGATAGTGTTTTTGAAGATAGATTTAATTAAACCTTCAACGGGATAAATAACGTCTTCAACTTGTTCAACGAAACTCATCTCTAAGTCGATTTGCGTAAATTCAGGTTGGCGGTTTGCCCTTAAATCTTCGTCACGGAAACACTTGGTAATTTGATAGTATCTATCAAAGCCGGAAACCATTAAAAGTTGCTTGTAAAGTTGGGGCGACTGCGGTAACGCGTAGAAACACGTGGGATGCACGCGTGACGGAACTAAATAGTCCCTAGCGCCTTCGGGAGTTGATTTGCCGAGCATAGGCGTTTCAACCTCGCAAAAGTCGAGATTATCAAGATAATCTCTCGTTGCTTTGCACACCTTGTGGCGAAGGAATAATTTGTTTTGAAGTGAAGGTCTTCTAAGGTCTAAATACCTATATTTGAGCCTTAAATTTTCATTGACGTCAGTATCGTCTAAAATTTCAAACGGCGTGGTGTCAGCCTCGGATAAAATCTTAACTTCACACGCTAAAATTTCAATAGCGCCCGTCTTAATTTTATCGGTTTTATTAGACCTTTCTCTCACCGTACCCTTTGCCATAACGACGTATTCCGAACGAATAGCGCCCGCCTTTTCAAACACGGTTTGAGAAAAGGAACTGTCAAACACCACTTGAACGATACCCGTTTTATCTCGTAAATCAACGAAAATTAAACTGCCAAGGTTTCTTCTTTTTTGAACCCAACCAACGACTACTACTTCTTGATTGACGTTTTCAATACCAAGCGTTCCACAATAAGTGGTGCGCCTTAAACTACCCATAAGTTCAGCCATAGTAAACTCCATTTAAGTTTTTATTAGGTATATTTTAATATCACTAAGCAAAATTGTCAATCTTTTACTCCCCTTTTACAATCAAAAATATTTACCATTATTTTACTAGACAAAATTTCGAACAAACGTTTGACTTTTGTTTTTGTGTGGCGTATAATATGAACAAATGTTCGTATTTGGAGAAAGGGTATGATTTCGGCAGAAAAATTGAAAATTTTAGTTGAAAGCGCTAAGTTTGACGTTTCGTGTTCATCTTCTGGAAGTTCTAGAAAAAACCAAGGGGGTATCGGCAACGCGAGTGCTGGTGGAATTTGCCATTCTTTTACGCAAGACGGCAGGTGTATATCACTACTTAAAATTTTGATGACGAACAACTGCGTTTACGATTGCGCCTACTGTTTAAGTAGGCGTTCTAACGACTTTCCACGCGCCACCGCCACGCCCGACGAGATTTGTGAACTTACCATGGAGTTTTACAAGCGCAATTATATCGAAGGGTTATTTTTATCGTCGGCGGTATATAAAAACCCCGATTACACTATGGAACTTTTGCTTGAAACGGTTATAAAACTTAGAAAACTTTACGGCTTTCACGGGTATATTCACTTAAAAGGCATCCCGGGTGCTGACCAAAAACTTATTATGCGAGCCGGCGAGTTCGTTGATAGAATGAGTTTTAACCTAGAACTACCCACCGAAAAAAGCCTACGGCTTTTAGCACCGCAAAAAACCAAAAAAAGCATACTTGCGCCCATTTCTTACTTGCACGGCGAAAAAGATGCGGATAAATCTAAAAAAAGTAGGTTTTTGCCCGCTGGACAAACTACGCAAATGATAGTTGGTGCAAGCCCCGAACGTGACGGGCAAATTCTAAACCTTACCCAAGCGCTTTACAAAAAATACGCGCTTAAAAGGGTTTATTATTCGTCTTTCGTGCCAACCACAAATTCAGCGCTACTGCCTACCGTTCCCGCAGGTTTACTTAGAGAGCATAGGCTATATCAAGCCGACTGGCTAATTAGGTTTTACGGTTTTTCGGTCAACGAACTAATAAGTGAAAACGAAAATCTTTCAAAGGACTACGACCCCAAGTGCGCTTGGGCGCTAAAACACCCCGAACTCTTTCCCGTTGACGTTAATACCGCCCCACTTGAAATGCTAATTCGCATACCGGGAATAGGTGTTAAAAGCGCGTATAAAATCATATCGGCAAGGCGGTACGGAAGGCTTTCTATTACCGATTTTGAAAAGATGAAAATAGCCTTAAAGCGCGCTATTCATTTTATAACGTTTAGCGGTAAATTTTTCGGTTTTATCAAAGAAAATATGGTTGAACGAGCGTTGAAATCACTTGATAGTAACGAAAGTTGCGAGCAACTTTCACTGTTTTCAAACAGCGAGATAAACACATCTGTTTTAACGGGGGAATTATGATATATTTAATTGACGGTAGCGTCGACGGTATTTTCACCGCGCTATATAACGCATATCAAACTAAAACGTTTCCAACTGCCGTAGTAAACGGCGATATACAACTTGACTTTTGCGACGAAACGGTTGAAATTCAAACGAATAAATCAAAGGCAGACAAGGTTTTTAGAAAGTTAAAAAGCATACTTTTATACGGCGAACTCAACAAAATTTACACCGCGCTAAGAAGTGGTGACGAATGCAAGTACACCGTGGTTTTTAACTACCTTAAAAAAACGGTAAACGCAAATAAATGTATAGCGGATAAGTTTTCCGATACCGACGTTTTTAATTTTGACAAACTAGTATCGCACGTTCTTCTTGAAGTTCATAGGTTTAAGGGTTTTATTAGATTTTCTAAAACGGAAAGCGGAATATATTATGCTAAATATTTTCCAGATAACGACGTAAACGCCCTAATTCTTCCCCACTTTATATCAAGGTATAAAAGTATGCCGTTTATTATTCACGACTTAAATCACGACGTTATTTCCGCCCACTTTAACGGAAAAACCAAAACGGTACGAAAAAAAGTTAACCCACTTTACGTAAACGACGAGTTTCATTCGCTTTTCAAAACCTATTACGACACGGTTTTTATAAAAGAAAGAAAAAACGAACGTCTTATGCGAAATTTTATGCCTAAGCGCTACCACGCCCACCTACCCGAAAAAGACGAACTCAACGGTATATAAAATTTTAGCGTTAACACCCCTAAATCGTTTGCAAAATATTAAATTGTGTGATAATATATTTTAGTAAACGGCCTCATGGTCAAGAGGTTAAGACGTTGCCCTCTCAAGGCAAAATCAGGGGTTCAATTCCCCTTGGGGCTACCACTAGAAAAAGCACGGAGTTTTAACTCCGTGTTTTTGTTTTACAAAAGTTATTTGGGGAATTGAACGGGTTGGCAGTTGCAACACTCGTTTATTCTTTAATTTTAGTTGCAACCAAACAGTAGCCACCTACTGTTTGCAACCCCGGCGTGATAGCGTAGCGGAGCAATTCCCCTTGGGGCTACCAAGTTAGAAAACACGGAGTTTTTGCTCCGTGTTTTTGTTTTACAAAAGTTATTTGGGGAATTGAACGGGTTGGCAGTTGCAACGAATTTATTATATTTGAAAACATCCACCAGCGGTGCTGGTGGATGCTAATTTTATTGCTTAGATTTTTTAGATTTTCTAATATCGAATATTGCGCCTATACCCATAATAACTGCAAACACTATAAGATAAAATAGTACGGGGAAAGCAAACTTTCCGTCTTGCTTAGCCGTTAAATACGGGGTAATTCCGTGAGCGTAAACTGCCGCAAAAATCATAAACGCGCACGCTACGATAGACGCTATCGGCAACACGAAACGCTTAAATTTACCAAGGTCTTTTTGAGTTTTAATCCACGAAATAAACATAGGGATATACATAGCGTATACGGTAACGATAGGAAGTTCAGACGAGTCGAAATTAAACACGCCGAACCAACCTTCGGTTAAGTTTGCTCCGTAGAAGTATATAAGCCAAATACTAGTTACGAATAAACCCCAAATAGACGAATTAGTAGTCATATTAGTAGCCTTGTCAATCTGCCCGAACATTTCGGGGTTAGGGCCTTCGTTTCTTGCTGCTATTGCGTACATACCGCGAGTTACGCCTACCATTAAACCGTTAAGCGTTCCTAGGCACGATATAACTATACAAATGTTTAGAAAAGCACCGCCAACCGTACCGAAAATATTCGAGAAAGCGGTAGTTGCGCCATCTTCCATTAAAACTTTATTATCCGCGCCACCTGCAACGCCGATATAGTATAAAACGTAGGCAACAACGACTATAAACGCACCTATGACTAGCGCTATGGGTAAATTCTTCTTCGGGTCTTTAAGTTCGGCGTTTATACTGGTTGCAACTATCCAACCTTCGTATGCAAAAACCGTTGCAACGATAGCGGCGAATAGCCCACCACCCGTTCCGCCGACTGCCTCACCAACGACGTTAGTGAAGTTGTGAGTTAAAGTGCCGTTAAACAAGCCTACGATAGTTCCTACGATAGCCATTAAAGCAATAGGGATAAGTTTTATAAACGTTGCGCTTACTTGAAATTTACCGGCAAGTTTGGGCGACAAGGCGTTCATAGTGAACGAAGCGATTAAAATAAAGCCTGCAAGCACCATAACTTCCGCACTTGCTAAGTTCCAACCGAACAATACGCCGAAATATCTAGCCGACACCCAAGATAAAACCGAAGTCATACCCGGGTAATAGATATTAACCATAAACCACGCAAGATAATAACCGAACTTTTTACCGCAAGTAGCCTCGGCGTAGTCAACTACACCGCTAACCTTTTCGTACTTAGTTGCCATAACTGCAAACTGTGCGGAGCATATTATCATAATAAAGCCCGTTATTACCCAAGACAAAATGCCAAGTGGCATATTACCGCCCGTGGCGTTAAGAACGTTTTGCGCTTTGAAAAAGACACCTGAGCCGATAACCGTACCAACAACCATGCAAATTGCGGTAACAAGCCCGTATTTTCTATTTAACTTTTCTCCCATAATAACTCCTTATAGGTAATTTAATAACGGTATTATAACACTTCAAATTAAATTTGTAAATAAAAAATTAAAAAACGCGAGAGAACTCGCGTTTTATTCGTATTTTTCAGCCTTTACGCAGGAATTTATTGCATTTATAAACAAGTAGCCCGTAAAAACTATCGATATTAGGTTATATAAAAAGGTTAAAACGTTAAAAGGCGTTTGAAGTGAACTTAAAATATAGGTTACCACGCAAAACAAGAAGGTAAAAACCGAAGTAACGGTTTTTTTACCAGCACTTGACGCTCGACTAGTTAATATGCGTTCAATAATAATACAAAGCGCAATAAACACGAAAGGTCTGTAAACCGAAACCGTTGCAAACGCAGAAATCACGTTATTTATAGAATTTTTTATAAAGCCTTCAACGTTGACGATTGCGCCTATCTTTTCACCGCTTGGAGCAACGTTTACGTCTATAAGTAAAAGCGAAAAGTTTTGAGATAGACTTTTAGATAAAGCAAACCCTACCGCAACCGCACACGCGACGAGCAAAGGCGTGGTAGCCGATTTATTTCGCATACCACCGTTTATTAAATAACAAACTAGCGACGCAACTAGTAGTTCAATTAAGCACCTTATAGCAACGAAGGAGTGATACGCTTGATGAGTTTGACTAACTAATCTATCAAATATAAGTTCCGTAATTACGAATATAGCAACGCCTATAACGACCAAGTAAACCAGCGTTGAAAACTTAATCTTTCCCTTAACGTCTAACCTATAAAAGAAATACAGTAGCGATATAGGAAGAATAACGGCTGAGCAAACTACTAAAAGTTGAAGCAAGAAAAACTCTCTCGTGAAATAAGCAACTACCGCAAGAATTACGCTAAAAAGTAGCATAATTGAAGAAAAAACGATAGCGTCTAAAAGTTTGGGCTTATTAGTAGTTCCATCGCTAACGCCTATCGAATTACCTTTACTGTAAATCTCGTCAAATATTAGTTGCAAAGTAGTGTTTTCTTCGGTACTTTTTTTCTTTTTAACCGCTACCTTTACCGAATATTCGTTAACGTTCTTATCTTCAAGCCTACTTTCACCGTTTAGTCTTAAATAATCTTTATCCATTTAGCAATTCTAACTCCTTATCAGTAAGTTTGTTAAAAATTACGTAAAAGTTACTGCCCACGCCAACTTTACTTAAAACGCCGTATTCTAAACCGTGCGCGTCAAGTATCGCCTTTACGATAGAAAGCCCTAACCCCGTACCTTTTACCGTGCGCTTGTGCGTTTTAGAATAACGGTAATACTTTTCCCAAATAGTTTGAATATTTTCTTTATCGATACCCTTTCCACTATCTAGTATTTCAAGTTTAACTTTCTTGCCGTCAACCGACAAAAACACCTTGACGATTTTATCTTCGCCCGTGTAGTTTATAGCGTTGCCTATAAGATTATATACAACTTCTTCTATCTTTTTCTCGTCGCCTTCTACGAAAACGTCTTTATCAATTTCAGTATATAACTTATACCCCTTTTCGTTCATAACGTTTTCAAACCTATATATAACGGTATTTATAAGTTTTGAAAGATTAAAGGCGGTTTTATCAAATTTTTCAGCCTGAGATTGCAGTTTTGAAAGGTTTAATATATCGTTTACGAGTAAAGTTAATCTATCCGATTCGTCGATTATAATTTGAGTGTGTTTGTCGCGTTTTTCCTTATTGTCGCCTGAAATATCCTTAATCATTTCAGCGTAAGCCTTTATCATAGTAAGCGGGGTTTTAAGGTCGTGCGTTACGTTTGCTAGTAAATCGCGCTGTAATTTACCCGTTTTGTTAACTTCGGTTTTGGCTTTGTTTAGAGCCGACGCTAAATCGTTCATCTCTAAATAACTACCGCCTTCAAATAAAACGGTTTCGTCGCCCTTTGCCCACCTTTCGGCAATTTTACTCATATCATCGATAGGTCTTGAAATGCGTTCAGCAATAACGAAAGATATAAATAGCGATACAACCGTTACTATAATGGCCACGAAAAAGAGTTGATTTCTAAGTACCGTAACGGTGTCTTTAACCGAGTGCATTGACGAAAATAATATAACGTATTCGTCGCCCGAATACTCTAAAATTTTACGAGCAGTATAAAAAGTAGGCGCGCCGGACATAAACACCTGTTCGCCACTTAAAGAATACTTATCGTCTATCGCCATACCTTGAACGATTTGTTCAAGCGCAAGGTAAGTTGGCGAACCGTAGTCTAGATAATATTCACTCGGGTATATTACGTTGAGATTGCCGTTTATTGACTTTACTATCCAAACTTCAATATCTGCTTCTTTTAACGAGGCGACGTAGTCTTTATTTATAGAAGTTCCGTTTTTAATATCGCTCGTAATTAAGTCGGCGTAAACGTTCATGGTTTCACCGCGAACGCTTTGGTAATTATACTCGAAAAAAACCGTCTGCAACAGCCAAATTAAGCATACCAGCAAGACGGTAAATACAACGAAATATAACCAAACCCTATTTCTTAGTTTGTTAAAATTAAATAAATTTTTCACGGCTCGAATTTATATCCTACCCCACGTAGCGTTATAATAAACTTTCTATATTTTTTAATGCTCGAACGAAGCATTTTAACGTGCGTATCGACCGTTCTATCGTCACCGTAATAATCGTAACCCCACACGTCTTTAAGCAATCTCTCGCGCGAAAGCGCAATCCCAACGTTTTTAACGAAATAATATAAAAGTTCGTATTCTTTTGGCGTTAAAACAACCTTTTCCCCGTCAACGAAAACGTTTCTACCTGCAAAATCGATAGTTAAACCGTCAAACTTAGCCTCGTCTACCACGCCTGAAACGCTCGCATCGTTCCTTTTAAGCACGGCGTTTACCCTAGCCATAAGTTCCTTTGGTGAAAAGGGCTTTACAACGTAATCGTCTGCACCGAGTTCAAAACCAAAAAGTTTATCGTACTCTTCGGTTCTGGCAGAAAGCATAATTACAGGGATATTTTTACTTTTTCTTATTTCTTTAACGGCGGAAAACCCGTCGAGCCTAGGCATCATTATATCCATAATAACTAGGTCGAAATCTCCGTCTTTCACCATTTTAACGGCTTCCATACCGTCACCCGCCTCTTCGGCTATATATCCTTCAAATTCGGCGTATTCTTTAATGACTTCTCTTATCTTTTCTTCATCGTCAACTATAAGTAATTTCTTCATAATACCCCCAAAATTCAATATCTTAACTAAATGATAGCAAAGGTGTGTGAAAACGGTGTGAAATTACAAAAGTTTTTTGTGAATACTACCGCTTTTTTGTGAAATTATATAGGAATTACCACCGCTTGATATGCTTTTTGTGAAAACGCCGTTTATAAACTCTATTGCCGAATTATCTTCTATCGCGTAAGAAGTTTCTATATCGCTACTCACTATTGCGCTATCAAAATCTGCCGTTCTTAAATTATAGTGTGGCGAACAAGTGCCTTTTATAACGCCTAAACCTTTATATAGTTTATACTCGTCACTAACGCCGTTTAGCATTTCGCTATCCGTGTACATTTGTTCAAACCAACATATTGCACCTGCTGAGCGCCCCGTTATTATAACACCGCGCTCGTATGCCGATATAAGTTTTTTGATAAGACCGCGCTCTTCCCACTTTTTAAGCATATATAAAGTATCGCCACCGCTAACGTAAATAAAATCGGCTTTTGACAACTTTTCATCAATTCTTTCGTCACTAGTTTGAACGTTTTCAAGTAACAAGCAATCGGCTTTTATATCAAAAACCGAGGTGTAAGTTTTTCTAAACGTGTTAAACGCAGGCATAAAATCGTGAGACGCCGTGCCTATATACAAACCGTAAGCGCGCTTTTCGCCAGCGTGTTTTTTGGCAAGCGACGCGATATACTCGTCAATTTTAATAGTGGTTTTTTCACGCATATCGCCACCACCGATAGCAATAATAACTTTATCCATAATTAGTTCCTTAAATTTTTTACCCTTTAATTGTACCACAATTTTATAAAATTACAAACTATTTACGCTTATTTGTGCGCCTTGAAAAATCATTAGTGAATTTTTAGTTAAAACTATTGCTTTTTTTACCGCATTTAGTTTATACTAAATTAAAATTATTTAGTATAGCGGAGGCGTTTTATGAAACTTACCAACGAATATTTAGTTCAAGTTTTAGAACAAGTAAAAAAGAGAAACCCCAACGAGCCCGAGTTTATCCAAGCGGTAACCGAAGTTTTCGTTACTTTACAACCCGTTATTGAACAGCGACCCGACTTAGTTAAATCAGGCGTTATCGAAAGGCTTGTAGAACCCGAAAGGCAAATCATTTTTAGAATTCCTTGGGTTGACGATAGCGGTAACGTTCAAGTAAACCGCGGTTTTAGAGTTCAATTTAACAGTGCTATCGGCCCTTATAAAGGCGGTATGCGTTTCCACCCCTCGGTTAACCTTAGCATTATAAAATTCTTAGGTTTTGAACAAACCTTCAAAAACAGCCTTACTACCCTTCCTATGGGCGGTGGTAAAGGTGGGGCGGACTTTGACCCCAAGGGTAAATCCGACGGCGAGATTATGAGATTTTGCCAAAGCCTTATAACTGAACTTTATCGTCATATCGGCGCAGATTGTGACGTGCCTGCCGGCGATATCGGCGTTGGCGCGAGAGAAGTTGGATATATGTTCGGTCAATACAAGCGCTTGCAAAACGAATATACCGGCGTTTTAACGGGTAAAGGCTTAACCTACGGCGGTTCGCTCGCAAGAAAGCAAGCAACGGGCTACGGTCTTTGCTATTTTACTGATGAAATGCTTAAAGCGAACGGCAAGTCTTTCAAAGGGCAAACGGTAGTTATATCGGGTTCTGGCAACGTTGCTATTTACGCTTGTGAAAAGGCGCAAGAACTCGGTGCTAAGGTCGTTACTCTTTCCGACTCTAACGGTTACGTTTACGATAAAGACGGTATTGATTTAGACGCCGTTAAGCAAATCAAAGAAGTTGAAAGAAAGAGAATTAGCGAATACCTTAAATATAGACCTAACGCCGAATACCACGAAGGTTCTAGCGGTGTATGGACTGTTAAGTGCGATATTGCTCTTCCCTGTGCTACCCAAAACGAACTTGACGGCGTAGGTGCAAAAGCCCTTGCAGACAACGGTTGCTACTGCGTAGCAGAAGGCGCGAATATGCCCTCTACCCCCGAAGCGATTGACGTTTACTTTGAAAAAGGCATGCTTTACGGCCCGGCAAAAGCGTCTAACGCGGGTGGCGTTGCAACTTCTGGCTTAGAGATGACGCAAAACAGCATGCGCCTTTCTTGGAGTTTCGAAGAAGTTGACGAAAAACTTCACGGCATAATGGTTTCTATCTTCAAGGCGTGCGACGAATACTCGAAGGCTTACGGCTTAGAAGGAAATTACATGGCGGGCGCAAATATAGCAGGCTTTATGAAAGTTGCCGAATCAATGAAAGCGCAAGGCGCTGTATAATATAAAAAAGCGGAGTTTTTGCTCCGCTTTTTTATCTTGACAAAGATTTTCGTATTAAATATAATATTTACTATGAACGTAATAAACGACTATATTGACAACTATTTAATAAAGGAAAAAGGTATTCCCTATTTAGACGTTTTAGTTAAAAAGGGGCACGATACTATTTACCGCCACTATCAAAACAAAAACGGCAACGCTACGGGTAAGGAACTTTTATATATGTATTCTTGTTCAAAGGTAGTAACCGCCGTTGCTACTATGGCGTGCGTTGAAAGGGGAATTATATCGCTTGACGATAAAGTTTCAAAATACCTTCCCGAATTTGAAAATTCGTATAGGCTAGTTAACGGGCAAAAGATAAAAACTAAACCCGTTACGATTAAGCATTTGATAACGATGTCGTCTGGGCTTGACTATAATTTCAACTCGCCGTTCGTTAAACAAAAATTTATACAAAACCCATTTGCAACCGCGCGTGAAATCGCTAATGAAATTATAAAAATGCCACTACACTTCGAACCTGGCGATAAGTTTATGTACGGGCTCTCGCATGACGTTTTGGGTGGAGTTATCGAATCTGCTACAAACAGCCGTTTTTCCGATTTCGTGGCTGACGAAATTTTCAAACCGCTTAATATGAAACACTCTACCTTTAAGTTTCTAGAAGGCGATTTTGAAGACCTTTATCACGCGGTTGACGGAGTTATCGAGCCCTACCCTTACGAACAAGAAAAGTGGGCTAATCACAAAACTTACGACGGTGGCGGTGGCGGACTTAAATCAACGGTTGAAGACTGTTCACTGCTATTAGAAACACTTGCTTGCGGTGGAATTTCTTCAAACGGATATAAACTTATAAAACCCGAAACTATTGCGCTTATGACGGTTGAAAATACCAAGGAATTAAGCGTTAAAAATAACTACACTTGCGTTGAAGGAAAGGAATACGGTTACGGCTTAGGCGTTAGAGTTAGAAAAATTGACACGCCGTGGGGCTTAAAACAAAAAGAATTCGGGTGGGACGGGGCTGCCGGTTCATACGCGCTAGTAGACCCAAATACTGGCGTATCCGTTACGATGGGTATGCACGTTAGAAACTGGCCACAAGTGTTTAGTGGCGAACACCTAAAATTAGTTGAAATGATATATAAAAACTTATTATAAAATCATTAAAAAACTCCGCAAATTGCGGAGTTTTTTAACTTTTATTATTTCTTGCCTGCTTGAACTTTTTTAAGTTTAGCAAATCTGGGAAGTCCGTCAACCGTGGGGGCTTTCGACTCGCCTTGAATAAGCGGAAGCGCGTACTCTACGAATTCGTTTGAAACGTAAGTACCGTCGTTAATAATCCATTCAAGGGGTACGGTTTTTTCGGTGTTAGCAGCGAGTTTAAGGTTAACCATACTGTATTTGCATTTATAGTTGCCGTTTTTATCAACGTCACGCTTATAAACAACCATTTTATCGGTAGTGCCACGGCATGCAGCCTTAACCGCTTCGCGACCTGCTCTAAACGTTTCTTCAACGTCAACTTTCGATGCAAGGTGAGCACCACATCTTTGCATTAAACTAAGTTCAACGCCTCTCGTTTTATAGCCCGTTTCATTTTTAATAAGGTTAGCAAGTTGAGCGCCAACGCCACCGAGTTGAGCGTGACCAAAACTATCTCTTGCGCCCGTTTCACCTAAAACTTCACAAATAAGTTTACCGTTTTCATCGTGAATACCTTCGGATACTACTGCTATACACTTATTGTTGTTTTTAGCGCAAACTTTTTTAACGTCATTAACGAATTTTTCAACGCTGAACGAAATTTCAGGAAGATAAATAAGGTCAGCACCAAGACCTTTATGACCAGCCAACGCTGCGGAAGCGGCAAGCCAACCTGCATTTCTACCCATTACTTCAATTACGCATACCATAGGGGTATCGTAAACCTTAGCGTCAAGGTTAACTTCCATAATAGTAGTTGCAATATATTTTGCAGCCGATGCAAAACCCGGGCAGTGGTCGGTACCAAATAAGTCGTTATCGATAGTTTTAGGAACGCCTATAACGTTGCAGTCCCAACCCGATTTTTTGATATATTTAGAAATTTTGTTACAAGTATCCATACTGTCGTTACCGCCGTTATAGAAGAAATAGCGGATATTGTACTTTTTGAACACTTCTACGATACGCTTATAATCGGTATCGTCTTTCTTCGCGTCTTTAAGTTTATATCTAACCGAGCCAAGTGCCGACGAAGGAGTGTTTTTCAAAAGTAATAATTCTTCCATATCTTCTTTGGATATATCGTAAAAATCTTCTTGTAAAACACCTCTAATACCGTGCGCAGCACCGTAAACAGCCGTGATTTTTTCTTGCTTTAACGCTTCGATAAATACACCCGCTGCACTAGCGTTGATTACCGAAGTAGGACCACCCGATTGCGCAAACATAGCAGCGCCAACCAAATTCTTCATAGTAAAAACTCCTTAAAAATTTATAATTTTTTTTATCTTGCCAAGATATTCATTACCTTGTAAAGTTCGTGATTAAACCTATGCTCGGATGCAAGCGCATCGCTTATATCCATATCGAAAATATTATTGTCTTTAACGCCGATAGCACGGTTAGTTTTGCCTTCTATCATAAGGTCAACGGCTTTTACCGCCATTCGCGCCGCTAAAACTCTATCCACCATCGTTGGCGAACCACCCCTTTGAACGTAGCCGAGCGTGGTAGTTTTAACGGATAACCCCGTATGGTCTTCAAGCCTTCTACAAATCTCGTCTCTATCGCCTGCGCCTTCGGCAAATATTATCATATTCGACGTTTTACCGCGCTTACGGCTTTTAACGAGTGTTTTTGCAATTTCGTCAATATTATACGGAACTTCTGGCGTTAAGCAAAATTCAGCGCCACCTGCAAGCGCAGCGTATAACGCTATATCTCCACATTTTCTACCCATAACTTCGAGAAGTGAAACTCTATCGTGCGAACCCATAGTGTCACGCAAGTTATTGATAGCGTTAAGAACGGTGTTAACAGACGTGTCAAACCCGATAGTGAAATCGGTATAATCAAGGTCGTTATCAATAGTTGCAGGTATTGCAACGACGTTTATTCCGCAGTTGTCGGATAAGTCTTTCGCGCCTCTAAACGACCCGTCACCCCCGATTACGATTAAACTGTCAATTCCGTAGGCTTGAAGAGTTTCTGCCGCTTGTTGTTGATACTCAACGTCTAAAAACTCGGGACATCTTGCCGTTTTAAGTATCGTACCGCCCCTGTGAACGATATCCGATACCGAACGAGTTGACATAAAGTTGATTTTATTATTAACTAGCCCAACGTACCCCCTTTCTACACCGTAAACGTCAACGTCTTTGGCGATAGCGTATCGAACGCACGCTCTAACGCAAGCGTTCATACCGGGCGCGTCACCACCACTTGTAAGTATGGCAATTTTCTTCATAGTAACTCCTTTAAGCAAAAAACCAAGTAAATTGTATCATAAATTCGTTTATAATACTACTATTTTTATTATTATTTTTCAAAAAATACGATATCTTTTTCGTCTAGAACTGAACTAAGTTCCATAATTAAACCGTTGCACTTTCTTACGGACATACCACCGCTGAATAACTTTCCGTCTTTTTTAAGAAAAACTTCAATTTCGCCGGGGTATGCGGATAGAATATCCGAAAGTTCGTCAATATCAACGCTGTCGTCTATTTTTAAGCCTAGATAAGTGCGTTTTTTATTATCTTCTACCTTAATATCCTCTACTTTTTTATCGCCTATCGGCTCGATATGGTCGATAGAAATGCTCGGCTCACGACCTTCTCTCAGTTGCAATTTACCCTTTATTTCAACGACGTCGTCTTGCTCGATTTTGTTGCGGTATTTTTCGTGAATTTTAGGGAACATTACGCACTCGATACTGCCGTATAAGTCTTCTACCGTTAGTATTGACATAAATTGCCCAGATTTAGTAGAAAGTTTTTTAACTCCCGTAAGTATTCCGCCCATTGATATTTCAATGCCGTCACTAACGTCGGTATACACGACTTCTCCGTCTTCGTTTTCTTCTTTTGATAAAAGTTTACCCGTTGAGAAATTGTATTTTCTAAACTTTTCTTTATAATCTTCAAGCGGGTGCCCCGAAACGTATACGCCTAAAACGTTTTTTTCAAATACGAGTTTTTGCTTTTGGTCGTACTCGTTAAAATTAGGATACGTTACGGTAATCTTTTCAGGCTCGCCCATCATACCGAAAATTGAAAGTTGGTCGCTTTCTCTTTCCCTTACGATAACTTGCGCCTTATCTAAAACTTCTTCGTACGACGCTATAAGGCGTGAACGATAAATACCAAAGCAGTCGAACGCGCCTGCGTATATTAAGTTCTCAACTAGGCGCTTGTTTACGTAGTGAATACATCTAAGTGCAAAGTCTTCAAAGGAAGTGAACTTTCCACCCTTTTCTCTTTCGCTTATAATATCGTCAATAACGGCAACGCCAACGCCTTTTACCGCCGCTAAACCAAACCTAATAATTCCGTTTTTTACCGAGAAATAGGTTTTGCTTTCGTTGATATCAGGCGGTAAAACGGGAACTTTTTCTTCCTTAGCATAACTAACGTAGTTAGTTATTTCTTCAATGTTCGTGATGCGGTTGTTTAATACGGCAGTTAAAAATTCAGGCTCGTAGTAGCATTTTAGGTATGCAGTTTGATAGGTTACTAGCGAGTAAGCCGCCGCGTGTGATTTATTGAAAGCGTACTTAGCAAAGTCCTTCATTTCGTTCCAAATTTGCTTTGCAACGGCTTCGGGAACGCCACGCTTTAAGCACCCGTCAATCGCGCGGTTTACCTTACCACTAGCATCAACACTTTCGGGTTTACCGTAGATAAATACAGCCTCTTCCTTTTCCATTTCGGCTACTTTTTTCTTACCCATCATACGGCGAACGTTATCCGCTTGACCTAAGGTGTACCCTGCTAAATCTTGAACGATTTTCATAACTTGTTCTTGATAAACTATACAGCCGTACGTCTGTTTTAATATAGGTTCAAGTAGCGGATGCGCAAACTTAATTTTTTCGGGGTGATGCTTAGAATTTATAAATTTGCCTATCGAATCCATAGGTCCTGGGCGGTAAAGCGACACCGCCGCCACTATATCTTCTAAGCAGTTGGGTTTTAGCCTTGATAAGAAATCCTTAAACCCGCTTGATTCTATTTGGAATATCGCCGTGGTGTTTCCAGACGATATGAGTTCGTAAACCCCTTGGTCGTCGTAACCGTTTCTATCAAATACTACGTCAACCCCGTGGTTTTCTTTAACGTACTCGATAGCCATTTTGATATCGGACAAGTTCCTAAGCCCTAAAAAGTCCATCTTCAAAAAGCCTAAGTGTTCAAGTTCAACACCCGTGTACTGAGTAGTTATATCTTCGCCGTTTCTAGATAACGGCATATGCCTATCCAAAATATCCGCGCCGATAATTACACCGCACGCGTGGGTACTTGATTGACGGGGCGCGTCTTCAAGTTTCATAGCGATATCTACTACCCTTTTAATCTCCGCGCTCTCGTTATACATTTCAACGAGTTCAGGAACGGAATATTCTTCGGGGTTATCGCCGTAAAAACCGAATACTTTTTCTAAAATATTAGGTCTTTTAATTTCAACCGTTTTACCGCCTTTAACTACCTTGTTGGGAATTGCTTTGGTTACCCTATCCATTTCGCTATACGGAACGTTAAGCACACGCCCTACGTCTTTTATGGCGTTTTTTGCAGCCATCGTACCAAAAGTTACGATTTTAGCAACGGTATCTTCGCCGTATTTTCGCTTAACGTAATCGATAACTTCTTGACGGCGCGAGTCTTCAAAGTCAACGTCAAAGTCGGGCGCGGAAACGCGCTCGGAGTTTAGAAAACGCTCGAAATATAGCCCGTATTTAAGCGGGTCAATATCGGTTATGTCTATAAGGTAAGCAACGATAGAACCTGCGCCACTACCACGCCCAGGTCCTACGGATATTCCCATATTTCTTGCAGCGTTTATATAGTCCCACACGATAAGATAGTACTCGATAAAGCCTTGCTTTTCAATAACGGAAAGTTCCATTTCAATACGCTCGCGTATCTCCTCGGTTTCTTCGCCGTATTTGCGCTTAATACCGTCGTTTATTAAACTTCTTATATACTCGATAGGAGTTTGCCCGTTTTTAGGTATATAATGCGGGAATTTATAGTGACCGTACTCAAACGTAAAGTTACATTTGTCGGCAATTTCTAAGGTGGTGTCAAGCGCGATTTCGTCATCTTTGAAAACTTCCAAAAGTTCGTCGTAACTTTTTAGATAAAACTCGTCGCACGGCATTTTCATACGGTTGGGCGTATCTATTTTAACCCCCGTTTGAACGCACATCAAAACGTCTTGGGTAACGGCGTCTTCTTTATTTACGTAGTGAACGTCGTTAGTTACTACCGTTTTAACGTTGAACTTTTTAGCAAGCGCTTTGAGTGAGGCGTTTACGTACGCCTGCTCTTCTAAGCCTTGGTTTTGAAGTTCTAAATAAAAATCTTCGCCAAAAATTTCTTTGAAAAATAAAACTAATTCTTCTGCTTTATCGTTGTCGTGGCGAAGAATTGCTTGCGGAATATCACCGCCGATACACGCCGATAAACAAATTAAGCCTTCGTGGTGCTGTTTGAGTAAATTAAGGTCAATTCTCGGCTTATAATAATACCCGTCACGAAACGCAATAGCGTTAAGTAACGATAAAGTTTTATAGCCCTGCTCGTTTTTAGCAAGCAAAACTAAATGCCTTCTATCTTTATAACCGTCAACGTCGTCAGTTTTAATTTTGCCCTTTTGAAGATGGTCGTCACACACGTAAAATTCCGTACCTAAAATGGGCTTTATACCTGCCTTTACGCACTCGTCGTTAAACTGAACGGCACCGTACATATTGCCGTGGTCAGTCATAGCAATAGCCGGCATATTAAGTTCTTTGGCGCGCTTTACAACGCTTTTAATTCTTGCCATACCGTCAAGCAATGAATACTCGGTATGCAAATGTAAATGTACGAAAGGCTTCATTATCTCTCCGAAATAAAATCAACTAAAATTGAGTTTTGAACGTATAAATATTCTTTTTTAATTTTTATAAAATTTTGCGATATATCAAGGTGTTTTGAATTTTTTTTGATTGCGAGTTCAAAGTCTTTTTCAAAGTTCGAGTTAAACGCTTTTTTATATAAATTTTTATCAAGCCCGTTAACCGTTCTAAGCGCAAGCATAGTAAATTCGGCTTTCGCGTCGTCTCCTAAAACTTCTTCTTCAAAAACTTCGGCAACCTTACCAGATAAGATACAATGCACGTATTCGTCAATACTTTCGGTGTTTGTGAAACGGCGATTGTCTATAAAAGACGACGCGCCCACCCCCACGCCTAAATACTCGCCTCTTTGCCAGTAATTATAGTTGTGTTTAGACTCGTAGCCCCTTTTAGCAAAGTTAGAAACTTCGTACCTATTAAACCCCTTCTCTTCAAGGTAGTTAACCGAAAAATCGTAAAGGTCGGCAACTTCGTCGTCAGACGGGAGTTCCCCGTTTAGATACCTCGTAAACATAGGCGTTCCCTCTTCGGCCTTTAAGGCGTACACGGAAACGTGTTTAACGCTATCGTATTTAGTTGCTAAATCTATTGAGTTTTTAACGTCTTCAACGCCTTCGCCCGGAAGCCCAAGCATAACGTCTACCGATAAATTATAACCGCTTAGAAGTTTAACCGCCCTTTCAAAATCACTAGCGGAGTGTACGCGGTTTATCTTGTATAAAGTTTGGTCGTTTGCCGTTTGTAAACCTATACTAAACCTATTTATGCCGGCGTTTTTATAAACTTTTAACTTTTTCTCGTCAATAGTGCCGGGGTTTACTTCTAACGTTATTTCAGCGTTTTTAGAAACGTTAAAGCAAGAATATATTTGTTTAAGCGCGCCGTATATATATTTTGGTTCGACAAAACTCGGCGTTCCACCGCCAAAATAAATAGTATTAAAAGTTTTATCTTTAAGGGCTACGCTTCTACCCTTTAATTCCTTGTATAAGCAGGCAAAATAAACTTCGGCTTTGCCTATTTCTTTTGGGAAAGACGCAAAGTCACAATAACTGCATTTTTGCTTACAAAACGGAACGTGAACGTATATTCCTGCCATAATACTCCTATTTATCGCTTGAATCTATTTTAAGTATAGACATAAACGCCTCGCTCGGTATTTCTACGCTACCGAGTTTGCGCATCTTCTTTTTACCTTCTTTTTGCTTTTCTAAAAGTTTCTTTTTACGGGTTATGTCACCGCCGTAGCATTTTGCCAAAACGTCTTTCCTAAGTGCTTTAACCGTTTCACGCGCGATAATTTTACCGCCTACCGCTGCTTGAACGGGTATTTCAAACATTTGCCTTGGAATAACTTCTTTTAACTTCTCGGCTATCGCTCTACCCCTTTGGTATGCTTTGTCTTTGTGAACGATTATAGAAAGCGCGTCACAAATATCGCCGTTGAGCATTAAGTCGAGTTTTACAAGTTCCGAACGCTTATAGCCGGAAACTTCGTAGTCAAACGACGCGTACCCCCTAGTTCTTGACTTTAACCCGTCGAAAAAGTCGAACACTATCTCGTTAAGCGGAAGTTCGTAGTTGAGTTTTACGCGCTTACTATCAATGTAAACCATATCTTCAAAAACGCAACGCTTTTCTTGGCAAAGTTCCATAATCGCGCCAACGTAGTCAGGGGGCGAATAAATACTTGCCTTAATAACAGGTTCTTCCATATACTCAATCTCTACTACGGGCGGTAGTTTCGTTGGGTTTTCAACGGTTATAACCTCCCCGTCGGTTTTATGAACGATATACGATACCGACGGCGCAGTCGTAATTATATCAAGCCCGAACTCTCTTTCTAGGCGTTCTTGTATAATTTCCATATGAAGTAACCCTAAAAAACCACATCTAAAACCAAAGCCTAAGGCGGTGGAATTGTCCGGCTCAAAGGTTAAAGACGCGTCGTTAAGTTTTAGTTTTAATAGCGCTTCTTTTAAGTCGTTAAACTTAGACCCGTCAAGCGGATAAACACCGCTAAACACCACGGGTTGTGCCTTTTTATAACCGGGAAGTGGCTCGCTAGTTGGATTATTAACGTCGTAAACCGTATCTCCAACTTCAATATCCATTATTGATTTTATAGACGCTGCAATATACCCAACTTCGCCAGAAGTTAAACTTGCTTTTGGTCTTAATTCTGGGTTAAACGTACCAACTTCGACAACGTCAAACGTCTTGTCCGACATAAAGGTTTTAATTTTAGTGCCGGGACAAACGGTACCGTCTATCACCCTAACGAATAGTATTACACCTTTGAAATTATCGTAGTAACTGTCGAAAATTAAGGCTTTTAAGGGCGCGTCGTCATCGCCTTGGGGCGCGGGAATTTCAGTAACTATTCTCTCTAAAACTTCTTCGATATTAACGCCCGTTTTTGCTGATATTTTAGGTGCGTTAGACCCGTCAAGCCCGATAACGTCTTCTATCTCTTTACCCGCTGCAATAGGGTCGGCAGACGGAAGGTCGATTTTATTGATAACCGGCATAATTTCAAGGTTACTATCAAGCGCTAAATAAACGTTTGCTAGCGTTTGCGCTTGAATTCCTTGTGAAGCGTCAACAATAAGTATTGCGCCTTCGCACGCTTTTAGTGAACGCGAAACTTCGTATGTAAAGTCAACGTGGCCGGGGGTATCGATAAGGTTGAAAACGTATTCTTTTCCGTCTTTTGCCTTGTAAAGCATTCTAACGGGGGTAAGTTTTATAGTGATACCACGCTCGCGCTCTAACGCCATAGAGTCAAGAAGTTGTTCTTCCATATCGCGCTCGGCAACCTGCCCCGTCATTTCGATAAGACGGTCTGCAAGCGTTGACTTTCCGTGGTCAATATGAGCGATTATACAAAAATTTCTTAAATTTTCTTTAACGGTTTTGGGCATATTTATCCTTTTTTAGAAAAAACTACATATTTGTCGATTATAGTATGATTATACTATAACTATCATAATTTTTCAAGTCAACTAATTGCAAAATTCATAAATAAATGCTAAAATATTTTAAGAGGTTATAAAAATGAGAAAAACTGATATATCTTGGTTACTTAATAAGTCTATTACTCATAGGGGGCTTTTTGACGAAAACTTTCCAGAAAACACCCAGCCCGCATTTGAAAGGGCAATAGAACTCGGCTACTCGATAGAGTTAGACGTGCAAATGACGATAGACAACGTTTTAGTAGTTTATCACGACGATAATCTTTTAAGGGTTTGCGGTGTTGATAAAGATATTAGAGAAACGACTTATGACGAGTTAAAATCACTTCGACCTATGGGAAAACAATACCCTATTATGACGTTTCATGAGTTTTTATCTTTTGTGAACGGAAGAACGCCTTTACTTATTGAAGTTAAACACCAAAAAAGAAAGGGAATTGAAGAACTACTCGTTAAAGAACTTGACGGGTATAGTGGTTTATTCGCCGTTCAAAGTTTTAACCCGAATATCGTTAAAAGGGTAAGCGTGCTTCGCCCTAACTTTATTGTTGGCGTTTTATGCACGAGAGAACCTAGTAAAATAGCGCCTAAAATCGTATCTAAACTTATGAACGTTTTCGCGTTTAAGTTGTACGTTCCGTTTAACTTTTTATCCGTTAGGGTAAAAGACCTACCTATCAACTACAAAATGATTAAAAATTACAATATAATAACTTGGACTGTAAAGACGGCAGAAGATATCAAAATTGCCGAAAAATACGCAAAAAATATCATTTTTGAAAAGACCGTTCCAACCCTATCGAAATTCGGCGAAAAGAAGTTTTAATAGATTAAAAAAAGCGAAGTTTTTACTTCGCTTTTTTGCTGTTTATAAACGCTTTTAATTTGGTGTACCACCTATCTTCTTTTTTAAGGGCAAACTGTTCGTAAAGCGCAGTTGCAATAAAGATAATTGCTATTGCAAGAAGACCGATAGTTACAACGTTAAGCCACGGCATTGAGTCAAACGGAATTTCAAGTAGGTACATCGAGTTAGGTAGGTCAAGCCCGAATATATAGTGAAGAAGAATAATTACCGCCCCGTCAACTACTAGTAAAATTAAGCCAAGAAGTACGTTTAGCATATTTGAAACGCCGATTTTTACGTAACCGCCAACTAAAAGGTAGATACAACCAAATAGCATAGTCGAGTGGCTAAGTAACCCTTTTAATACGCCCCAGTCAAGAAGATTTGGGTTATTTATATAAATTTCGTTAAAGGTGATACCTATAATTCCGCCAAACAACCCTAAATAGAAGGTTGCCATTGCCAAAAAGTCAAAGAGTTTACCTTCTTTCTTTTTGAAAAAAGCAACTATTAAAAGTAGCCACATAGCAACGTTACAAGGATATAGCGGAAGTAACATTGACTGCTCTACGCTAGGCTCGTTACCCGAAAAATAATCAACGTACAAACTACTAAAATGTATAATTACGGTAAGTAGCGCTGAAATTTTCAAAATTAAAGTTTTAGTTTTATCGCTGAGTTGTTTTTTGCTTAAAAACACCATTGCAACGATAGTTAAAATTAGTGAAATTGAAGTATATAATATATGATTTAAGTCAGACATATTTTCCTTTGTATAATAATATTATTATTTATTTTCAAATTTTTCTTTGTGTGCTAAGCGAATTTTTTCTTCGATTTCCGCCATAATTTCAGGGTTTTGGGTAAGGAAATCTTTGGCTTTTTCTCTGCCTTGGGCAACTTTATCACCGTTATAACTAAACCACGCGCCCGATTTTTCCATCACGCCGTATTCAACGCCAAGGTCAACTAAGCAACCTTCTTGCGAAATGCCGTGCCCGTAAATAATATCAAACTCAGCCGTTTTGAACGGTGGCGCAAGTTTGTTTTTAACGATTTTGGCTTTCGTTCTGTTGCCGAACATACCGTCACTGTCTTTGAGCGCGTCTGCCTTTCTTACGTCAATTCTAACTGACGCGTAGAATTTAAGCGCCTTACCACCCGGGGTTGTTTCGGGGTTACCGAACATTACGCCTACTTTTTCGCGAAGTTGGTTGATAAATACTACGCAAGTTTTACTCTTATTCGTAATACCCGTAAGTTTTCTAAGCGCTTGCGACATAAGCCTTGCTTGTAAACCAACGTGGCTATCGCCCATTTCGCCTTCGATTTCAGCCTTTGGAGTAAGCGCGGCAACCGAGTCTATAACGATAACGTCAACCGCACCGCTTTTTACTAAACTTTCAGTAATATCAAGCGCTTGTTCGCCCGTGTCGGGTTGCGAAACGTAAAGGTCTTCTAAATTAACGCCAAGTTTAGCGGCGTACGACGGGTCTAACGCGTGTTCCGCGTCAATAAACGCTGCAATACCGCCTTTTTTTTGCGTTTCGGCAATAACGTGAAGGGCAACGGTAGTTTTACCCGAAGATTCAGGTCCGTAAATTTCAACTATTCTTCCGCGCGGAACACCGCCAACGCCGAGCGCCAAGTCAAGCGCGATACAACCCGTGGGAATAACTTCTAAGTTAAGGTCCGCCGAGCCAGCGCCAAGTTTCATAATTGCGCCTTTGCCGTACTGCTTTTCAATTTGACCGAGTACTTGTTCTAATGCTTTTTGTTTTGCTTCCATAGTATATCCACCTTTTATTATTCTTTATTAAACGTCGAAATCGCCTTTTCTTAGCGCCATAACCGCGTGAAAAAGCGCGGTTTGTATGCCAAGATTAGTAATTTCTTCCCTAGTGCCTGAAAATTTATGCTTGTATACGGTAATTTTAGAAGGGCTACCCACCCCTATATAACAAAGCCCAACGGGAAAACCCGAATCGTCACTCGTTGGACCTGCTATGCCAGTCGTTGATATTGCAAAATCAGTATTACCGTTAGATAAAAGCCCCTTTACCATTTCGCTAGCAACTTGGCTAGAAACGGGGTGAAAATTATCAAGTATCTCGTACGGAACGCCAAGCCTACTATGCTTTGAGTCGGGCGAGTATGCAACTATTCCTTCAAAAAACACCTTGCTTGCGCCGGATACCGACGTTATCTCGCTAGAAAGCCCACCGCCCGTAAACGATTCGGCAACTGAAATTTTAGCCTTTCTTACCGTTAAAATTTTTACAAGTTGTTGTTTTAGGGTAACGCTTGACTCTGCGTAAACGTGGCTTTTGTATTTCGAAATAAAATCTTTTAGTTTACTATCGGCATCGCTCTCAGTTAGCGTAGAAAAATCTAAATTTAGCAAATAATCGTTGCCGTTATTTGATAGCGAGTACGGTATTTCACTTTTTGTTAAATACTTTTCAAGTTCTAAACCGTCTATGCCGAATAGTTTGAAAGTTTTTAAGGGTATCATTTGAATACTTCCCTATTTTTTACGACGTAATACGTACCCGAATACACGGTTAAAATTACCGAAATTATATATAAAACGATACCCGCTATATATAAAATAGAAAATTCCGCAGATAAAAACAAGATAAATATCGCAAAATCTGTTACCAAAGTTTTAATTTTACCGCTTTTTTCAGCCGCTAAAACCTTGCCTTTTCCAGCGGCGAGCATTCTAAGAACGGAAACTATAAGTTCGCGCGCAACGATAATCGTTACACCGATACCGCCTGCAAGTTGATAAAAAGTATAGCCGAAACTTCCTGCTAATATGCAAGGTGCGGTAAGCATTATTATAAACGCGCCTATAACTAGAATTTTATCGGCAATAGGGTCTAAAAACTTACCTAAATCGGTAACTAGGTTATACTTTCTTGCAATATACCCGTCTAAAAAATCGGTAAACGCGGCTACTAAAAAAATTATTGCCGTGATTAAGTAGTTATACGGTATAAACGACATATAAAATATCGCAACCATAATAGGTACTAAAATAATTCGTAAAAGTGAAAGTTTATTCGGTAAATTCATCTGTGGCTCTCCCGTACAAATCGTAATCGTCAACTTTATCAATCAAAACGCTATAACGCTCGCCTTGGTTGATAGTTCCATCGTAAGTAAAGTAAACTTTTCCGTCAACTTCGGGCGCTTGGAAATACGCCCTACCGTAAAAGGACTGTTTTTCATAATCAATTCCGTCACATATTACGGAAATAGTTTTGCCAACGTAGTTATTTAATATGCTTGCGGATATTTCGCGCTGAACTTCGTATAAGCGCTCAACTCTTTCAAGTTTAACTTCTTCCGCTATTTGGTTTGGCAGTTTATACGCCGGCGTATCTTCTTCCCTTGAATATGCAAAGAACCCAACGTTTGAAAATTTAGCAGTCTTAATAAAGTCGATAAGCCCTAAAAAATCTTCTTCGCTCTCCCCTGGAAAGCCCGCTATAAACGTAGTGCGTATCGCAATGCCGTTTACCCTGCTTTTAAGTTTTTCAATAAGGTTTAGATAACTTTCGCGTGTACCACGCCTATTCATGCGTTTAAGTACCGAGTTTTGAGAGTGTTGTAGCGGAATATCAACGTATTTTATCACTTTATCGTTTAATGCTATTTCTTCAATCAACTCGTCGTCAAACACGTCGGGATAACAGTATAGTAAGCGTATGCCGTGAACGGTGTCGAGTTTAGATAGTTCTTTAATTAAAGAAACTAACTTTCTCTCTCCGTATATATCTTCGCCGTAACGCGTTACGTCTTGCGCAACGAGTATTATCTCGTCAATCTCGCCAAGAGTTTTAGTCTCGCTAATGAGTTCTTCTATCGGGGTGGATATATACTTTCCCCTTATTTTAGGAATTAAGCAATAAGTACATTTATTGTTGCACCCGTCTGCTATTTTAAGGTAAGAATAGTGACAAGGGGTTGTCAGTATTCTATTATTTATCGTAACTTTTTTATTTTTTCCAACGAAATTTACGCGTTTGTTTTGATAGGATAGTTCAAGCGCGTCAAAAAGCAAGTCGTAATCTAAAAAGCCTAAAAACACGTCGACTTCCAAAAACTCGTCAAACATATCGCTGACGAATTTTTGTGGTAAGCAACCCGTTAAAACTATCTTTTCAAGGTTGCCGTTTCCCCTTAACGCGTCGACTTCAAAAACCGTTTCTATCGCTTCTTTTCTCGCGCTTTCTAAAAAGGCGCAAGAGTTGATAACTACTACGTTAGCCTCGCTTATATCGTTTGTGAGTATAGCCCTATCGCTAATGAGCGCAAGCGCCCTTTCGGAGTCAACTCTATTTTTGTCGCACCCAAGCGATATAAGACCTATTTTTTTATTTTTTAACATTATTCAGCCCCGAATTTTTCTTCAAAACTTTCTTTGGTCATAACCATTTGGCGCTTGCCCGATACGGCGTTGGGGGTAATGTAGCCGTTGTCGGTAAGCCAGTCGATAATCTTACCTGCACGCGGAAAACCTACTGCAAGTTTTCTTTGTAAGAAAGACGCTGAAAGCCCACCGAAACTGTACCCTACGCGCATTGCTTTTATATAGATAGGGTCAATACCGTCTTCACCTTGTTCTTCTCCGCCACCGCTAGAAAAACCACCTTCCGCGCCTTGCGAAACTTGATTAACGCGGGCTTCAATTTTAGCCCAGTTATTATAGTCGTAATACTTGTCGTTATGCTCGCTAACGTAGTCGATAACGGCGTACATCTCGTCGTCGGACACGTACGCCCCCATAACGCGCTCTACGTTGAGCATACCGTTAGTTTTATACAAACAGTCGCCCCTACCTAGGAGTTTTTCAGCGCCCGGCTCGCCTAAACTTACAACCGAGTCAGGCATTGACGCCGCGCGGAATACGATACGCGACGGAAGGTTTGATTTAATAGGTCCTTCAATAACGTCAACCGACGGTCTTTGCGCGGCAAGAACTAAGTGAATACCTGCTGCGCGCGCTTTTTGGGCAATTAAACAAACTTTTACTGCAACGCCCTTTTTATCTTGCATCATAATATCGGCAAACTCGTCCATCAAAATAACTATTCTCGGCATAATTTTTTGACCGTTTGCCTTTGCTTTTACGTTGTAATCTTTAATGTTTTTAGAACGCGACCTAGCGAGTTCGCGATACCTTGATTCCATTTCTTCAACCGCCCACGTCAGCATAGAATTCGTCATAGGAACGTCTTCAATGATTTCGCCGAACATCATGTGCGGAATATCCTTGAAAGGCTCTAAATCAACGCGCTTGGGGTCTACTATTACAAACCGCAACTCGTCTGGCCCGTACTTTGAAATTAAACTAATTATTAAGGTGTTTAAGCATACGCTCTTACCCGAACCCGTAGTACCCGTAACTAAAAGGTGTGGCATATCGGCAATATCTAGTGAAACGGGGTTACCGATAACGTCTTTCCCCAAAGCAAAAACTAACGAGAAAGGTTTTGTGTTAATAAACTCGTCAGACACGACTATATCTTTAATGCTAACGCTATCGGGTTCTTTGTTTGGAACTTCAATTCCCACGTACGACGTGTTAGGAATAGGCGCTATCATTCTTATAGCGCTTTTAGCGGCAATTCTCAAATTTAGGTCGTTTTGAAGTTTGGTAACCTTGCTCATAGGAACGTCAGGCGGGATAGCGATATCAAACCTAGTAACCGCAGGGCCTTTGAATACGCGCGGTATATCCGTATCAACGCCGAAAGTTTTAAGCGTGGTCAATATTTTAGCCTTAGTTTCCGCCTTGAAAAGTTCAAACTCGTAGTTGTTTTGAGTATTGTCAACCGTCTTAAATAGTGAAACGGGCGGTTTTGAATACTTGTAGTTGATAGGCATATTTTCTATGAGTTTTTTAGCGTACTCGGTATTTTCTTCTTCAACTACTACGGGTATTTCTTCGCTAAAAGGTTGAGTAGGTTCAACCACCTTTTGCTCTTGAACTTTCGTATCTTCGGTTAAATTTTTAAGGAAATCGGTTATCGGGCTTTCTATCTTATCGCTTACCGAAACGTTTTTAGGTTCAATCTCGTCAACCGAAACTTCAATTTCTTCGTCACTCGGCTTGGTGTAATTAAACGAAAAACTATCGTCAAGCGTGTAATCCTTAACGACTTCTTCTTTCCTTATAGGGTTTGAAATAACGCCTTCACTCGGCGTGGGCGCGGTAGATCTTTCCATCTCTACTCGCATACCGCTAGGCTCGAAAGAACGACTGTATTCGCTAGAATAAGTAGTCGGGTTATTGCCGTACAATATCTCCATACTCTTTTCGTGCTTTTCACGGTCGATAAAAGTAGGCTCTTGATAACTTTGGTTTTGGTTGCCGTAAAGTTCCTGCCTTTCGTAGCCGTTTTGAGTTTGCGAGCCGTAATTATTATAACCGCCATACCCGTTTTGTTGGTAGGGTTGAGCGTTTTGGTAAGGTTGTTGATATCCGCCTTGATTTTGCGGTTGTTGATACTGCGGTTGTTGATAGTTGGGGTAAATAGGTGCGTTTTGCCTATTCACTTCAACCATAGCGTCAGCCTGCGCCTTGGCATTGATTTCGGCAATTTTTAACTCTTTATTGACGATAGACGTAGCCTTGTGCGACTTGTATGCGAAAAACAATACCGCAACGATTAAGGCGATAAATAAAAAGATACTGCCAACGTAGGTTAGATATTTTACCGCGTAATAGGTAATAAGCGATAAAAGCGCACCGCCTGCAACCGAAGATTCAAGCCCACCCCTTGCGCCTTCAAACGCGTAAGATAGATAGGAATTTAAGTCACTAGGTATGGTTTGGTTGGTTAAAACCGTTAACAGCGAAGTAAATAGTAGTATTACCGCCAAAGTGTAAAATAACGGTTTTTTAGAACGTTTTTCACTCGGTTTTTTACCAAGTAGCATTATAAAACCAACGAATATTAAAGTTATGAGTAAAGGATACGAAAGATAGCCGAAAAGCCCTAAAATAAAGGCTTGAACTTCACCGCCTATCTCAAATAAAACGCTGTTGCCGAAAAGTAAACACACGAGCAAAAGGAATGACGATATAATCACCGTCACTCCAAAAAATTCTACTGTAAAAAACTTATCGGGGTTTTGTTTTCCTTTAATACCACTTTTCATAGGCTTAGTATAACATACCGCGCGCGATTTGGCAACGGTTAATTGTAAATTAACCGTAAAAAATATAAAAAACTAGCAAAGCAAAACCCCACGGATATTTCCGTGGGGCAATTTATCTTTTGGAATTACTTGTTGTCGATAATATCAACGATGTCTTTAACCGTAACGATTGACTCGGTTTGCTCGTCAGATACGGTAACGCCGAAATTTTCTTCTAAGGATAAAAGCATTTCTACAAGATCAAGCGAGTCAGCGCCTAAGTCTTTAATGATTTCGCTTTCAAGCATAACCTTATCTTCGGCAACGCCTAATTTTTCAACTAACATACTTTTAACTTTTTCAAAAGTGGACATTTTTAATTCTCCTTGGTTTTTTTAATTATTATAGCAATTAGCGATAATTTTGTCAATGCATTTAACGAATATTATGCAGTTGCCTATTATTTTATTCCGCGCATCGAAAGTGAAATTCTATTTTTCTTAGTATCAATGCCCTTTATCCTAACTTTTACCGACTGCCCTACCGTAACTACCGATTGTGGGTTTTTTACGAAAGTGTCTGATAGTTCCGAAATATGAACTAACCCGTCTTGATGAACGCCTATATCAACGAAAGCGCCAAAGTCGGTAACGTTTCTTACTACGCCGGATATAATCATACCTTCTTTAAGGTCGGCAAGCGATAATATGTCAGACCTTAATACGGGCGCGGGTAAACTATCTCTCACGTCGCGACCGGGTTTCATAAGTTCTTGATAAACGTCTTTAACCGTATCTTCGCCAAGCCCGCACTCTTTTGATAATTTTTGAACGCCGTACGCTTTAATTTTATCGGGTAAACTGCCGAGTTTGTTGTTTTTAACGTCGTCGTCGGTATAGCCGAATATTTTAAGAAGTTTTTCAGCGCCTTCGTAGGACTCGGGGTGAACCGCCGTATTGTCTAAAATATTGCTACCGCCTGAAATTCGCAAGAACCCCGCGCATTGAGTATACGCTTTTTCGCCTAGTTTTTTAACTTTTAATAGTTCCGCTCTCGATACGAACTTGCCGTTTTTATCGCGGTATTCGATAACGTTTTGCGCTATTGATTTATTCAAGCCCGAAACGTACGACAGTAGTGACGCGCTTGCCGTATTAAGGTCAACGCCTACCGAGTTTACGCAGTCTTCAACCGTACCGCCCAAAACTTCGTCAAGCCTAGCGACGGGCATATCGTGTTGGTACTGCCCTACGCCTATTGATTTTGGGTCTATTTTAATAAGTTCGGCAAGTGGGTCTTGAAGTCTTCTTGCTATTGAAACGGCTGAACGTTCGGAAACGTCAAAGTCGGGAAATTCCTTTGCACCGAGTTCAGACGCCGAGTACACGGACGCGCCCGCCTCGCTTACCACTATATACGAAACTTTTCCCTTATAGTCTTTAATAAGGTCGGCAATAAAAATTTCGGACTCTTTCGACGCCGTGCCGTTACCTATTGCGATAACGTCTACCTTAAACGCATCTATAAACTTTTTAAGTTCGACTTTGGCATCTTGAATACGCTTTTCACCGCCAAGGGTTGGATATACTACGGTTTTGCCAAGCACCTTACCCGTTTCGTCAACTACGGCAATTTTACAACCCGTTCTAACACCCGGGTCAAAACCCATTACCACCTTGCCTTTTAAGGGGGCTTGCATCAAAAGTGGGCGCAAGTTACACTCGAAAGTTTTTATCGCTTTTTCCTGAGCGTTTTCAGTAAGCAAATTTCTAACTTCTCTTTCAATTGAAGGCTCTATAAGGCGTTTATACGCGTCTTCACACGATAAAATTAAGGTTTGTTTATAAGGGCTTTCGCCTTTTATTATAGCCTTTTTAACGGTGTTGAAAGCAACCACTTCGGGTATTTCAAGTTTTACCTTTAACACGTCTTCCTTTTCACCGCGGTTTACGGCTAATACCCTATGCGATTTCAATTGACCGATAGGCTCGGAAAAGTCTTTATACGTTTCGTAAACGCCCGTTTTATCTTTCTCGGTAGCGTCTTTTTGATAGGTTGAAGACAAAACGCCTAGGCGCAAAAATATTTTGCGAAGTGCTTTTCTAATATCGGCGTCGTCACTAATTTTTTCGGCTATTATATCGCTTGCGCCCAAAATCGCGTCTTTCACCGTTTCAACGCCAAGGTCTAAATTGATATACTCTTTTGCTATTTCTTCAAGCGGTGCGCCGTTCGGGTTTTGCTCAAAAATAATATCCGCTAGCGGAGATAAACCCTTAGCAATAGCAATCGTTGCGCGAGTTTTCTTTTTTTGCTTGAAAGGTCTATAAATATCTTCCGCCTCAGTCATTGTTTCAGCGTTTTCAAGCGCTAAGGCAATTTCTTCGGTCATTTTGCCCTGCTCTTTGATAGCCTTTTCAATTTCTTGCTTTCTCTTTTCAAGGTTTCTAAGATAGTTTAGCCTATCAAGTAGATTTCTAAGCACTTGGTCGTCAATATGTCCGGTTAGTTCTTTACGGTATCTCGCAATAAACGGTACGGTATTGCCGTCGTCTAATAAAGAAATTATATTATCGGCGTGCTCTTTGGTAAGTGAAAATTCCTGCATTATTTTTTCGTTAACGTTCATAAAATTCTCCGTTTAAGTATAAGTGCTTTATATTTTTTCAAAGAATACTCTTTGTTTTTAGTGTTCGTTAGCAGTTCGTCGTACCCGTTTAGCGACACGACGTACTCGTAATTAGATAAATTTACTATAACTTCTATCTCGTCTTCGCCAAGTACCCTACTGTATCGTAAAATGCCGTTATTCAAAGTATCAACGACCGTTTCGCCTTCAAAAAATACGGAGTTTTCCTTGCGAATTTTCGATAGTTTTTTAATTAGTTTATAAACTTTGCCTTTGGGTAGCGAAAAATCTATACAACGCCTATTAAAAGGGTCTTTTGCACCGCTTAATAATAGTTCGTCGCCGTAATATACGGTTGGAACACCGTAAAGCGTAAAAAGTATAACGTAGGCGCAAAGTAGCCTTTCTTCCGCCAACGCTTTTTGAGTTTTACTAAGCGTTAGTTTTGACGCGCTTTCTCTATCGCTTGGAATATCTACGCCAGATAACACCGTTAAAATTCTAGCGGTATCGTGCGTGCCGAGTATATTCATAAGCACCGATAACGACGGTTTTGGATAGTTGTTAACCTGCTCGTTAATAGTCGAAATTAAACCGTTTACGTCGCCTTGCGTTAGCGCGTTTATAATCGCGTTTTTTAGGGGGTAATTCATAACCGAGTCAAGTTCGTTGCCCAAAAAGTATTCACGGCGGTTGCCGTATGCTATTTTATTCGTCGCGTCTTCCCAAACTTCGCCTATAATTACCGCGTTAGGATTGAGTTTTTTTATAGTTTTTCTAATCTTTTTAACGAAAGGTGTGGGAATTTCGTCAACAACGTCAAGCCGAATACCGTCAAACCCTAAGTTAAAGTAATAAGGTAGTACCTTATTTAGTATAAAATTTTCAAACTCTTTGGAGTTTTTGTTTATGGTTGGAAGAACGTTTATTCCCCACCACGAAGTGTACTTAGTTGGATATTTTTGAAAGGTGTACCACGTGTAGTAAGGGGAATTTTTGCTTTGATACGCGCCAACGCTACTAAACGTATTATATTTATTAAAGTAAACGCTGTCGTCGCCCGTGTGGTTGTAAACCCCGTCGAATATAAGTTTAATACCTTTGTCGTGCGCTTTATTTATTAAAGATACAAGGTCTTTTTCGCCACCTAAAAGGGGGTCTATCGTCAAATAGTCCGCAGTGTCGTAACGGTGGTTTGAATAGGATAAGGCTATCGGGTTTAGATAAATTGCCGTAACGCCTAAATCTTTAAGATAGGATAGTTTTTTTTCAATTCCCTTAAAGTTTCCACCAAAAAAGTCGTCGTTTTTAATCTTACCGTCTGCATCTGGCAAATAGTAAGGCTCATCGCCCCACTTTCGCATAATTTTTCCGCTAATTTGAATTTCTTTACCTTTACAAAATCTATCAGGGAAAATTTGGTAAATAAAACCGCCTTTTAGCCAAGTGGGAACTTTATAACTGCGGTCGTACACTATAAGTTGATAATTCTCGCTTGATATAGTAGCGCATAAATTATCGCCTTTGCCGAATATTTTTCCACCGCTTTCAAAGTGATAAAAATAAAGCCCCTTTTCTAGGTTTTTTAAGGTAATTGAAAACCCACCGTTTACACTAATCATAGGGTAAACGGCAGTTTTGCTATCTTTATCGCTTTTAATTATTAAGTTTGAGTAGGCAAAGTCCGTTTTAACCGTGATGGTAAGTGGCTCGCCTACCTTTATCGTTCCGCCCTTGTCGTTATGCTCTTTACAAAGCGGATTGTATAAAAAAGCCATTTTACTTTATTACTTTTAAGTTCCAAATATTGTCGGCGTACTCTTTAATCGACCTATCCGCCGAAAATCTACCAGCGCCCGCAATATTGATAAGTGATTTTTTAGCCCAAAGCATTTTGTCTTTGTAAACTTCTTCTAAGTGGTGGCGTGCAGACTGATAGTCGTTAAAGTCCGCCATGCACATATACGGGTCGGCAACGGGGTTACTAGTTAAAAGATAATCGGCAATCATAGAAAAACTTTCGCCGTTGTATCCGCGTTTAAGCGATTCTATTACCTTTTGGAGTTTTAAGTTGTTGTTATAGAACTCGCTAGAATTGTAGCCCGATTTCCAAAGCGCGTTAACTTCTTCGGTTTCTAAGCCGAAAATAAAGATATTATCTCTACCAACCGCCTCACTCATTTCAACGTTAGCCCCGTCAAGCGTGCCAAGAGTTAACGCGCCGTTTATCATAAACTTCATATTACCCGTTCCACTTGCCTCTTTACCCGCGGTTGAAATTTGTTCGGAAACTTCGGCAGACGGCATAAGTTTTTCAGCGAGCGTTACGTTGTAGTCTTCAAGATAAACGACTTTCAACTTCTCTCTAATTTTTGGGTTGGGGTTTTTGTTGATATCTTCACTTAAATAGCAAATAAGTTTGATAATTTGCTTAGCAAAATAATATCCCGGTGCAGCCTTTGCCGCAAAGATAAACGTTTTAGGAAGAATAGGAAGGTCGGGGTTTTCTTGCAAGTCGTTATATATAGATATAACGTTCATAGCGTTAAGAAGTTGGCGCTTGTATTCGTGAAGGCGCTTGGCGTGAACGTCAAAAAGCGTTTCGGGGTTAACTATTATACCCTTTTTCTTTGAAACGTAGTTTGAAAACTGTTCCTTTTTAATCTTTTTAATCTCGCCAAGTTTTTCAAGCACCGATTTATCGCTAGTAAATGCGTTTAACTTTTCAAGTTCGCTAGCGTCTTTTACAAACCCGTCGCCTATAAGGTCGCTAATTAACGAAGATAATTCCTTATTCGACTGGCAAAGCCACCTTCTATGCGCTATGCCGTTCGTAACGTTAGTAAACTTATCGGGAGTTACCGAATAAAAATCACTAAAAATACTGTCTTTAATTATATCGCTGTGAAGCGCTGAAACGCCGTTTACTTTATGCGACGCTACTACCGATAAGTTAGCCATTCTAACTTGACCGTGGCTTAAAATCGACATTCTTTCAATTTTATTCCAGTCGCCGGGGAATAAATTCCACATTTCACCGCAAAAGCGTTGGTTAATTTCTTTAATTATCGAGTGAATTCTTGGTAGTCTTCTCTCTATAAGGTCTTCACTCCACTTTTCTAGCGCTTCGGGCATAACGGTATGGTTGGTGTATGCAACGGTATTAGTTACCATATACCAAGCAGTATCCCAAGTGTAACCGTACTCGTCCATTAAAAGGCGCATAAGTTCGGGTACGCAAAGCGCGGGGTGTGTATCGTTTACGTGAATTGCCACTTTTTCGTGAAGATTATCAAGCGTGCCGTAACGAGATAAATGGTCGCTAAGTATATTTTGAAGTGACGCAGACACCAAGAAATACTGTTGTTTAAGCCTTAACGACTTGCCTTCAAAGTGGTTATCCGAAGGATATAACACCTTGCTTATAAGTTCCGCCTCGCTGTTTTCCTTCATACTTTGCATATAATTGCCTTGCGAAAAGGAATTCATATCGAATTTATGCCCGGCGCGAGCCGCCCACAACCTCAAAACTGAAACCGCCTCGCTATCTTTGCCGGATATCATCATATCGTAGGGAACGGCTTCAACCTCAACGCAGTCGTAAAGTTCCGCTTTCATACCGTTTTCTGTCCAAGTTTCTTCAACTTTTCCGTCAAACTTTACCTTGAAAGTTTTGTCAAGGCGTTGGGTTAGCCACACTTCGCCACCCGGTAGCCAAACGTCGGGAAGTTCCATTTGCCAACCGTCTACGATTTTTTGCTTGAATAAGCCGTACTCGTAGCGGATAGAATAGCCCATTGCGGGATAATCGCACGAGGCAAGCCCGTCCATAAAGCAGGCGGCAAGCCTACCTAAACCGCCGTTGCCAAGCCCTGCGTCGGGTTCGAGTTCGTATAGGTTTTCAAGTGAAAAGCCTTTTGAAGATAAAATACTTTCAAAAGTGTCTTCAAGCCCTAAGTTGTAAACGCTATTTTTAAGCGTTCTACCAAGCAAAAATTCCATACAAAGGTAATAAACCCTTTTGCCTTTTGCCTCTTTTACTTTGTAGTTGTAGTTCTTTCTCTTTTCAAGCAATATATCCCTTATAGACATTGCAACCGCTTTATACATTTGCTCGTCGGTCGCCTCTTGAAAAGTAACGCCGAAATATCTTGAAAGTTTACCTGCAAGTAGGGTTTCAGCGTCTTTCACCGTCATTTTAGCCGTAATCATAAATCTCCTTAGTCAATTAAGTTTTTGTAAAGTTTTTCGTATTCTTTTGCCGATTTGTTCCAGGAAAAATCAGTCGTCATAGCGCAAGATATTAGTTTATTCCAAACTTCTTTATCGCCGTAGGTATAAATTGCGTCTTTTAACACGTATAGCATTTCGTGGGCGTTATAAGTATCGAACCTAAACCCGTTACCGCCCTTTCTATCTAAGTTATACGGCTTAATACTGTCTGCAAGCCCGCCCGTTTTTCTAACTACGGGGATAGTGCCGTACCTACACGCTATCATTTGCGAAAGCCCGCACGGCTCAGATTTTGAGGGCATTAAAAATATATCCGCCCCAGAATAAATTTTTGACGACAAGTCCTTATTATATGCAATAACCGCCCTGCATTTACTTGGATACTCGTCTTGAACTTTTTTGAAAAATTCCTCGTACTGCTTTTCGCCTTTACCAAGTATTACTAATTGAACGTTTTGCGAGAGCAAATCGTCAACAACGCATTTAAGAAGGTCTACCCCTTTATGCCCAACTAATCTAGTTATCATAGCAACTACGGGAACGTCTTGCTTTTCGGGTAGCCCAAGCATTTTTTGAAGTTCTTTTTTGCAAACTTTTTTACCGCTTAAATCGTTTTCGTCGTAATTTGCAAACAAGTGTTTATCCAGCGCGGAATTATATAGTTTTTGGTCAATCCCGTTCAAAATTCCCACCGTTTTATGCGAAATAGACGACACTATCGGCGATAATCCGTGCGAAAAATAATCGTATTTTATTTCGCTAGCGTACGTTGGGCTAACCGTTGAAACGATATCAGCGTGTACCATCGCGCCTTTAAGTAGGTTTACAGCGTTGTCGTATTCAAGTGAAGAATAAAACTCGTCACCAAGCCCGAAAAGGTCGCCTAAAACTTCTTTGCCGTACTTTCCTTGATACTCGATATTGTGAATTGTAAATACCGTTTTGATTTTATCGTAGCCGTACTCGTAGCGGTAAAGCGTTTTAAGATATATTACCGACAACGCCGACTGCCAGTCGTGAGCGTGCAAAACGTCGGGATAAAAATCTAAAAATCTCATAAGCGATAGCGACGCTTTTGAGAAAAAAGCAAATCTTTCGCCGTCGTCGTAAAAGCCGTACAAACCGTCACGAAGAAAATAATACTCGTTGTCTAAAAAGTAGAATTTCACTCCTTCAAGGTTATATTCGTATAAACCGCAGTATTGATTTCGCCAAGAAAGTTCAACGTTAAAACTACCTAAAAAGGTAAGTTCGTCTTTGGAAAAAGCAAAGTCTTTATAAAGCGGAAGTACCACTCTAACGTCGTATTTTTTACCTTTTGCAAGCGCTTTGGGAAGCGAACCTATAACGTCGGCAAGACCGCCCGTTCCAACGAAAGGGTTTGCCTCGCTAGCAACGAACAAAACGCTTTTTTTCTTTTGAATTTTAACAGTTTTACTCGTAGACTTATTCATTTTATCTCCTTAAATTTTAACTCCTTAAACGATAATGTTTTTACTGATGTAAAACGGTAGTGATTCGCAAGCGGATAATACGCGCCTATCTTTAATAACTACGTTTTTATCCGCCACTATCGAGTTAAGCGAAACGTTTTCGCCCGTAATAGTTCCCTGCATTAAGATAGAATTTTTAACTACCGTGCCTCTACCTATTTTAACGCCACGGAAAATTATAGAGTTTTCTACCGTGCCTTCTATCACGCAACCGTCGGCAATAAGCGAATTTTTAACCACCGCGCTTGCTCCGTAGCGAGTTGGCGCACTATCTTTAACCTTGGTGTAGATATCAACTTTCTTAAACACTTCGTCGCGAACGCTTTTATCAAGGAATTTAAGCGATTCTTTATAGTAACTTTGAAGTGAGTTGAGCGCAACGAAATACCCTTTATGCTCGTGTGCGAAAATTCTAAGCGAGTTTACGTTTCTAACCAAAACGTCTTTCCCGAAATGGTTGTAACCGTGAGAAAACGCGTCTGCAATAAGCGTTTGAAGTAGCGTTCTTTTAAGTATGCAAACGTTGGTGTATAAGTTTATTTCGCCTTGAACTCTCGGCGAGAAAGAAATATCCGTAACTCTGCCGTTATCCGCGGTAGATACTACCATTTTACTAACTACGTCTTTAACCGAACTTGCGTCTTTTTTAACGTAAACTAGCGTAATATCCGCGTTTTTTGCCTTGTGCTGGGTTAAAATTTTATCAAAGTTCATAACGCAAACGTTGTCGCAATCGGTCATAACTACGTACTCTTCGTCAGACCGAGCAAGGAAGTTTTTCGCCCCTCTAAGCGCTTCTAAACGAGTGCTGTATAAAACGTTGTCTTTAAGACCGAACGGCGGAAGTATATGTAAACCACCGCGACGGCGCGCCAAGTCCCAGTCCTTTCCCGAACCAACGTGGTCCATAAGCGACTGGTAGTTGCTTTTAGTTATAAGCCCAACTTTTGCTACGCCTGAATTTACGAGATTAGAAAGCGCAAAGTCAATAAGGCGGTATCTACCTAAAAAGGGAATTGAACCCATAGTTCTTTCCTGAGTGAGTTCAGGAACGTTATTGTCGTGTATATTTGAAAATACTAATCCTAACGCGTTCATATTCTACCTCCTTATAGCGTTCCTTCAACGATTTCGCCCGCTTCAATCTTCGAGCCTTTTTTAACCGTATAACCACCGCCTATAACGGTGATTTTTTTATCGCTCGTTATCGCGCCTACGGTAGCGCCTTCTTCAACGACCGCGTATTCGGCTATTATTGCGTTTTCAACAACGGCGTTTTTGCAAATTTTAACGCCTGCAAATAAAATGCTGTTTTTAACTACCGCACCCTCTTCGATTTCAACGTGGTGAGAAAGTACGGAATTTTCTACCGTGCCTGCAATTTCACAGCCCGACACTATCGCGCTATTTACTACCCTTGCCTTATCGCTTACGTAATGCGGTGGCGCTATCGGGTTTCTCGAACGAATTATCCACGACTTTTCGTCAACTTGGAAGTTGGGCGTGTCCCCAAGAAGGTCCATATTCGCGTCGTATAAAGAAGATATCGTGCCAACGTCTTTCCAGTAACCTTCGAACTCGTAACACATCATCTTTTCGCCGAGCGATAGCATTCTTGGCAAAACGTCTCCCCCAAAGTCGTTTTTACTGCCTTCTAACTTTTCGTCTTCTTCAAGGTATTTATAAAGTTTTTCCGCCTTAAAGATATATATGCCCATTGACGCTAAGTTCGACTTAGGCTTTTTGGGTTTTTCCTCAAACTCGTAAATCTCGCCGTTATCTTTAACGTTTAATATGCCAAAACGCGACGCTTCGCTCATAGGAACTTTAAGCGCTGCAATAGTACAGTCAGCATTCGTTTCAACGTGGCGCTGTAACATTTTAGAATAGTCCATTTTATAAATGTGGTCGCCCGAAAGTATCAAAACGTGTTCGGGGTTGTACCTTTTTATAAAGTAAAGGTTTTGGTATATCGCGTTTGCAGTACCCTTAAACCACTCTGAACCTTCTTTCGCTTGATAGGGTGAAAGTATATGAACACCGCCGAAGTTTCTGTCTAAATCCCACGGTTGACCATTGCCGATATACTCGTTGAGTATAAGCGGTTGGTATTGAGTTAATACGCCTACCGTGTCAATGCCCGAATTTACGCAGTTTGAAAGCGGAAAGTCAATTATTCTATACTTACCACCAAACGAAACGGCTGGTTTTGCGATTTTGCTAGTTAAGGCGTAAAGCCTACTACCCTGACCGCCTGCAAGTAACATTGCCATACACTTCTTTTTGTAAATCATAAAATATCCCCCTATGATATTTTTTCAAGATATATAAACGAGAGTTTAGGTAGTTTTACCGTAAAACCACTCTCTTTGTTTCTGTGCTTAGTGCTTTTGAATACTTTGTTTCTAAACTTACCGCTACCGCCGTACTTAACAAGGTTGGAATTAAACGAAACTTTGTATTTTCCTACGGGAAGTTTTACGAAATACTCAACGCCGTCACTCCCACTTAGATTGATAATAACGATTAAGTCGTTGCCTTGCCCGTCTTTTCTTATAAACGAGTATAGGTTTTTATCGCTTAAATCTGCATCTATCCACTCAAACCCGTTCCAGCCGTTATCTAATCGGTATAACGACGGCGTAGTTTTATAAAAATGGTTAAGGTCTTTATAAAAAGTTTGCAGTTTTTGGTGCATTGAGTAGTCAGTTAAGAAAAACTCCAACCCCTCTTTATAGTCCCACTCCTTAAACTGCCCGTATTCTTCGCCCATAAAGGTAAGTTTTTTACCGGGGTGCGCCATCATATAGCCTAGAAAAGCGCGGTTTCCGGCAAACTTGTCTTCATAAACCCCAGGCATTCTATCAAGGAGAGATTTCTTGCCGTGAACGACTTCGTCGTGCGAGATGGGAAGTATATAGTTTTCGCTAAACGCGTACGTTAGCGAAAAAGTGAGTTTATTGTGGTGGTATTTTCTAAATAGCGGGTCGGTTGACATATACGATAAACTATCGTTCATCCAACCCATATTCCACTTAAAGTTAAAACCTAAACCGCCCTCGTGCACGGCGCCCGTAATTTTAATATTAGCGGTTGATTCTTCCGCTATCATCAAAGCGTAGGGATATCTACCGAAAATTTCTTTATTGAGTTTATGGAAAAAGGCTATCGCCTCTAAGTTTTTATTCTCGCCGTATGCGTTAGGTATCCACTCGCCCGGCTTTTTATCGTAGTCGAGATAAAGCATTGCGGCAACCGCGTCTACCCTAAGCCCGTCTACGTGAAATTTTTGAAATAAAAAGTTGGCGTTTGAAATTAAAAAACTTTGAACTTCGTTTCTGCCAACGTCAAAATACCTAGTTCCCCAAACTTCGTTTTCTTGGCGGTCCTTTCCTTGATATTCGTAAAGGGGCTTGCCGTCAAACTCGAAAAGACCATGCTCGTCTTTTGGGAAATGCGCGGGAACCCAGTCCACCAAAACGCCTATGCCTTCATTGTGAAAGGCGTTAATTAGCGACATAAATTGTTTAGGCGTACCAAATCTAGAAGTTATCGCGTAATAGCCCGTTACTTGATACCCCCACGACCCGTCGAACGGATATTCCGAAACGGGCATAAACTCAACGTGGGTATAGCCCATTTCTTTAACGTAGGGAACGAGTTCTCTTTCTAAGTCGCAATAGGTGTAATAACCACCGCCCTCTTTTCTTTTCCAAGACGCTAAGTTTACCTCGTATACGTTGATAGGCGACGATATATGGTTTTTGTTTTTAAGGTTAGAAAAATATTCCCCGTCAGTCCACTCAAACCCCTCTAAATCATACACCTTCGACGCGGTTTTCGGTGGAGTTTCAGCGTGGAACGCGTAAGGGTCTGCCTTGAAAATGGTTTCGCCACTACTCGTAGTTACGGCATACTTATACGAATCGTACTCACACGCGTTTTCAATAAACGCTTCAAACACTCCGCTACTTATCTTATTCATAACTGAGGCTTGTTTATCCCAAGCGTTAAAATCGCCAACTACCGAAACGCTTTTGGCGTTAGGAGCCCAAACCCTAAAAACAACGCCCCTTTTATTCTCCTTAGAAACGACAAAATGCGCGCCCAAAAATTCAAACGCGCTGTAATTCGTGCCTTGGTGAAATAGATAGCAAGGTAAATCGTTTTTCATACGGGTTTTCTCCTTTTATTATATTTTAATATAATATTTTACTTTTTTCAATAGTAAAGAATAGTTTTTTATGTCATTTTTTCTATTTTTTGGCAAAAAAATAAAGGCAAAGAAATTATCTTTACCTTTTTATTTCAATTTTTATTCTTTGCAAAAATAACTTTTTGCGTTTTGATAAAAAATTCTATCGATATCGTTAGCCGTGTAACCGTTGTTTTCTAAAACGCTTTTCAAAAGTTCAAACCCACTATATTCTTTAATATCGCCAGCCATATATTTAGCGCCGTAAAAGTCGGTACCTATTGAAAGCGAGTTGATACCAAATTGTGAAACGAAAGTATCAATATGCTTATACAAGTCGTATACGGAAACGTTATTTTCGCCTAAAAACGCTTGAACTAGCGTTACGCCTATTATACCACCGCGATTAACTATTTCTTTAATAAGTTCGTTTGATAAATTTCGCTTATGTTTGTAAACGCAATTTAGCGCAGTATGTGAACAAATTACTTTATCCGTTATATCTAGAACGGAAAACGCACCCTTTTGACAAGTGTGCGCCACGTCTATCGCAATCCCGCTATCACTAAGGCGTTTTGCTACGCTTTTCCCGTAACTTTTAAGGGGTAAATCAAAATCACAGCCGTAGCCTAAATCGTTTTCTCCGTTATACGTTAACGATACGTATTTGGGTTTTAATTCGATAATTTTATCAACGTCTAAATCTTTATAGCCGATATTTTCAAAACCCAAATAAAAATTTTTACCGTAATCTACTATCTTTTTAGCAATTGAAATTGCCTCGTCAAACGTTCTATTACCGCTGTACACCGCACCTATAATTTCAACGTTTGTATCAGCGCTTAATATAGTAAAATCTTCTATACTCGTTGGAAAATCGTTATGTAAATCAAAAAACCTCATAGTAAATTATACGTAGTTTGGCTTTTAATTGTTAAAATAGAAAGTAACACGCGCCAAGTATTGCAGGTAGCATATTTGCAACGTTTAATTTCTTTATACCAAGTAGGTTTATGCCTATCATCATAACGAACACTCCACCTATTGCGGAAAGTTCTTGCCTAAACAGTACTTGTTCTAATAAAAACGGCCCTATAAGGCTAGAAAGTGCCGAAAACGCACCTTGAATAATCAATACGGGTATTGCCGAAAATATAACGCCTATGCCGAATTTAACGGTTAAAAGCAAAGCAACGGTACCGTCAAGCACGGCTTTTACGTATAGGGTTTTCGGGTCGCCAAGACCTGACTGAATACTTCCGTAAATTACCATAGCGCCTATGCAAAACACCATAGTTGCTTGTGTAAAACCTTCTGCAAACTTATTATCGTTACCGTTTTTGTTAAAGGTTTTTTGAAGTAGGTCGCCCACCTTGTCAAACCCCTTATCGATATTGAGTAAAGTACCTATAAACCCGCCGATAGTAAAACTTAAAATTATAACGAGTATCCCAGCCGTACCGGGTACTGGGTTAATCGCGTCTATAACGCCGATTAAAAACACGCATACGCCAAGCCCTTGCATTACTACCGTTTCTATCTTTTCATTTATTAGTTTTTTACAAAGTAGCCCAAGTAGTGAACACACTACTATCGCCAAGGTATTAACTAAAACGCCAAGCATTATCTTACCACCGTTACTACGAAATCTTTACCGTCAAATTTAACTTTTGATACGCAGTTAATTTTATTGTCGTAAGTAACTGCCCTAACGGTTATTTCACCGTTTTCTTTTAAGAACTTATAAAGCCCCTCGCTCGCCTTTTCGTTGCCGAGCGCGTAGCAGTTAACTATGCCGTCAACGGTATCTAACTTGACGGTATCGGTTGGTCTAGAACCACCGAAAAGGTCTTTTTCTTCTTTGAAAAACTCAACGGATGCGTACTCGCTTAATAAGTATTTTTTAGTGTGTTCGGCGCACGACTTACAATCGTCACTTGAAAAGTGAGCGTTTTGAAAGCCGAAAGTCATAATCATTTCGTCGTTTTTAACGAATATGATAAGGTCGCTACTACCACTTTCGTTGGGAAATCCCACTACTTTGTCTTTGCCGTAATCTAATACGACTGGCGCAAACTCTTCAAGCGCCGTTTCTAAATATTTTACGTTACTATCTTTCGTTGCCATTATAAAATCTCCGTTAAAACGTAAGTACAAGACTTTTCTACCGCGTTATAAAAAGTATCCTTAAAAGGAAACTCTATAACTAGTGGAACGCTTGGATAATATTCCTTCAAGACTTCAAAAACTTGCTTGCAGGAACTATTCCCGTCGCCAACGGCTACGGCTTTATATTCGTTTTCAAATTTAACTAAGTCTTTAAGGTGATATCTTTGAACGTACGGCGCTAATAGTTTTGACGCTTCAATCACGTCTTCCCCCACCGCATAGTAATTACCGCCGTCAAATATAAGGTGCAAGCCCTTAACCGATTTTAATAAATCTAGCGTTTGCTTAGCAGTTTTTATAGGGTAATCGTTATTACATACGTTTTCCACGCCTATACTAACGCCAAAATTTTCAGCGTACTTTACAATTCGCCTCAAATTTTGTTTTAGGTTGAATATTTGTTCGCTAGAATATCCGCCTTGCAAAATATCGGTAAGTAGCATAATTTCTTTAATTTTATACTCATAGCACAAGTCTACGATTGATAGTGCTTTTTGAAGATTATCCTTTTGATAAAGCGCGCAAAACGAAAAAACCGAGCCTATACCGATACCCGACGTTAAAATTTCTTTCATATACGAGTTTTCGCCCGTTAACCTTTCAAACTTAACGTCAAGCGACGAAACGCCTATTGATTTTAACTTTTTAAGCGTTTCAAGTAGCGTAATATTCAATTCGGCTTTGATAGATAAAACGTTTTCAAAGTTAATTCCTAGTTTATTCATCGTCGTCCTCGTCAAATTTACCGTTGCCGTCGCCGAAAACCTCGTCAAACCGCGCCATGAAAGAAGGTTTTTCATTACCTAATATCAAGTGTTCGATACTGCCAAACGAAAGCATTCTAAAAATTGCTTTACCTTCGGTTCTTTCCTCGGTAACCACCGTGGTTATTGAACTAGGCTGAGCGCAAGTGTGATTAAGTAGCGCCGATGGAGCAATATTTAGAAGTTCAGAAAGTAAAAAACACCCAAGCCCAAAGTGGCAAGTTATTACGATATTGTCGTGATTAGCGCGCAAAACGTCAAAACAAACACCGTTTTTCTTATATCCGTGGCTTTGAATTAGCGAAAAAAATTCACTTTTTATCGTTTGGTAATGCTCTTTAACCTTGTCGTTAACGTATTTATTATCAGTCCACCTTTCTCTATCGTAAAGTTGTGGGTTTTCATCTAAAAAAGTTGGGCGTAAATCCCACAGTAAATGGTTTTTACTGTACGGCAAATCTATGCAAGAATCAAATTCTCGCATATAGTCAAAAACCTTGTAGGTTTTTAGTTGATTGTATTTTACGATGGCGTCAGCCGTGTATCTCGCGCGCGGTAGCGGTGAAGAATACATAGCGTCAATTTTTTCGTCTTTTAGATATTTTCCTAAAAGTTCCGCCTCGTAAAAACCCTTTTTAGTTAAGGTATTGTTCTTGTAATCCGGCTCGGCGTGCCTTATAATTGTTATCTTCATAAAAATAAGAATAAAAGGCGTTGAATATCAACGCCTTTTACCGTATTATAACGATTCGTGAATTGTACGTGAAATAACGTCGTCTTGCTGTTCTTTGGTAAGTTTAATAAAGTTTACAGCATAACCCGAAACTCTAATAGTGAGTTGAGGGTATTTTTCAGGGTGTTTTTGAGCGTCTAAAAGCGTTTCTCTATTGAAAACGTTAACGTTCAAGTGATGGCCACCGTCAGCGCAGTACGCGTCTAACATATTAACTAAATTTTCTACTTGTTGTGACATAAAATATCCTCCTATATATTATACGTATTAGTCTTCCTTACCGAGAGATGCAGGGGTAATTGAGAAAGTGTTCGAAATACCGTCTCTCGAATATTCGTATGGAAGTTTTGCTACTGATTCAAGCGATGCGAGCGCACCGTGAGAATCTCTACCGTGCATGGGGTTAGCGCCCGGTGCAAGGGGTTCGCCTGCTCTTCTACCGTCAGGAGTGTTACCCGTCTTCTTACCGTATACTACGTTTGACGTAATGGTTAAGATACTCATAGTAGGAACTGACTCTCTGTACGTGAAGTGAGTTCTAATTTTATTCATAAAGCGTTTAACGAGGTCGACTGCTAAACTGTCAACTCTATCGTCGTTATTGCCGTATTTGGGGAAGTCGCCTTCAATTTTGAAATCGGTTACGATACCGTCTTCATTTCTAATGGGGTAAACCTTAGCGTACTTAATTGCCGAAAGCGAGTCAGCCACGCACGAAAGACCTGCAACACCCGTTGCGAAGAATCTTCTAACTTGGGTATCGTGAAGAGCCATTTCAATTGCTTCGTAAGCGTATTTGTCGTGCATGTAGTGGATAAGGTTAAGCGCGTTAACGTAAACGTCAGCAAGCCAAGTCATCATGGTATCGTATTTATCCATAACTTCGTTAAAATCAAGCGCGTCGTTAGAAGTAATTGCTTGATATTTAGGACCAACTTGCATAGGTTTGCCGGTAACTTTATCCTTCATCATTTCGTCTTTACCGCCGTTGATTGCATAAAGCAAGCACTTAGCAAGGTTAGCACGAGCGCCGAAGAACTGCATGTCTTTACCCGTTTTCATACACGATACGCAACATGCAATCGAGTAATCGTCACCCATTTCAGGGCGCATAAGATCGTCGGACTCGTATTGAATTGAAGAAGTTTGAATAGAAATCTTAGCGCAGAACTTTTTGAAGTTTGCAGGAAGATTTTTAGACCATAAAACGGTAAGGTTGGGTTCTGGTGCAGGACCTAAGTTTACGAGAGTGTGAAGAACACGGAAAGAGTTCTTAGTTACAAGCGACCTACCGTCAACACCCATACCGCCGATTGCCTCGGTAACCCAAGTAGGATCGCCTGAGAAAAGTTCGTTGTAAGATTGAATTCTCATAAATCTTACCATACGAAGTTTCATTACGAAGTGATCCATAAGTTCTTGCGCTTCGGTTTCGGTAAGGATACCTTTTTTAATATCTCTTTCAATATAGATATCGATAAACGTAGAAGTTCTACCGATACTCATTGCAGCGCCGTTTTGGTCTTTAACCGCGCCTAAATAACCAAAGTATACCGCTTGAATAGCCTCTTGTGCAGTAGTTGCAGGCTTGCTAATATCGTAGCCGTATGATTGAGCCATCGCTTTAAGACCTTTAAGAGCCTTAATTTGTTCGGCGATTTCTTCTCTATCTCTAATCTTATCAGGAGTCATTTCGCCTGAGATGAGCGCTTTATCTTCTTCCTTTTTAATAATAAGATAGTCAATACCGTAAAGTGCTACTCTACGATAGTCGCCGATAATTCTACCTCTACCATAAGTATCGGGAAGACCGGTTAAAATGTGCGAAGAACGAGCAGCCCTCATTTCCGGGGTGTACGCGTCGAAAACACCGTCGTTATGCGTCTTTCTATATTTGGTAAACGTTTCAGTTACGCTTTCGTCAATCTTATAACCGTACATTTCAAGCGCTTGGCTTGCCATTTTGATACCGCCAAATGGTTGAAGTGAACGTTTGAGCGGAGCGTCAGTTTGAACGCCTACTATTTTTTCGAGATTTTTATCAATATAACCGGGAGCGTGACTAGTTAAGGTTGATACTATTTTAGTATCCGCGTCAAGTACGCCACCGTTATCTCTTTCTTTCTTGAAAAGAACTAAAACTTCTTCCCAAAGTTTCTTAGTCGCATCGGTTGCCGGAGCAAGGAAAGAATCGTCTCCTTCATACGGCGTGTAGTTTTTTTGAATGAAGTCTCTAACGTTGATTTCGTCGTTGCTCCATTTACCGGGTATAAAACCCTCCCAGCCTTTATACTGTTCCATAAATGAACTCCTTAATGTAAATTTATTTGATGGCATTTAGCCTAATTGATTAGTTTTTGGTCTTTAAGTAGTCTTCAATCATCGCGTCTACCCAAAGTTCGAATATCTCTTGCGGTTGAAAACCTACCGCCCTTGCAAACACCTTACCATCGTCTAAAAGTAGAACGGTGGGAACTCTATCTACTAAGTATTCTTCTAAAAAACCCTTAGTCGAGTCACTCGCCTCGATATGAACGAGTTCCAAATTAGGTCTTGCTTTTACAACTTCGAATAGCATAGGCATAAGCGTTAAACAGTTAGCGCAAGATTCGCCACTAACTTCAACTACTTGCATGCCCTTTAATTTTTCTTTATAATTTTGGTCGTTTATCACCTGATAACTCCTAATATGCGCTTTGCCTTTTCAACGACTTCTTTACTTGGTGGCTCAACGCCTTTAAGCGGATAATCTATCCCTAAACTTTGGTATTTAACTTCGCCCATCGTGTGATATGGTAAAACTTCTATCTTTTCAACGTTAATAGTTTTGATAAACGCGGAAAGTTTAGTTAAACTTTCGTCATCGTCGGTAAGCCCCGGAACTAAAACGTGCCTTATCCAAATGCGCTTGCCTCTACTAGACAGCCACTTTGCGTAATTTAGCGTGTTTTGGTTGTGAACCCCCGTTAAAGATTTGTGCAAGTTATCGTCGATATGCTTTATATCTAATAAATAAAGGTCAACAAACTCGTCTAATATCTCGTGTTTTTTAACCGATTCGATATCAGCTTGGTTAAAGGTTACGCCTGACGTGTCTACCGCGGTATTTATTCCGCGAGATTTAACTTCTTTTAATAGTTCGGTTACGAAGTCAATTTGAAGTAGCGGTTCGCCACCAGATACGGTAACGCCACCCTTTTGACCGTAATAGTTTTTGTATCTAACTATTTCCGCAACTAAGTCAAATACTGACCTTTCTTCGCCTACGCCTATTTTCCAACTATCGGGATTGTGGCAGTATTTACATCTAAGCGGACAGCCCTGCATAAAAACTACGAAGCGTATCCCGGGCCCGTCAACCGTACCGCCAGAAAAAACGGAATGAATTTTACCTACCATAACTCCCCACTAGCAAAAGTTTATTACCACGTAGCATTATAACACAAACTATTTACTTTGTAAATAAGTTTTATAAATTATTTAATAGTTATTTTATTAACGATTACGCTACTTTTTTATTGTCGAGTTGCCTTGAAAGTTCTTTCTCGTAACAAAGTACAGCCCACTCTTTACCTATAACCGATATAACGGTCGTTGCAAGTATTGAAGAAAAACTATCGTCAAGCACCGAGCCTGCTAGTTTTTTGGTTGCGCCTATCGGCGAGAAAAACTTTGAAACGGACAAGCAAAAATTTATAAGGTAAGTAACTAAAATAACGCTTGGCTTTGACGTGAACTTTTCAATGCTACCGTAAATCTTAACGATTTCTATAATCGATGAAATCTTAACCGATTTAAGCCAAATAACCTTAGACGAGTCAAGTATCGTTTCCACTCTATCTAAAAGTTCGCGTATCATTGAAAACAGTTCGTTTTTAGAAAAGTTTAGATAACCGCCTTTCCCGTCTACTTTATACGAAACCACCTTAAATAGCGATAGAAAAATATCTTTTATATTATCCGTTTTCTCGCCCACTTTATATTCTTTAAGTTTAAGTAATTTTCTAACCTTATTTTTGCGATTAGTTCTTTTAATTTCTTGAACTTCACGCGAGTGGTTTACGTAGCGAACGGTAAGAAAGTTTATTGCGCTAAGCGTGTTAGATTTTATTTCAAAATCACTTATTTTATCGAAATTTTTAGAACTTTCTTTATTTACTTTTTTAACCGTTTGAATAAGCAGGGTTTTAACCGCAAGGGATATACCGAAAGTGAATGCGGATACTATAAATAAAGCGTTGAATACGGTTGATAACACCGATAAAAACTCAGACATTTTCCACCTCCTTATAAGATGGCAAATACTCAGTTTTACCCTTTCCGTAAACCTTAAACGCCTCGTACCCTACGAATACGGTTAAGTCGTTAAGCGCGTTTTCAAGCGGTGATTTTATAAGCGTTACACCCGCTTTTTTGGCGGTATCAACAACCGATTTTACAAAATTAGATTTTGGTTTTTCTTCCTTTTTTTCTTCTTCGAGCGCGGAAACTAAAAGTTTTTCAACCACTTTAAGCGGTCTGTCTTCCGCCCTTAAAAACCTAAATATCGGGGATATTTTAACGTCTATCCCGTCAACCGCATCGCCTAATATTTTAATAGCGTCGTACACGGTAAAATTTAGATAATAATACTCGTTCTTCCCCAAACTATATCCGTCTGCAATTTCTTTAACTACTTTTAACACCCCGTCTAAATAAGCAGTTAAATTATCGCTTAAAGGTATCTTTTTGTCGTAGTTAAAGCGGTGCTTTCCGCCTGCGAAAATTTCCGCAACGCTATCGTCGCACGAAACTATCGCATTTGCTATTTTTTTGCGTTTTTTATTATAGAAAATTAGCGTTATAAAATAAACCGCGTAATATACCGTAAAAAAGGCAATATAACCTAGCGCCGAGTAAAATATAAGCGATAATAGTTTTAAGTTTGCCTGCTTAAACGAACCCGTGTATACGTTGAGCGCGTAGGATATAACCAGCGCTAAACACACGATTATTAAGTTTATTATTTGCTTTTTACGTGATATTTTATCGCTGTTTTTAACCTTTTGCTCTTTCATTTTAGATTTTTAGTTTGAAAACTAGTTTTTTAACCTGTTCTTCACCGTCGGCGTTTATATTTCCTACGTGAAGGTCGTTTGGGAAAACTATTACGAAATCGCCCGTTTCAAGCCCTAAAACATTGTGATAGCCCGCGGTGAAAAACTCTACGTCTTTCTCCTTATTGTAAGGAACTTTTTCTTCGCCGAGTTCTATCGCCTGAGTTAAAAAGGTTTCTTTCCCCTTTATAACTAGTTGAAGGTCAAGATAATTTCTATGTGCTTCAAGTAAAACTTCTTCGGGTTCTTCGTGGGTTACGTAGTCGAAAACTCTAACGAAACACTCGTCACCCAAATCGTACTTGCCTACTTGTAGCGACAAAACGTCATTATCTCTTAAATAATCTATAACCTTAGAAACACCCGGAACGTATAAGTATCTACTAAGATTTGAAATTTTATCAAAAATCATAACTTTTCTCCTTTAACCGTATTTATAACGTGCGTAGCGTACGCCTTTGCAACGTTTACACCACAAACCTTTTCCATCGTGGTAAAGAACGCGTTAGAATTAACTTCGCAAAGTATCGGCTCTCCGCTACTTCCTATCATTAAATCAACACCCATATAATCAAGGTCTAAAATTCTGGCAATTTCTTCGGCAACTTCGATAAATTCCTTACTCGGCTCAAACGGTTTAGCGTTGCCACCAAGCGCGGAATTCGAGCGAAAATCACTATTAGAATACCTTAACATTGCCGAAAAATATTTTTTGCCTATGCAGATAATTCTAACGTCTTTCCCGTAACTTGAAGATATAAATTCTTGATAAATTTTAGGCTCGAACGGGTTTTCGTTAACGGTTTTTATAAGTTCATCTTTATCTTTAATAAGATAAACGCCTTTACCTAGCGAACTAAAACTCTTTTTAAGAACGAGTGGCAAACCTAAAATTTTTATAATTTCGTCAGCGCTTTCACTTGATAATTTTGCATTTTCAGTAAAACAAAGCGGTGCTGATATCGTTTTAGGAATTTTAATTTTACTACCCGATAACCTTAGATAAGTTTTCATCTTATCGTCACAGTCTTCAATGGCGCGATAGTCGTTAAACACTTTAAGTCCTTGTTTGTTTAGCATTTCGCCTAGATACTTGTCTTTATCTAAAAAGATACAAAAATCGTATCCTTTATAGTTAGAAACGACTTCGCCATCTCCACTTAAATAAACGCCGTAGGCGTTATTAACAACGTCAACCTCAACGCCGAGAAGTTCTAGTTCTTCCTTTATTCTATTTACTTGGTATTCAACGCTACTTGACTTAAAATAGGCGTTTTTTACGATAAACCCTTTCATTTTTACCCCGATTTTAAGGTTTTTTTAGTTAAAACACCCGAACGCCGTTCGGGTGCTATTTTTTAGTAGTTTTCCTTTCTAACTTCAAAGTATGCCTTAGGATGAGCACATACGGGGCAAACTTCTAACGCCTTGCTACCGGTATGTAAGTGACCGCAGTTTCTGCATTCCCAAACGGTTTCTTCTTCTTTTGCAAAAACCTTTTCGTCTTTCACGTTAGCAAGAAGGGCAAGATATCTCTCTTCGTGCGATTTTTCAATTTTAGCAACCATTCTAAATTGCGCTGCAATTGCTTTGAAACCTTCCGCGTCAGCCTCTTCTGCCATTCTCTTATACATTTCAGTCCACTCACCGTTTTCACCAGCAGCAGCGGCAATTAAGTTTTCAGCAGTGTTTCCAAGTTCGCCAAGATGCTTAAACCAAAGTTTAGCGTGTTCCTTTTCGTTATCAGCGGTTTTTAAGAAAATTTCAGCAATTTGTTCGTAACCTTCTTTCTTTGCAACGCTTGCAAAATAAGTGTATTTGTTACGCGCTTGGCTTTCACCTGCAAAAGCCTCTCTTAAATTCATTTCGGTTTTAGTACCTTTAAGTTCCATAATGTTTCTCCTTGAAAATTATTTTTTATATTTTTTAAGTTTTACTTAATTAGTAACCTTGCAGTTTGGGCATACGCCCTTTATAGATATATCAACGCTTTCAACTACTCCGTCTACCGCCTCGCTATTTATAAGCGAGAAATCAACCCCCATAGCGTCAGTCACCGAACCGCAAACTCTACATTGAAAGTGTGCGTGGTTATTTAGCGTTTTATCAAACCTATCGCCCCCGTCTGCCACTACTTTTTTAATAAGCCCGTCTTTAACTAGTGCGTTAAGGTTGCGGTACACCGTTGCTAAATTTATAGAAGGCATTTCCGCCTTGCTACGTAGTAGCACCGTTTCAGCCGAAGGATGATCACAACTTGATAAAACTGCGTTTAATACAATCTCTTTTTGTTTACTCATCAAATCTCCTAAATGTGATAATGATTATCACTATCATTATTATAATATGCTCGATTTGATTTGTCAACGCTTTTTTGAAAAAAAATTAAAAAAATTTTAAGTTAAATTTCAACTAAATTATACTACAAAATTTTAATAAAAAAAAGGGGTTTTTGAAATTTTATTTTTCTTTCACAATTAAATTTTTGTAATTATTGATTATTTTATAATTATATGGTAAAATTTATATATCTTTTACGTTATAATTATAGATTAGGTGACTAAATGAAACACGTATTCGTTATAAATCCCGTGGCTGGCTTTGAAAATTCTTTTAACGTACTTTCTAAAAACTTACAAAAGTATAAAGACTTATACGATATTACCGTGTACGTAACGTCAAGCATAAAAGACGCAACGCAATTTTCCAAAGAATTTGCCACTTCTCACAGTGATAGCGAGATAAGGTTTTATTCTTGCGGGGGTGACGGTACGCTCGGCGAAGTAGTAAACGGCATAGCGGGGCTAAACAACGCGAGCATTACTTGTTATCCGTGCGGTAGCGGTAACGATTTTGTTAAATCTGTCGGCGGAAAGGAACAGTTTTTAGATTTAGAAAAACTTTTTCACGCTAAAAATCACCTTGTTGACCTTATTAAAGTTAACGGCGTATACTCGCTCAACGTTATCAACGTTGGATTAGAAGCGCACGTGTGCAAGGTTGCAAATTCGCTAAAAGGAAAGTCTAAAAACCCCTACACCCGCGGTATTGTCGACGCGCTTTTTAAGGGCATGAAACACGACGTTTTCGTTGAAGTTGACGGGGAAGTTATCAATCCTAGCGGAAAACTGCTATTATCTACGTTTGCAAACGGCGGTTACGCAGGCGGTAAATATAACTGCGCGCCTAATTATAAGATTGACGACGGGCTTATCGAAGTTTGCCTTGTTAAACCCGTTTCGGTGTTTACGCTTATACGCCTTATAAAAGCGTACGAAAAAGGGCTACACTTAAAAGATAAGCGCTTTGAAAAAATCGTTACGTATAGGCAAGCAAAAAACATTAAACTATACTCTAACAAAGAGTTCGATTTGTGTGTTGACGGGGAAATGTATTTCGATAAAAAATTTGATATTGAAATAGTTAAAAACGCGCTCAACTTTGCAATTCCCGAATAAATTTTATTATTAGACAATATTTAACTTTAATTTTAAGATTATACGTTGTATAATTTGGTGACTTATGGAAAACGAAAAAATTGCCGTCGTAATACCCGCTTACGAACCGCCTATGAAGTTTATTAACTATCTAAGCGATTTAACGTGCGGTGGTGCGGATAGCGTAATAGTAGTGAACGACGGGTCTTCAACTAAATATCAAGAAGTTTTCGATAAAGCAAAGGATATAAGCGGTGTTACCGTGCTAGAATATAGCGAAAACCACGGCAAAGGCTATGCCTTAAAGCACGCTTTTTCTTACGTTAGAGAACGTTTTAGCGAAAACACCGTAATAGTCACCGCTGATTGTGACGGGCAACACTCTGTGAGCGACGTGTTGCGCCTTGCTAAATCTTCAAGCGAGAATAAAGACTGTTTAATTTTAGGCGCTCGTGACTTTTCCTCCCCTAACGTTCCTAAACGCTCGCGCTTTGGCAACGTTAATACTAGGCGTATGTTTAGCCTATTGTACGGATTAAAAGTAACCGATACTCAAACGGGACTTAGGGCGTTTTCTTACGCTATGCTTGATAAAATGCTCGCAATTTCAGGAAACCGCTTTGAGTACGAAATGAATATGCTTATAGTGTTATTTAAGCAAAACGTTGAGTTTAAGGAAATTCCCATCGAAACCATATACGAAAAAAAGCCTGACGACGTTGAAAGGCGTTCTCACTTCAAAACGATAACCGATAGCGTTAAGGTTTGGGGCGTGTTACTTAAAAACGTTAACTTTTACGTTTTTGGCGCAATTATATCCGCATTAGTCGATTTTAGCATCTACACACTTTGTATTTATTTATTCTTTGCAAACTTAGACTTTACTAAGGCAAAGATTTTCTCGTCGTTAACGGCAAGAATTTTATCGTCAATCGTCAACTTTTTTTTCAACTGCAAATTCGTATTCCAAGGCAAAGGAAAATGGGCAATCGTTCGATATTATACGCTATGGATTTGCATACTTACCTCTACTACGCTCATAACCACTTACCTAAACGTGTTCAGCATACCTCCCGTCACTTTCAAAGCCATGACAGACCTATTGCTAGCAATGGTAAGTTACCGCGTTCAAACGGTTTGGGTATTTCCCCACAAAACTAAAAAGCAATAAAAAAATCTCCGATTAAATCGGAGATTTTATTTTATTAGAAATTCAATAATTCTGCGTATTCCTTTTTATCAATAGCGGCAAGGAAGAGATATAATCTTGGGCCCATATCAGTACCGAATAAAAGGTTATAGAACACTTTGAAGAACCTTTGTTGACGTTGCATATTTTCCTTTTTAGAAAGGCTTGCGTCGTTTATAAGCGAGTAAAGGTATTGTTGAACGTCTTTCTCGCCGATAACATCGCTAGTTATTACGTATTCGTAAAGTTTTTTAACGGCTACCTTTTCTTCATCGGCAATAGTCGAATAGAACTCTTGGTTTTTAGCCTTTAATAACTTGTAAAGTTTGCCCGGTTGATGAACGGTAATCCAGTTTTTAACCCTTTCAAGTCTAACCTTGTCGTTATCGCTAAACTCTACGCCTACTTTTGCTAAAATTTCTTTAACTGCTACGGGGTTGAAATCAACTATCGTCGCAACCGAAGAAAGCACGCCGAAAGGCACTTTTGAACGGGTTTTATTACCGTCGAGCATAGCAAGGTCGTAAACCCACTCGTTATACTCGTCAGCCTCGCCGTTTTTATAGGCTTCTAAACCTTTATCGAACTCCGAATAGTGGCGGATAATAGTATCGTCAAAATTAAAACTAAAACCTGCCTTTGGTTCGTATTTAGCAAAAAGCCAACGAATCATATCGGGTTCGTAAACCTTCATAACGGTTGCAGGGGTAATGTTATTGCCCGTTGACGAGTGCATATCGCCAAGCCCCGCAATAGAAAGCCAGCCGTAGCCTTGGAAAAGCGGAGGTTCAACACCTAAAACTTTTCTTGCAATATCGCTAGCAACGACGAAACTACCGCTTGCAGCAGCGTGGTCAATACCGCCCGGCTCGAAGTCAACGCCTTCGTAGCCCCAACGCATAGGCCAGTCAACCTTCCAAACGAGTTTAATCATATGATACTCTCTTACCTTAACGGTATGAGTAGCACCGCACTTACAAGTGTAAGTGATTTCTTCACCGTCGTCACTACCCGCGATAACTTTGGTGGTATCCTTTCCACAGTCTTGACAGTAAACGTTAAGCGGATAATAGTTTTCACGCTCGCCCTCGTCGCTATCTTGGGTTTTATACTCCATCAAAACGTCGTAAATTTCTTTGCGCTTTTTAATGGCGTTAATAATTCCGTCAACGTAGTCGCCGTTCATATATTTTTTTGCTTGATAGCGGAAGTCTACGTCAATACCTAATTCTTCAAGCGACTCTTCAAACTCTTTTTCGTTGTGCTCAGCGTAACTGCCGTGAGTTTTGTAAGGGTCTGGAATAAGTGCGTAAGGCATACCCAAATACTTGTCAAAATCAGGGCATATCGGGGCTACGTTTGAAGGAACTTTTCTAAGCCTATCAAACTCGTCCCACGAAAAGAGTAATCTTGCTTTCTTACCCATTTTTCTAAGCGCTTTAACAACGTAGTAACTTGTTGCTATATCGCGGAAATTACCGATATGAACGCTACCCGACGGGCTTATCCCAGCCGCGCAAACGTATTCTTCTTTGTTAGGGTTTCTTTTAATAACTTCTTCTGCTAATTTATGAGCCCAATGCATTGTATATACTCCTTAGTTGTTTAACCAAATTTCAAAATTTTCAATTATAATAGACGCAACTTCTTCGGGTGATTTACCGCTAGTGTCAACCACTAAATCGTAATTTGACATATCGGATATGTCAACCCCGTATAAAAAGTTGTATCTTAAAAGTTCACTTTGACGCCTTTCAGTAAGTTTATCTACCGCAACTGAAACGTCTGGATACTGCTCGTTTTCACGATGAGCGTTCATTATTCTAAGTGCGGCGGTCTCCACGTCAACCTTCATATAAACGGAGTAACCCGACGGAACGAAGTGCCAAGCCATGCGCGAGTCAAAAAGGAAATTACCGCTTATATTTTCGTAACTTTTAAGTTTATCGTCAACCAAATTGTCGTACTCGGGGTGAGTTTCCATATAGGTATTGAACTCAGCAACGGTCATACCCTGCGCCTGAGCCATTTCCCTTAAAATTTGACCGATAGAAACTTTTTTTAAGTTGTACTTTTTACTTAAAATCTCGCCGACAGTAGTTTTACCGCTACCTAAATCGCCGGCGAGGGAAATTTTATAATCTTTCATAACACTAACTTTCGTAACTTTTTAATAACTATACTATAATATAACTTATTTGTCAAACCTTTTACGGCTATTTTAAGCGGTTATACGGGCATACTTTAATGCAAATTCCGCATACTGCGCCACGCCCGACGTCTTTGTAGTTCTTCATATTCCTACTGCACTTTTCAGCCGAGAAAAAATCGTCTCTTTTCATACCTATTTCGTAAGAAATTCCGCTAATTGCACCGGCTGGGCAAGCCCTTTCACACTCTTTACACTCGCCACAACCGTTTTTTATTATAGGAAGTTCGGCGTTAAGTGGCATATCGGTTAGTATCGTTGCAAGCCTTACTTTACTGCCGTATTTCGCGGATATAAAAAGCCCGCTTTTGCCTATAAACCCAAGCCCGGATAGTACCGCGCCCGTTTTGTGCGGAAATATAGCCTTGTACGAACTTTTATCGTCGCTAGTCGACTGTGACGCGCCTATTGGAAAAGCGTTATAGCCGTTACTTTCAATCTGCCTTGCACCTAGAAAGGTAATTCTATCAAGTATCGCGTTTGCCGTGCGATATTCGTGAAAATACTCTTGTGACGGGCGTTCGTTTATAGTTTTAAGAACTGCGTCAGGCAATTTTACGGCAACGGTTACCGCATAAACTAGGTTTGGCTGACCTAAAATAGGGCTACTTTCAAGTTTGGAAAACCCAACTAAATCAGCACCTAGCGATATTAAGTTTTGTTTAATTAAATTTTGCATATTATATCTCGTAAATTATGGTTACGGGCCCGTCACACAGTTGTAAAATTTTCATATCCGCACCAAATATCCCCTTTTTAACGGTTACGCCTTGCTCGCTCAATTTATCGCAAAAATAATCGTATATAGGGCTTGCTAAGGAAGGAACTTCGGCATTAGAAAACCCAGGTCTATTCCCGTGCGAAACGTCACCGTATAACGTAAACTGCGAAACGCTTAGAATTTCACCGCCAACGTCTAGAACTGACTTGTTCATCTTGCCGTTTTCATCTTCAAACACTCTTAAATTTGCTATTTTTTTAGCAAGATAATCGGCTTTACTTAAATCGTCACCTTTCTTTACGCCAAAGTAAACTATAAGCCCGAAAGGTATCTGTGATATCAACTTATCGTCGACTTTAAGTGAAGTTTCTTTCACTCTTTGAACAACCGCTTTCATATTCAAAACTCCTCGGCAACGAGTGACGCTGCACCCACGATGCCCGCGTCGTTTTTAAGCGTGGCAACAAGTACCGCCGATTTTGGCGTTCCCTTGTAACCGTACTCGTATTTTTCAAGGTATCTAACTATTTTATCCGTTAAGAATTTACCTTCGTTGCTAATGCCACCGCCTAACACGATAGCCTCGGGTCTAAATATATTGCAATAATCTAAAATGCCTTCGCTTAGATATTCTACGTATTTAGAAACGACTTGTTTAGCCGATTTATCGTTGAGCCTTTCCCCGTCAAACGCGGTTTTGCCGTTGACGTTTTCAATATCACCGTTAACTAATTCCCACATTTTAGACGTTTTATCTTTAAGCATTTTTTGCTTAGTTAAGCGAATAAGCGCCGTGGCAGATGCGTACTGCTCGAAACAACCACGCCTACCGCAACCGCAAGGAATACCGCCTTTTTTCATAACGATATGCCCAAGTTCAGTTGCCATACCGTTAGCGCCTTCGTATAGTTTTTTACCTATTACGACGCCACCGCCAACCCCCGTACCGAGCGTAAGCATAATAACGGTACTATAATTTTTTGCCGAGCCGAATATTACTTCGCCTAGACAAGCAGCGTCGGCATCGTTGGCAATTCGAACGGGTTTTCCCGTAACTTTTTCAAGGTTTTCTCTTAAATTAAAATCTTTCCATTTAAGATTTGACGAGTATTTAACGATACCCGCTTTACCGTTTATCGCGCCGGGACACCCCGCGCCAACTGCAATAACGGCGCTATAATTAACGCCGTTACTATCTAGTAGGCTTTTGATTTGAACGCCTACTTTTTCAATTTGTTTTTCAGGTGAAATCTTTTCGGTTTTAATTGACGAACTAGCAATAATCTTTCCCGTTTTATCAACTAGCCCAACCTTAATAGACGTACCGCCTATATCAACGCCCAAATAATACATAGTTATACTATTTTTTCCTCAATTAAAAGTTCAGTTATGCGCTTTACGTTGGTTTTAAGTTTCTTGAAAGGTCTAACCGCGTAGAGATACGCTAGATATATAAGTGAAATTTTTTCTCTATCTTTTTCCTTTAACTTTTCTTCAAAACGGTCGATAACGTAGATGAGTTCTTGCGTATCAGCGCCTGATAGCCTACTTTCCTTAACAGCTAAACGGTCAAGGTCAAGTAGCCTTAGTATAGTTTTTATATTGTTTTCAAAATTGCCAACAACTTCAACCGCGTTTTCTATCGCCTTTGCAGTGTTTATCTCTAACGGCTCTTCTTCAACGAGTTTTTGCGTTAAAAGCGCCTCTTCTTTACTTTGGGTGCTGTTTATCATTTGAATACCTATTTGGTACGCGTACGACTTAAACGGCAAAAGCACGATTTTGGCAAAGTTTTTATACGCCACTTCGTAGTTCTTGCCACCGTCAAAGTAATCAAGAAGGTCGGTAAGTTGCAAGTTTTTATAGTTGATTTCGCGAAGAAGTGAGTAAACGAACGCCAAAACGTCAGTATTCTTTACGGGAAGATTAAAACACTTTTCGTCGCCTTTATCGTAAAACGATTCTATAAGCGCGGACTGGAAATCGTACCCGTCTGCAAAATACGAAAAAACGTCAGACAATAGTTTTGAAGAGTTTATCGCGGTGATAACGTCGAATATTTTTGAGTTTGCAAATAAATATTTTGACGAAATAAGTTCGTCAATTAGTTTTATAAAATTGTTGAGTGATTCTTCTCTCGTTCTCATAAAATCTCCTTTTAGATAAGGAATTTTGAATTTTGCGCGGTTGCGCTTTATACTTTTATAGTATAACATAAAAAAATTATGGTTTCAAGAATTTTATTAAAAGTATTGATTTTTAATTGTAAATTGTGTATAATCGTAAATACTTATCTTTACGGAGGAAGAAAAATGCTTGTTAAAGGCGAGGCTTTCGTTACAAAGTTAATACTTTTATTCGTTTTTGACAAGATGGAATGCCCCTTGTCTGAAAACACGGTTATTGATATGTGCTGTTCGTCTAACGACTGGATAAGTTATATGGACAGTAAGCCCGTGCTTAACAAACTTATCGACGAAGGGTTTATTTATAACGTAGTTCAGTACGGTGAACCGCTTTACTCTATCACGCCCGAAGGAAGATATTGCTTGGCGGAGTTCTACGTGAAAATACCTTCTTCTCAAAGAGAGGCTATTGCAGAGTTCGTTAAGAAAAACCGCGCAAGGTATAGAAGAAAGCAAGAATGTTCTGCCGACTACTATATGAATAAGGACTCGACTTATACGGTTTATCTTAAAATCAACGATATGAGCCAACCGCTTCTAGAACTTAAATTTAACGTTCCTAACCGACAAACGGCTAAAAATATTTACAAAAAATGGGAGGAAAAGGCAGGTAATATCTACGCGCTTATCTACGATAACTTGGTGGACTAACCTACTTAAAAATTATGTACACTTACAAAACTTACGGAACTTGTAGCAGGCAAATACTTTACGATATTGAAAACGGTATCGTTAAAAGCGTGAAATTTATAGGCGGTTGCTCGGGCAACTTGCAAGGCGTTTCTAAACTCGTTGAGGGGAGAAAAATTGAAGAAGTAATAGGTTTATTAGAAGGCATTAAATGCAGAAACAACACGTCGTGTCCCGACCAACTTTCTAAAGCGCTTAAACAACATATTGAAAAATGATAAAACGCACCAAAAGGTGCGTTTTTTTATATGATTTTTATCTTGTTTCTAATAGCGTTAAGTATGGTTATAATTAAAAGACCTACGTCAGCGCCGATTGCAAGCCAAAGGTTTGTAAACAAACCGGTAACTCCAAGTATCATTACCGCAAATTTAACGACTAATGATAATATAAGGTTTTGCTTAGCGATACTAGCCGTTCTCTTAGAAAGTTTTATAAGGAAAGGAACTTTGGATAAATCGTCAGTCGTCAAAATAACGTCGGCTGATGATATAACCGCGTCAGACCCAACGCCACCCATTGCGATACCAACGTCGGCACGAGTTATGACGGGCGCGTCGTTAACGCCGTCACCAACGAAAGCAACGGTTGACTTTTGGCTAGCGTTTATAATTTCTTCAAGTTCGCTAACTTTATCTTGTGGTAAAAGTTCGGATACAGACTTATTCATTCCAAGTTGTTTTCTAACCGCAACGGCGTATTCTTTATTGTCGCCCGTTAGCATTACGGTATCTAAAACACCCGCATCATAAAGTTCAAAGATAGCGCCACGAGCGGTTTTTCTAACTTTGTCGTTAAGAACTACCGCGCCTGCATACTCACCGTTAACCGCCAAATATAATTTCGTGCCTATCTCTTCAACCGAAGATACTTTCACTCCGTTTTCAGCCATAAACTTTAAGTTGCCCGCGAGTAAACTTAAACCTTCGTAATTACACGAAACGCCCTTACCGGCAACTTCGTTATAATTTGTAACTTCGCCTTTAATTTCCACTTGTTTTTTCATTAAAGCAAGGGCTATAGGGTGATTACTGTACTTTTCGCACGCGGTAGCGTACTCTAATACCTTACCTTGATATTTCTTAGTTGAAATAATTTTCGTAACGTGAAGTTCGCCTTCGGTTAGCGTTCCCGTTTTGTCAAAAACGACGGTTTTACACCTTGCAAGTTTTTCAAGCGTTGCGCTGTTTTTTACGATAACGCCGTTGCTAGCCGAACTGCTTACACCCATAAAGTATGCGAGCGGAATAGATATTACGAGCGAACATGGACACGATACGCAAACTAGCATAATCGCTCTTTCGCCCCATACTTGAAGTTCTCTTGCATAAATAGGCGAGAAAAACGGTGGAATAAACGCAATAAGTATTGCAACTATAACTACGCTAGGAGTATACCATTTTGCAAACTTTTCTAAGAACTTTTCGGGTTTTGACTTCTTTTGAGAAGATTCAATTACTATTTTTTCTATCTTAGAAACGGTGCTTTCGCTATACGGTTTAACCGCTTTAACTTTAACCGTTCCGTTAACCACCGCATAGCCACTTAAAACCTCGTCGCCAACGGACAAGTCTTTATACGCGCTTTCACCGGTTATTACTTTGGTATCAAAAGTAGAACTGCCTTCTACGATAACCCCGTCAACCGTGATTTTTTCGCCAGCGCGAATTAGCATAATTTCGCCTACTTTTACTTTGTCTGGCGTAACCGTTTTTTCAAAACCACCGTCGCTTATAACTTTAACCTTTTCTTCTTTGTACGATTTTAATTTGTTTATTATTTTGTTAGCGTCACCCGTAACTGCGCGTTCGAACGTTTCGCCTATACCGAAAAGTATCATAATTCCAGCCGCTTCAAGCGTTTCGTTAAGTAGTATTGCCGCAACTGATGCAAGCATCATTAAAGTATCTTCGGTAAACGGTTTACCCTTAAATATTTTGGTTATACCGTTTAAGATAACGTCGTACCCCGCTATTGCGTAAGCCATAATCAATACGTAGGAAGACGCCTCTTTCGTCGTTTCAATACCTGAAAGTATCGCGCCTACTAAAAATATTATTATCGAAGCCGAAAGTTCAATAATTTTTGATTTTACGTACTTTTTAGTTTCCTTTTCATCGTGACCGTGGTCGTGACCACACTCGCAAAAAGACACGCCGTGCTCGTGGTCGTGACAGTCACAATGCTCGTGGTCGTGGTCGTGACAGTCACAATTTTCGTGCTCGTGGTCGTGGTGGTTAACGCTATTTACCATATCGTCAGCCCCTTCAAATACCGGTTCGCTATCAAACGACAAACTATCGCAAATATTCATTATTGCAACCATAACGTCGTAATCGCTAGCCCACTCAGAAATTTCATAGTATAGCAAATTGTTTTCAATTTTTGAAGATATTACGCCTTCTAGTTTTTCAACTTCGGCTATAATCTTCTTTACGTCTTCTTTACTAAGATTTGCATTGATTTTAATAATCGTATTCATAGTTTCTCCTTAACAATCAAGATGTTCAACCGACTTTTCAATTATAGTTTTAACGTGCTCGTCGGCAATTTCGTAATAGTTTACCGTGCCTTGCTTATTGCTTGATAAAATGCGCGCGTCTTTCAAAATTCTAAGTTGGTGCGACGTTGCCGATTGTGAAAGCCCTACCGAAGCACTAATTTCAGTTACGCTTTTTTTACCGCCTAGTAAAAATAAAACTATTTTTAACCTGCCCACGTCGCCTAGCGCCTTAAAGTCCGAAACAAGTTCAAAAAGTTGCTCGGCTGTGAAATTAGAATAATTTTTATCCATAACGCTCCTTTATGAGAATATGAAAATATATTCATATTGTAATATACGGTATGCGCTTTGTCAATAAATTATTGAAAATAATTCAAAAACCGTTGAAAAAAGTTGGTTACTGTGTTACAATCATAAATAATTATATTATTATTCGGTGAAAAATGAAAAAATCAACAAAAACACAACCAAATACCGAAAAACCTACCGTTTTAGTTAAAGAAGAACAACAAATTACCACTCAAAACGAAGGTACTCAATCGGTTATAAACCCACAAGTTAAAAAAAGGCGCAAAATTCTTCAAAGAGACGCTAAACGGTACAGCCCCGAATTTTCTTTGGGTTTAACGCGTGAACAGGTTGAAGAGAGAGTTCAAAACGGTTTAACCAACAACGTAAAGGCTAGAAACTCAAAGTCTATCCCCGCGATAATTATAGGCAACACGTTTACATTTTTCAACTTACTTTGCGCGCTAGTAATCGTTGCTTACACACTAGTTAGTGCAGACCTTGGTAACTTTACCTTTATTTTGCCGTTCGCCATCAACTTAGTTATCGGTATTTTTCAAGAAATTAGGGCTAAAATTTCGATAGAAAAACTTTCAATTTTGCAAGCGCCTATCACTAAGGTTATACGAAACGGCGTTGAGTTTGAACTTTCTACGAAAGACTTAGTGCTTGACGACGTGTTTAAGGTAGTATCTGGCAACCAAATTCCCGTTGACGGTATCGTGCTTGACGGTTACGCCGAAGTTAACGAATCGCTACTAACGGGCGAATCGGTTGCAATTAAAAAACACCCCGGCGACCAAATACTTGCAGGCAGTTTTATAACTAGCGGTTCGCTTATTGCAAGGGCGGATAAGGTTGCCGAAGAGTGCTACGTTCAAAAACTTACCGAAAAGGTTAAAAAGTATAAAAAATCTACGTCTGAACTTATGGGTACTCTTACTTGGATAGTTAAAATCGTAGGTTTAATAATAGTTCCTATCGCGATAGGCATAGGGCTTGTAAACTATAAAAATCCTCTACCGAACGACAATTTGATGCGTTTCGTGGTAACGAGAACGGGTGCGGTTATACTTGGTATGATACCTGCGGGGCTTATACTTTTAACGACTATTGCTCTATCGCTTGGCGTTATAAGGCTTTATAAGCGAAACACCTTAGTTCAAGATATGTTCTCACTTGAAATGCTTGCAAGGGTTGACGTGTTGTGTTTAGATAAAACGGGCACTATAACCGACGGTAGAATGCAAGTTATCAAAGATATTTTAGTATCCGAGCGCCACCCCTATTCTATCGAAGATATAATAGGAACGATGCAAAGCGTGTTTGACGATAATAACGCAACTTCCGCTGCACTTCGCGCGCATTATATACCTAAGCGCGACTTTACCGTAGTTAAAACGATACCGTTTTCGTCGGCAAGAAAATATAGCGCGGTTACTTTTTCGGAAACGGGTACTTACGCTATCGGCGCGCCCGAGTTCGTGCTTAGTGATTTATCTCCTTTTATTAAAGAACAAATGGAACACTACGTTAACCACGGCAACCGCGTACTACTACTTGCGCACTCGCAAGCGCAAATTACTAAAAACGGTAGTTTGCCGTCGTCGCTCAAACCTATTGCACTTATCGTTTTAAGCGACAATATTCGCCCTGAGGCAATTGAAACCATCAAATGGTTCAAGGAAAACGAAGTTCAAGTTAAAGTAATTTCGGGCGATAACCCGATAACGGTATCCGAAATTGCTAAACGCGCGGGTATTGAAAACGCGTCTAACTGGATAAGTCTAGAAGGTTTATCTGATAAAGAAGTTGCATCAATTGCCGATAAATACACGGTATTTGGCAGAGTTACGCCCGACCAAAAATGCGTTTTAATAAAGGCGCTTAAAATGGGCGGTCATACCGTTGCTATGACGGGTGACGGCGTTAACGATATTCTCGCTATGCGAGAAAGCGACTGTGCTATTACGGTAGCCACGGGGGCTGACGCTGCTAAAAGCGTTGCCCACATAGTACTTGCGGACAATAACTTTAACTCAATGCCCAAAGTAGTTGCCGAAGGTAGACGAGTTATAAATAATATTCAGCAGTCGGCGTCGCTATTTTTAATGAAAACTATTTTCGTAACGCTACTTGCGTTTATATCGATAGCGTCGATGTCACCATTCCCGTTCGAAACAAAACACCTTACTATGCTTGAACTTTTCGTTATAGGTTTTGCATCGCTAGCCCTATCAATTCAACCCAACGAAAAGCGTGTGGAAGGCGACTTTTTAACTACTATATTTAGTAACGCAATCCCAGGCGGTTTGATATTACTTTTGAACGTTTATATCATAAAACTTATTGAACTTTTTGGAATTTTCCCAAGTACCGACTTTGCTATGACGATGCAGGTAGTAGCCTTCTCGCTTGGCGGTGTGGTATATCTTCACAAGGTATGTAAACCCTATAACGTTTTAAGGGCAATAATCGTTGGTATAGTTATTCTTGCGATGTCCGTTTGGGTGGTATGGTTGCTTGATACGTCGCAAACCCTTCATATTGACAACTTCTTCGGCTTAACCGCCCTATTCCCGTTGACTAATGAAAACTGGCAATTCCCACTTATTTTAGTTGCGATTATGGAACTAAACTTAATTATAGTTGAACCGCTATCTAACTTCAATAAGTCGATAATGTCGTCAATTAGAAAAAAGAAAAACTAAACAAAATTAAAAGAGTGTGAAAAACTTCACACTCTTTTTTATTGCACTTATTCTATATCTTCGGTCAACTCTTCAAAAGTAATTTCAAAAATTTTAAGTATTTTAATTATATTGTATAAAGAAGGCTCAACCTTATTACACTCCCACTCGCTTACGCGCTGTTGAGTAGTTTGCAGTTTTTTAGCAAACTCAATTTGGCTCATATTTTTTTGCTTGCGCAAAGTTTTTAAGTTTTCACCAAACGTACTCATATTTTTAGCATACACTAAACACCGTGTTTTTATTTGACTTACACTAATATTAGTGTTATAATATTTACACTTTTACTTAAAGGAGAAATTAAATGAGTAAATTCTGCACTAAATGCGGTAAAGAGTTAACCGACGAAAGTTTATTTTGTAGTGCTTGTGGAACTAAACAAGAACCCGCTATAAACGAAGAACAACAAACTAATCTTATTGAAAATAAGATTTTGCCTAACACTACGCCTAAAAGTACGGTAAGTAATTTTCTAAGCAATACACAATATACGATACCAACGATAATAAAACAATTTTTACTGTGTTTGCTCTCGTTGGTTATGGTTATAACTATATTTCTACCTGTAAAATCAATGACTATCGATTATAACGGCGATGAAGTTGAATTAGGAATCACACCTATTGACAGCATCATATTTACAGTTGATTCGTTTTCGTCGCTATCTAGTGAAGATATTCAAGATAGTAAGTTATACGAATCTTTATTAGACGATAAAGAAGCGCTTGATGAAGCGTTGCAAGATTACGACGGCGAATTTAACAACGATTCAACCGCATTATTCAACTCAGCGGTTAAGAAAACTGCTAGATTGCTTTTTATGAGTGAAGATTACGAAACTAATATTTTTCTTGTTTTAGAAGGTATTATTAGCGTTGCTTACATAGTCGTTAGCGCTTTATTTTTAATATATGCTATATTAAAACTACTTAATTATTTAGGCGTAATAAATAATAAAATTTATCCTAAAACGTACGGTCTATCTGGTTTTATGCTTGCAATTTTTATAGGCTTATATACCGTATTTAGCATTGAAGATTTATCTATCATAAACGTCTTCTTAGGAGATAATTTAGACGTTGAAATGGGTGCAGGCTCAACCTTGGGTTTTATTAGTTTTGGTATAATTTACGCAGTTATAATTTCAATTAGATATTTTTTCCAAAAAAGCCTTAAACCGTTTAACGTTATAAAAAGTATTGTTACCCTAGTTACGTCAATATTACTTATTTTATTATGTTTTGGACCTGCGTTTAACACTGAAATAAAAGCAACGTTTTCAGATTCAAGCACTAAAAAAACGGCGATAGTTGAAATATATAACGATGTGTATATCGATATGAAAGTAAATGACGAGTACGACGAGTTATTAGAAAATTTTGAAGACGCAACGGAAGAAGAAATAGCCGAAAGTTTCGAAAGGTTATTAAATCGCATAAGTTATTATAGCAAACGCGAGGTTACAAAGGGAAAAGCAAATAGCATTATTTATGATATAATTAAAAAATCATACTATCTTCAATTAGAAGATTTTGGTTTCATTATTTCTAGTATTACACCTATAATATTAACTCTTATCAGCATTTCCGCAGGATATCTAATATCGCTAATACTTATAAGGCTTATGACTAACGACTACGACGTGCACGCTGAAAGTAGAACAAAATCTCTTATGCTATTTTTTACAATTTTGTATACTATACTAAACGTAGTACTTATATTAGCCGTAAATAATTTCTTTGATACGTATTTGAAATATAAATTTACGTTATTGTTATCAACTGCTAATATTTTTGCCTTAATAGTAGCAATTATAATCAAACTTACCGATAAATTATTTAACAAACCCTTCTCAAACAACGCTAGTTTTTATAATAGACCATTAAATTGATAGTATAATAAAAGCGCAACAAAAAACTGTAACCGAATTCGGTTACAGTTTTTTTGTTGCGTTATAAATTATTCATGCGATTCGGTTGTTTGTTCGGGAGTGGTTTCGGGCGAAATTTCGCCGTTTTCAGCCGTTTCTTCTCCGTTTTCGACTTCCTCTTCGTCTTCGTGCGGAACAACCGCTACGGTGGATACTTTACCCTCGTTAAGCCTCATTACGATAACACCTTGGGTATCTCTGCCAAGTTTACTTATCTCACTTGAACGAATTCTTATAATGATGCCCGTGTCGGAAATCATCATAACGTCTTCATCGGGGGCGATAAATTTAAGACATACCGGCTCACCCGTTTTTTCGTTGTATTGACCAGATTTTATACCTTTACCAGCGCGGTTTTGTAAGCGATAATCTTCAATATCGCTAAGTTTACCGTAGCCGTTTGACGTAATAGTTAAAAGGTCGTAACCTTGTTTAACTACGCTCATTGCGATAAGTTCGTCACCTTCGCTTAAATCCATAGCCTTTACGCCTTGGGTATCTCTACCTATCGGTTTAAGACCGTAAGTACCCTTCTCTTCGTCAAGCCCTTCAAAGAACCTTATGCACTTGCCGTATTTAGTACCGATAACGATTTCGTCGCTACCTGAGGTGAATTGAACGGACATAAGTTCGTCGCCTTCTTTAAGGGAAATTGCGATTTTACCAGTCTTTCTAATGCTTGCAAATTCCAAAAGCGCAGTCTTTTTAATAAGACCAAACTTGGTCGCCATAGCGATATAGCCTTCCGTTCCCTCTTTAAGCGGAATAACGGCGTTGACCTTTTCGCCTTCTTGAAGTTGTAAAATGTTGATAATCGCTCTACCCCTTGACGTTCTTGATGCCTCAGGTATCTCATAGCCCTTTATCGAGTAAACTTTACCTAGGCTTGTAAAGAACAACAAATCGTCGTGCGTGGAAGTTATGAACATATCGGTAACGAAGTCTTCTTCCTTGGGTTTATGACCAGTTATGCCCTTACCGCCACGGCGTTGCGCCTTGTATTCGGCAACGGGTAAACGTTTTACGTAACCGAAGTGAGTTCTTGAAATAACAACGTCTTCTCTCGGGATAAGTTCAGCATCTTCAATGCTACCTTCAAGTACAGAAATTTCAGTCTTTCTCACTTCGCCGTATTTTTCTCTAATAGCGATTAAGTCTTCTTTAATAATCGCGTCAACCCTAGATACGTTTGCTAAAATATCTTGATAGTCGGCAATTAACTTTCTAAGTTCTTCAAGTTCTTGTTGTAACTTGGATACTGCAAGGTTGGTTAAGGTTTGCAATCTCATATCGAGTATTGCGTTTGCTTGCTTACCTTCCGCGTCAAGGTCAAACTCTTTAATAAGCCTTTCTTGCGCCTCTTGTCTATCTTTACTAGTTTTGATAATTTTGATAACGCTATCAATATCCGAAAGCGCTTTTACAAGCCCTTCGACTATTAAGCACCTTTCTTGCGCTTTATCTAGGTCAAATTTAGTTCTTCTAGTAATAACGTCGCGCTGGTGTTTGTGATATTCAACTAAAATTTCTTTAAGGTTGAGAACTTTTGGGTCAGTGCCAACGAGCGCAAGTAAAATTATACCGTCACTAACTTGTAAGTTGGTGTGTTTGTATAAAGAATTGAGAACGACTTGGGCGTTAGCGTCTTTCTTAACGTCGATAACGATACGCATACCGTGGCGGTCAGACTCGTCGTTAATATTTGATATACCTTCAATTTTCTTGTCGGTAACGTATTCTACTATCGTTTTGATTAGTTTTTCTTTATTTACTTGGTATGGAAGTTCAGTAACTATAATTCTCGTTTTAGTACCGCCTGCGTACTCTTCAATTTCGCATTTAGAACGAAGTACGAAACCGCCTCTACCCGTGCGATAAGCGTTTCTTATACCGCTTCTGCCCATCAATATACCACCGGTGGGGAAATCGGGTGCGGGAACGTATTCCATAAGTTCGTCAACGGTGATTTCAGGGTTTTCAATAACCGCGATAGCACCGTTTATAACGTCAGTTAAATTGTGTGGCGGAATATTAGTTGCCATACCAACGGCAATACCGTCAGCACCGTTAACGAGAAGGTTTGGATATCTTGCGGGAAGTACTACCGGTTCTTTTCTCGTATCGTCGAAGTTTGCCTTGCAGTCTACGGTGTTTTTGTCGATATCTCTAAGCATTTCAAGAGCGAGTTTGCTCATTTTTGCCTCGGTGTATCTGTACGCTGCGGCGGGGTCCCCGTCGACCGAGCCGAAGTTGCCGTGGCCGTTAACTAGCGGGAGATTTATAGAAAAGTCTTGCGCCAAACGAACGAGCGCGTCGTAAACCGAACTGTCACCGTGGGGGTGATACTTACCTAAAACGTCACCAACGATTGCAGCGCATTTTTTGAAGGGTTTATCGGGCGTTAAACCCATTTCGTTCATAGAGTAAAGTATTCTTCTGTGAACGGGCTTTAACCCGTCTCTAACGTCGGGAATAGCGCGTGAGCGGTTAACCGCCATAGCGTAGTCGATAAAACTTTGGCGAAGTTCACTGTCAACTTCTACGTTGACAAGTTTCGTCATAGACAGGGTTTTCTTAAATTCGGCGGTAAGTTCTTCACTTATTTTTTGTTTGATAGCCATTTTTAGTCCTCCTATCAAGTATCCAAATCAGCGTTCGCAAATTTAGCGTTTTCTTCAATAAATTTACGGCGGAGTTCGGGTTGCTCGCCCATAAGGAGCGAGAAGTGCGCGTCAGCCTCGATAGCGTCTTGCACGGTAACTCTTCTAAGCGTTCTGGTTTCGGGGTTCATAGTGGTATCCCAAAGTTGGCTCGCGTCCATTTCACCAAGACCTTTGTAGCGCTGTATGTCGCATCTTTCGTTTTCTTTTAAGAATTCTTCTTTATCTTCTTCGGTGTAGAAATAGTATTCTTGCTTGCCCTTGGTTATTTTGTAAAGCGGGGGCTGTGCGATATACACGTGCCCTTCTTCGATAAGCGGGCGCATATACCTGAAAAAGAACGTAAGAAGAAGTATTCTAATGTGAGAACCGTCAACGTCGGCATCGGTCATGCAAATTATACGGTCGTAACGAAGTTTATTAACGTCAAAATCGTCAAGCATGCCACCGCCGAAAGCAGTTATCATAGCCTTTATTTCTTCGTTTTCTAAAACTCTGTTGATACGAGTTTTTTCAACGTTTAATATCTTACCCCTAAGTGGTAGTACGGCTTGGAAACGCCTATCTCTACCCTGTTTTGCCGTACCACCTGCCGAATCGCCTTCTACTAAGCAAATTTCGCAAAGTTCAGGATCTTTACACGAACAGTCGGCAAGTTTTTCGGGAAGTCTAACGTTTTCAAACACGCCCTTTCTAGTTGCATCTCTTGCCTTTCTAGCGGCTTCTCTTGCCTTTTTAGCCGTTAAACACTTTAAGATCAACTCTTTGGCTACCGA
>JAZRKO010000014.1:0-212913 GCA_045646405.1 Christensenellaceae bacterium | reverse complement strand
GATAATGCAGTTGGTTGCGCGCCACAAACCGTAGTATTCCCCGGTAGTGGTAGAAATATATTCTTCCAAATAACTCGTGAAGAACTTCAAGAACGTACAATTCCCGTATTTGATAGAGATGCTAACGGCAACTTACTTAATCCTGACGGCAGTATTGCTCATAGAGTAGAATATAAAGACGGTAATTATATCCAAAAATCGTATACCACTTACGGCTTAAACGCTAACTGGTACGGATTAAACACCGTTTACTGCTTAGGCGAGTGGCATTTTGACCAAAACGGAGTACCCGTTATTGACTAATAATTATAAACCCCCGAAATTGCAAAATTTCGGGGATTTTTACGTCAATAATTTATAAATGATATTGACATTTTACTATTTGTATATTAAAATATAAGCATATATAAAGATAGTTGACAAAGCAATTTGTTTTTAACTTAAAATTATATAAATTTTTATCTAAGGAGGGTAACGTTATGTTACAAAACGCAACCTTCCTGTTACTTGCATTTAATCCCGTGTTAGTTGGTATTATCGGCGGGATAGTAGGGCTTGCCGTTGGGGCAGTCGTATTTTACGTAATTTCGAACGTTGTTCGTAAAAATAAACTCGATTCGACTGAAAGGCTAGTTGCTGAAATGAAAGCAAACGCCGAGAACGAGTGCCGTGCGATAAAGAAAGACGCGATAGTTAAAATCAAGGAACAGGAATTAAATTTAAGAACTGAGTTTGAAAAAGAAACTAGGGAAAAAAGAATTGAACTTCAAAAAATAGAGCAACGCCTTAACCAAAAAGACGAACTCTTAAATACCAAAGATGCGAATTTATTAAAGCGTACCGAACAAGTTGAAGCCCTTTCTAAAAACCTTGAAAGAAAGCACGCCGAGGCAGACGCGCTTATTCAAAAACTTGAAACCCAACACGAAGTTTTCGTTCAAGAACTTGAAAAAGTAGCGCAAATGACTCAGGAAGAGGCAAAAACCATCATTATGGAAGACGTTAAAGACGAGGCTCGAAGAGAAGCGTCGGGTTACGTTCGCAACGTTGAACAACAAGCCAAAGACGAGGCTGATAAAAAAGCGAAAGAGATTATTTCCTTAGCAATTCAGCGTTGTGCGGTTGACCAAAGCAACGAACTCACCGTTACTTCGATATCTATACCGAACGACGATATGAAAGCTCGTTTAATCGGTAGAGAGGGTAGAAATATCACTGCGCTTGAAAACGCCACGGGTATACGTTTAATTATTGACGATACGCCGGAAGTGGTAGTAGCGTCTGGCTTTGACCCCGTTAGAAGGGAAGTTGCTCGCCGTGCGCTTGAAAAATTGATTGCTGACGGTAGAATTCAACCCACTCGTATTGAAGAAACTGTTGAAAAGGTTAAAAAAGACCTTGACAATATTATTAAAGAGGCTGGTGAATCGGCTACTTTTGAAACGGGCGTTTACAATATTCACCCAGAACTTATTAAAATTTTAGGTAAATTAAAGTTTAGAACTAGTTACGGTCAAAACGTACTTAAACACTCGCTAGAAGTTTCTCGTTTAGCGGGACTTATGGCGCAAGAACTTGGCGCGGACATAGCGCTTGCAAAACGCGGTGGTCTTCTTCACGATATCGGTAAAGCGGTTGACTTTGAGAACGAAGGCACGCACATAGCGCTTGGTGTTGAACTTGCTAAAAAGTACAAAGAAAACAAGTTGGTTATCAACTGTATCGAATCTCACCACGGTGACGTTGAGCCGAGATGTATAGAGGCTGTTTTAGTTCAAGCGGCAGATGCAATTTCAGGCGTAAGACCTGGTGCTAGAAAGGAAATTGAGTCAAGTTACGTTAAAAGGCTTGAACAACTTGAAGAACTTGCAACTGACTTTAAGGGTGTTGAAAAGGCTTATGCTATTCAAGCGGGTAGAGAAGTTAGAGTTATCGTAAAACCCGAACAAATTGACGATAGCCAAGCAATGTTCCTTGCAAAAGATATTGCTAAAAAGATTGAAGAATCTATGGAATACCCAGGTCAAATTAAAGTAAACGTTATAAGAGAATCTCGTAGCGTCGAATATGCAAAATAATTAAAAGGCGCAAATTTTGCGCCTTTTTTACGAGGAAATTGCCTTAATTCAAATTTTCAAAACGAGGAATTTAAGAAATACTTATGAGTAAGATTATTAAAACTATTGCGCTTATCGCGCACGACAGTAAAAAGAAAGAAATAGTAGAGTGGGCTATTAAAAACAAACAAGTTCTATCTAAATATTCGCTTTGCGGTACGGGTACTACGGCTAAGCGCATTAACGAGGCAACGGGGCTTGAAATTAAAGGTTATTTATCAGGTCCGCTTGGTGGTGATCAACAAATAGGTTCAAAATTAGCGCAAGGCGAGATAGACTTCGTGTTGTTTTTATGCGACCCGTTAACAGCGCAACCGCACGACCCTGACGTTAAGGCGTTGCTTAGAATTGCAAACGTTTATAACGTTCCTATTGCAACTAACGTTGCTACTGCCGATTTGATTATAACGTCTAATTTGTTTTAATAAAACTAAAAAAGCAAGGTAAAAACCTTGCTTTTTCTTATGGCAGGGGAGACGCGATTCGAACACGCAACCTACGGTTTTGGAGACCGCTACTCTACCGTTGAGCCACTCCCCTAAGCAGTTGCATTATATACTAAATCTTAGTTTTAGTCAACAAAAAATAGGGCGGTAGAGTGAAATAATTTGTAAAATAGCATTGTTGACAATATCTTAGGTTAGTATTATAATATTATTAAATAAAATTAGGGGCTAAGTATGCTTAAAAAAGTTGAAATGTATACCGACGGTGCGTGTTCTGGTAACCCCGGCGCGGGCGGTTGGGCTTGTATTCTAATTTATAAAGGCGTTGAAAAGATTTTATCGGGTGGCGACAAGGAAACGACTAACAATAAAATGGAACTTTTATCAATAATAAAAGGGCTTGAAGCACTTAAAGAAAAATGCGAAGTTACCGTTTACTCCGATTCAAACTACGCCGTTTCGCCGTTTATTGAAGGGTATCTTAACAACTGGATACTTTCTGGTTGGCGTTTAGCCGACAAAAAGCCGGTAAAAAATTTAGAACTTTGGAAAAGACTTGTAGAACTTACGAACGTTCATAAGGTAACTTTTGTTAAGGTTAAAGGGCATTCTAATAACGAAAACAACAACCGTTGCGACCAAATTGCCCGCTCAGAGATTAAAAAGTTGACGAGTGAGTAATTAAAATGATTAAAAGTTAAACTACTTACATATACTTTGTATATGAACTCAACTAAAAAGGCTAAAAAAATATTACTTGCCGTAACGCTTATTTTACTTGCAGGGTTAACGGTTTTATTTTCCGCTTTATACGTAAATACGTTCACGGGCGGTTTTTTTTACGAAAACAAAACGCTACTACTTTCAACCGTAACGATATTAGTTGCCGTTATCACAACGATAGCGCTTGCTTTCTCAACTTCTCAAAACCGAACGATTTTTAAGGTTAGCGTAGTGGTGTTAACGATAATTTCGCTAGCGTTACTACTTATGTATTTTCTTAAAATATCGGGGCTAGCAGATAGGATTGACAGTATTGAAGATTTAAGAAATTACGTTGCGTCGTTTGGATACCTTGCGGTAATTATCTACGTTGTGATGAACTTTTTACAAGTGGTGGTTTTACCTATCCCAGGGTTTATTGCAGTAGGAACGGGCGTTGCGTTGTTCGGTCCGCTTAAAACGGCAATATATTCGCTGATAGGCATACTTCTCGGTTCGTTCGTGGCGTTTTTTATAGGTAGAGTACTCGGCTATAAGGTAGTTAAGTGGATTGTAGGCAAAGAAACGCTAGATAAGTGGATAAAATCAATCAAAAATAAAGATAAAGTCGTTCTAACCTTTATGTTTTTATTTCCATTTTTCCCCGACGACGTTTTGTGTTTCGTTGCTGGGCTATCAAGCATGAGTTCGGCGTACTTTTTTATTATGATAACTATATGCAGAATAATTTCGGTGGTTGTATCTGCGTATTCGCTAAACGGCAACGTTATACCGTACACTACTTGGTGGGGCATACTTTTATGGATATTAGTTTTTGCTATAACCGCCGTAATTACCGTATATTTGTATAAAAACGGTGACAAAATAGAAAAATTTTTCAAAAAACGATTCCGGAGAAGAAAAAGTGAGGGTAATTCTACACGTAGATCTTAATAATTTTTACGCAAGTGTTGAAATGAAACTCAACCCCTCGCTTGAAGGTAAATTTATAGGCGTTTGCGGTAACGTTGAAAATAGGCACGGCATAATTCTTGCCAAATCTGAAAACGCTAAAAAAATGGGCGTAAAAACGGGTATGACTATACTAGACGCTAAAAGAATTTGCCCTGAGATTATGCTGGTTGAGGCAAATCACTCGCACTATATATCTTATTCTAAAATGGCAAGGGCAATATATCGCGAATATACCGATAAAATCGAACCTTTTGGGATAGACGAGTGCTGGCTTGACGTAACGGGTTCGATTAAACTTTTCGGCTCGGGTAAAGAAATTGCCGACACGATACGCGAAAGAGTAAAAAAGGAACTCGGTTTAACCGTATCGGTAGGCGTATCGTTTAACAAGGTGTTTGCAAAACTAGGTTCAGACCTAAACAAGCCCGACGGCACTACGGTAATTGACGAAAACAATTATAAACAAGTCGTTTGGAATTTACCTGCTAGCGAACTGTTGTTCGTAGGAAAATCAACTGCTGAAAAATTAAAGAAAATCAACGTTGTAACGATAGGCGATTTAGCAAACGCCGACGTCAACTATCTTGAAAAACGTTTTGGAAAGTGGGGTGTATCGTTACACGATTACGCTAACGGCAAGGATAATTCGCCCGTAAATTACGATGATGAAGACGACGAAATTAAATCGGTAGGCAACTCAATTACGAGTTATCGCGACCTTAAAACCGACGAAGACGTTAAAATACTGTTTACCGTTCTTGCTGAAAGCGTTTCGTCAAGGCTTATATCTTACGGTTTGGGAAAAGCAACTACGTTATCAATATACGTGCGTGACGAATTCTTAAATTCAAGTACTAGACAAGGAAAACTCAAAACTCCTAGCGTACTTCCGGAAGATTTTATGAGTTTTGCGTTTGAACTTTTTAAGAAAAATTACGATTTTTCAAGTGGAATTAGAACGATAGGAATAACGGTAAGCAACTTTATATTAGACGGCGAGCAAATTTCGTTTGACGACGAAATTTACGATAAAAAACTAAAACTTAACACCGCCATTTCAGGAATTAAAGATAAATACGGCAATAAAACGGTTGTAAAAGGCATAGTACTTAAAGATAAAAAACTTATGCGTGAAGACCCTGAGGAAAGTCACGAAATTCACCCCGAAGGGCATTTATGAAAAACTACTAAATTACACTTGATTAAATGGTTTGTTTATGATATAATCATAAAAGATTATAAATAGAGGTGTCAAATGATTGACGGAAAGTTACTAATAGAAAAATTACTCGTGTATGCTGACGCGTTCTTAGGTCTTAACGCGTTAGACGTTATTTATCAAAGAAACTACCTTTTAAGGTTATTTGGGTTTAATTCCCCCGCAAAGGAAAAGTTATCGGTATCGGCAAAAGATGAAATTCGTTCAATGCAAGTTCCAGACGTGCTCATTGATGAAATTATGGCGTTTGCACTTGAAAACAAACTTGCTGAAAACGATATAGAGGCGGACTTATTTGCCAACTTTGTAATGGGTGTATTATCGCCAAGACCTTCCGAGGTTAACAATATGTTTATGTCGCTTAAAGAAAAACGCGGTTCACAAACGGCGTGCGACTATTTGTATAACCTTTGCATCAAAAACTATTACATAAGAAAATCTGCTATTGATAAAAACATTAAATGGGATGCGGACAAGCAAGATATCCCGTTTGAAGTTACTATCAATTTAAGCAAGCCCGAAAAAAGTAATAAAGACGTTGCTAAACTTTTAACGGCACCCAAAACTGAAAAATACCCCGAGTGTAACCTATGCAAGGAAAACGAAGGTTTTTACGGTACGCTTACGCACCCTGCTAGAACGAATTTGAGAACGATTTCGCTCACGCTTGCAGGGGAGGACTGGGCTATGCAATATTCCCCGTACCTTTACTTTGACGAGCATTGTATTTTATTTAGTAAAAAGCATACGCCTATGTGTGTTAACGGCACTACCGTTGAAAGGTTGTTTGATTTTATTGAACTTTTCCCAAACTACTTCGTAGGCTCAAATTCCGACCTTCCTATCGTAGGCGGTTCTATACTTAATCACGAGCATTATCAAGGTGGTAAACACGTAATGCCACTTCATAAGGCAAAGGCGTTTGAAACGTATAAGTGTGACGATTATCCCGACACTACCGTTGAAGTGGTTGACTTTTATAATTCGGTAGTTAGAATTTCGGGTTACAACCGCAATACCGTTCAAGCGCTCGCAACCGAAGTTATTGAAAAGTGGAAAGGTTATTCCGACGAAAGCGTTATGATAATCGCTGAAAGCGACGGGGCTAGACATAATACCGTTACGCCGATTGCAAGATTTTTATCCGACAGTAGATATTGTATTGAACTTATTTTAAGAAATAACTTAACGACTGACGAGTATCCCGACGGTTTGTATCACGCTCACCCCGAATACCACAATATCAAAAAAGAGGGTATAGGGCTTATTGAGGCTATGGGTTTATACATTTTACCTGCAAGGCTTAAACGTCAGTTCGGCGCTATTGCTGATATTCTTGCGCACAAGGTAGAATATAAGGCTGACGAAATTTCAAAAGAAGATAACGATTTATTCGTTCATAGAGATATGATAGCGCATCTTATGAAAAAGCATCCTAGAATTAAAGACCTTAAAAAGGCTAACGCGGTAATTACCGAATACGTTAACGACGTTTGCTCGAAAATTTTATATAATACTTCTGTGTTTGGCAAAGACAGTAAAGGCGTCTTAGCGTTTAATAAGTTCTTAGCAACTTGCAATATTAAGTAAAGGAGAATACTATGATTAAATTAGATGGAAAAGTAGTAATAATAACCGGTGGCGGTAGAGGTATCGGTTTTGGTCTTTCAACCGCGTTTGCAAAAGCGGGCGCTAAACTCGTTATAACGGGTAGAACGGAGTCCACTTTGCTTTCAGCAAAAGAAAAACTCGAAAAAGAATACGCTACCGAAGTTTTAACCGTAACTGCTGACGGGGCTGACGAAAACGCAATTAAAAACGTTATTGAAAAAACCGTACAAAAATTCGGTAGGATTGACGCGGTTATTAACAACGCGCAAGCATCGGCATCTGGTAAAATGCTTATTCAACACACCAAAGAAGATATCGACCTTGCTATCAACTCTGGAATTTACGCAACCTTTTTCTATATGAAAGAGGCGTATCCTTACCTTAAAGAGAGCAAAGGTGCGGTTGTAAACTTTGCGTCTGGTGCAGGGCTTTTTGGTAGAATTGCTCAATCTTCTTACGCTGCCGCTAAGGAAGGTATTAGAGGTTTATCACGCGTGGCTGCAACCGAGTGGGCGCCAGACGGTATTAGAGTAAACGTAATTTGCCCCCTTGCTATGACGGAAGGTCTTCAAAAATTCAAAGAAGAATACCCCGAACGCTACGAACAAACTATCAAAGGCGTGCCTATGGGTAGGTTTGCCGACCCTGAAAAAGACGTTGGCGGTTTATGCGTATTCTTGTGTTCAGACGAGGCAAGTTATATAACCGGCGAAACTATTACCTTACAGGGTGGTAGCGGTTTAAGACCGTAATAGTAAAAAGAACAGTTAAACTGTTCTTTTTTTATGCCAAAAATCTTGATAAAACGGTAATTTTTTTTATTTAGGTTATTGATTTATTTTAATAATTATATTATAATTATTAGGTAACGTATAATGGAGGAAATTATGGTTAACGTAGATTTGTTAAAATCGAGAAAGGCTGAACTTTATGAAAAAACGGCTGACGTTAGAAGGAATATATCTTCAATAGTTGACGATAGTAGTTTCGTTGAGTTCAACGCTTTCAGTTTTGCTAAAAATGAATTTTGTGATAAAGCCGTTGACGGGCTTGGTGTAGTAACCGGTTACGCCACGGTTGACGGGTATCCCGTTTACGTGGTTGCTCAAAATAAAAACGTACTTGGCGGTAGTATTTCTAAAGCAAACGCTGATAAAATTATCGAGTGTTTGATAAAAGCGCACAATCAAGAACTCCCCGTTATTTACTTGCTTGAAAGCCAAGGCGTTCAAGTAGGGGAAGGCGTGGCTGTGCTTGAAGGTATTTCTTTGCTATTAAAAGCGTCTAACGCACTTAAAGACGTAGCGCCTCAATTCGTTATCGCCACGGGTGACGTGTTAGGGTCGACCGCGCTTTTAGCAAGCAACGCTGACTTTACCTTTTCAGTAAACGGCGCTTGTATATCGTACGCTAGCCCAACCGTTTTATCTGCATCTTCTGGTAAAGATAAATCAAGCGTAGTAAACGCTAAGAATTTAGCAAATAACTTTAAGGTGAAATCGCTTGGCGAAGTTAAGGATAAAATTCTTAAAATTTTAGGGACTCTTCCTAGGTTTTCAGGTTATGAAATTGACTGTCAAGACGATATGATGAGAGATTTCCCCGCACTCAATAACGGGGCTGACGTTGAGTCGTTAATACTTGCAACGTTTGATAACGGTGAGTTTATCAAAATGAACGAAGACTACGCTTGTGACGTTGTTACGGGTATCGGCAGAGTTGGTGGAATTGCAACCGCTGGTATAATTTTCGGCGGTGGTGAAAGTGGAGTAGATATCACGCTTGACGTTGTTTTGAAACTTAAAAACTTTGCATCTTTTGTTAGTAATAACGACTTACCTATCGTGTTATATCTTAATTCGAACGGTATTAAAATTGACGAAGATACTCAAAACTCGCCCGTTATGGTTGAGTTTATGAATATGCTTAACAAATTATCGCAAATTAAACGCGTTACGGTAGTTTACGGCAAGGCAATAGGGCTTGGGTATGCGCTCGCGTCAAAGGCGCTTGGCAGTGACTATAACTACGCCTTTGCCGGTGCTAAAATATCGCTACTTGACGGGTTTGCCGGCATTAGCGCAACGTTTGGCACGGTTGACCCCGTTGAAGTTGAAAAATTAAGCGAAAAATACCTTGAAGAGCAAGACGGATTTAATTCGGCAAAACTTGGTTGTATCGATAATATTATCGAGCCCGAAAACGTTCGTCAATACGTAATTTCGGCTCTTCAAATGATACTTTAAGCGGAGGTTTTTTATGGGTACTCCATTAGGAAACGGCTTATTCGTATTTATTTTAGGGTTAATGGTCGTATTTTTAGGTATGCTTGTTATCGTTCTTGCGGTAACTATCTGCGGTAAACTTATGAACAAACCCACCAAAGATAAAATTGAAGAAGTAAAATTAGAAAGCGCTCCTGCACCTATTCAAAGCGAAGAAGTGCCAGACCATATTAAAGTGGCGATAGTTGCAGTTATTTCAGCGTATTATTTTGATAGAAAATCAACGTGTGATTTCAAAGTGAAAAAGATTAAAAGGATTTAAGGAGATATAATTATGCGTAAATTTATCGTTACGATTGAAGGTAAACAATATGAAGTAGGAGTTGAAGAGGTTGGCGTAAATCAAAGCGTAGCGCCGGTAGTTACTCAAATTTCCGCACCTACGCCTCAACCTGTGGTAGCACCTCAACCTACGGTTGCGCCTGCACCCAAAACCTCAGCCCCCGTTAACGGTACTAAGATGGAAGCACCTATGCCTGGTATGATTAAAGCGTACAAAGTAGCAGAAGGCGCAACCGTTAAAAAGGGTGACGTAATTTTAATTTTAGAAGCAATGAAGATGGATAACGATATAAGTGCCGTTTGTGACGGTGTGGTTTCTTTCAAAGCACAAGTAGGCTCTAACGTCAACACGGGTGACGTTATGGCGGTTATCGGTTAATAAGGAGATATTATGCTCGATTTATACACCATTTGTGCGGGTACGTTCGGGCAAGAGATTAAAGACGCGCTTGTAAACCTTTGGCAAAGCACCGGTATATATTCGTTAATTGACGGTAGCGCCAACTGGCAAAACATAGTAATGGTCTTAATTTCTTTCGTTCTAGTATACCTTGCCATCGTTAAAAAGTTCGAACCGCTTTTACTACTTCCTATTGCGTTCGGTATATTTATCGTCAACGTTCCAGGCGCTTATAGAATACTGTTTGGTACGAAAGGTTATATCGTAACTAATTCGTTAACCAACGTTGAAGTTGCTAGGGGTACGCTTGAAGAAATTTTGCAAACGTTTGGAATTTCTCAGCAAACCACGGCTGACGGGCTTAGAGAGATATTCTTAAATCAATCTGTTACGGTAACGGGTTCTAACGTAGAATATCTTGCAAACACCTTAATTTTATCTACTGAACAAGTAATTAGAGATGAAGGTTTGTTCTATTATATCTATAAAGGCGTTGACTGGGTTATCTTCCCGCCGATTATCTTTCTTGGTATCGGCGCGATGACTGATTTTGGTCCACTTATTGCAAACCCCAAAAGTATGCTTATAGGTGCGGCGGCTCAACTTGGTATATTCTTGACCTATCTTGGCGCAAGGTTACTTGGCTTTACGTCGGCAGAGGCGGGCGCTATCGGTATTATCGGTGGGGCTGACGGGCCTACGGCAATTTACGTAACCAAAAAACTTGCTGACGAACTTTTACCCGCTATTGCTATCGCGGCGTATTCGTATATGGCGCTTATTCCTTTAATTCAAAAGCCGATTATGAAACTTTTGACTACTGAAAAGGAACGCAAAATTAAAATGAAACAGTTAAGAAGAGTATCTAAGGCAGAAAAGATAATCTTCCCGCTACTCGTAACGCTAGTAGTCGGTCTAATTCTTCCAGACGCTATACCCCTTTTAGGTATGCTTATGTTTGGTAACCTTATGAAAGAGTCTGGCGTTACCGAAAGGCTTGTAACTACCGCGTCTAACGGGCTTATGAATACTATTACTATCTTCCTTGGGTTGATGGTAGGCTCAAAAGCGGTTGGCTCTATATTCTTATCGCTTAATACTATTAAAATTATAGTTTTAGGTCTTACTGCGTTCTGTATAGGAACAATCGGCGGTTTACTCGTTGCAAAACTTATGTGTAAAATCACCAAAGGTCAGGTTAACCCGCTTATCGGCTCGGCTGGTGTATCGGCAGTGCCTATGGCGGCTCGTATCTCGCAAGACGTTGGGCGTGAGGCTGACCCCGATAACCACTTACTAATGCACGCAATGGGGCCGAACGTTGCAGGTGTAATAGGTTCGGCAATCGCAGCCGGCGTGCTACTTGCTATGTGCGGTTAATTTTAGGAGATTATTATGGCTAAAAAAGTATTGATTACAGAAACAATTTTACGTGATGCGCATCAATCTCAGGCGGCAACCCGTATGCGCCTTGACGAAATGATACCCGTACTTGAACAATTAGACGATATAGGTTACTATTCGCTTGAAGGTTGGGGTGGTGCTACTTTCGATAGTTGCTTGCGCTTTTTGAACGAAGACCCGTGGGAAAGACTTCGCACACTTAAAAAATATATCAAAAAAACGCCTATACAAATGTTACTTCGCGGTCAAAACTTGCTTGGTTACAAGCATTACGCTGACGACGTTGTTGAAAAGTTCGTAGAAGCGTCTATTAGAAACGGTATCGGTGTTATTAGGGTTTTTGACGCACTTAACGACGAAAGAAATTTAGAATGCGCTATGAAAGCCATCAATAAGTATAAGGGCGATTACGGTACGGTTTGTGAAGCAACTATTTGTTATACGACTAGCCCCGTTCACACTAACGAGTATTTCGTTAAAAAGGCAAAAGTTTTAGAACAAATGGGCGCTGATAATATTTGCGTTAAAGATATGGCGAATATTTTACTCCCATATACTTCATACGAACTTATAAAAGAAATGAAAAAGGTTCTTAAACCCACCACTAAAATTCACCTTCATACTCACAACACTACGGGTACAGGCGATATGGTGTATCTTAAAGCGGTAGAGGCGGGTTGTGATATCGTTGACTGTGCGTTATCTTCAATGGGTAACGGCACTAGCCAACCTGCAACCGAGCCGTTTATTGCAACCTTAAAAGGTACTGAATACGATACGGGTTTAGATCTTGAAAAACTTCTTCCTATCAACGAACATTTCAAAAAAGTTGCTGAAAGACTTGAAAATGACGGTATTTTGAACCCCAAAGTTCGTCAAATTGACGTTAATACCTTGATTTATCAAGTACCTGGCGGTATGCTTTCTAACCTTATGTCGCAGTTAAAACAAGCGGGTAAACTAGATAAACTTACCGATTGTTTAGCCGAAGTACCGAACGTTAGAAAAGACGCGGGCTATCCACCGCTTGTAACGCCGTCTTCACAAATAGTAGGAACGCAAGCGGTTCTCAATATTTTACAAAACGAACGCTATAAGATGGTTACCAAGGAGTTTAAGGCGCTTATTAAAGGCGAATACGGTAAACTTATCGGCGAGCCGGATAGTGGCGTTCTTAAAAAAATTATCGGTGACGATAAGCGTGTGACTTGCCGTCCCGCCGACCTTATTGAGCCTGAATACGAAAAGTTCAAAGAAGAAATGAAAGAATACTACACGCAAGAAGAAGACGTATTGTCGTACGCTCTTTTCAATCAAGTTGCGGTAAATTTCTTTAAGTATAGGCTTGCAAAAGAAAAACAAGTTGACGCGGATTTTGCAAAATCTAAAATCTATCCGGTTTAACGATGAATATTTTAGTATGTAATGACGATGGAATTTTTAGCGAGGGTTTGAAAACTCTCGCTAGTATTCTAAAAAATAAACATAACGTAACCGTGTTTGCACCGTCGGGTAACCGTTCGGGGTACTCACGGTCGGTTTCGTTTCATAAAAATATTGAAGTTCTTCCCGCGTACGAGATAGACGGTGTTAAATCGTTTACCGTTTCGGGTACTCCTGCCGACTGCGTTAAGTTTGCGCTGACAACGAAATTTAGCGATTTTGACTTGGTGGTCGCAGGTATAAACCAAGGCCCTAACCTTGGTAGCGATATTTATTATAGCGGAACGGTTAACGCGTGCTTTGAGGCTAACGTTGAAAATATTCCCGCTATTGCTTTTTCTAACGTTGGTTTTAGAAATTATAAGTTTGAAGAAAACGCTAAAATAATTGAAGAGATTTTTGATAAACTCGTTTTATTATCTAGTGGTGCGTACACCTTAAACGTGAATTTACCTAACGTTGACGCGTGTGACGTTAAAGGCGTTCAGTTTTGTAGGGCTGGGGTATGTAAGTATTCCGATGGATACGTCAAAACTAGCGATACCACCTATAAACTAATAGGTGAGCCTATTCCTCCAAACGAGAACGATTTTGATACCGACGTTTATTATTCGGCTAAAAACTACGTTACCGTAACACCCGTTACGCATCGCGTTACCGATGAAAGCGTTCTTAAAAAACTAAAAGGTAAACTCAAATGAAAGTTGTTGTAATAGGCGGTGGCGCATCGGGTATGCTTTGCGCAATACTGCAAAAACGGCTGGGTTACGACGTTACTTTAATTGAAAGAAACGAAAAACTCGGCAAAAAACTTTATATAACGGGCAAGGGTAGATGTAACCTTTGTAACGACTGCGAAATTGAAGAATTTTTTAATAACGTTGTATCTAATCCTAAGTTTTTATCAAGCGCTATATACTCGTTTTCCCCAGCCGATACTATGAACTTTTTTGAAAGTTTAGGGCTTTCATTAAAAACTGAAAGGGGTAACAGAGTATTTCCCGTAAGCGATAAATCGAGTGACGTTATTAAGGTTTTACAAAACGAACTTAACCGCTTAGGCGTAGAGATTAAACTTAACGAGCGCGCGGTGAAATTAAGCGTTTGCGAAAATAGAATAAACGGTGTTTTAACCGATAAAAGCGAATATTTTGCCGATAAAGTAGTTGTTGCAACGGGCGGTATAACCTATCCTTCAACCGGCTCTACGGGTGATGGTTTCGAGTTTGCTAAGTCGGTGGGGCATACGGTAACTAAATTATATCCGTCGCTTTGTGGCGCTAATTTGAAAGGCGAAGATTTTAAGGCTTTGCAAGGTTTAACGTTAAAAAACGTAAAACTAACGGCTTATCAAAACGACGTGGCTTTCTACACGGAACAAGGCGAAATGTTATTTACTCATTACGGGGTGTCAGGACCATTAGTTTTAACTTGTTCAGCGCTACTTGCAAGGCGTGACACTAACGGCGTTAAGTTTTCTATCGACTTAAAACCCGCGCTAGACAAACAAACTTTGGATAAGCGCGTATTAAGAGATTTTTTAGAAAATAAGAATAAAGAGTTAAAAAACTCGTTAGACGGGCTTTTACCAAAGGCGATAATTCCACTCGTTATAAAAAATTCTAAAATTCCCGAATGTAAAAAGGTATCAATAATAACGAGTGCCGAGCGTGAAAGGCTGGTAGATACCGTTAAAAATTTAGAATTTAATTTCCAATCGTTAAGGGGAGTAAACGAAGCCGTTATAACTAGCGGTGGCGTTTCCGTAAAGGAAATTAACCCGAAAACTATGGAAAGTAAAATAATAAAAGGTTTGTATTTTATAGGCGAAGTGTTAGACGTTGACGCATTTACCGGCGGTTTTAACCTTCAAATAGCCTTTTCAACGGCTAATTCTTGTGGAATACAATAACAAAGGTGGCATATGATAAACGTAGCGTTAGACGGGCCTGCCGGAAGCGGTAAGTCCACGATAGCAAAGGCAATTTCCAAAAAACTAAATATTTTATATTTAGATACCGGTGCAATGTATAGAGCGGTCGGCTTAGTTGCGCATAGAAACGGCGTTGACTGTTACAACGAAGAAGAAGTTAAAAAAATTCTTCCGTTAGTTGACGTTAAGGTAAAGTACGTTGACGGAGGTCAAAGAACGTATCTAGGCGATGAAGACGTTTCGCTTAAAATTAGAGAAAATGAAATCTCTATGAAAGCGTCTGCCGTGTCTGCTCATCAATGCGTAAGAGAAAAACTCGTTGAACTTCAACGTGCGATTGCAAGCGGTATCGACTGCGTTTTAGACGGTAGAGATATAGGTACTCACGTTTTACCAAACGCTAAATACAAGTTCTACGTAACCGCGTCGCTTGACGAACGAACCGAAAGGCGTTACAACGAACTTATATCTAAGGGGCAAACGGTTGATAAACAAGCCTTGAAAAACGAAATTGCTACTCGCGATTACAACGATTCGCACAGAAAGTTTGCACCACTTCGCCAAGCGGAAGACGCGGTGTATCTAGATACTACCGATATGACTGTTGACGAGGTTGTAAACTTCGTTATATCTCGCATAAGATAAAGGAGGACGTTATGTACTGGATTTTAAGACCGCTTTTATGGATTTTTTACAAAGTTTTGTATAGAGTTAAGGTTTTCGGTAAAGAAAACTTAATTAAAAAGGGTAAAAGCATCGTAGTGTGCAACCATCTTGGAAAGGCTGACGTTTTAGCAGTGGGCGCTCTATATCCCAACAAAACCACGTTTTTATCTAAAATAGAGTGGTATGACAACAAAGTTTTAGGTTGGTTTTTAAGAAAACTCGGCTCAATTCCCCTTGACAGAGATAAACCAAGTTTATCTAGCATTAAAGAAGGGTTACAAGTGTTAAAAGACGATAGTCGACTTGCTATTTTCCCAGAGGGTAGGCGCAACTTTGAAACTAACGACCTTCAAGAAATAAAACAAGGCACCGCACTTTTTGCAATTAAAGGTCAAGCGCAAATTACGCCTATAATTATCTACGACAGATTAAAAATGTTCAAAAAAGGATACGTTATCGTTGGAAAACCGTTTGATTTCTCGGAATTTTACGGTCAAAGGTTTAACGATGAAGTTTCCGCAAAATGCACTCAAATATTAAGCGATAAAATGCACGAACTCCAACGTGAAATATTTAGGCTCGTTGAAGAAGAAAAGGCTAAAAAGCGTAAAAAATAATGGAAATAATATTAGCAAAAAACAGCGGTTTTTGTATGGGGGTTAAGCGCGCGGTAGACACCGTTTTGGCGCTACCTAATAAACCCGTTTACGTTTACGGTGAAATAATTCATAACGAAGGCGTTTTGAAAATGCTTGAAAATAGCGGTGTGATAACCGTTTCTAACCTAGACTTTTTGAAAGAGGGCGATACCTTAGCAATTCGTTCGCACGGGGTTGGTAAAAGCGTTTTATCTAGTTTGCAAGAAAAGGGGATAAACGTTGTAAATTTAACCTGTCCGTTCGTTATGAAAACTCAAAAAATTGTCGAAGATTATTACGGCAAGGGTTATCAAATAGTAATTTTTGGCAAAAAAGACCACCCCGAAGTTATAGGGCTTAACGGTTGGTGTGAAAACACGGCTATAATTATCGAAGATGAAAACTGCGTGATACCACCGTTAAAGGCTGAAAAAATATGCGTTGTTGCCCAAACGACAGCCTCAACTAAAAAATTTGACGAATTTTTGAAAAATTTCGATAATTCCTACTCAAAAACAGTTGAGATTTTCAAAACAATTTGTTATACTACATTAGAGCGTCAAAAAGAAGCGGATACGCTTTCAAAAAAATGCCAAGCAATGATAGTAATAGGCGGAAGTAATAGTAGTAACACCAAAAAACTTTACGACGTTTGCTACAAAAATTGCAAAAATACTTATCTAATTTCGTCGCCCAAAGGGCTCGATTATAAAACAATAAATCGCTATAAAAGCGTTGGAATCGTTAGCGGAGCGTCAACTCCGATTAGCGAGTCTATGGAGGTTTACTTAACAATGTCGGAAAAAATTATTAACTCAATGGATGAAGCAGTTGCATTACTTGACGAGAAAAAGCCTTATAAAAGAGGTCAAAAAATTAGCGTATACATTGCGCAAGTAGATAGTGACGGCTTGAAAGTTCATTTAGACGGAAAAACGGAAATCAATATTTCCAAGGATCAACTTATCAAAGAAGATATGTCTTACGAACCTGGTAGCGAACTCGAAGTAGTAGTATTGAGCGTTAAGCCCCGTCTTGAATTATCTGAAAAACAAATTCTTGTAATTAAGCAAGAAGAAGAGTTAGTAAAAGAACTTAACGAAGGTAAAATTATTTCAGTTAAAATTGAAAAGACCAACAAGGGCGGTTTAATCGGCAAGTACGAAACGTTTGACGTATTCGTTCCTGCAAGCGAAATTAAAATCGGTTTTGTTAAAGATTTTGAAAAGTACGTTGGTAAGTCTTTAAGAGCAAAAGCGCTTAAAGTTGAATACACGAATAGAAAGAAAGAAATAGTTGCATCTCAAAAAGTTATCTTAGAGGCTGAAAAGGCTGAAAGAGATGCTGAAAGACAAGCAAAAGAAGAAGCGTTCTTTGCGTCAATCGCTGAAAATGACGTTGTTACGGGTACCGTTGCAAGATTTGCACAATTCGGCGCTTTCGTAGTAGTTAACGGTTTTGACTGTTTGGCTCACGTTTCAGACCTCAGTTGGACTGGTGTTAAATCACCGGCTGACGTTTTAGAGGTTGGTAAAGATTACGACTTCGTAGTATTAAAAGTTGATAAAGACAACAAAAAGGTTTCTATCGGTTACAAGCAATTACAACCCAAACCATGGGACACCGTTGCTGACAAATATCAAGTAGGCGACGTTGTTACCGGTAAAGTTGTAAGAATAGTATCTTTCGGTGCTTTCGTTGAAGTTGAAAAGGGTGTTGACGGGCTTGTTCACGTTTCTCAAATTTGCCACGAATTCCTTGAAAACCCCGCTACCAAACTTAAAGTTGGTGACGAAGTTAACGCTAAAATCTTAGCGGTTGACGTTGAAAAGGAAAAATTAACCCTTTCTATTAAAGCGACCGTAGACGCGCCCGTTAAAGAAGAAAAGGTTCAAGAAGATAAACCTAAAAAAGAAAGAAAGGCTAAAAAGGAAGACGATGATGAAATTCGCGGTTGGACCGAAAGTGCTGACGGTGGCATTTCTATCGCTGAACTTTTAAGTAAATAATTAAAATTATTAAAATTCCAACGTTTCGTTGGAATTTTTTTTGTTTTTGAAACCCCAAAAGATACAAATATTCGTATACGTATTGCATTTTTGCATTAAATTTTGTATAATAATAATAACGTACATTGTTACACAATGTAAATATATCTAATTAAGGGGTTATAATGGATATAATTCAAATTTGTAACGACTTTTCTATTAAGGGTGATTTTTCAAGTTATCGCGTAATTACTAACGGTAATATCAACACCACTTATAAGGTTAAAACAGTTGACGAAAACGGTACTCATCAATACCTTTTTCAAAAAATCAATAAAAACGTTTTCGCTCGACCTGACCATATTATGGAAAACATTACTCGCATTAACGAGCATATTGACAGCGATAAAAAAACGACTAACCTCATTATTTTACACTTTGTAAAGAGTAAAACGGGAAAACCTTACGTTATTGATGAAGACGGTAATTTTTGGCGCGCTTGTAATTTCTTTGACTGTGATTGCTATAATACGACTGACGACCTTGATATTATACAAGAGGCAGGCAGGGCGTTTGGTGAATTCCAGTACTTGCTTTCGGATTTTGACGCGTCACTTTTACACGTAACTATTCCTGACTTTCACAACACCAAAAAGCGCATTTCAAGGCTTGAAAGAACTATAAAGTATGCTGAAAGTGACAGGAAGGAAGAGTGCAAAGAAGAAATAGAATACGTTTTAAGTAATAAAAAAACGGGCGAATTTTTGACTGATTTATTAGATAAAGGCGAACTACCGCTTAGAGTTACGCATAACGACACTAAATGCAATAACGTTATTTTCAATAAATACACCAAAAAAGCGCTTGCCGTTATAGACCTTGATACTATAATGCCCGGGCTTTGCTGTTACGATTTTGGCGACGGTGCTAGGTCGATATGTTCTATGACTGATGAAGACGAAATTGATTTATCAAAGGTTTCGTTTAATCTTGAAAAGTTTGAAAGTTTCACCAAAGGCTATTTTAAGTTCTTAAAAAATTCGATAACCGAAAAGGAACGCGAAACGTTTGCAATCAGTGTTTACGTTATGACCTTAGAACTAGCATCACGCTTTTTACAAGACTATCTTAACGGTGATACTTATTTCAAGGTTTCTATGGAAAAGCACAACCTTATAAGAACGCGCTGTCAAATTGCGCTTTGTAAGGATATTTTTAGTAAAATCGATAAAATGAACGAAATTGTAAAAAAATACACCTAATATGTCAATTTTAGAAGGGCTACATAACGGCCGAACCATAAAACAACTAAATATTAAAGAACTTTCAACTCTTTGCAACGAACTTAGAGAGAAAATTATTGAAACGGTTTCGGTAAACGGCGGTCACTTATCGTCAAATTTAGGTTCTATTGAACTTACGGTAGCCCTTCATTACGTTTTTGATAACCCTAGCGACAAGTTTATTTTTGACGTGGGGCATCAATCTTACGCTCATAAAATTCTATCGGGCAGGTATAACGAGTTTTCTACAATTAGAAAAGAAGATGGTTTAAGCGGGTTTCCAAACCCCGAAGAGTCTTTTAGTGATGCGTTTATCGCTGGGCATGCGGGAACGTCAATTTCGGCGGGGCTAGGTTACTGCCGTTCGCGTGACGTGCTTAACGAAGATTACTACGTGGTGTCTGTTGTGGGAGATGCGTCGCTTTTCAACGGTGAAAATTTAGAGGCAATAACGTCATCTACTATAAAACCTAGAAAATTTTTGATAATACTTAACGATAACGGTATGTCGATAAGTAAAAACAACAACGGTCTTTACAAAACCATATCGAAATTAACGATTAGAAAAAACTACAATAAATTTAATTCGTTTATGGCGAGAATTTTTGGTAATTCCGCCTTCGGTAGATTTTTAAGGCGAATTAAAAACTCGATTAAACGAGGGCTTTCTAGAAATACAATATCTGATAGCGTTGGGTTAAAATACGTGGGCAAGTTTGACGGGCATAATCTTAAAACCTTAATTCGACTTCTTACGGATATTAAAAATTTCTCTCAACCAACGCTACTACATCTTCAAACGATAAAAGGCAAGGGGCTTGACGAGGCTGAGAAGGATTCGTCTAGATTTCACGGCGTTTCTAAGGATATGAAGATATCAAAACACTATTTTTCAGGTGGAGTTTCTCAAATTCTTTCTCGCCAAATTCAAAAATACCCACAAATTCAAGCGATAACCGCTGGTATGAAAGACGGGGTTGGTCTAGCCGAGTTTGCTAGTAATTACCCAAATTCGTTTATTGACGTTGGTATTCAAGAAGAATTTGCCGTAACGCTTGCAGGCGGTATGGCAAAAGGCGGTACTAAGCCTATCGTGTTTATGTATTCAACGTTTATGCAACGCGCTTACGACCAAATATTACACGACGTTTGTATTCAAAACTTACCCGTTGTATTTTGTGTTGATAGGGCGGGTTTCGTTGGGAACGACGGGGTTACCCACCAAGGCTTATTTGATTTATCCTATTTATCACATATTCCTAATTTAACGATTTTAGCCCCCACCGACCTTTGCGAATTTGAAAAAATGCTTGATTTTGCGCTTTCTAAAAACACTCCGTTTGTAATTAGATATCCTAACGGCATAGTTAAAGAGCAAAATTACGCTAAAAATACCGAAAATTTATTATCTTACGATATTTTAACGCCTATTGATAAAAACGTTATTTTGGCAGTTGGACCTAGAATGCTTAATTTGGCTAACGAAGTTAAAAACTCAACTGATAAATCAGTATCTATTATAAATGCAAGGTGTATAAAACCGCTTGACACGAAAGTTTTAGATAGAATTTGCGATAAAAACGTTATTATTTTAGAAGAAAACGTTAAAACGGGTGGTTTTTCAAGCGCCGTTATAAATTATTTCGTGGATAATGGTGTTAAAACGAAAGTGAACGTTTTTGCGGTTGAAGATAAGTTTATACCACACGCAAGCGTTGAAAGGCAGTTAACTTTATGCGGTTTTACCGCTGAAAATATAAAATCTAAACTAATTTAACAAGGTGTTACTATGGAATTTAACGTAAATAGCCCGATACTTTTTGTTGTAGTTGGCATTATCGTTGCGCTTGTTTTAGGGCAGTCTATTTACTTTTTAGTAAAGGCGCTAAAACGCGCAAAACAACTTGGAATGGACAAGTCCGTCGTTAAAAAGACGATAACTTCGTCTGCAACCTTTACTATTGCGCCTGCAATTTCTATACTAGTTGGCGTTATAACCTTATCAGTTTCGCTTGGTATTCCACTTCCTTGGCTTAGGCTTTCGGTGGTTGGCTCGCTTTCTTACGAAACGGTAGCCGCCGGCAATACCTTACAAGCGCTTGGGCTTGGTATGGGTTCTGAGATAACTGACGCGTCGTCATTCGTAACCGTTGCTTGGGTTATGACGATAGGTATAATTTTAGGGCTTTTCTTAGTACCGCTACTTACCAAAAAAATTCAAGGCGGAATGATTAAACTTGAAAATAAAGATAAAAAATGGATGGAAATTTTTAACAACGCCATGTTCCTTGGTATGATTTCAGCGTTTTTAGGCTTTGTTTTCTGTGACGTTACTAATTTATTTAGAAGTGAAGAGTGGTTAGCCTTGCAAGGCGTTTCAAGAACTGCTTGTTTAATACCCGTTTTCGTAATGCTCGTATCGGCGGTGGTTATGGTGGTGCTTGGCCTTTTATCGAAAAAGACTAAACAGCGCTGGATAACCGACTACGCTTTACCTATAAGTTTAGTTTTGGGTATGGCGTCTGCAATTCCGTTTACCGCATGGTTAGGTTAAGGAGGGAATTATGAAGAAAAATCTTTCGTATTTAGATAGTGTACATAGAGACGGTAAAATCTGGGGATTTTCACTTTTTGCCGCAATACTTTTATTCCCGCTAGTTGCTTGCATTGTATTTAACGCTTTACCTAACTGGGGCGCGCTTGGAAAAGGTCTACTTGGGGTTGCGCCTATGTACTGGGCGGTTGCCATCGTTGAAGTTATAACCTACGTGCCTATGCTAGGCGCGGGCGGTGCATACCTTTCTTTCGTTACGGGCAACATTTCAAACCTTAAACTTCCGTGTGCGCTCAACGCTATGGAAATTGCAAACGTTAAACCTACTAGCGAAGAAGGTGAAATTATCTCTACTATTTCGATAGCGGTATCTAGTATAGTAACTACCGTAATAATCATAGTAGGCATTTTATTTATCGTTCCGCTTTCTCCGTTACTACAATCGGCAACGCTATCGACTGCGTTTAATCAATTACTTCCCGCGCTCTTCGGTGGGCTTGGTGTTGTGTTCGTTTCTAAAAACGTAAAACTTGCGATAGCACCGATAATTTTAATGCTTATTCTATTTATTGCAGTACCCGCGCTTGACGCTGGTATGGTAGGTATTATGGTACCCGTTGGCGTAATATTTACGCTTATCGTTGCAAGAATAATGTATAAAAAAGGAATTATTTAATAATGGGTGATATTATTTTAATTTCGCTTGCCGTAATACTTTTACTAATAATTTCGGTAATCGTTATAAGGGCAATAAACTTTAAGCCTGTAAATCAAGTGCGTTGCGACGACGAAGTTTTTGATTTTGACGGGGATAAGGCGGTAGAAAACCTTGCCGAACTTATTAAGTGTAAAACCATATCTTATAAAGATAAAACACTTGAAGATAATGCCGAATTTGAAAAACTTATAAATAAATTACCAACCCTTTATCCCAACGTTTTCAAAGTCGTTAGTGAAATTCCCTTTGAAAACCGCGGTATACTTCTTAAATGGAAGGGCAAAAGCGACGAAAAAGCCGTGGTGTTGATGTCCCACTTTGACGTTGTGCCCGTAAATGAAGAACTTTGGAAATATCCGCCGTTTTCCGCTAAAATTGTTGACGGCGAATTGTGGGGAAGAGGCGCGGTTGACACGAAAATCACCTTGAACGGTGCGTTAAGTGGCGCTGATTATTTAATTTCAAAGGGTTTTGTTCCCGAAAACGATATATACTTTGCTTTTTCGGGTGAAGAGGAAATCAACGGCCCGTTTGCAAGCGACGTTGTTGATTATTTTGATAAAAACGATATCAAACTTGAACTCGTGCTTGACGAGGGCGGTGCGGTAGTTGAAAACGTATTTCCCGGCGTTAAAAAGCCTTGCGGTATGATAGGCGTTGCCGAAAAGGGTATGATTGACGTTTTATACACCGCAAAATCTAACGGTGGGCATGCGTCTGCACCCAAACCACACACGCCCGTAGGCGTGCTAGCAAAGGCGTGCGTTAACGTTGAAAAACACCCTTGTAAAATGAAACTTACAAAACCCGTTAGACATATGTTTAACACACTTGGACGGCATTCGTCTTTTGGTTATAAGATAATATTTGCAAATCTATGGTGTTTTGGTTGGGTGCTAGATTTATTAGGTAGGCTATCGGGTGGTGAAATCAACGCGCTACTTAGAACTACCGTTGCGTTTACACAAATGAAAGGTAGTTCCGCATCAAACGTTATTCCGCCCGAGTGTCAAATGGTTTCTAACGTAAGGCTTAATCCTAACGACACGGTTGACGGTGTTTTGAAAGAACTATCTAAAAAAGTAAACGATAATAGAGTTGTAGTTTCTAAAATTAGCGGTTATAACCCCAGCCGTATCTCCAAAGTTGAATGTAGCGCGTATGATAAGGTTGCTAGCGCGGTTTCCGCTACGTTCAAGGATGCGCTCGTTTCGCCTTATTTGATGGTTCAATGCTCAGATTCTCGCCATTACGGTAGAATTTCGGATAGGGTTTATAGATTTTCTTCAACCGACTTTACTAAGGAAGAACGCGCTTGTGTTCACGGCAATAACGAAAGAATTAGGGTTGACGCGATAAAGCGTTCAGTAGAATTTTATATAAGGCTTATTAAAAAATGTTAAAAAAACGGCTTTTATGCCGTTTTTTATTGTAAAAGAATAGATTAGTGTGATAAAATAAAAATATGAATTACGTAGAACTTACAGTTTATACAACTCACGAAGGCGAAGAACTAATTTCTTCTAAACTTTGGGAATATACCGAATACGGCGTTTCCGTATGCGACGAGAACGACGTTTTGGAACTAATAAACAAAAGGCGCAATACGTGGGACTATATTGACGATAGCGTTACCGAAAATTTAGGTTCGGGCGTAACTATGGTAAAGGCGTATTTTGATTTAAGCGATGCGGATAGTAAAATTTCATCGCTTATAAAAGAATTTGCCGTTATGAGAGATAACGCGCAAGGCTTTATCAATTTTGGCACTCTTGAAACTGCAAAGAGAATAGTAGATGGTGACGACTGGATTGAAGTTTGGCGCAAGCATTATAGACCTATGAAGATAGGTAAAATTGTAGTTTGCCCCGAGTGGGTTGACTATGATAAGCAAGACGGGGACTTGGTTGTTAAAATCGATAGCAATATGGCTTTTGGAACGGGCGAACACGAAACGACTTCAATGTGTATAGAATTTTTATCTAAGTACGTTGACGGGGGTACTACCGTTATCGACGTGGGCACGGGTTCTGGTATACTAGGTATTTCTTCAATACTATTAGGTGCTAAGCGCGCCGTTATGACGGATATTGACGCTATCGCCGTAGAAACCGCCAAGCACAACGCAAAACTCAACGGAGTTGACGATAAGTGCTTAATCACGCTTGACGATTTGGTTAGCGAAAGTGACGCGGTTGGCGATATCGTTGTAGCCAACATCACGGCTGACGTTTTGTGTGTATTAGCAAAAGATATTAAAAAACACGTAAAAGAAAAGACTAAACTAATTCTTAGTGGAATTTTGCGTGAACGGGCTGACGACGTCGTAAACGCATACCTTCCGCTAGGGTATAAGATTATAAACTCTGAAAGTAAGGGCGAGTGGGTTGCGCTCGTAATGGAAAAATTATGAAAGTCGTAGTTTTTACGCTAGGCTGTAAGGTAAACGCCTGCGAAAGTCAAGCGCTTATTAAAGGTTTTTTCGATATGGGCTATGAAGTTAGCGAAGAACTCTCTTTTGCCGATGTTTACGTTATAAATACTTGCGCCGTAACGAAAGAAGCGGAAAAAAAATCACGCCAAGCAGTTGCTCGCGTTAAAAAGTTTAATAAAAACGCCAAAATAATCGTTACGGGTTGCGCATCGCAACGAGATGCGGATAGTTTTTTAGGGAAAGACGGGGTGTTTTTAGTAACGGGCACGTCAAGTAAGGAAAAGATTTTGCAACTCCTTAGCGATAGTGGTAATCGCGTTTTCGAGATGGAAACGTGTTATCACGAACTTCCTATTCCTAAAACGACTAAGGCGCGCGCGTTTATAAAAGTGCAAGACGGGTGTAATAACTTCTGCTCGTACTGTATTATTCCATATCTTCGTGGGCGTAGCCGTTCGAGAAACCCAGATAGCGTTAAACTTGAAATAGAAACCTTAAACCCCTTAGAGGCGGTTTTGACGGCGATAAACCTTTCGGCGTATAAATTTGAAAACGTTAACTTAGCGGGGTTGATTTCAGCCTTAAAAGGCGTTAAAACTAGAATTAGGCTTGGCAGTTTAGAAGAAAACGTTATAACCCAAGAATTTTTAACGGCTTTATCTAGTTTGTACGATTTTGCGCCACATTTTCACCTATCTTTACAATCGGGTTCAAACAGCACGCTTAAAGCAATGCGCCGTAAATACGACACGGATAGTTTTTTTGAAGGCGTTAAACTTATAAGAAAGTATTTCCCAACCGCGGGTATAACTACTGACGTTATCGTAGGCTATCCCACCGAAACGGAAGAAGATTTTATAGATAGTTTAACTTTTGTTAAAAAGGTTGAGTTTTCGGATATTCACGTGTTTAACTACTCGCCAAGGGAAGGAACGCTATCGTATAAGTTAAAAGATTTACCACCAAGCGTTAAAAAAGATAGGCTTAGCCGTATGCTTGCGCTAAAAGACGAGTTAAAATCTTCGTTCATATCGAAAAATTTAGGCGTTGAGCATCAAGTTATAGTCGAAGAGTACGACGGAAATTATTCGGTAGGTTATACCGCTAATTATATAAAAGTTTATATTGATAAAAAAATTAAAGAAGGCAAGTATTCCGTGATTTTAACAAGTAGTTATCTTGACGGAGCGCTTGCGAGTATTAAGGAGTAAGATTATGGCAGACTGTTTATTTTGTAAATTCGTTTCAAAAGAATTAAAAACTGAGATTTTGTATGAAGACGACAATATGATAATAATTAAAGATATTGCGCCCAAGGCTAAAAATCACTATTTAGCAATTTCAAAATCGCACTTTAAGTTGTTTGAAGAAATGACTGAAAACGACGCTGAAATCGTTAAAAATATGCTTAAAACCATTCCTACGCTTAAAGAACTATTACATCTTGAAAACGGATATAGAATAGTAGTTAATCAAGGAGACGACCCGGGTCAAACCGTTCCGCATTTGCATATTCATATACTTAGCGGTCAAAAAATGGAGTGGAATCCCGCATAAATTTTCAAAATGCGGTATATTTTAATTGACAAAGTTTGTAAATTTTAATATACTAATAACGCTACTTGTTAGCATTACTAATTGCCACTTGGGCAAAGGGGGTTGAAACAATGTCAACGATTAGAGTTGGTGAGAACGAAACGCTTGATAGCGCTCTTAGAAGATTTAAGAGAAAATGCTCGCGTGACGGTATTATTGGTGATTTACGCCGTAAAGAGTTCTACGAAAGACCTTCTGTAAGAAGAAAGAAAAAGGCTGAAGCAGCAAGAAAGAGAAACGTTAAAGGTTAAAAAATAGTTTTTTACATCCGCAAAAGTTGATTTTGCGGATGTTTTTCGTTAGGAGGCATTGTGAACGGTAATAAAAGTTTGAAACAGTATGCAAAAGAAGCCAAAAAGAGGCTAAAAAGTTCTTTTTGGCAGGACTACAAATCAAATATTCAAACGGGGATAGATAAAGCCGAGGAAGACGGTACTTCTAAATCAAAGGTGGTTGAGTACTATCAGTCGAAAGCGGCGGTAACTATTCGCGGTGTAAAAACCGAAGACGAAGATTTTTACTTAAAGGTAAAAGATTTACTACTAACGGTCGGTGACGTGAGCGACGCTATCGGTCGCCTTACCGATAAAGATTATTTTACAACGCTTAGTTACGATGGTAAACAGCGGTATTTACTAGAACTTTCTAATAAATACTTAAAAGCAAAAGAAAGATTTTATAAAGAAGTAGCGTTTGAAAAAACGGTATAAAAATAGCGGAAGTTCAACTTCCGCTATTTTTTATTTTTTAATTTTGTTAAGTATGGTAACCATACCTATAATTACGAGTGTAATGGTGAATATGCCAAGCATACCTATTCCCATATAATAAAGCGAATCAACAAATCTTGAAAAATCCATAATTTATCTCCTTATAAAAAGAAATTAAGTATCAAACCGCCCGCAATAACCGATGCGATTTGACCTGATACGTTTGCGCCAACTGCGTGCATAAGTAGGAAATTTTGGTCGTCTTCTTTAAGACCCATTTTGTGAACTATTCTAGCAGACATTGGGAAAGCAGATATTCCGGCAGCGCCTATCATAGGGTTAATCTTCTTGCCTTCGGGAAGGAATAAGTTAAAGAGTTTTGCAATTAAAACACCGCCCATCGTGTCAAATATGAAAGCGAATAAGCCAAGCCCTAAAATTAAAAGAGTTTGAAGGTTGATAAACTCGTTAGCCGTCATAGTAAACGCAACGGTTATACCTAAAAGCAAGGTGATAAGGTTTGCAAGAACCTTTTGAGCGGTATCCGAAAGCGATTCAAGCACACCGCATTCTCTAATTAAGTTACCAAACATTAAAAAGCCGATAAGCGCGGCAGCACCGGGCGCAATTAAGCCTGCAATAATAGAAACGAGTATAGGGAACAAAATTCTAGTAAGTTTCGTTACCGATTTTGGGTTGTACGGCATTTTAATTCTGCGTTCTTTTTGAGTGGTTACAAGTTTGATAACCGGTGGTTGAACGACCGGAACGAGCGCCATATAAGAGTACGCTGCAACGGTTATAGGACCTAATAGCCTTGGTGCGAGTTGGGTTGCAACTACGATAGAGGTTGGACCGTCAGCCGCGCCGATAATAGCAATTGACGCTGATTCGTTAAGCGGGAAGAAAAGTGATGCAAGAGATAGCGTCATAAAAATACCGAATTGAGCCGCTGCGCCAAATATCATAAGTTTTGGGTTTGATAGTATCGGTCCAAAGTCAATCATAGCGCCTATACCTATAAAGAGTAAAAGCGGAAAGAGTTCGTTTGAAATACCTGCATTATATAAAGTGCCTAAAACTTCGGATATGCCTGCCGACGAACTGAAATTAGGTATATTCATAAGTATTGCACCGAAACCCATAGGTAGTAAAAGTGTGGGTTCCATTTCTTTTTTAACGGCAAGGTATATTAGCACGCCACCGATAATCCACATAACTATTTGTTTTAAGAACAAAACGGCGTTTGCTTGCGTTGAAAAAATTGAAATCACGTTTTGGAATAATTCAGCCATGGTAAACTCCTTTTTATAAAATAACGTAGTTATTTTAACATAATTAAAAAATTATAGCAACAATATAACTTAAATCTATAAAAAAAGTTCTAGAAAACGTTTGTCCTAAATACAATATAGCGTGCTTAGTTTTTTACCCGACAAACTTAAAAATGCAATTTTAAGACTTGGGATAGACAAGGTTAGTGAAATTAGAATTAGATGTTTTTGTCCCGTTTTAGTTGTGGTAGACGGTAAAAAGGTTTTATTAGACAAATTTATTTTAACAAAACCCGATATTGATAAAATCATACTTACCGTTTGCAAGCGTTCGATATACTCTTACGAAGAACAAATTAAACAAGGCTATATAACGACTGACAGCGGTTTAAGAATAGGTTTATCAGGCGAAGCGGTAATATCTAACGATAAAATTTCAACAATAAAAAATTTTAGTTCGCTATGTATTAGAATTCCACATATTGTAAGTGGAGTTTCGTTAGAGTTTTTAAGTGGCGTTTATAAAGGCGGTAGCGTTCTAGTCGTTTCGCCACCCGGTGCTGGAAAAACTACGTTTATCCGCGATTTTATAAAAAATATATCATCATTATATCAAAAAAACGTTATAGTCGTTGACGAACGCAACGAAATTGCGTGCAAAACGGGTAAGGAATATTTTGATTTAGGTCTTACCGTTGACGTTTTAACCTACTTTAATAAAAGTTTTGGGTTAAATCAAGCGATTAGAACGCTCAGTCCTGACGTTATCGTTTTAGACGAACTTATATCATCAAGCGACGTAAAAGGAGTTATAACCGCAATTTACGGTGGGGTTAACGTAGTTGCCACAATTCACGCAAAATCGATTAACGAACTACGTTTTAAGGAATTTGCAAAGGAAATTATAAGCGTAAAGCCGTTTGATTATTACGTTGTAATCGCTCAAAATCGTGGCAATAGAGAATACGCGTATTTTGATAAGGATTTTAATAAAATATGTTTTTAATTAAAATTTTAGTTGGCGTAGCGTGTGTATATTTATGCTGTAAAATTGCAGTATCTAAGGCAAACTTATATAAAGACGCCTATTTATACTATCAGTCGTGCGTAGAGTGTTGCAATTTATTGCTTATTGAATTTTCGTACAAGAAACGGCCGTTAAAGTCGCTTTTAGAGTATGATTTTATATCTAGTGATTTTTCAAAATCGCTAAACGATTATATAAATTATCAAAATTTAGAATTCCCAAAATGGTTAGACGAAAAGGAAATTTTAAGATTAAAAACTTTTTTTGACGAACTTGGTAAAAGCGACGTTGAAACACAAAAACTTGCGATAAATTCTAATAAAATAGAGTTTGAAAACGTTTTAATAGATAAAAAAAACGAATATAAAAAACAGTACTCTTTAACCTTAAAAGTTGGTTTTATGGTTGGGGTTATGCTATTTATTATGGTGATTTGATGGATTATGGAATAGACGTAATTTTTAAGATAGCCGCAATAGGAATTATAATAACCGTAATTTGCCAAGTTCTTAAAAAATCTGATCGTGACGATATAGCAACGCTAGTAAGTTTAGCAGGGCTTATTATCGTTCTTACACTCGTAATTTCAATGATAAGCGAATTATTTGCAAGTATTAAAGATATTTTCGGGCTTTACTGATGGAAATATTAAAAATTTTATCTATTGGAGTTATAGGCGCTTTCGTTTTTATATATCTAAAATCGAATGGGTCGGAACTCGCGGGGCTATCTATAATTGCAACGGGCGTTTTACTTTTGATAACCGTTTTAGGTTACGTAGTTACCGTCGTTGGCTTTTTTAGCGAAATGGCGTCAAAAACGGGAATATCAAGTGAAATATTTATTTTAGTTATAAAAATTATTGCTATATCATATCTTGCCGATTTTACAACGTCGCTATGTGAAGATATGGGTGCAAAATCAATAGGGGACAAAGTTTCATTTGCGTCAAAAATTATTATATTTACAATTTCGTCACCTATAATAGTTACTTTGTTTGACGTAATATCAAGCCTAGTTTTATGAAAAAAATCATAATAGTTTTAATATTTTTTCTAATATTTAGTTGCAACTTTTCAAGCGTAAGCGCGCAAGAAACGGGCGATATCGACGGGGCGATTAACGATATTTTAGGTGGTATAAACGATAGCGATTTTGAAGGTATATCTCAAATACTTAATGACAATTTTAACGATAATAAATCTATAAAAGAGTGGATAGTTTTATTTTTAACGGGCGAAGTTAACGTTAATATTTCAATGATATTAAGGGTTATAAAATCGTCGTTTTCTGGGGTGGTAGAGTCCGTTTCAAAAGTTTTAATTTACGTAATTTTTATAGGAATTACCTTTGGAATATTAAATGTAATAAATCACAAAAAAAGCGGTAATAACGAAAAAAATATAATTTATTTCATTTCATATTCGCTTGTTGTTGTGCTGACTTCTCAAATGATTTCAACGGTATTTTACAGTGCAAAAGAAACGATAGCTTCAATGTCAAAAACGATAGACGGTTGCTTTCCGCTACTAATTACGCTAAGCGATTTTTCGGGCGGGTTTGGTACTACGCTTGTAAAACCGCTAACGGGCGTTGTTTCTTTAATTTCTAGCGTGTTGTGTAGCCAAGTATTGTTACCACTATTATCAACTAGTTTAATAGCGGTAGTTATAGGTAATTTTTCAACCACCGTTAAACTCGATAGTTTGAAAAAATCACTTTTGTCACTAGTAAAGTGGATACTAGGTATTATAACGGTTGTGTTTAGCGTAGTTATAACGGCGCAAGGTATTGTTAACTCTCAGTATAACGGTTTGAGTTTTAAGATACTTAAATATGCAACGGGCTCGATAATTCCTATCGTCGGTGGTTTTATAAGCGGTGGTCTTGACGTTATTTTATCGTCAGCAGTTCTTGTTAAAAATTCTTTTGGGCTGATTTTGGTATTTTACGTACTATTTTCGGTAATAGGTGCAGGTTTAAGCGTTTTAATCGTTTCCTTTTTAATAAAATTTGCAGTTTCAATTTGCGAACCGTTACTTGACGCTAGCGTAGTAAAACTATTAAACGGTATAGGTGAAGTATTTTCGTATTTAACGGCGGTAATTCTTCTTTGTGGGTTTTCCTACGTATTAGTTTGCTTTTCAATAATAAATTCAACCGCTTTAATTATTTAATATGAAAGAATATTTTTATCAAACGCTATCGGTAATAACGTTTTTAGCACTGCTTGATATTTTAGTGTCGAAAAGTAGTAACGGTAGGGTAGTAAAAACTGTAATTTCCTTAATTTCGGTAATTGCGCTTGCTATACCTATCGTTTCAATTATAAATAACGTTAATTTTTCAATAAACGGGGACAGCGCAAATCAAAACTACACCAAATATTTACATGAACTTGAAGAAAAAACGTATAAAGAAAAAGTGCGCTCGGCACTATCTTACGAAAAGTTATATCCAAAGGATATAATTATTGAGTTTTTAGATGAAAAAAACTCGTTTAACGTAAATAAAATTATACTAATTTTTGAAAAAGGCGTAATAACTAGCGAAAGCGAGCATATAAATATGACAGATAGAGTTATTTCCGTGATAAATAACAAAATAAATTTAAGTGGGGTAACGATTGAAATTGAAAAAAATTACTGACGTTACGCCTTCTAAAAAGCCTAGTTTTATTAAGAAAGAATACCTTTTAATCATTTTGCTAACGGTTGTCGTTATACTGATATTTTTATCGGGGCAGGATATTACTTTACCGTTTTCAAACGCTGAAAATAAAACTAGCGATAATTACGTTTCTAGGCTTGAAAGTAGCCTTCAAAAAATTCTTGCCGAGGTAAACGGTGCAGGTAAAATTAGCGTGTTTATTACGGTTGAGGGTAGTGAGGAACAAGTCGTTCTAAAAAACGTGGAAACGAAAACGGAAAACGGTGTAAAATCTACGGTAGAATCGATAGTTTTAGTTGGCGGAAAGCCGTACGTTACAAAGGTTCAAAACCCTAAAATTATAGGCGTTGCTATCGTATGTGAAGGGGCTGATGATTTATCGGTTAGGTTAAATATTACTGAAATCGTTACGACTACGCTAAGCGTATCAAGTGAAAGCGTAAGAATAATAAAAATGAAATAAAAAAAGGAGATTTAATATGTCAAAAAAGAAGAAAATCGTAATTTTAAGTTCAATGATAGCGTTACTCGTTGCAACGGCAGTATTTAACTTCGTTTTATCTGGAACGCCCAACGTTGAGGGTTTAGCGTCAACTTCGTATTTTAGCGAGTATAAGGCGCAACGCTCGTCGTCTAGAAACGAACAAATTTTGCAACTTGATAAAATTATTGCCGAGTCCGACGACGATTCTAGCGTTAAAGAAACAGCGCTCACTCAAAAAATGCAACTTACCGCGCTTACCGAACAAGAACTTAGGCTTGAAACTTTAATTAAAGCGTACGGCTACGAAGAAGTCGTGGTTACTATGAATTTAAGTTCGCCTAACGTTAACGTAGTAGTTAAAGATGCTGAGTTCGACCAAGCAGACGCCGTTAAAATTTATTCAATTTTAATTCAAGAAAACAACGTTGATGCAGAAAATATAAATATTATTCCGTATCTTTGATTAAAACGCTATGTATTTTTGAAAATTTATGCTATACTAATAACAAAGTTATTATATAGCGAGGTTTTATATGGCAAATATTAAACGCGTTCCCGAATTCGACAGTGATGGTAAAGTTACCTATAACGACGGTATCGTTAAAGGTATAGTAGTTCTTGCCGTTTCAAAGGTGCAGGGCGTATCGCTTAAAAAGAGCGGTAAAAAAGATAAACTTGATTTTATTAAAATCGACTTTAACGGTGACGTAATAACCGTTGACGTTACGGTTGACTTTATGTACGGCTATAACGTTCCCGATATCGCTTTTGATATTCAAGAAAGTATCAAACACAACGTTGAAGCCGTTTCGAAATACAAAGTAAGTTCAGTTGACGTTCATTTTGACGACGTGTTCTTCCTTGAAAATTCAGTTGATTAAGATATAAAACTACCACAACTATGTTGTGGTGGTTTGTTTTTATTTATTTAAGGTGCTTTATGAGAAAAAATGCGAGAGAAGCCGTTTACAAATTACTTTTTAGTTTGCAATTTAACGATAAGTTTGACGATAATTATAAACTTTTTATCTACAACGAAGAAAAATTAACTGATGAAGATATAGTTTTTGCAAACGAACTGTTAGACGGTTATTTTAATAACGAAAAAGAAATTAACGAAGTTATATCAAAACTTTCTAACGGGTATAAACTTGAAAGATTATATTCGACCGACAAGTGCGCTTTGCAACTTGCGATTACTGAGATGACGTATTTAAGCGGTATTCCGCATATCGTTACGATTAGCGAGGCTATGGAACTTATTAGAAAATATTCAACCAAAGATAGCCCGAATTTCGTAAACGGAATACTTGCAGAATATAAAAAACAATTGGAGAAAGAAAATGACAATACTTGATGGAAAGGCATACAGCAAAGAATTAAGGCTTGAAATTAAAGAAAAGGCAGAAAAGTTTTTTAACGAATACAAAAGGCAAGTTGGTTTAGCGGTAGTAATTATTGGTGAAGACCCTGCTTCTAAAATTTACGTTAACAACAAAATTAAAGCGAGCGAAGAAAGTTTTATTAAGTCTTACTCGGTAAGGCTTCCTGAAACCGTTTCGCAACAAGAGGCGGAAGAAGAAGTTAAAAAGTTAGCCGAAAACCCCGAAGTTGACGGTATTATCGTGCAACTTCCGCTACCTAAGAAGTTTGATTCGGCTAAAATTTTAGCGCATATTCCCACCGAAAAAGACGTTGACGGGCTTTGCGCTGAAAACTTAGGTAAACTTTTTGCAGGCGAAAAAACTTTAATCTCTTGCACGCCACACGGCATTATTAAACTTCTTAAAAGATACGATATTCCCTTTGCTGGCAAAAACGCCGTGGTTATCGGTAGAAGTAATATGGTAGGAAAGCCCGTTGCGGGTTTACTTCTTAAAGAAAACTGCACGGTTACCATTTGCCACTCTAAAACCGCCGATATTAAATCGGTTACCAAACAAGCGGATATTTTAGTAGTTGCTATCGGTAAAAGTAGGTTCGTTACCGGTGATATGGTGAAAGACGGGGCTGTCGTTGTAGACGTTGGTATGAATCGTGACGAAGGCAAACTTTACGGTGACGTTGATTTTGATAGCGTTTCTAAAAAGGCGTCGTACATTACGCCTGTACCTGGTGGCGTTGGTCCTATGACGGTTACTATGCTTATGTTCAACACGGTAGTTGCCGCGTTTAGGAGTAAAGGAGCAGATGAACTTTACTGAGAAATACAACGCCTATAAAACCTATTTCGAGGCGGAATTATACAACAAAATAGCCGAGATAAATTCGGCAGAACCTACGCTTAAAGAGGCTATGATATACAGCGTAAAGAACGGTGGTAAACGCATTCGCCCCGTAATTATGCTTGCAACTGCCGAAATGCTTGGCATTGACAAAAAAGACGTTTTAAGTTTTTGTATAGCGATAGAGTGTATTCACACGTATTCGCTTATACACGACGATTTGCCCGCTATGGATAACGACGATTTGCGCCGAGGCAAGCCAACCAACCACAAGGTTTACGGTGAGGCTATGGCAATTCTTGCGGGAGATGCTTTGCTCAACTACGCTTTCGAACTTATTTTAAGGCGTGTTAGTGATAAAAATTCAATTTCGGCTGGTAGACTTCTTGCTTTGTATTCAGGTTCTTTCGGTATGATAGGCGGACAAGCCTTGGATATTTTATGTGAAAACCTTCCTATTAACGAAAACAGCGAAAAACTGCTTAACGATATTCACAACAACAAAACGGGTAGGTTACTTTCAGCGTCAGTTCTCGTTCCTAGTTGTTTAGCGGGGAATAGGTGGTTTGACGAGTTGTCTATTTTCGGCAAAAATTTAGGGCTACTTTTTCAAATAACCGACGATATTTTAGATTTCACGTCTACCCCTGAAACGCTTGGAAAGTCTGTGAATAAAGACCAAAACAGTAATAAACTTACTTTCGTTACTCTTTTCGGGTTAGATAGTGCTAAAAAAATGGCTAAAATAAGTTATGATAACGGTGTAAATTCGGTTAAAAACCTAGATGGTAGCGAATTTTTAGTCGAACTTTTAGGTTACGTTAGAGATAGAAGTTTTTGATTATGCGATTAGATGCTTTACTAACGGAGAAGGGAATATTTCCGTCACGAACTAAATCGGCACAAGCGATAAACGAAGGTAGAGTACTTTATAAAGGTAGTGCGGTAAAACCGTCGTTCAACCTTGAAACGCTTGACGATATTCAAGTCGTTAAAGACGAATTCGTGTCAAACGGTGGCTATAAACTAAAAAAAGCGATAAACGATTTTAATCTTACGGTTAGCGGTATGTCGTTTGCTGATATAGGCGCGTCAAACGGTGGTTTTACCGACTGTTTGTTGCAAGGTGGTGCTAGCAAAGTTTTTGCTATTGACGTTGGCGAAAGTCAACTTGATAAAAGCCTAATAGATAGTGGTAAAGTAGTCGTTTTAGATAATTTTAACGCTAGATATTTAACCGTTTCTGCGCTTGGTGAAATGGTTGACGGGGTTACGAGTGACGTTAGTTTTATATCCGTAACCTTGATACTTGACGGAATTAAAAACGTTTTGAAAAGTGGCGGTATTGCGCTACTTCTTATAAAACCGCAGTTTGAATGCGGTAAAGAATTTTTGAATAAAAACGGCATAGTAAAGTCGGTAAAAGCGCGCCACACGGCAATAAAAAAGGTGTATGAAGCGTGTGTAACGCGTGGACTTTACGCGGTTAATTTAACTACCGCGCCCGTTAAAGATGGAAAGAACGTAGAGTACGTTATAATGCTTAAAAATGACGATAATAGCGCATATTTTAGCGCTAATGAACTAATAAATAAACTAGGTGAAATATGAAAGCAGGATTATTTATAAACACGACTAAAAGCGAGGCAAATACCACGGCAAGTGCCTTTGGTAAAGCGCTTGTAGAAAACGGCATAGAATATAAAATCGTCAACCTTAAAGAAGACTGTAAAGACGTTGACTTAATAGTGGTTTTCGGCGGTGACGGTACTATTTTAAGAGTTGTAGACTACGCTTTGGAGTTTGATATTCCTATTTTGGCGGTTAATATCGGCACGGTTGGGTTTTTGGCTTGCGTTGAGGCAAACGAACTTCAAAGGGCTATCGACCTTATAAAAGGAGAAAAAGAATACGACAAGCGTTCAGTTATGAAAATAGTATCGGGCGATAACGTTTACTACGCGCTTAACGAGGCGCTCGTTCAAAGGTATACGGCAGGCGTTTCTATGAGTGAGGTTGCAAAACTATCTTTAACGATAGGTGGAAGTTTCGTCGATAAATACTTTGCCGACGGTATTATTATAAGCACGCCAACGGGTTCTACTGCGTATTCGCTTTCGTGCGGGGGGTCTATAATGTCGCCCGAACTCAACGCGTTTATTGCAACGCCCGTTTGCCCGCATTCACTGCATAGCCGTCCTATCGTGTACTTGGATAGCAACGTTGCTAGCATTAAAGTTCTTGAAAATTCGTCAAAATGTGCTTTATACGTTGACGGTAAATACGTAAAATCGCTTAAAAAAGGCGAAAAAGTTGACGTTTCTAGAAGTCGCAAAATGATTAAATTTTTCAAAACCCAAGATAACTTTTACGAAAAACTTTTAATTAAACTTAACAAGTGGAGTGAAACGAAGTAATGTCTATTGAAAAACGCCGTGAAAGAATAAGGCAAATTATTCAAGAAGTTGAAATAAATACCCAAGGCGAACTTGCAAGGCTTTTAACCTTGGAAGGTTTTTCGGTTACTCAGGCTACCGTTTCAAGAGATATAAAGGAACTTGGGCTTATTAAAGAAAGGGGCAAGGTGTTGAAGTACAAGTACGCCGAGCCTAAAAACACTTCATTTATCGTTTCGGAAGAAAAGGTTTCCACGCTACTTAAAGCGTTTATCGTATCGGTAAAAAGTTCGGGTAATTTAATAGTTATTAAAACACTTGAAGGTCACGCTTCTGCTTGCGGTATGGCGATTGATAAACTTGCTATCGGCGGTGTTATCGGCTCGGTTGCAGGCGACGATACCTTGCTTATCGTTGCGGAAGAGGGGTTAACTTCTACCGTTGAAGAAATTATAAAGGGTTACGTTAAATTATGATAAAAAGTGTCCGCATTAAAAATATAGCACTAATTGAAACTGCTGAAATTGATTTTTTCAGCGGTTTTAACGTGCTTTCTGGCGAAACGGGTTCGGGTAAAACGGTAATTATTAACTCGATAAATTTTGCCCTTGGCGCTAAGGCGGATAAAACTTTAATTCGATACGGCGAAACGTTTTGCGAAACCGAAGTAGTTTTTGAAAACGTTTCAAATTCGGCTAAGGAACTTTTGCAAGAATATTCTATCGAGTGTGATGATGAAGTTATAATTAGGCGTAAACTAACCGTTGAAGGCCGTTCGGATATTAAAATCAACGGCGTTACGGTAACGCTTACTATGCTTAAAAGGTTAACGCTAATACTTTGTGATATCTACGGTCAAAGCGAGCATTATTCCTTGCTTAGTGGGGCAAATCAATTAAAGGTTTTAGACGGGTTTATCGGCGAACCTATAAACTCCTTAAAAGAAAGTGCTTTACCTTATATTGAAAAGATTAAAAAAGCGCGTAAAACGTTAGAAGAAAACGGTGGGGACGAGAGAAGTAGGCTAGTTAGAATTGACGTTTTGTCATACCAAATTAACGAGATTGAAAAAGCCGAACTTATAAAAGGTGAAGAAGATGAACTTTTAGAGCGCCAACGCTTATTCAGAAATGCCCAAAAAATAGGTGAGAGTTTGGCGCTTGCAGATAGCGCTTTAAGTGGAGACGGTGGCGCGTGCGATATCCTTTCTACGGTTTTGTCAAAACTGCAACAAATATCGTCGTTTTCTAGCGAGTACGAAAGTTTATACGATAGGGTATATTCACTAAAAGCCGAGGCAGACGATTTGTCTTCAACCGCTAGCGATTTATTGTCAAGTTTAGATTTTGACGAGCGCGAAAAACAATTAGTTGAAGACAGATTAGACCTTATAAAAACGCTTAAAAGAAAGTACGGTAACACCTACGAAGAAATAATGGAATTTTATTCAAAATCTTTGGAAGAATACGAAAATTTGCAAAATTTTGAAACGCTTTCTAGGGAGTGTGAAGATATAATTTCATCATCTTGTTTAGCGCTTAACGACATATACGATAAGATGTATAATTTGCGTATACAGTACGCTAAAAAGTTTTCCGAGCAAGTTGAAAATGAACTTTCAACTCTTGGTATGGGTGGCGCGAAATTTAACGTTGAAGTTATTAAAACCGATAAAGAAATTTCAATTGACGGAAATTCTACCGTTGAGTTTACGTTTAGCGCAAACAAGGGCGAACCGCTTAAAAATATGAGCAAGATTATAAGCGGTGGCGAAATGAGTAGGTTTATGCTCGCGCTTAAAATCGTATCAAATGACGAGGGCGGAACGTACGTGTTTGACGAGATTGATGCAGGCATTTCGGGTGAAATTGCAAAAATCGTTGCTAAAAAGTTCGTTACGCTATCAAAGCGCGCTCAAATTATCACGATTTCACATTTACCGCAAATCGTTTCGTTTGCAGACGATAACTACTTAATTAAAAAGTACGAAACGGGTGGTAAGACGTATACCCAAGTATCTAAACTTGACGAAAGCGGTAAAGTTAGCGAGATTATTCGCTTAACGGGTGGTGGCGATTTTGAACTTGCACGCCTTAACGCCGTGTCGGCAATAAACTGTGCTAACGAGTATAAAAAAACGATATAAAAAATAACGCAAGCGTTTTGCTTGCGTTTTCTAATGAAAAAAAGCAACGCACAAAGCGTTGCTTTTTAGTTTTTTAGTACATTCCGCCCATATTACCTTGTGGCATAGGTGGTTCTGGTTGAGGGATATCGGTTACGATACTTTCGGTAGTAAGAAGTGTCGACGCGATTGACGCTGCGTTTTGAAGTGCAGAACGGGTAACCTTAGTCGGGTCGATAATGCCTGCTTTAACCATGTCGCAGTATTCGTTCTTGTAAGCGTCAAACCCATAATAGATATTGTCGTTTCTTACTATATCGTTTAAGATAACCGAACCGTCAAGCCCGGCGTTTTTAGCAATTTGTCTAACAGGTTCTTCAACGGAGCGAAGTATGATTTGAGCGCCGGTTTTTTCATCGCCTACAAGAGTTTCAGCAAGCGCTTTAACGGCAGGAATAGTAGTTAAAAGGGCAGTGCCACCACCTGGAACTATACCTTCTTCAACGGCTGCTTTCGTTGCGGCGAGCGCGTCTTCAATTCTAAGTTTTTTCTCTTTCATTTCAACTTCGGTAGCAGCGCCTACGTTAATAACTGCTACGCCACCTGCAAGTTTAGCAAGGCGTTCTTGTAATTTTTCTCTATCGTAATCGCTAGTGGTTACTTCAATTTGCGATTTAATTGCTTGAACTCTTGCTTTAATCGCGTCGGGATTGCCGTTGCCACCGATAATCGTAGTGTTGTCTTTATCAACTTTAATTTGTGCGGCTCTACCAAGCATATTGATATTAACGTCCTTAAACTCGATACCAAGTTCGGTAGAAATTACTTGACCACCGGTTAAAATTGCTATATCTTCAAGCATAGCCTTTCTTCTATCGCCGAAACCGGGTGCCTTAACTGCTACGCAGTTAAATACGCCTTTTAACTTGTTAACTACGAGCGCTGCAAGTGCATCACCTTCAACGTCTTCCGCGATAATTAAGAGTTTAGCGCCTTGTTGAGCGATAGGTTCAATTATAGGAAGAAGTTCTTGAATTGCCGAAATCTTTTTATCGGTAATTAAAATAAGCGGATTGTCGTAAACGGCTTCCATTTTATCAGTGTTGGTTACCATGTAAGCAGACGCGTATCCACGGTCAAACTGCATGCCTTCAACGGTGGTAAGTTCAGTCTTCATAGTTTTGCTTTCTTGAATTGTGATAACACCGTCGTTACCAACTTTTTCCATCGCTTCGGAAATGAGTGCACCGATTTCTTCATCACCCGCTGAGATTGACGCTACTTGTGCGATAGCAAGTTTATCAGTAACGGGTTTAGAAACCTTTTTAAGTTCGTCAACCGCAACGTTAACCGCCTTTGAAATACCTTTTTTCAAAACGATAGGGTTAGCGCCCGCAGCAAGGTTTTTAAGCCCTTCGCGTATCATTGCTTGCGCTAAAACTACTGCGGTAGTAGTACCGTCACCAGCGATATCGTTAGTTTTCGTAGAAACTTCTTTAACGAGTTGAGCGCCCATATTTTCAAACGGGTCTTCAAGTTCGAGTTCCTTTGCAATAGTAACACCGTCGTTCGTTATAAGCGGTGCGGTAAACTTTTTATCTAAAACTACGTTTCTGCCTTTTGGGCCAAGAGTGATTTTAACGGTATCTGCAAGGGTGTTAACGCCTGCTTCAAGCGCTTTTCTTGCATCTTCACCGTACTTAATTTGTTTTGCCATAATATATCTCCTTATTCAACGATTGCTAAAATATCGCTTTGTTTAATAATGGTAAGTTCTTTACCGTCAATTTTGAAGTCGCTACCTGCGTATTTAGAGTATAAAACAACGTCACCAACCTTAACTTGCATGGTAACTTCCTTTCCGTCTATAACACCGCCCGGGCCAACGGCAACTACGGTTGCAGTTTGTTGCTTTTCTTGTGATGCAGAAGGAAGAATAAAACCGGTTTTAGTGGTTTCTTCTTTACTAGTTTGTTCAACTACTACTTTATCGAATAGTGGTTTAATATTCATAAATAAACTCCTTTATATAATTTTCGCCAAATTTAGCACTCTCAATAATAGACTGCTAACTCTATTATAGTCATAATAAAACTTTTGTCAATAGAATAATGGTAAAATTTTGAAAAAAATTGACGAAAAACTCACGTTGATTTAATAAAAATATTGCAATAAAATTATTATTGTGTTAAACTTAATTATATAGTAAATGGAGACTATTATGAATAAGTGGGACGAACGTTTTATTAAACTTGCTGAATTTATAGGCGAGTGGTCTAGTTGTTATCAAGAAGGTAGGCACGTTGGCGCTGTAATCGTTAAAGATAAGCGCGTTTTAGCAACGGGTTATAACGGTGCGCCTTCGGGCGTTGTTAGTTGCAAAGAAAGGGGCGAGTGTTTGAGAAAAAAACTCAATATCCCGTCTGGTACGCGCCAAGAAACTTGCTACGCCGTTCACGCTGAGCAAAACGCAATTTGTCAAGCGGCAAAAATGGGTTTTCAAGTTGACGGGGCTACGATTTACGTAACGCATCAACCTTGCACTATTTGTACTAAAATGATAATAAACGCAGGCATTAAAAAAGTCGTATATAAACACGGCTATCCCGATGAATTTTCACTCGTGTTATTAAAAGAAGCGGGTGTCGAACTTGTAAAATACGAAGAATAAAGGTGTAATATGGAAAATAAAAATCCTATCGTAACTATAAAACTCAATAACGGCAAAACGATTAAGGCTGAACTTTACCCTGAAATCGCGCCTAACACCGTAAATAACTTTATTTCGCTTATATCTCGCGGTTATTACGACGGGATATGTTTTCACAGAGTTATCCCCGGTTTTATGATTCAAGGCGGGGACCCGAAGGGTAACGGTACGGGTGGCCCTGGGTATTCAATTAAAGGCGAATTTACCTCAAACGGTTTCAAAAACGACTTAAAGCACACTAGGGGCGTTTTATCAATGGCTAGAACTATGGCGCCTAACTCCGCAGGTTCGCAATTTTTCATTATGCATGAAGACGCGCCTTATTTAGACGGGCAGTACGCAAGTTTCGGTAAGGTTATAGATGGCATTGATGCGGTTGACGATATAGCGTCAACGAAAACCGATTGGAGCGATAGACCGTATGACGACCAAATTATGCAAGAAGTTACGGTTGAAACTTTCGGTGTTTCTTATCCCGAACCCGAAAAAGTTTAATAACCCGTTGACAATAGTTTAGTTTCATTGTAAAATAGTTAGGTAATAAATAAACTTAGTTTCATATATTTTATATAGTAAGGAGCAATATTATGATTTTAGCGAAAGACGAAGTTATCGTAAACGAGTGGGAATACGCTACTTCTAGAACTAAAAAAATCAAAACGAAACACGTATTAGTTGTAACGAATAAGCGTATCGTTTCTACGGTTGAAAGCCCTAGAAAAATCACTCAAAGGGAAATTCCCGTAAGTTCCGTTCAAAACGTATCGGTAACTCACGAAACACCTTCAAGAGTTCGTCCGATATTATCGATAATTTTCGGTATTTTATTTATGATTGCAGGCGTTGGCGCGCTCGTTTTATCGTTTGGCGAAATAGAAAATCCTATCGTTAAGTACTCGATGCTCGGCGGTGGCGTATTTTTTCTAGTTCTTGGCTTAATTATGATGATAGTAGGTATTCGCCATCTTAACCAAGGCTCGTTTATGCTTGAACTATCAACGAATATGGTTCCCGAATACGAACTTATGTCGGTTGGTTTTGAAAAGATGTTTGGTTCAAGGCGTGTAAGTGGCGCTGTTAAGTTATATATTGATAACTCGGTAGCCAAAGATATTATTGACACGCTCGGCGCTATAATTATTGATAATAAATAATTTTACAACTTAAAAACGCACCTTTATCTCTCTTCCTTTAGGGATTGAAGTGAATAATTTATAACACTCGACTTCTTGCAAGTCGAGTGTTTTTTATCTACGCAAAATAGATTGAATTAGAGTGAATTTTATGTTATAATAAAGTCATTGATAAATAAGAATTTGCAGATTGATTTTCAGGATGATGAATAATTTGGAGGGGTGTTTTTTATGAACCAAAAAAGAAAGACTGTTATTACCGCGGTAGCACTGTCTGTTTTGTTGGTTATAGGGATAAGTCTTACATATCTTTTTGCTGTGGCATTGCCACAAAAGCGAGAGAAGGAGCAATTATTAAAAGCGGTGCAAGAGTATTATAACACAAAGATTGCTACGTATATAGACGAAAACGAAAAATATGATGATTATGAGGTGGACGTTGCATTTCTTGGCGACAGTCTTACCGACGGATACGACCTTGAAAAATACTATCCACAGTATCTTGTTCTTAATCGCGGAATCGCTGGTGAAACGACCTTTGGTCTTGAAAAACGTCTTAAAGTATCGGTTTATGATTTAAAGCCTAAGGTGGCAGTAATGCTCATAGGGGCAAATAATTTTGATACTATGTTTGATAACTATGAAAATATTTTGAAGGGATTTAAGGAAAATCTGCCAAATACCAAAATAGTATTGCTATCTCTTACATCTATGAGTCAGGAATGGGGCAAAAACAATCAAAAAGCAGCTTATAACAACGTTAAAATAAAACTCCTGTCAGAAAAATACGGATACGAATTTGTTGATTTGTATTCACCGCTTTTAAACCTCGAAACCGGCGAGATATACGCTGAATATACAACTGACGGCGGGCACTTGACGTCTGCAGGATATGAGGTGCTTACAAATACGATAACTCCCACACTCAAAAAACTATTAGGTAGATAGCTGTGCTTATTATAATAGCAATAGAGTTTAATTATAATATTGATTTGGTTAACGCAGTGAAGTATTAGCAAGGTGAAAAGGGCAAACAAATTCCAATTTGTCGAACAGTTATCCTTGTAGAAAAACTTTCAAAAGTATAGCGCACTATACTTTGCGGGCAAAGTTGTGTGTTTTTCAAAATAAAAAGAAAAGAGTAGCAACAAAATTGCTACTCTTTTATAATGTGCTTAAAAATCCCTATGGGAAGACGCGTTTCGGTGCGTTTTTTATTTTACCGTTCTAAAATCGTTTGAGTTAAAGGGTAAAAATAGCGTTTTAGTTTTGTCTGCTAGCCTTGATATAAACCTTTCGTTGTATCTATCGAGAAGTTCTTTTGCGGTTAGGTTAGTGGTTATTATAAAGTGTTTGTTTCTTTCAAGCCTTGTTGATATTAAGGAAAGAAGATATTCTACCGTAACGTTTTTGAATAGGTTTTCAGTTCCTAAATCGTCAATAATCAATAGGTCTGCCGACGATAAAACTTCAAGAGTAAGCGTTCTATCGATTTGCGACGTGTGCATCTTCAAAAAAATTGAATTTAGGTCGGTTGCAGTTAGAAAAATTGCGATATTATCGGTGTTTTTAACGCTGTGTAAAACACATTTAGACAAAAACGTTTTACCCGTGCCAACGCTACCTGAAAGCACTAAGTTTGAGATTTTAGTGTTTGGAAAATTATCCGCATAGTTTTTAATGATTTTGAACTGTTTAATTAAATCGTTACTTAATATAGCCTTTGAAAACGGTATTCCTTCGGTCTCTTGAATTTCCAAACTTTGAAGGGCAATACTAGTTAGGTATCGATTAAAACACTTACAGCGCTTGCCGTTTATTAAGCCCGTGTCTTTACAAACGTTACACTTGTATTCTTCTTTAATAATGGGAAGGGTTGATTTTAATTTTTCAATCAACTTTTCAAGCGTTTCAACTTGCGATTTTAGTTTAATTATTTCAAACTCGTCACCTTGATATTCGGCTTTTGCAAGGTTGAATTTTGCTTGACCTAATTCGCTATATAAATCAATATATTTTGGGTTGTTAGATAAAATTTCGTCGTTATGGCGCTTTATTGAATACCTTTCGGTTTTAAGGTCGAAATATAAGTTATTAACTTTTTCAATTAGTACTTTTGATTTTAACATAATTACACCTTAAAATCGTCAAACGAGTCAAATAAGTTGTCAAGTTCGTTTTGGGTGTATTTGCGCTCGTTTTCAAAATGAGTAGTTTTGCTTTGCTGGGAAGTTTTGGGTATAGCGTCAACCGTGAAAACGCCTTGACTTTTCCAGTTTGAAAGTATGCTGTTCATATAGGCGATAGGGTTAGAAGTGTGGTTACTGCGCTTTGCAGATTCTAAAATCATATCGTCGGTAAAATTCCAAGAACGCCAGTTTTCTAGGTTCTCTCTATCCCAGTAGTTAGCCTTTCTTTCAACGCCTGCATAAGATAAAAATTTCTCGATAAATTCGTCATTTTTATTGAATTTTTCAACGTATAAAGTTATGCTTTGAACGGTTATTAAACCAAGTTTGTGTAGATTTTTAACAGTTTGGTCCATAAGTTCTAACGTGCGCTTATTTTTCCTAAAACAATAGTCTGCAATAAATAGTAAGGTTTCACCGTTAAATCCCTTAGTAAGCCAAGGCGATACGTAGGTTGATAAAACGTTATCTAAAACTTCAACGTAAAGCCCAAGTTTTTTAACGATTTCGCTCGCCAAATTATATAGTTCTTGCTTGTTTGCAAAATAACGCTCGGCATCGGGTTTGGTAAAGCATTTGTTAGAGTAGAGTTCGTCAATAACCTTGTCAAGTTTTTTAACTGATTTTGACTTGCTTAGTTTAATAACTTCGATAATGAAAGCGTGTTCAAAACCGAGTTTTTCAGTCCAACGCTTGTATGCTTGCATATCTTCAATTTCGGGCGTTTTAGTTGTTTTAAGAGCCTTAAACACTTCTAATATATCGCTAGATGATACGAAATATCCGTCAAGTTCCTTTTCAATGAGTTCGGGAGTGGTAATTCCCCTTGAAACGAAGTCTTTTGCAACGGTTAAAACGTATTTGTAGCCGATATTTGCCCCTTTTAACTCGGTACAATACTTAATTATCATTAAAAACGCCTCGGGTTTAAGGGTGGAATTTTCCATTATTGAAAAATATTCGTTATATTCGGTAACCGAAATCATACGTTCTGTAATTATTGATTGAACCGATTTTGAAAAATCTTCGTACTTTTCGGGATTTAAGCGCCTATACTTTGCCGTTGTTTCGTTAAGTGGGTGATATCTAACGGTAAAAGGGTCGTTAGAAATTATTGAAATTAGCCCGTACTCGTCCCAGTACTTAAAACAGTCAACAACTTCGGGAAGCGTTAAACCTAAAATTTCTGAAAAGGCAGTTACGTCTGACGCCATGTCCGAATTTTGGCATAGGTAAAGACCGTAAAGATAAACCTTTACGGCTTGTTCTGGCGCGTCAGGTAGGTAGTTAAGGATAAACGTATTATCTAAAAACGTTTTACCTGAACGCGTATTTTCTTTTGAAAACGAACAAAACGACATACGTTCCCCCATTTTTATTTTTGTTTATATATAATAAAATATAATTAAAAGAAAATCAAGCAAAATTTTACAATATTTTTATATCACAATATTTTGTGTAACGGCAACATAAACTCAACTATTATCGTTTGGTTGATAAATTTTTTTCAACTTAACAAAATTAATTTTTCACACTAGTTTATAAAATGTAAAAAAATGCAAAATAATCGATATTATCGTAAAATATCAATAAATTTATATTTTAATTTTTAGTTTTAGCGTTTGAGAGAAAATAAGGCGTTTTTAATAAAATTAAAAAAAATGTTACCAAAAACAAAAATATAGTGTATAATATTTATAATATTATATTAACAAGGCAAAGTTATGGCTAATAAAATTTTAACACCGGTTACGCTTTGGGATAAGTTTTCGTCAAATCTTCCCTTAAACGAAACCACACTACTTAGTGAAACAATAGGAAACGCCGTATTTAACTACGTTTACTTCTCGGGAAGGAACGTAGGTTCTTCGCGTGTTAGAATTTACGGTATATACGCCCAGCAAAAAAATGCTAAGGCTAGTACCGTTATTATTTTGCCTGACGTAGCAGGTACGGTTGACGTTGACTTAATTACTCATTTTTCAAATCTTGGCTTTAACGTTTTATCGGTTGATTTAAGGGGTAAGTGCGAAGGCGTTTTAGATTATACCGTATATCCCGATAAAATATCTCATGCAAATTACGATAATTCAAGCGAAACGTTCAATTACGTAAAAACCACCGCGAAAGACACTTGCTGGTACGAGTGGTGCGCCGTTGCTAAATACGCGGTTTCGTATGCTAAAAGTAAATCGCCAAACGCTAAAATCGGCGTTTTAGGTATAAAACACGGTGCAAACGTTGCTTGGCAACTCACCGCGACTGACGATAGGGTAAATGCGTCTGCTTTCGTTTCGGGCGCGGGCTGGCTTGCTTATAAAAACGTATTCAAACACTCGGGCGAAGAAATCGTTTTAGACGACGAGCGCTGTAAATTTATCGCAGGCGTTGATATGCATACCTACGCACAGCACGTAAAAGTTCCAGTATTTTATACCGCTACGACAAACAGCGATAATTTTGACGTGGACAGGGCGGTTGATACACTTCAAAGGGTGGACAATCTAAATAAGTGCTGGTTTAATTTTACTAACGCATCAAAATCGGTAATAGACGAGAATTCGCTAAAAGATATCGAAATTTTCTTTGAGAAATTTATAGACGGTCAAAAAGTAAAACTTCCTTTAATTCCTAAAATTTATGCCGAACTTGACGGGGAAGAAGTTAATTACACGGTTGAAGTTTCTCAGTTTAGCGAAGTTGAATCGGTGTCGGTATACGCCTCGAATAACGACTTAAATCCCGCGGACAGAGTTTGGTTTTACCTAGCGCAACCAAAACTTGTAAAAGACGGCGAGTATTTATTTAATCGCAGGCTTTACGGTCAAGTTAACTTTGAACTTTGCTACGCGGTAGTCAAGTACAAAAACGGTTTAACGCTCAGTTCTAAATTTGACTATCAAGAATTAAACGTTCACTCTAACTCGAAAATTCCTAGCGTTATATTTAGTTCGTCAAAACTTATGACTAGTTTTATCGTTAAAGACGTAAAAACCGAACTTTTAGGCGACGTATTTTCACTTGAAAAACTTTACAACTACGTCAAAGGCCCGTGCGGTATAGTAGGCGTTTCTACGAAAAACACGCTAATTACTTATTCGATAAAGAAGTTTTTAGACACGCTTAGCGGAGATTCGCTAATTAAGTTTGACGCGTTTACTAGCGTTCCCGATACGCTGACGATTAAACTTTTTTCAAGTGATGGAAACGAGTATTTTATTACGAATTACCTAGAAGGTAGTGAAAAGTGGCAAAACTTTACCGTACCCTTTTTAGAGTTTAAGACGGAAATCGGTATGCCACTTAAAAACTTTCAAGATATTTATTGTATGACCGTTTATTCGCAAGGTTCGGTACTCGTTAATAATTTCTTGATTTTGTAAGGTGGAATATGAACTTAAACGTTGGCGATAAAATAATTACTAAAAAAGCACATCCTTGCGGAAGTTGTGAGTGGACGGTTATTCGCGTAGGGGCTGACGTTAAAATTAAATGCTTAGGCTGTAACAGAATCGTTATGCTTACGCCTAGCGAACTTTATAAACGACTTAAAAAGGTGGCTAAATAATGCAAAATAAACTACTTTCAACCGAAGAAAAGAGTGACGGGTTCGGCTTTTTTGCCGTTTTACTACTCGTACTTTTTATAATTTTTCAGGTTTTGAATAATTTTATTATGATAGTTCGGGTTGACGGTGGTTCTATGAACAACACCTTGTTAGACGGTGACGTTCTAGTCGTTACAAAAAACAGCGAGATAAATCGCGGTGACGTTATAGTGTTTGATATGACGTATTCTAGGCTTATTAAGCGGGTAATTGCGCTTGAAGGCGACGAAATTTATGCAGAAGACGGTATCGTTTATCTAAAAAAGAGTGGCGAAACTGAGTTTTCTGCGCTTGATGAAGATTATATTATCGGCGAAAACAAAGATTTTAATTTAGTTAAAGTTACTAGCGGTAAAGTTTTTGTTATGGGCGATAATAGAGAGCATAGTCACGACGGGAGAGATTTTGGAACTATTCCGCTTGATAAAGTTGACGGTGAAGTTAAAAAATGGTCGATAGAAGGTAAAAAAGCGCTTACTTTTTTACTTGGTTGGGCATTTCAAATAAATGAATTTTTAGGTAGGAATTTATGACGGAATTATATACGACTGATTACCTTGATAAAATTAAATTAAAAAAGCGCAATTTGATGATTGCGTATTTCGTGTTACTAGGCGTTGCCGTTTTGTTAATTAGCGCCATTATGATAGTTTATGCGAACGAGCCGTTCGGCACTAATTTAAGAATACCCTTTATTATAGCGCTAGTTTTAATTTGCGTAATTTTCGTGGTGTATTCGTTCATTTTCTTTAATATTTCGTACGGTCGAATAAAAAAATACTACAATTTCGTTTATTACGCTATATTTTCAAAGCAAGACGTTGAAAAGGTAACCGTAATTGCAAGCGATAACCAAGTTAGAGAAGTTTTAGGCGTTGATTTTTATACGGTTACAGTTCTTTGTTGGTCGAATATTGAAAACGATTACGTTGAGCGCAACTTATACGTTGATGCTTATCTTAACGTTGAAAGTTTTTCTAAAAACGACGTGTTGACCGTAAGGCTTAACTCAAACTATCTAGTTGCTTATAAGAAGGAGAATTTATGAAACGCAGTGAAATTGACGTAAAATATACTTGGAACGCCGAAGAAATTATAAGCGGAAAGGAAGAATTTACTCAAAGAGTAAAAACCCTTTCTAAAAAACTTGATTTTTCTAAATATAAAGGTAAACTCAACACGCCACAATCGGTTTTAGAGTGTTATAAAGCCGTTTATTCAGCGCTTGGCGAACTTGAAGTTTTATCCGTTTACGCCATGATGAAGCGCGACGAAAACGGAGCAGACCCAACAGCCAACGAACTTTCCTGTTTAGTTGAGGAGGTTTCAGTTAAATTTTCTAGCGAAATTTCATTTATTGACCCAGAACTATCTAAACTTGGCAAAGATAAACTTTTAGAGTTTTTAAGAGATGAAAATCTTAAAGATTACGAACTTGATATAAAGCACGTTATTGATTTGTTACCGCACCTTTTATCCCAAGAAACTGAAAGGGTGTTATCGCTTGGCGGTAAAGTGTACGGCGGTTATGACGATGCGTTTTCAATGCTTGATAACGTTGACCTTGATTTTCCTACAATTAAAGTAGACGGTAAAAAAGTAAAAGTTACTCACGCTACTTACTCGCTACTTATGCAAAACCCCGACGCAAGCGTAAGGAGAAGAGCGTTTAAGGCGTACTATAACGCGTATAATAAAGTTCTTAACACGATAACTGCGCTTTATAAAGGCAACGTCGATAAAGACGTGTTTTTATCTAAGGTTAGGAAATTTCCTTCGTCGCTTTCGCGCGCGTTATTTAGCGAAGAAGTTGACGTTAAAGTGTACGAGAGTTTAATATCTTCCGTTCACAAGGCGCTACCTAAACTACACAGATATATTTCGTGTAGAAAAAAGATACTTAACAAAAAACTTCATATGTACGACTTGTACGTACCGCTTACTGAAAATACCGAGTTGAAACTCGATTATGACGAGGCTTATAATCTCGTGTTAAAAGGCTTAAAACCACTTGGCGAAGATTATAAAAACTTACTGTTAAGGGCTAAGAACGAGCGCTGGATAGACGTTTATGAAAACGACGGTAAAAGGAGTGGGGCGTACAGCGTTAGCGTTTACAACGTAAAACACCCTTACGTTTTGTTAAATCATAACAAAACCACGCACAGCGTGTTTACGATAGCGCACGAACTAGGGCATTCAATTCACTCGTATTTTTCTAACCTCAATCAACCGCAGACAAAAGCCGATTATAAAATTTTCGTTGCGGAAGTTGCGTCTACCGTTAACGAAGTTCTACTTGTTAAACACCTTATCAAAACCGCGAAAGACGATAAGACCAAAAAATACTTTTTGTCGTACTATCTCGATATGATAAGAACTACGTTGTTTAGGCAAACTATGTTCTCGGAATTTGAAGAGTTTGCGCACGATATCTCCGAAAAGGGCGAACCTTTTACAAAAGATAGGCTTAACGCAAAATACCGCAAACTTAATCAAAAGTATTATGGTAAAGACGTGGTTTCCGATACTGAAATTTCGTTCGAGTGGGCTAGAATTCCTCATTTTTACAGGGCTTTTTACGTGTATAAGTATGCAACGGGAATAATAAGCGCTATCGCTATTGCCGAAAGAATTTTACAAGGTGGAGAAAAAGAATTAAAAGAGTATTTTAACTTTTTATCTTCCGGTTGCAGTGATAAGCCTACCGAACTATTAAAACTTACCGGTGTTGACCTTTTAGGTGGTAACGCTATGGAGTTGTCGTTTAACTCGTTTGAAAACGCGCTTATAGAATTTGAAAATTTAATTTAAGGATAAAAATTTATGGCACAACAAGTAAACAACGCGCTTCCGTATTCGCTTGAAGCGGAGCAAAGCGTTTTAGGTTCAATTTTAATCGACGGTGACGTTCAGTTTGAAATAGCAAGTAAAGTAAAAGCAGATGATTTTTACGTTGACTCGCATAAAATAATTTTCCGCGCTATGATGGATATTTTGGCAGATGCAAAGCCTGTTGATTTAGTTACGCTTATTGACGTTTTGAGTAAAACTCCATCAGTAAAATACGATAAAAAATCAGCAAATTTAGACCTTGTTTCTAATGCGGAGAAAAAGTCGATGCTTGAAAAAGTAGGGGGTATAGAGTATCTTACCGAACTATCTATGGTAACGCCGTCTGCCGCTAATTACGAATACTATCTTGAAATAGTTAAGCGCGATAGCGTTTTGAGAAAACTTATAAAGTGTTCGGACTCTATTTCGAAAGACGCAAAGTCTAGCGATAACGGCTCTAAGTCGCTCGCGTATGCGGAAAAACTTATATACGATATATCCGAAGAACTTGACACTTCGTCACTTACCGACGTCAATGAAAACGTTGACGACGTTTTGGCTACTTTTCAAAAAATTCAAAGCGATAAAAATTATTTGCAAGGACTGCACACCGGGTTTACCGCGTTTGACGATTTGACGAACGGTTTACATAAAGGTAACCTTATAATTTTGGCGGCGCGCCCGTCGGTTGGTAAAACCACGCTTGCTATGAATATAGTTGAAAACGTTGCAATACGCCACAACGCCGTTTGCGCCGTTTTCGCGCTCGAAATGACTAAGGCTGAACTTACCGAGCGTATGCTTTGTTCAATAGGCGGGGTTAGTGGTCAAAAGGCTAAAAAAGGTAAACTTGATTCCGACGAGTGGAAAAGATTGTGGGACGCGCAAAAAATTCTTAACAAATCTAAGATTTTTATTGACGATACGTCAATGACTACCGTTCCCGATATACTCAGTAAATGCCGTAGGCTTAAAAGTATGCAAGGCGGTAAACTCGATTTAATAGTTGTTGACCATATGCAACTTATGAACGCCGTTAAAACTAGCGAGAGTAGGCAGTCCGAAATTACCGAAATTTCGCGTGGGCTTAAAATGATAGCAAAGGAACTTGAAGTTCCCGTAATTGCACTTTCGCAGTTAAACCGCGCGTCTGAAACGGGTAAGAGAAGACCGCAACTTAGCGACCTTAGAGAGTCTGGTGCTATCGAGCAAGACGCGGATATCGTTATGTTTATTCATAGACCTGATCGCGCTGCTACAGAAGACAACGATATCAAGCCCTTATCTCGCGCTGAGGCTGAAATTATTCTTGCTAAAAACCGTTCGGGCGCTTGCGAGTCTTTCAAACTGTTGTTCAAGGGCGAGCAAACTAAATTCGTTAATATCGTTTATAACGCGCCTGACGAAGCGCCTTCGTATATGACTAAGCAAACACCTTCAAAAGAGCCTATTGACGACGGTTACGACCCAACCGTTCCCGTTGGCGAACCACCGGCAGAAGATATTGACGAATCATTGTATCTATGAACACGAAAATTCTAAAAATCAACGATAGTTCCTTAAAATTATCTAAAAATTTAATAATAAATAACGACCTAGTTGCCTTTCCCACCGAAACGGTTTACGGTTTGGGTGGGCTTGCAACTAGTGATGAGGCCGTTCAAAAAATATTCAAAGCAAAAGGTCGGCCAAGCGATAACCCGCTTATAGTTCACGTTCACAAAAACTACGATTTATCTAGGCTTGTAAGCGTTGAATACGACTACGTTTATAGTTTAATTTCTGCGTTTATGCCAGGCCCGCTTACTTTGGTTATGAAGAGTAAAGGCACGGTATCTAACTTCGTTACTTGCGGGCTTGATACGCTAGCCGTAAGAATACCAGACCACGAAGGTTGTCAAGAATTTCTAAGGTATTTAGATTTGCCTATTGCAGCGCCGTCTGCAAACGTTTCAAAGCATACTAGCCCCGTAACCGCTAACCACGTTTACGACGATTTAAGTGGTAAAATAGAAATTATTCTTGACGGGGGTAAGTGTAAAGGCGGAATAGAATCTACCGTACTTGACGTAACAGGGCAAGTTCCCGTAATACTAAGAAGTGGTTTAGTTACCGCTGAGATGATTAAGCGGGTAGTTGGTTATTGCGAATACGCGGGCGTAAAAGAAGGTGAGCCCGTTCGCTCACCCGGAATGAAGTATACTCATTACACGCCTAAATGCAGTACCGTTTTGTTTGAAAGAAACGAGTTACCCTTAGCGCAAAAATTATACGATGACTGCTTGCAAAAAGGTAAAATTCCCGTATTCTTGTGTGACGATAAAGTTTCCCATAAACTTTGCGGTGAAAAACTTTTGTTAGGCAATACTGGTGAAGAAATTGCGTCTAACTTATACTATAAATTGCTTGAAGGCGAAAAGATTGCCGATATTTTAATTGCGGTTAAAATAAATACGGGTAGCGAAATTGACGTTGGCGTTCTCAATAGGCTTACAAAAGCGTGTAAACCGTACAACGAATTTAATATAGAAGATATTTAGGAGTTTATTATGAAAGTAGCATTTGCATGTGATCACGGCGGATTTCCCGCCAAAGAAAAAGTTATTTCCCACCTTGAAAATAGCGGTTATGAAGTAAAAGATTTCGGTACGTTTTCAAGTGAGTCTTGCGATTACCCAGAATACGCCGTTGCAGTTTGTAAAAGCGTTTTATCTGGCGAAAGTGATAAAGGCGTACTCATTTGCGGTACGGGCATCGGCATGAGCATAGTTGCAAACAAAATAAAAGGTATTCGTTGCGCGCACGTAACTGATATATTTAGCGCTGAAATGACTAGGCGCCACAATAACACCAACGTTATAGCGCTTGGTGCTAGAATTACCGAAACCGACGAAATTATTAAACTTATCGACAAGTTTTTAACAACTGAATTTGACGGTGGTAGGCATCAAATTAGAGTTGATAAAATAAGTAAAATTGAAGAAGTTTTTGGCAAATAAAATTTCTAAGGAGGGTTTTATGCAAAAAGTAAAAAAGGCGGTTATACCCGTTGCGGGGTTCGGTACTAGGTTTTTACCTTACACGAAAGCAGTTCCTAAGGCAATGCTTCCCGTTATAAATAGACCTGCTATTCAAGTTATTACTGACGAAGTAATAAAAAGCGGTATTACCGAGATTTTGTTCGTTGTAGGTTATAAAAACGAAGTTATTAAAAACCATTTTTCCGCGTCTGATATACTAGATAAAGAACTTCTTGCAAAAAACAAAATTGATTTTTATAACGCCGTAAAATATCCTGAAACTATGGCTAAAATTGAGTTCGTTGAGCAAAAAGAACTCAACGGTACGGCTAAGGCCATTGAAGTTGCAAAAGAATTTTGCGCTGGCGAGCCGTTTGCTATACTTTTTGGCGACGATTTGATGTATAACGAAGATTATCCCGTTATAAAACAACTTATTGACGTTTACGAAAAGTCTGGCAAAACGGTTATAGGCTGTAAAGACGTTTCAAGGCGTGACGTTACAAAGTACGCTTCCGTTGAATATTCTAGTTTTAACGGCAAGGTATACGACGCAGTTAAAATTACTGAAAAACCCAAGTATGAAGACGTTAAAAGCACCTTATCTCCGCTTGGTAGATACGTTGCAACCCCCGATATTTTTGATGAGATTGAAAAACTTTCTCCGGCTATCAATAACGAATATCAACTAACTGACGCGTTAGACGCGTTAGCAAGAAAAGGCAGAGTTCAAGCCTACGTTTTCGACGGTGTTAGATACGATATGGGTTCAAGACTAGGTTATCTTAAAGCAAATATTGAATTTGGGCTTAGAGACGAGGAGTTGGGCGAAGAACTTAAAAACTATCTAAAAACGCTCGTTTAATTTTATTATGGCAAACTTTACTCACGGTTATTTCACGGTTATAAAAACCGCTGAAAGGCTACAATCAAAATTTAATCTTAGTTACGTTGGTACTGAACTTGTTTTGTACGCTATTTTGTCAACCCCAAAATGCGATGCTTGCGCATACCTTAATAAATTTGGCGCAACGCATGAAAATTACTTTCCACCGCTTAAAAAAATGCTTAAAGAAAGAAACGTTCAAGGTTTCACCGTAAAAGCAATTAGCGCGCAAAAAAACGCAGTAGAAATTGCAAGCACGCTTAAACTTTCTTACGTTTCAACCGAGCATTTGCTACTTTCAATACTTTCTATTGAAGATTGTAGGGCAATGAGTATTTTAAGGAGTTTAGGTGTAGATATTCCTAAACTTTACGCTTTTATTTTAGAGCGAATTAAAGGAAAGGTTAGGGCTGAAAACATAACCGCAGAAGTAAAGACTAGCACTAATAAAACCGTTCAAAAATTACAAGAACAAGGCGAGTTTGCGCCCGAACGCAATATAGATAGCGAGGTTGTAGACGAAAAACCCACTCCGCTTGACGGTTTTGGTTATTATTTAACCGATAAAGCCGTAAAAGGCGAGATAGACGTTGTTCTCGGGCGTGACGAAGAGATTTCAAGGGTTATACAAACTTTGTCAAGAAAAACTAAAAATAGCCCCTTACTTCTCGGTGAGGCGGGTGTTGGTAAAACTGCCGTCGTTGAAGGGCTAGCGCTTAAAATTACAAGTGGCGAAGCACCCGAATTTTTAAGAAATAAAAAGATATTTTCACTGGATATTGCGGGTGTTTTATCGGGTACTAGATACCGTGGCGACTTTGAAGAAAGGCTAAAACGCGCAATTGATTACGTAATTAGTGAAAAAAACGTAGTGCTTTTTATTGACGAGATACATAATATCGTTGGTGCGGGCAGTACCGACGGAAATAGTTTTGACGTTGCTAATTTTCTAAAACCCGTACTTGCTCGCGGTGAACTCAGCGTTATAGGTGCAACCACTAACGCCGAGTATACTAAATATATAGAAAAGGATACGGCGCTTGAAAGGCGTTTTCAGCCTATTATTATAAAAGAGCCTACTGTCGAGGTTGCTATTGAAATTTTAAGAGGGATAAAGCCGGCGTACGAATCTCACCACAAAATTATTATTAAAGACGAGGCTATCGTTTCCGCCGTAAAATTATCCGACCGTTACGTTACGGGTAGGTTTTTACCCGATAAGGCAATTGACCTTATTGACGAGGCTGCGTCAAAAAAACACGTGGAGATATCGTCAACCCCAAAAATTATTATAGACCTTGAAAATCAAATCAACAAACTCATTGCGGAAAGAGATTACGCGCTCTCTCGACGCGACGTTGAAACTGCAAGTAAAATTGACGGTAAAATCGGTGTTTTTATTGAAAAGATAAGAACAGAAAAGAATAAAATCTACGAAGATAGAAGTCAGGTTGACGCGTGCGTTACCGCAAGCGATATCAAAAAACTTATAAGCGTTTGGACAAAAATTCCCGTAGCAGATTTATCCGAAGAAGATTCGCAAAAACTAATGTCGCTTGAAGATAGGCTTATGAAAAAGGTAATAGGTCAAATGAAAGCGATAGAAGTGGTTTCACGCGCGGTTAGGCGTTCACGCGCAAACGTTAACGACCCGAATAAACCGATAGGCTCGTTTTTATTCGTTGGGCCTACGGGCGTTGGTAAAACCGAACTTGCAAAAGCACTATGCGAGTGTGTATTCGGTGATATAAATTCGCTAATTCGCTTTGATATGAGCGAATTTCAAGATAAAACGGGCATAAATAAACTTATAGGCTCAGCACCGGGTTACGTCGGTTACGAGCAAGAAGGCTTGCTTACTGAAAAGGTTAGAAAAAATCCGTATTCCGTTGTTTTATTTGATGAAATTGAAAAAGCATCACCCGAAATTTACGACGTTTTGTTACAAATTATGGGCGAAGGAAGGCTATCTGACAATAAAGGTAGGCTTATAAACTTCAAAAATACGATTATAATACTTACGTCAAACGTAGGGTATTCTAGCGTTAAACAAAGTGGTTTTGGCTTTGGTTCAAACGTTGACGAGTTGGGTGTGGAAGACGCAATTAAGCGCCATTTCAAGCCGGAGTTTATAAATAGGCTTGACGAAATCGTCGTGTTTAATAGGCTTTCAAAGTCCGACTGTTACGACGTTGCCGATATTTTAGTAAACGCGCTTATTAAAAGGGTAAATACCCAAGGGTATAAACTTTTTGTTGAAAATTCCGCGATGGACGTTATCGTTGACGAAAGTTATTCGCTTGAATACGGTGCTAGAAACGTTAAAAGGGTAATTTCTAGGCGCATTGAAGACTTGCTTTCCGATGCAATTATATCAGGTGACGTTAGTTTTGGCGATAAAATCGTAATTTATCACGACGGGGAGAAAATTACTTACAAAATAGGTTGATTATGGAAATAGGAATTTCAACTGCATCACTTTTCAAAAGAAAATACAATGAAGACGCGCTCGTTACCTTAAACGAACTTGACGCTAGGGTGTGCGAAATATTTTTAGGCACTTATCAAGAATATACCAAAGAGTTTTGTGATTTATTAAAAGAAAGAGTAGGGAATTTGAGAGTCCACTCAATACATACCTTAAACACTCATTTCGAACCGCAATTATTCGGCGCTAACCCCCGCGCGATAGACGATGCGTATAAGATTTTTGGCTCGTGTTTAACTACCGCTAAAACGCTTGGCGCTACTTGTTATACCTTGCACGGCATAGCCCGTTTTAAGAAAAACGTTCTTTATAACGAATATGAAAAAATCGGCAAAATGATGCATAAAGCCAAAGAATTTGCAAGTTCTTATGGAATAGATTTATGTCTTGAAAACGTTGAGTGGGCGTACTATAATCACGTTGGTTTTTATAAAAACGTATCTAAACACTGCGAAGGGCTTTCAACTTGTTTAGACGTAAAGCAAGCGCGAATTTCTGGCGATAGTTACGTTGAATATATAAACGAAATGGGTTCGTCTATTAAAACCGTTCATTTATCCGACGTAACGGAAACTGGTAAAATTTGTTTGCCAGGGCGCGGTACTTTTGATTTTGAAGAACTTTTCAAACGCTTAAAAGGTGTTTCTTTTAACGGCGATATGTTAATTGAGGTTTACACTAACGATTACGAGGAGATTATTGAACTTAAACACAGTTTAGATTATTTAAGAGAATTACAATATAAAATATTTTAATTTAAGGAGTAGTTTATGAATAGAGAAAAATTAAAACTAAGATTTGACTACAACAATATGATGGATAAGTTCGTTGGCGAAAAAGAAGGCGTATCCGATTTAGATTTGCAAAACAATTCCGCTTTTGCAAAGTCTGCTTACGATAAGTTTGAAAGTATTCGCGGAACGGGTATGACGGGTTGGGCTAATCTTATAAACTACGATAAAGATGAAATCGATGATATAGTTAAAACTGCAAATGAAATTCGCAAAAACTTCAAATATTTCGTCGTTTTAGGTATAGGCGGTTCGGCACTCGGTCCGATAGCCGTTTTCCAAGCGCTTTGTCATCTTCACCACAACGATTTACCTGACGATAAGAGAAACGCGCCAAAATTCTACGTGGAAGACAACGTTGACCCCGAGCGTATGCTCGCGCTACTTGACGTTATTAACGTTGAAGAAACTATGTTTAACGTTGTAACAAAAAGCGGTTCAACAAGCGAAACTATGACGCAATATCTTATAATTAATGATATTTTAGTAAGTCGTCTTGGCGATAAAGCAAAAGAGCATATTATAACGACGACGTCTAGTTCAAAAGGTAACCTTATAAAAATTGCTAAAAAAGAAGGCTACAAAACCTTCTATATTCCCGATGGAGTTGGCGGAAGATTTTCGGAACTATCACCCGTAGGGTTACTTCCTGCATCAGTTCTTGGCGTTGATATCTACGAGTTTTTAGACGGCGCTAAGTATATGAACGAACAATGTCGTTCAGGCGACTATAAAACTAACCCCGCACTCGCTAGCGCAATACTATCGTATATTACACTTAAAAGGGGTAAAAATATATCCGTTATGATGCCGTATGCCGACGGGCTTAAATACGTTGCCGACTGGTACTGCCAACTTTGGGCTGAAAGTATCGGTAAAGAAGTTGACAAAAACGGTCAACTCGTGTTTGCAGGGCAGACCCCCGTTAAATCTCTCGGCGTAACAGACCAGCACAGCCAAGTTCAGTTATACACCGAAGGTCCTTTTGATAAAGTTACTACTTTTTTAGCGGTTGACGAATATAGAAAAACCGTTAAAATTCCCGATGGTTGCGAAGATATTCCCGACGTTAACTTCTTGTGTGGCCACACAATGAACGAACTTATTCAAGCAGAACGCGTTGCAACTGAATACGCTTTAACAGTTAAAAATAGGCTTAATAGAACTATTTATTTACCTATATTAAACGCGTTTACGTTAGGTCAATTACTATTTTTCTTTGAACTTGAAACTGCATATATGGGCGAAATGCTTAATATCGACACCTATAATCAACCGGGCGTTGAGAACGGTAAAAACGCAACGTATGCGCTACTTGGTAGAAACGGTTACGAAAACAAGCGCAAAGAACTTGAAAACGCACCAAAAAAACTTGATAAATATATAATCTAATTAAAAAACTCTCGCATTTTGCGAGAGTTTTTTAGTCGTTTGACCTTCCAACTAAGTAGTCGATACTAACGTCAAAATAATCGGCTAAAAGCCACAACGAATTTATGCAAGGTTCTTTCTTTTTAAGTAGCCATGCGCTTATCGTGTTTTGCTTAACGCCAAGTTTGGTAGCAAGTTTTACTTGATTTAAGTCTTGCTCCTTCATAAGTTCTTTAATTCTTTCAGATACTAAAATATTCATATTATTCCCCCCCATATTATTGACATTTTAGCTCCTTGGTAGTATAATTTGTGTAAATAGCCCCTTGGTGCTATTTGAAATACTGTGCATTTTAGGAGAAATATTATGAAGAAAAACGTTAAACAAATTATTTTAGTTGTAGGGTTACTTACATATCTCGTTGGTACTTTAATTGCAAGCATGTCGGAAGATTACGGCTTAATTGCAGTAAATAGTTACTTAGCATTATATCCCATTTTGACGATTGCATTTTGTTTTGCTCAAAGTAAAGCGCTTAATGCAACAGGATATACTATAAATGCAATTGCTGGCATGAACGCGTTAACCATTATTATTTCAGCAGGTGACGTTGAAGATTTTACTTTACTTTTACCTTATATCGGCTTAATTATTATGTTCGTTGCATCGTTCTGCTATTTAGTTCCTGCAATTTTGAAGTTTTTCGGTTTTGTAAAAGCGGGTAAATCTCAAAAGACTTCTAATGAAAAAATAGAACTTTTAAGACTTTACGCTGAACTTAATAGTAATGAAATAATTACTGACGATGAGTTTGCTACTATAAAAACGAACGTTATCAAAGGAAACGTTAAAGATAACACTGAAAAACTTAATCAAATCAAAGAACTTAAAAAGTTATTTGATGAACAAGTAATTACAAAAGAAGAATTTATTAGTTTTAATAAATAAATTTTACGTGCGTGCAGTATTTCTAGACCGAGTATACTTACTCGGTCTTTTTTTACGTAAAATTTCATATGATATAGGTATGAAAAAGTGTAAAAAGAAGAAAAAACGTGGCTTATTTATATTCGTAGCGTTATTTTTTGCTATATTTTTCGCGCTGTATTCATTTTCTAACGCTATGCTGGTTGAGATAGGTACGGCGTCTTATCAAGGCGTATTGTCAACCGCGTCGTATTATGCTATTGATAAAACTCTTCAAAAAGACTACGCTTATCAAGATTTATTTAATATTCATAAAAGTACTGACGGTGAAATTACCATGATAACGACAGACGCGTATAAGTTCAACAGTTTAACCACCGCGCTTGCCGATAGCGTTAGTGAGTTTATGACTGATTTTGTAAATAGCGGTGTAGAAGTTCCTATCGGTGTATTTACAGGTATTAGAATTTTACAAGGTTACGGCAATAAAATTAAAATGCCTATTATTTCAATACATTCGGTAAAATGCGACGTTATATCCACCTTTGAAACGGCGGGAATTAACCAAACGCGCCACACTTTATATTTAGACGTAACGCCTGACGTTAGCGTTGTAACAAGGGTGTCAACAAAAAATATTTCGGATAAAATTAGGGTAATGTTATACGATAATATTATAGTAGGTAAAGTTCCCGACGTTTATCTTACGGGAACGGTTTTTTCGGCGTATAAAACCTTGTAAACGATTGACAAAATTTTATTTTGCGGTTATACTTTATATAAATATATAAAAACCGTGAAAAAGACAGGCGTTTTTGTTGGTGGAAAGAGAATAAGGGTGTTGCGCTGAAAGCCCTTAACTCCTGATAAAACGATATTCACTTTGGAGTTGCAAGCCGAATTACAGTAAGCCGTGCCGGTAGTTCCGTTATAACTAATAAGATACGATTATTCGTATGAATTAAGGTGGTACCACGCAAAAAGCGTCCTTTTTAGGGCGCTTTTTATTATTATAAAGGAGTTATTATGAAAGAAAAGTTAGATATTATTCTTCAAAACGCCAAGCAAGAAATTTTAGCGTGTCAAAACGTTAAAGATTTAGGCGAAATCAAAGTAAAATATCAAGGCAAAAACGGTGAAGTTACCAAACTTATGCAAGGTATGAGAGATATTCCTAAGGAAGATAGACCTGCTTTTGGTAAACTCGTAAACGATTTAAGAAGTAAAATTGACGAACTTTTTAGCGTAAAAGAGGCTAAACTTAAAGAAATTGAACTTCAAAAAACTTTTGAAAGTGAAGCAATTGATATAACACTTCCGTCTAAAAAGCGCGAAACGGGTAGTCTTCACCCCTTAACGCTTATTAAAAACGAACTTATCGATGCGTTTACAAGCATGGGCTTTGAAATCTTTGAAGGTCCTGAAATCGAAGAAGATTATTATAACTTTAAGATGCTTAATATCCCCGAAGACCACCCCGCACGCGATATGCAAGATACTTTCTATATTAACGATAATATCTTGTTAAGAACGCAAACGTCTGCGGGTCAGGTTAGAGTTATGCTTGATAAAAAGCCGCCTATTAAAATACTTAGCCCGGGTAAGGTTTATAGGTCGGATGACGACGCGTCGCACTCGCCTATGTTCCACCAAATGGAAGGTTTAGTAGTTGATAAAAACATTACGCTTTGCGACCTTAAAGGCACGCTTGACGAGTTTTGCAAAATAATGTTCGGTAAAGACGCGAAAACGCGTTTACGCCCAAGTTATTTCCCGTTTACCGAGCCTAGCGTAGAAGTTGACGTTTCGTGTTCGGAATGCCACGGTAAAGGCTGTAAACTTTGTAAAGGTACGGGCTGGATAGAAATTTTAGGCGCAGGTATCGTAAATAAAAAGGTACTTGAAGGCTGTGGAATTGACAGTGAAGTGTATTCTGGTTACGCTTTCGGTATGGGTATTGAACGTATTGCTATTTTGAAATACAAAATACCCGATATTAGGCTGTTTTTTGAAAACGATATTAGATTTTTGAAACAGTTTAAGTAAGAGGAGAATTGTTATGAAATTACCACTTTATTGGCTTAATGATTACGTAGACATTTCAAATATTTCAGTAGAAGATTTGAAAAACAAATTATTTTCTTGCGGTTTTGAAGTTGAAGAAGTTATTGAAAACGGCAAGGATATTTCAAAGGTAGTAGTAGGCGAAGTATTAACTTGCGAAGCAATTCCCGATACGCACCTTCATCTTTGCACGGTTGACTGTGGTATCCACGGCACTTTGCAAATTTGCTGTGGTGCAGACAACGTTAAGGTTGGCATTAAAGCGCCCGTTGCACTCGTTGGCGCTACCGTTTACGCCACCGCGAAAGACCACGTTACTATTGAAGGCGTTATGACTATAAAAGCGGGCAAACTTCGTGGTTACGATTCGTTCGGTATGCTTTGCGCTGGTGGCGAAATAGGCGTTACCGAAGAAATGTGTAAAGGTGCGTCGTACGACGGGCTTTTAATACTTGATAATTCATGCGAAAACGGTAGTGACGTTAAACCCATAGTTGGGCTTGACGAAGTTATATTTGATATCGGCGTTACAGCAAACAGACCTGACTGTCATAGCATTTTAGGTTTAGCAAGAGAAGTAGCAGCAGTTCTAAATAAACCCCTTAAAATGCCTGAAATTACTTATAAAACCGCAGATTTTGCAACGAGTGATAAACTGTCGGTCGACGTTCAAGATACCGAACTTTGCCCTAGATATATCGCGTCGTACGTTGAAAACGTTAAACTTGCGCCGTCACCTACGTGGATGCAAAAACGCTTAAACAGCGTTGGTATTAGAGCGATAAATAACGTCGTTGATATAACCAACTTCGTTCTTACTGAAATCGGTCAACCTATGCACAGTTTCGATTATTCTTACCTTAAAGGTAATAAACTCGTAATTAGGCGTGCGGGCGAAGGTGAAAAAATTACCACTCTTGACGATAAAGAGTTTGAACTTAACTCAAATAACCTAGTTATTTGCGACGAAGAAGTTCCACAATGTATCGCAGGTATTATGGGTGGAAAGTCTAGTTCAATAGAAGATTCTACGACCGCTATCGTGTTTGAAAGCGCAATGTTCAAGCGTGACAGTATTAGGCGTACTTCTCGCGCGCTTGGTAAAAGGTCGGATAGTTCTTCGCGCTTTGAAAAGGGTACTGACCCGTATATTGCCGAACTCGGTATGAATAGAGCGCTTAATTTAATTGATAAATTAGGTGTTGGTACGATATCAAAATCGTATATTGATAAAAACTCTACCGATATATCGCCAAAAACTATTACTACTAAAATATCTAAAATCAATAAAGTTTTAGGTATTGAAGTTCCAACCGAGGTTATTAAAGATATTTTAACTCGCCTTAGTTTTGGCGTTGAAATTTGCGGTGACGATATTACGGCAATTATTCCGCCGTGGCGTGACGACGTTGAAGATTACCCAGATTTATCCGAAGAAATTATTAGAATGTATGGTTACGACCATATCGTTAACACGTTACTTAAAGACGCATCTATCACGGTAGGTGGGCTAAACAAAGAACAAAAAGACTTAAATAAGGCTAAAAATTACCTTGTTTCGCAAGGTTTTAGCGAAGCGATAACTTATTCTTTCGTTTCCGAAAAAGAGTTTGACTTGTTCTCGCTCGATAAAAATTCTAACGAGCATAAGTTCGTTAAAATCTTAAATCCGCTTGGGGAAGACTTGTCGGTTATGAGAACTACTATTCTTCCGTCGCTTGTTAGAGTTATCGTTAATAATATCAATAAAAAGAACTTATCGGGCAGACTTTTCGAGTTTGCTAAAACGTACAACCCCAAATCACTTCCGCTTACCGAACTTCCCGAAGAGAGAGAAACGTTATCACTTGGTATGTTTGGAGATGAAGACTTCTTTACGATAAAAGGCGTTGTAGAAGGTCTTTTTGAAACGCTTGGCGCAACCTTTAAGGTTGATTTTGTTAAGTGCAACCGCGCGTTTATGCACCCAACAAAAAGCGCTGAAATCGTTATAGGTTATCGTTCGATAGGTTATATCGGTGAACTTCATCCTACCGTTTGTGAAAAATTAGGCGTAGACAAGCGCTTGTACGTTGGTGAAATTTTCTATAATATAATTTCTAAAATGCTTAACCGCAAACTCATATTTAAGCCTTTTGCGAAATTCCCGTCGGTAGAAAGAGATTTGGCGCTCGTTATGGATAAGTCGGTAACCAACGGCGAAACCTTAAAAACGATTAAAAGATTTGCCGATAAATCGTTAATTTCAGTTGAACTTTTTGATATTTACGAAGGTAGTCAACTTGAAAGCGGTAAAAAGAGCATGGCTTACCACTTAACGTTCAGCAATTTAGAGCGTTCATTAACCTTAGAAGAAGTTGACGAATCAGTTAACAAAATATTAAAAGGTTTAAGCGCGAGCGGTATTACTTTAAGGTAAATTAAATTTACCCGTCTAGTTTAATAGACGGGTATTTTACTAAAACCCCTTTAATTTATAAAAGATTTAGATTATAATAGATATATGTGTGAAATTTTAGCGCCGGTTGGCAATAAGGAAAACTTAATATGTGCAATAAATGCCGGTGCTGACGCGGTGTATCTAGGCTTAACTGATTTTTCAGCGCGTAAATCGGCTGAAAACTTTAATTTTGACGAGTTAAGGTATGCCGTTTCATACGCTAAAACGTTTGGCGTAAAGGTATATTTAACAGTTAACACGCTAGTAAAAGAAAGCGAACTAAATTCCTTTATATCTGCTGTAAATACCGCTTATTCTTGTGGGGTTGACGCGTTTATTTTGCAAGATATATTTCTAGGTAAATACCTTAAAGAAATTATGCCTGAAATAACCTTACATTTATCAACCCAAGCAGGCGTTTGCAACGTTTACGGTGCAAAACTTGCAAAAAGGTACGGGTTTTCACGCGTTATTTTAGCAAGAGAAACTAAAATTTTAGATATTGAAGAGATTTGTAAAGTAATTGAAACTGAAATCTTTATTCAAGGCGCGCTGTGTACGTCGCTTTCAGGGCATTGTTATTTCTCGTCATTTATAGGTGGAAACAGCGGTAACCGTGGCTATTGTAAACAGCCTTGCCGTAAAGAATACGAATACGTAGTAGGCGGTAAAACTGTTAAAAAGGGCTATTTATTATCGCTTGCCGATTTATCCGTTCAAGAAGATATTATTTCACTTAAAAACTTAGGCGTAAAATCTTTCAAGATAGAAGGTAGAATGCGCGGTAAAGAATACGTTGCTTGCGCTATTTTATACTATAAAACGCTACTTAATGGTAAAAACGATAAAAAACTACTTGAAAATCTTATGATTTCGTTTAATCGTGGCGATTATACTAAGGGGCTTTCTAAATTTCAAGACAAAAATTTTATATCTTATAAAGTTCAAAATAATATAGGGCTTGAAGTTGGTAAGGTAAAATTATTATCTAAAAGCGCTATAACGCTTGATAAATCTCAAACTTTTGTAAATGGCGACGCGTTTAAGATTTTAAGAGATGGCTACGAGGTTGCCACCGCAACGGTGATAAACGGTAACATCGTGTATAAAGGCGACGTAAAAGTAGGCGACAGCGTTAGGCTTACTAAAAAAGTCGATTTATTTGATAGTTTAGGTATTATAAATAAAAAACTTGATATCACTGTAACCGTTGATTTACAGGTTGGCAAAAAGTTAAAACTATCATCGGGCGGAATTACGGTTGAAACTGAAAGTGAAATAACTAAGTCGATTAACTCGCCTATAACTAAAAGCGAAGTAATTCAAAACTTAAATAAAACAGACGTTTATCCATATAAAGTAACAGTAATTTTTAATAATTTTGACGATAACGCATTTATCCCCAAAAGTGTATTTAACAAGTTAAGGGCGGAATTATACAGTAATTTATTTTATGGAAAAACCGCAAAAAAACCTTATATTATCGCAAAATATACAAATAATTATAATTGTAAAACCGCTGGCAATAATAGTGCAAAATCGGCAGTTATCGTATCAAATTTAAGCGCAAACACCGCTTTATACGACGAAGTGATTTTAGCGCCATACGACTATAAAAATTTGACTATTGAAGGTGTTAATAACGTTTGGTTATACCTTCCGCCGTTTACGTCGTGCGAGGATATTAAAATTATTAAAGATAAAATTAAATACTTCAAAGGTGTGTATGCTGACGGGGTTTGGGGTCTAGAATTATGCCGTGAGTTAAACGTTAAACTATTTGCAGGTGTTGGTTTTAACGTGTTTAATAGTGTAGACGTAAACTCTTTAATTAGTGAAGGTGTAGATAAGGGAAATATTTGTGCATCTAAAGAACTTTCTTTATTAGAAATTTCTAATCTTAAAAGCGATTTATTCGTTTTATCAAACGGGCTTATTGAAGTTATGGATTTAATTTATTGTCCGTTCGGTAAAAACTGCAAAAATTGCGAAATTATAAACGATTTTGAACTTGTAGATAGTGAAAATAGGGTTTTTCCTGTAAAAAGATATAAACTGAGCGAGTGTAGATTTAAGGTTTATAATATGGCAAAACTAAAAGAAGTTAAAAATTATTCTACGATAACTGATTTATCACTTAAAGTAAACCTAGGCGCAACGCAAGGCAATTTAGTAAAGGGGATTAAATGATTACTCAAAAAGTTATAAAAACTCTTGAATATGATAAAATAGCCGAAAAGGTCAGTTCTTTTGCTGTGCTTGAAACTTCGAAAAGAGCGATACTTAGTGAAGAGTTTAATCTATCATACGATAACGTCAAATTTCTACTAGATAAAACTAACAAGGCGTATAATCTATATCTAAGCGGTGTTAAAGGCGTTGTGTATTTTGACGAGATTTTTGACGAACTTAATTTAGCCGAAAAGTTATCTACGCTTACGCCGTCTAGTTTGTTAAAGGTTGCTAGGCTTTTAAGGTCGGCAAGAATTACTTCTAGTGAAGTTATTGAATTTTCACAAAACGGTGGGATATTATACGATATTGCTTGCCGTATATATTTCGATAATTACCTAGAAAATGAGATTTTTTCTAAAATTGTAAACGAAGATGAGGTCTCAGATAACGCATCTGAAAAACTCCGCGATATTAGAAAGAATATTAAAAGAATAAACGAGCGTATTCGCGAAAAACTTCAAGGCTATATGCGTTCGGGTGCTAATAAATATTTGCAAGATAACGTCGTTTCTATGCGAAATGGAAGATACGTTGTTCCTGTAAAATCCGAGTATTTATCTAGCGTAAAGGGGTTCGTTCACGATAGGTCGGCAAGTGGTAGCACGTTTTTTATCGAACCGCAAGAAGTTTTAGACCTTAACAACGAACTTCGCCGTGAAATTTTAGCAGAAGGCGTTGAGGTAGAAAGAATTTTATTTGAACTTACTCAAAAGGTATCAACGATAGTTAATAATTTACGCGATAATATATCACTTTTAACCGATATAGATATTGCGTTTGCTAAGGCAGAATATTCTTATAAAATTAAAGGTGTTTACCCAAAACTTAACTCAAACGGCGTAATAGATATTAAAAAGGGTAGGCATCCTTTAATTGACCAAGATAAAGTCGTTCCTATATCGGTAAACTTTGGTAAAGACTATAATTATTTACTAATTTCAGGTCCAAACACGGGTGGTAAAACGGTTACCTTAAAACTTATCGGGTTATTCGTTTTAATGAGCGCAATAGGCGTGTTCGTTCCTGCGATAGAAGGTACTACTATATCCGTTTTTGATAATATTTTTTGTGATATAGGCGACGAGCAAAGCATTGAAAATAGTTTATCAACGTTTTCGTCACACGTTAAAAATCTCAAATACTTTTTAGATAATGCAAACGACAAAACTCTCGTTTTAATCGACGAAATTGGCGCAGGAACCGACCCCGAAGAGGGTAGCGTTTTAGCCCAAGCAATACTTGAAAAGTTTATTTCGCTTAATAGTTTCGGCGTTGTTACAACTCATTATACCGCGCTTAAAGAATTTGCGTCGCAATCTAATAAAATTCAAAACGCGTCAATGGATTTTGATGCAACTACATTTACCCCTTTATACAAAGTAAATATCGGTACGCCCGGTCTATCTAACGCTATAAAAATATCGAGTAGGCTTGGCATTTCTAGTGACGTTTTATCTAGGGCAAAATCGCTTTTAAGTGAAGATAAGGTTTTGCTTGACAATATTCTTGCTGAGGCTGAAAATTCTAGAATTGAAAGTGAGAATTTGAAAAATGAACTTCAAGAACTTAAAAATAAGGAAGTTGAAATATATAACGCATTAAAGTTAGAGCGTGAAAAGTTTGAAAAAGAACGCGAAAATTTCTTGCTTAAATCAAAAACCGAGGCTAGAAAACTTATAAATGAAAAGGTTGAAAAAGCCGAAGAACTACTTGACGAGATAAAATCAATTTTTTCTAAACAAGAATTTACTCAAACTGATATAGTAAAAGTAGCCACCTTAAAAAATAAGTTAATAAACGAAAAGTATAACGCTGAAAAATCGGGCGACAAAGTTGTTCCGTATCAAAAAGTTGATATATCTAGCGTTAAAGTTGGCGATGAAATTTACGTTAAATCGCTAGACGATAACGGCACGATAATTGAAGTTAACGATCGCAAAGGCTTTGTTTGGGCGCTTGTTGGCAGTATTAAGATAAACGTTAAAAAATGCGATATTTACTTGATTTCTAAGAATAATTCTAAAACACAAAAGCCGTCTGTTTCTATAAAAAGACAAAACGTTTTTTCAACTAATAACGAAATAAACGTTATAGGTAAAAACCTTGACGACGCGCTTTTAGAAGTTGAAAAGTTTTTAGATACGGCGCTACTTTCTAATTTAGAAGAAGTTAAAATCGTGCACGGCAAAGGCATGAATATTTTAAGTAGTGGAATTAGAGATATGCTTAAAAAACATAGGGCGGTAGACTCGTTTAGGTCGGGAAAATATGGTGAAGGCGAAAACGGGGTTACAATTGTTAAACTTAAATAGTTGTAAAAAACGTAGCGTTGTGTTAAAATTTATCGGGAGTTATTATGAATAATAAATATTTTGAATTTTCCGTAAAACCTAAGAACGAAAGTCGTGAAAAGGCTATCAAAAACGTTCTTTTCATATTAAAAATAGTAGCGATTATAGCGTCAGTCGTTTTTGGTTATTTTGCCTTTATGTTTTCTAACCTTATGTGGGTATTTTTCGTCATTTTACTAACCGTAGCGCTCGTTCTTAACTATTTTCAACACAAGTTTTATAATTTTTACGACTTGATTTTCGTTGACGGTGACGTTTCGGTTTCAAAAATCGTAAATAACGTAAAAAGAAAACCGCTTATTAAGTTTTCGGCTAAAAACGTAGATAAAATCGGCGTTTTAGGTGGGCAAACTTACGATTTATACGTTAAAGATAAGGCTGTTAAAAAGATTTTTATTTCCGAAAATTTAACCGAGCGTGACGTTTGCTTTTTGATAAACGCAACTGATGGTAAGGCTTTACTAATATTACCGTATAATGAAAATTTTATCCTTCAAATACTTAAATACGGCTCAACAAGCAAACTTGAAAAAGGTTTTATTGATAAAGTTAAAGGAAACTTATGATTTATTTAGATAACGCAGCAACTACAAAACCCTTAGATAGCGCGCTAGAAGTTGCAAAATTTATAAATGAAGAGATGTATTTTAACCCGTCGGCTAGGTATCACGGTGGGGTAACGGCGTCAAATATCGTAAAAACTGCGCGTGAAACCGTATCAAAATGCGTTGGCAGTGATTTTGACGTGATATTTACGTCTTGTGGTTCTGAGGCGGATAATACCGCAATTTTCTCGTATTTAAAGCGGGGTAACGCCGTAACAACGCTTGGCGAACACTCGGCTGTATACGAGCCGTTTATCGACCTTAAAAATAGACGTTACGATTCTAGATTTGCTAAAATTAACCTTGACGGTAGCGTAAATGAAGAGAGTTTACTGTCGTTAATTGACGATAATACTGTGTTCGTTTCGGTAGTTCACGTAAATAATGAAACGGGCGCTATAAACGATATAAATAAACTTGCTTACCTTTGTAAAAAGAAAAACCCTAGAATAGTATTTCATAGTGACGGAGTTCAAGCGTTTGGTAAAATTCCAACGAAATTATCAAGCGATATTGATTTGTACTCAGTTTCAGCACATAAAATAGGCGGGCTTAAAGGCGTTGGCGCGCTAATTAAGAATAAAAAACTTAAAAGCCTAAAACCTTTAATATACGGCGGTGGTCAAGAATTTAACCTTCGTAGCGGAACTGAAAACGTTTTTGGAATTAAGGTTTTCGAGTTGGCTACAATTTCAAAATTTACCGATATTTCCGCTAATTTTGAGAAAGTTAAACAACTAAAAGAAACGTTTTTATCTAATATTGATAAAGACTTTATAAAAGTAATTTCAACAAATAATTGTTCGCCGTACGTGATATCGTTATCGGCGGTAGGTCTTCGCGGTGAAGTTCTTCAACATATGCTTGAAGGCGAGGGGGTTATCGTTGGTACGGGTTCAGCGTGCAACTCAAAAAATCCACACAGTAGAGTTCTAAAAGAGGCGGGCTATAAACCCAACGAACTTGACGGGGTTATAAGAATTAGTTTTTCTAGCGAATCAACGCTTGATGACGCAGTATATTCGGCTAAAAAAATTAACGAACAAGTAATAAAACTTAAAAAGGCTATGAAAATATGAAAAACGTAATTATTATAAGATGGGGCGAAATTCACTTAAAAGGTAAAAATCGCGGTCATTTTGAAAGGCTACTTGAAAACAATATTAAACACGCTTTATTAAATTTTAATTGTAATCTTAAAAAAATATCGGGGCGCTACGTAGTTGAAGATTTTGATAACTATTATCTTGATGATATTATTAAAAGTTTATCAAAAGTGGGCGGGATACACTCAATTTCGCCGTGTACGCTAATAAAAACCGACTATGATGAAATGGTTAAAACCGCAATTTGTTTACTTAGCGATAAGTCGGGTACTTTTAAGGTTGAAACTAAGCGTGCAGACAAAACTTTTTACTTAAATTCGGTAGAACTATCTAGAAAAATAGGCGGTGAAATTTTAAGGGCGAACTCAAATTTGAAAGTTGACGTTCATAGCCCAGATTACACCTTAAATTTAGACCTACGCGAAACTGGCGAAACGCTTGTGTTTACCAAAACTATTAAAATGATGGGTGGTATGCCGAGCGGTTCGTCGGGTAAAGGTTTACTTATGATATCGGGTGGTATCGATAGCCCCGTTGCAGGGTATATGATGGCTAAGCGCGGTATGAAACTTGACGCTATTCACTTTCATTCGTACCCTTATACTAGCGAAATGGCAAAAGAAAAGGTTATAACGCTAGCAAAATCAGTTGCCGATTATACGGGCGGGCTTAGGCTACATATAGTTTCGTTTACTGAAATTCAAGAGGCTATTCACGAGCATTGTAAAGAAGAATATATGATTACGCTTATGCGACGTTTTATGATGAAAATTTCCGAAAATATCGCAAAAAATAACGGTTTACAAGCGATAATTACCGGCGAGAGTTTAGGGCAAGTTGCATCGCAAACTATTGAAAGTATTACGTCGTCTAACAGCGTGGTTACAATGCCCGTTTTAAGACCGCTTATAGCGTTTGATAAACTCGATATTATTGAAATTTCCGAGCGTATAGGAACGTACGAAACGTCAATACTTCCGTATGAAGACTGTTGCACGGTATTTTTACCAAAGCACCCCTTAATTAAACCGAACTTAGAAAAGGTAAAAATTGAAGAAAGTAAACTTGACGTTAGCGGGCTAATATCCACGGCGCTCACTAACGTTGAAATTTTAGATTTATAATAAAAAGCAACCTAAAAGGTTGCTTTTTTTAATCGAATAACCATTTATCGCCTTCAATAATTGAAAGGTTGGTTTTATCGTATTTAACGATAGGGGTTTGATAGGTTGTAGTACCTATATTATTGCTTAATACAATTTTATAATAGTACTTGCCAAAATTTTTAAGTTTATCGATAAATACACTTTGTGGCTTTCCTGAATATATCTTTTCTATTTTGTCGTTAAATATCCTAAAAATCTCGATATTATCGGTGTTTTTTGTATCATAATCAATATATACGTTTCCGTTTTTTAGTTGAGTTTTTACGCTAATTATAGAAGGCGTTTCTTCGCTAATTTTATATAAACTTGGCTCGCTACCTTTTATATAATAAAACTTTTCACCATTTGTTGATATAGTTTCAATTTTATTATCTAATAAATTTCTAACGTCAATTTTCATATCGACTATGCCGTTTGGTTTAGTAAAGGGCTGTGGCGTACCATTTTTGTAAACGCTTTGTAAGATTTTATATGAAATAGCGGTTGGCTCGTTACTGCCCGTAACTGAATTTGGCATAATTTTATTATCGTAATTACCAACCCAAACGCCAACGATTGAGTCGGTCGTGTAGGCTATGCTTAACGCGTCGTAATTGCCGTTTATCGTGCCGTTCGTTCCTGTTTTTGCGCAAACGTCAAATGGTAGCGTTCTTAGTTTTTTAGAAGTACCGCTATTTACAGAGTTATTTAATATATCGTTTATTATAAAAGCAGTTTCTGCTGAAAATACTTGTGTTTTTTGTGGTGTATGCGAGTGTATTTTAACGCCGTCAAAGTAAATAGATTTAATAAATTTTGACTCCGTGTAATTACCGCCATCGTTAAAAACTGAATATTTATCGCAAAGTTCTTTTAAGGTTAGCCCATTGCTTAAACTGCCGAGCGCGCAGGTTAAATTCTCGTTTTTAACGTCTAAATTCATACGCTTAGTGTAATTATTAACTTTGTCTATTCCGTAGCCGTTTAATAGTTTTACGGTAGGAACGTTAAGGCTGTTTGATAGCGCGTATTTAACAGTAACCGGGCCGTGATATTTATCGTTATAATTTTTAGGAGAGTAGCCGTTGATGTTTATCTCTTCATCATCTATAACCGAACTTTCTTTAACGTAGCCGTCGTTAATCGTAGGGGCGTATACTAGCCACGGTTTAACGCACGACGCGGGGTTTCTTTTTAAGTTAGAATACTTTCCATAAAATGCGGTAACACCGTTAAAATTAGAATTTATTACAATTTTAATCTCGTCGTAATTAGTGGTTTTTTCGGCTATACTTTTTTGTAACGTTTCATCAAGATACGTGTGAATTTTTACAACGTTATAACCGTACGGCATAAAGTAATTTGAGTTTTCAAATTCTTTAATAACTGCGTTAACGTAATCGCCGTAATCACTCGTTTTATCGCTAAGGTTGATATTGAGTTTTGAATTTGAATTTAATTTATATTCGTTTTGGGATATAAAGCCACAGTCTTTCATTACTTTTAGCACTAAATTTTTTCTTTCTATTGCTAAATCGTAATTAGTTTCGGGGGAATACGTGTTCGGGGCTTTTATAATACCTGCTAGCATTGCGCTTTCGTTAAGGGTTAAATTGCTTGCAGATTTATTAAAATAGGTTTGTGACGCATCTTCAATACCGTAAGCACCACGACCAAAGTATATAGAGTTAAGATACATTTCAAGAATTTGGTCTTTACTGTATTTTCTTTCTAAATTTATAGCAAGTTTAATTTCTTTTAGTTTTCTTTCAACCGTTTTTTCGCTTGATAAATGCGTATTTTTTATAAGTTGCTGAGTAATAGTTGACGCGCCTTCCTTAAAGGACATCGACTTAATATTTTCAAGCGTTGCGCCTACAATTCTTTTGAAATCAACGCCGTTATGCGAGTAAAACCGCCTATCTTCTATTGCTATAAAAGCGTTTTTAGTATTTTTAGATAAATTTTCTATTTTAATATAGTTTCCGCTACACGACCTTGACTTTTTTGCGACTAAATTTCCAGACGCCGAGTAAACTTCAATAGTTTGAGCGGTTTTTTTAAGTTTGGTTTCGTCAAGCGACACGTCGCTAGTTACCGCGTACGTTATAAAAATAGCGCCGATAGATAGAACTAGTATTATAGCCGATATAAAGCCTATTATTTTCAACGTTTTACTCATGTTGATATTAGTTTAATTCTATCTTCACTAAATATTCGTTTTCTTAACACAAAATAACAACAAAATTTACTTATTTTAGTTGAAATATTACCTAACTTTATGTATAATAATATTTATGAAATATTATAAAGTTATTACGTACGGCTGTCAAATGAACGAACACGAGTCGGAAAAACTCAGCGGTATACTTGAAAATTTAGGCTATAATTTAACCGATAGTGACGAACTTGCCGACGTTATCGTTTTCAATACTTGTTGCATACGAGAAAACGCCGAACAGCGAGCGTATGGTAATATAGGTGCGCTTAAAAGGCTTAAAAAAGCGAACAAAAATAAAATTATTGCGGTTGGTGGGTGTATGCCCCAGCAAAAGGGTAAAGCCGAAATATTAGTAGATAAATTTCCTTTTATTGATATCGTTTTCGGCACGCATAACCTTGCCGATTTTGAGCGCTTATTAAAACAAAGGCTAGATAAAGGCAAAAAATTTATAGAAATATCTAACGACGAATATTCTATAAAAGAATGCGCTACCGTTAAGCGCTGTACCTATCCTAGCGCCTACGTTAACGTTATGTACGGGTGCAACAACTTTTGCTCGTACTGTATCGTTCCTTACGTTAGGGGGAGAGAGCGTAGCCGTAAACCAGAAGATATATTATTAGAGGTAAAAACGCTCGTTGAAAGCGGTTATAAAGAGATAAATTTACTCGGTCAAAACGTGGACTCTTACGGTAAGGACTTAAACCCAAAAGTAGAGTTTTCAACGCTATTATCACGCGTTGCTGAAATTGATGGTAAGTTTAGAATAAGGTTTATATCAAATCACCCGAAAGATATTGATGAAAACGTTGCAAAAACTATTAAAAAATACGATAAAATCTGCAATTCTATACATTTTCCCGTTCAGTCGGGCAGTACGAAAATACTAAACCTTATGAACAGAAAATACACGCGCGAAGACTATCTTGAAAAGATAGATATGCTACGCCGTATCGTTCCGGATATTAAAATCACTACCGATATAATGGTTGGCTTTCCTATGGAGAGTGACGATGATTTTAACGACACGCTTAGCCTTGCTGAAAAAGTAGAGTTTGACGGGGCTTTTACCTTCGTTTACTCACCGCGTAGCGGAACGAAAGCCTATTCAATGAACGGGCATATTGACGAAAAGATTAAAAAAGAAAGAATAGTAAAACTCGTAGACCTACAAAATTCGATAAATAGAAAGATTGCAAGCACTTATCTAGGTAAAACACTTGAAATTTTAGTAGACGAGTTTAACTTAGAACAAAATATCTACATAGGTCGCGATGAAGGCGGTAAAGTCGTTCATTTTAATAGCGACGAGAACGTGGTTGGCAAATTTTTATCTATAAAGATAACGAAGGCGTCAGGCATATCGCTTTACGGAGAAATAGTATGAGTGAAATTTCACCAATGATGAAACAATATTTTATGACGAAAGAGCAGTATAAAGACTGCGTTTTGTTCTATCGTTTAGGCGATTTTTACGAAATGTTTTTCGACGACGCTATTAAGGTTTCAAAATTGCTTGATTTAACGTTAACTTCTAGAAACTGTGGCGAAGGGAAAAAAGCGCCTATGTGTGGCGTTCCGCATCACGCGGCAGACGTTTATATTGCAAAACTCGTATCTATGGGCGAAAAAGTAGCCGTATGCGAACAGTTTGAAAGGCTTGAAAAGAATTCGAGAGGGAACGACGTAAAAGTCGTTGATAGAGACGTTGTTAAAGTCGTTTCGGCAGGCACGATTACTGAAAATACGCTACTTAACGAAAAGCAGAACAACTTTATTTGCGCAATATCTAAAATCGGCGATAATTACGCCGTTTCGTGGGCGGATATAACGACGGGGGAATTCTATACAGAAAGTATAGAAAACGTTACTGATTTATCAGTAGTTACCGATTACGCTTGTAAGATAGAACCCGTTCAAATAATATGCCCACAAAGCGTATATCTTGACCTTAAAGACGTTAACGCCGTAAAACACGGCGCAATTACTAAGCCCGAGATATATAAAGACTGGGCTTTTAACCCAACACACGCTGAAAAGACGCTTAAAGACCATTTTTCAGTATTAAGTTTAGACTGTTTTGGTATTCAAGACGATAAAGTGGTTATTTCTTGCTGTGGTGCGCTTATAGAATACCTTCGCGAAACGCAAAAACACGCGCTGATTAACGTAAATAGAATTCAACTATTACAACCTTCTAATTATCTACTTTTAGATAGCGTTGCGGTTAAGAATTTAGAACTCGTTAAATCAATGCGTGACGGCAAGCGTTACGGCACGCTACTCAACGTTTTAGACAAAACCGAAACGCCTATGGGTTCGCGCAACTTATATAGTTGGATACTCAACCCTTTAATTGACGAAGATAAAATAGGTTATAGGCTTGACGCAGTTGAGGAAATTTATAACGATAATTTGCTTAGAAACGCGTTGACTGACGTTTTGAGTGAAATTCGCGATACCGAAAGGCTTGCGGGTAAAGTTTCTAACGGAAATCTCACCCCGAAAGACGCGGTTAATCTATCAAAATCGCTAGAACTTTTTCCAACTCTTAAATTTGCCTTGTCGGGTACGGTTTGCAAGCCACTTCGTGACGTTTACGATAACGTTTATGATTTTTCTAGCGTAACGAGTTTAATATCCCACGCGCTTAACGACGAGATTTCGCTCACTGCTATAAAAGACGGTGGTTTCGTTAAAAAAGGCTTTGATAGAGAACTTGATAGGCTTAGAGATATCGACAAAAATTCAACGATACTTCTTAAAGAACTCGAAGAACGCGAAAAGCAAGCAACGGGTATTAGAACTCTAAAAGTGGGCTACAACAAGGTTTTTGGTTACTATATTGAAGTTTCTAAGTCGTTTAAGGATAAAGTTCCGTATTCCTACGTAAGAAAGCAAACTTTAACCGGTGGCGAGAGATTTATTACCGAAGAACTTAAAACCTTAGAAGAAGATATTTTAACTAGCCGTGAAAAGTCGCTCAAAATCGAACTTGAAATCTTTGCTAAAATTAAAAGTTTACTTGCCGAGCATATCGAAAAAATACAGCGCTCGTCAAAGGCGGTTGCTTTTTTAGACTGTGTAAATTCACTTGCCATCGTTGCTAAAAAGTACGGCTACGTTAGGCCTAAAATTGCAAAAGCGGGTAGTGAACTTATTATTAAAGGCGGTAGGCACCCTATCGTTGAAAGCGTTTCAAATTCTCAATTTATCCCAAACGACACTTTTCTTCACTCAAACGGCGACCGTATGATGATAATTACCGGGCCTAATATGGCTGGTAAATCAACGTACATGCGCCAAGTTGCGCTTATAACCATAATGGCGCATATGGGTTCATTCGTTCCCGCAAAAGAGTGCCAAGTTCCTATAACCGATAAAATATTTACCCGCGTTGGCGCTAGCGATAACTTAGTGTTCGACCAGTCTACCTTTATGGTAGAAATGAACGAAGTAGCGTCAATTCTTAATAAAGCAACTAAAAATAGCCTTATTATTCTTGACGAAGTTGGGCGTGGAACGTCAACTTACGACGGGCTTTCTATTGCTTGGGCTGTCGTTGAATACGTTTCTAGCGAGATAAAAGCAAACACGTTATTTGCAACTCACTATCACGAACTTTCCGAACTAGAAGGTAAACTCGACGGGGTTAAAAACTATAAAATTTTGGTTAAAGAATACAACGGCGATATAATATTCCTTCGCAAAATTCAAGAAGGTAGCGCTAATAAGAGTTTTGGTATAGAAGTAGCGTCGCTTGCGGGCGTTCCCAAATGCGTAACTGCTCGCGCTAAAAAAATACTTAAACAACTTGAAAGTAGCGATATAAATTCGGGTGAAACGAGTGAAAGCGACGTCGCTTGCGAAGATAACGAGATAATTTTAGAACTTAAAAATTTAGACGTTAATTCAATTTCGCCTATTGAGGCGCTCAACTATCTCAATGGGCTTAAAAACAAAATCGGAGATTAAAAATGTCGATTATAAACGTACTTGACAAAAAAGTTTATACTCAAATTGCCGCGGGCGAAGTGGTTGAAAGACCTTCTTCCGTTATAAAAGAGTTGGTTGAAAACTCAATAGACGCAGGCGCAACTGAGATAAAAATAAATATATTCGGTGGCGGTAAAGACGTTATCGAGGTTTTTGATAACGGCTCGGGCATTTATAAAGCCGATTTACTTAAAACCATTATGCCTCACGCTACTAGCAAGGTTAGAGACCTTGACGATTTGTATTCAATAAAAACGCTTGGGTTTAGGGGAGAGGCGCTTTCGTCAATCGCATCGGTTTCTAAACTCAAAATTACTACTAAAAGAAAAGAAGACGAAATAGGTTACACTATGGAAGTCGAGGGTGGTGAAAACCCTGAAATTTACGTTGCGCCGTCAAATAACGGTACTTATATTACCGTTTCCAACCTGTTTTTTAACGTGCCTGCACGCCAAAAATTTCTAAAATCGGTAAGAGCGGAAGAAAACGACGTGACTGACACCGTTTCAAGACTTGTTCTTGCAAACCCAAATATTGCTTTTAAGTTTTTAGTTAACGATACGTTGGTACTTGCGTCGTACGGTGACGGCATTGAAGACGCGGTTACCGCAGTTTACGGCACGGAATTTTTATCCCAAACGTTTAATATCTCAAATTACGTTCACGGCGTTACTATAAAAGGCTACGTTGGAAAAATAAATTTTACTAAATCAAATAGAACGTATCAAACGGTAATACTTAACGGTAGATATATCCAAAATCAAACTATCTCGTCAGCCATTATGAACGCGTATTCTGGTTATTTAATGAAAAGGCGCTATCCTATGGCGGTACTTTATATAACCGTTCCAAATGAAATAGTTGACGTTAACGTTACACCTAACAAATCTGACGTTAGGTTTATTGATAATTCAGTAATTTACGGTGCGGTTTACTCAACGATATCAAAGGTTTTAGACGGTAGCGATTCCGCGCTTGACATAATAATTCCTAGCCACAACAACGTATTAAAATCGCCCGAGCAGGTTAAAAACGAGGCGCATATAGAAACGCCTGACGACAGTGTAATCGTAACTACGCGCGGAAATCAAAACCTTAATACGCAAAAATATAAAACTGATTCGTTTAAGAAAGAATTTCTCGGTTCTTTCACGCTTTTTTCGGAAGATGAAAACGTAAAAAGTGACGTTCCGCAGTCGAAATCAACCAAAGAGCAAGACGATTTATTTGCCGAAAATAAAAAGTATATTGCCGAACTTGAAAGCAAGAAATTTGCCGTTCAAGAAGAAATTGAAAGACCACTTCAATTAAAATACGTAGGGCAGGTGCTTAACGCCTTTTTAATATTCGAAATGGCAAGCGATATCTATTTAGTTGACCAACACGCCGCACACGAAAGACTACTTTATAACAAACTTTTATATCAAAGAACGGTTAAAGAAAACCCAACTCAGCCGTTACTCGTTCCCTACAACTTAAAAGTTAACGATTTAGAGCGCGAATACGTTCTTGACAAAATGCCGTTTTTAACTAATTTAGGGCTTGATATAGAACTTCAAACCGACGGGTCTTTTAACGTTTATTCTATCCCTTACGAACTTATCGACATTGAACTTGATAAGTTCTTTGACGACGTTTTGTGCGATTACTCCTTGCGCCGTGAAAGCGTTCCTGAAATAATCGACCAAAAACTTATGCAAAAGGCTTGTAAATCGGCGGTAAAGGCGGGTATGAGTTTATCAACTAGCGAAGTTGACGCGCTCATCACCTTACTTAATGGCAATATCAACCTTAAATGCCCACACGGTAGACCTATTGCGGTAAAAATTTCTCGCCATGAGATTGATAAATGGTTTAAGCGTGTAGTATGAAACCTGAAATTATTATAATTTGCGGGCCAACGGCGTCTGGCAAATCGTCGCTTGCTATAAAACTTGCTAAAACGCTTAATACTGAAATCATTTCGGCGGACTCGCTTGCAATATATAAACACCTAGATATCGGCACGGCAAAACCTACGTCTTACGAGCAAAGTCTTGTAAAACACCATTTGATAGACGTTGTTGAGCCAACTTCTTCCTTTTCGGTATCCGATTATGAAAGTTTAGCGCTACCTATCGTTAACGACTTGATTTCTAAGGGTAAAACGCCTATAATATGTGGTGGCACGGGTTTTTATATAAATTCTATTTTATATAAACTTGGATACGGTCAAGTAGAAGGCAATTTAGAAATTAGAAACAAATATATCAATATGGCTAAAACCCAAGGGGTTGACGCGGCTTACGAAGTTTTACAAAGCGTTGATAAAAAAGCGACTGAAAAAATTCATAAAAACGATATAGTTAGGGTAGTTCGCGCGCTTGAAATTTATTTTTCAACCGGGAAAAGAAAGTCTGAGCAAAATGATAAACTTGAACCAAGATATAGTTATTTAGCGTTTGCGCCTAACTTTGAAAGGCAAGAATTATATTCTAGAATTGATAAGCGCGTTGATATTATGATGGAAAACGGGCTTATTGATGAAGTTAAATCGCTAATTGATATGGGCATTGATAAAAATAATCAATGTATGCAAGGCATAGGTTATAAAGAAACGTTCGATGCTTTGATTTCAGGCGATTTATCGGGGCTTAGCAACCTTATTAAAATCAATTCACGCCATTACGCAAAGCGCCAAATAACCTTTTTTAAGCGCCTTGAAGGGTTAAATTACGTAAACAGTAATCAAGACCTTGCAATTAGTGAAATATTAAAGTTAATAAACGGCTAACTAGCCGATATTTTATAGGAGGATACAATGTATCGTAAACGTAACGTAGACGTAGTTAACGAACTTGGCAGTAACGTGCAAAGTGGTTTATCGTCACAAGAAGTTGAAGCACGCCGTGAAAAGTACGGCAAAAACGCTCTCGAAGAACACAAAAAAGAAACTTTACTCGTAAAGTTCCTTAAATCTTTTGCAGACGTTTTAATTATTATCTTGCTCGTTGCAGCGGTAATATCTTTAATAGTAGATCCGCTCGAGTGGGTTGATAGTTTAGTTATTTTTATAGTCGTAATGCTTAACGCTATACTCGGCGTAGTTCAAGAAAGCAAAGCCGAAAAATCACTTGAAGCGCTTAAAAAGATGTCTTCGCCTGAGTGTAAGGTTATTCGTAACGGCGTTACCGATAAAATTCCGTCGGAAGACTTAGTAGTTGGCGATATTATCTTAATCGAAGCAGGTGACTTTATTCCGGCTGACGCTCGACTTATCGACGCAGTTAACCTTCAAGTAGACGAGTCGGCACTCACTGGCGAATCAGTTCCCGTAACTAAGATGACTGACGTTATTGAAGGCGACGCTGCCGCTCTTGGCGATAGAAAGAATATGGTTTTTTCTTCTACCTTCGTAACTAACGGTAGGGGTAAAGCAGTCGTTACCGATACGGGTATGAAAACTGAAATCGGTAAAATTGCGGGTATGCTTGGCGCACAAAAAGCCGAACCTACGCCACTACAAAACAAACTTGACCAAGTGGGTAAAGTTATAGGTATTATATCTATATTTATTTGCGTTGTGGTTTTCGCGCTTGACTATTTTGCGCTCGGCGCGGAACTTATTGAAAGTTTCAAACTCGCCGTATCTCTTGCAGTTGCTGCAATCCCAGAAGGCTTAGCAACGGTAGTTACCATAGTACTTGCTATCGGCGTTAGAAAAATGGTTAGTGAAAACGCTATCGTTAAAAAACTTCCTGCGGTTGAAACGCTTGGTTGTACTAGTATCGTTTGCTCGGACAAAACGGGTACTTTAACCCAAAACAAAATGACCGTTTTAGAAATTTACGATAACGGTAAACTCAAATTTTTATCCGATATTACCGAAGAAAATCATCAACTTATCAACTATTTCTCAATTTGTTGCGACGCTAAAATCGAGATGGTTGACGGGGTTGAAAAGAGAATAGGCGACCCAACTGAAACGGCGTTGGTTGAACTTAACAACAAATACGGTAGTGACGTTTCGTGGGCAGAACGCGTAGGCGAAATCCCGTTTGACTCGGATAGAAAACTTATGACCGTAGTTATTAAAAAAGACGGTAAGTTTATTAGCATTACGAAAGGCGCGCCTGACGTTTTACTTAAAAGGCTTTCTAAGTCTTCAAAGGTAGAAGGCGTAAACGAGGCTATTGAAAACATGTCAAGTCGCGCGTTAAGAGTTTTAGCGCTTGGTATAAAAGTGTTTGATAAAATGCCAGAAGTTACCTTAGACCTTGAACAAGACGTAGAATTATTAGGTTTAGTTGGTATGATTGACCCGCCTAGACCTGAGGTTTTAGAGGCGATTAAAGTTGCTAAACACGCCGGCGTTAGAACTATTATGATTACTGGCGATAACATTATAACCGCAACCGCAATTGCAAACGAACTTGGTATTATGGCAGAAGGTCAACGCGCGGTATCGAGTGACGAACTCGATAGTATGAGTGACGAAGAGTTAAGAAATAGAATTGAAGAATTCTCAGTTTACGCCCGCGTTGCTCCAAAAGACAAGGTTAGAATAGTAGAGGCTTGGCAGTCAAAAGGTAAAGTAGTTGCTATGACGGGTGACGGCGTTAACGATTCCCCCGCGCTTAAAAAAGCGGACATCGGTTGCGCTATGGGTATCACTGGAACTGACGTTTCTAAGGAAGCAGCCGATATGATACTTACCGACGATAACTTTACCACCATTATTAAAGCCGTTAAACAAGGTAGGGGAATATACGCCAACATTAGAAAGTGCGTTAAATACCTACTTTCAAGTAATATCGGCGAAGTACTTGTAATTTTACTTGCTGAACTTATTGCTGCATTTGGTTGGTTACCGCTCCTCGTTCCGCTTGAAAGTACACATCTTCTTTGGATAAACTTGGTTACCGACTCTCTACCGTCATTCGGCTTAGGTATGGAAAAGCCAGAAGATTCGGTTATGTTTGAAAAACCACGCCCGAAAAACGAAAGTTTCTTCGCTCAAAAACTTGGGCTTCATATCGGGCTTGAAGGCGTTGTAGTTGGCGCGTTAACGCTTACGTCTTATATAGTTGGGTTCCAACTTTACGGCCACGCAGTAGCCTCTACAATGGCTTTTGTAACGCTTGCGTTTACTCAACTTTTCCACTCATATAACGTTAAGAGTGAAAAGAGCGTATTTACAAAACAAGCGTTTAATAACCGTTTCTTAAATCTCGCGTTTATCGTTGGCGCTGTTATGCAACTTGCAGTTGTATATATCCCAGGTCTTAACACAATATTCAAGACAGTAATGCTTTCACTTCCGCAAATAGCAATTGCTATCGGCTCGGCATTCGCTATCGTTATCGTAATGGAAATATATAAACTTATCGTTAAACGCATTTACAAAAATAAATAATAAATAAAAATACCCCGACAAACCGTCGGGGTATTAAATTATAATTAGAACTTTCTAGTTAAACCAACTACAACGCCTAAAATCAAAGCGCTATCAACTACGATATCTTCAAGCAAATCGTTTTCAGGGTGGAGTATAATTTTGCCGTTTTCTTTATAAAAACGCTTAACCGTAGCGCTATCGTCAATCAGTGCAACTACAATATCGCCGTTACTTGCGGTTTCTTGCTTTTTAACTACTATTTTATCGCCGTTAAAAATGCCGGCGTTTATCATAGAATCGCCTTTAACCTTTAACATAAATAGCGTTTCGCCCGTGTTGAATTCTTGGGGAAGGGGATAATAATCTTCTAAATTTTCAACGGCTAGTATCGGCGTGCCTGCCGTAACCGTGCCAACTAAGGGAACTTCAAAAGCGCTTTTTCTATTATTTACCGATATTGCACGTTTTTTATCGCCGTTTTTGGTAATTAAACCTTTGCTAGACAACTTTTCAAGATAATAATGCGCGGTTGCAGTTGATTTTATTTGCAAACCACTACAAATATCGCGCACGGTTGGTGGAAAGCCGTTTTCTTCTTGATAGTTTTTTACGTAGTTATAAAGTTCGTTCAATTTAACATCTATTTTTGACATAATCTAATTATAGCATAGAAATTTCAAAAATGCAAACAAATGTTTATAAAATTTTGCTTGATATTTTTATTTAATAGTAGTATACTATAAATATGAAATGTGTTTTATATGAAAGAGAGTGTATAAACTGTGGCGAGTGCGATAGGTGCGATTTAGACCCTAATAAGATTTGTGACAGTTGCGGTAAATGTTTAGAAACTGACTCTGAGTACCGCGCAATTAAAATAACGGAGATTAAAATTGATAAGTAAAAGCGTAAGGATAGTCCTTACGCTTTTTTGAATTTTGCAAACTTAGAAAATATTGATTTTTTACATCTTACGGTTGCGATAACGCAGTCGTTTTTATATTCTAAACTAAAACTATCTAAGAGTTTAGAAAGTTTTGTAAACTCGCTAAGTTCACTATAATTTACTTTTAATTTTGTTTGAACGTAATTATTTTCTAATACCTTTGAAATTTTAGAAAACAACAACTCTAAATTTCTACCTTCTTTTGCCGAAATGCAAATAAATTTTGACGATATCTCGTCAGTAATATCCATATCGTCGCACTTGTTTAGAACTAGTAACGTTTCCGCCTTAGAATTTAAGCCTTCAAGGGTAGATAGGGTTACCTTTAACTGCTCGTCGTAATCGCTTTTAGCGTCGCAAACTATAAGTATAAGGTCTGCCTCCGTCGCGCTTTCTAGGGTTGACTTGAAAGCCTCGATAAGGTTGTGCGGAATATTTCTAATAAAGCCTACGGTATCGCTAATAAGCACGTCAATTCCGTTAATTTTCGTCTTTCTAACGGTAGGGTCAAGGGTAGCGAATAGTTTGTTTTCAACGAGTACGTCAGCCCCCGTAAGTTTATTTAGCAGGGTAGATTTGCCAACGTTGGTATACCCAACTAGCGAAATAACAAATTCTTGGTTTTTATCTCGCCTATAAGTTTGTAATTTACGCCTAGTTTCAAGGTCTTGAAGTTCTTGCTTTAACTTGTCAATTCTGCCTTTTATATGCCGTCTATCCGTTTCTAGTTTGGTTTCACCCGGGCCTCGCGTTCCTATGCCACCGCCAAGCCTAGATAAGGCTTCGCCTTTACCTTTAAGCCTAGGGTATAAATATTCAAGTTGTGCAAGTTCAACTTGAATTTTGCCTTCGTGCGTTTTTGCAGACGAAGCAAAAATGTCAAGTATGAGCGTTGTTCTATCAATAACTTTAACCCCTAAAACGTCTCTTAAATTAAGCGTTTGAGAGGGGGTTAGCGAACCGTCGAATATGCAAGTAGTTGCGCCAAGTCGGTCAATTTCAAGCCTAATTTCTTCGGCTTTACCCTTGCCGATATAAGTAGACGGGGTTATTTCTCTTAATTTTACCGCGTTATAGCCAACGGGTACGGCGTTTGCGCTCGTTATTAAATTGTAAATTTCTTCTATTAAAAAGTCAACGTCGTCACCTTGATTTATAGGCTCTATAACGAAAACGCTTTCTTTATCAAATATATCTTCCATTAGTCTTCTCTAAGTTTAACTGATTTTATCGCTTTGCGCCTAAAATCTTCGCTTTGCGCAGCGTAGTGTTTTTTGGTGGTATTCACGTCACTATGCCCTAAAAAGTCCGCCACAAGGTAAATATCTTGCGTTTCGCGATATAAATTCGTGCCGAAAGTACTCCTTAACTTGTGTGGAGTTATCTTTTTAAGCGGAGTTATAATTTTAGCGTATTTTTTAACGAGTTCTTGTATAGCACGAACGCTAATTCGCTTATTTTGAAGGCTTAAAAACAATGCGTTTTCGCTAGGGGATAAGTCGTTTATCGTACTGCGTTTATTAAGCCAAGCGCGTAGCGCTTTATCAACTTCGTCGTTGAAATATAAAATAGTTCGGTTACCGCCTTTACGGGTAACAGCAAAACTCATATCTTCAAAATTGATATCTTCAACGTTTAAGCCAACAAGTTCGCTATTACGAATTCCAGTGCCTAAAAATAGGGTTAAAATAGCAACGTCACGAATTTTTGTGCTTTTATGGTATGCGCGTTGATGGTTAGAAAACTTGTCGCCACTGTCTGCTAAGTTTAATAATCTTACCATTTCGGCAATATCAAGCCTTATAATTTCTTTGTCGTGAAGTTTGGGTAGGGTAACTTTTGACGCAGTATTTGATTTAATCTTTCCTTTATTGAAAAAATACTTGTAAAAAGCCCTTACCGTTGCCATTTTTCTCGATTTTGCGCGCTCGTTACACGATTCTTCCTTACCGTTTATCTCGTATAGTGATAAATACGCCATATAGTTTTCAAATGCGGTAATTTCAACGTTTTCTATATCTAAAAGAGTAAGTTCTTCAATAAATTTCGTTTTATATACCTTTTTTACCAAATAATCAAAGAAAATTCGTATATCGTAAACGTAATTAAGCCTAGTTAGTGGGGAAGTGTACTCTGTAATACCTAAAATAAACTCACTAGTCATAGGTGGCAAGTCTTCAAGCATAGCGTTAATTCGTTTAATAGTATTAAGTTCGCGTTGTTTATAATAATTTTCTGCCATTTTATCTCCTTGATATTATTTTACCATACTTTGCGTAAAACACAATAATTTTGCGCAAAGATATCTAAAATTTTATAGAAAATATTTTGGGTAGAGTATAATAAAATCAAATTCTATACACTTATTAAACTATGCGCAAAAGTCTTGTTTTGCGCATAGTTAGTGCTAAAAATACACGGAATTACCGAAGATTTTGATTTTTTGATAATTCCGTTAAATTTTAACTAATATTCAATTTTACAAATATTTGAAAACGATTTCAAGCGCTTTCTATAACTAAATTCATTTTTGAAAAAACTTTTTAATAAACTGTGAAAATCAATACCGTGGCTAAAAAATTTCGTGTGACAAAGTTCGTGTATTAAAACGTAATCGATTAAATCTTTATCAAGCATAACAAGTTTATAATTTAGATAGATATTATTTTTTTTATCGCAAGCGCCCCATCTTGATTTGTAATTTTTAATTTTAACTGCATTATAAGTAAAAGAAAATTTTTCGGCAATTTCTTGCAGTCTTTTAGGTAAATATTCGTTTGAAACGTCAATTAGCCTATCCTTAAAATCAACGCTAATATCAACGATTTTATTAAATATTAAACCTTTTTTCTTATTTATAACGTCGAAATATATATCATTAAATTCGCATACGTTTTTTTGATGCTTAATTATCCATTTTCGTTTTGAATTTACAAACTCGTATATTTTTTCGTTTGGGTAATTTTGCGGGGCTTTTACGGTCAAGTTACCAAATTCGTTTATATGTAAACTTACCGTTTTGCGCCTTGATTTTTCAATTTTAATTTCCATATATTTAGTTTAACATATTATTATAATAATTACAAATTAAAATTACAATTGACAATATTTGTATATAGTGATATAATGTAAATAGAATTTAGACTTTTTTTCAAAATCACTTAATTTATCGGAGAATTTATGAATTTTAATGAAAATTTACGCGGTCAAACAAACAGTATAATTTTATTCATTTTATTAAATGGTGACCGCCATACCGACGAACTTAAAGAATTGATTGACGAGAATTTTTCAACCGTAAAAATCGGCACGTTATATTCTATTATTTCTAGAATGAAAACCCAAGGTCAAATTACCGAGTATCGCGCTAGTTCTAACGACGGTTCGCGTAGGAAATACTATAAAATTACAGAACTTGGTAAAAAACTCTTTTTCGACGAATACTTTGAACTATTTGAAGGCGTTAAACTTATTGAAAAAGAACAACCTGAAAGTATTGAAGAAAAAATTGAGCCTGAAATCGTTGACGAAAACGAAGAACTATATCTTAAATACATAAAAAAAGCCGAAACGGCTGATGCTTACGGCGATATTGATTTTTCTAACGTTATAGTTGATAATAACGAACCCGCCCCAAAAGAAGAACCAAAAGTTCAAGAAGACGCAAGCGAAATTGTTGATAACTCCCCTATTTTTAACGAAGATAACGAAGTTCAAGAAGAAAAAGGCGTTGATTACGACAGCGTTGTATCGTCTAATTACGAATACAAGTCGGTTCTTAACAAACTTTTCCCAAAATCTAGCGCGTATAGTGACGAGAATTATTTTCAAGATTACGCCTACACGGATAGTTCTAGCCTTAAAGAGCCTGAAACCGTGACTGAAAATTCCCAACCTATCTTAAACACACAACAAACTTTTGATACTATTTACGACCTTTCCGAAAAGGAAAACATCAAAATTAGAACGTCAGTTGACACTAATAGATATCAAGGCACTAAAATACTTGCAAATAAAGTTAGATTTCACTCGGCTATTATACTACTAGTATTATCGGTACTTGAATATTTGTTAACGTCGTTTATATTCGCAAGTTCGGTAACTTTCAGCGGTGCAACGCTACTTCGAATTGCAATAATTTTCGGTGCATTTGCGGTTGTTATGGGTGTAATTTACGCGGTTAAATACAACCACACGGTAAAAGACCTGCCTAAATTTATAAATTCTATTGAACTTGCTATAATCGTAACGATAGGTACGGTAATTATAACTTTATGCATAGCGTCGATTAGCGGAATAAATATGTATAAATTTAACGAGGTTTACAACGCTATACTCCTTCCGTCGATAATGTCTTGTAATCTTCCTATTTACGTTGCTATCGTTCATTTCTTATCAAAACTTGACTTTTATCAAACGGTATAAAAATTAAAAGCGTATTCTGTGCGAATACGCTTTTTTTATATTAAAATGATAAAATTTGATATAAGAACTGCAATTACTGCAAGTATTGCAACCGTTACTAGCGAACGCTTAGTGAGTGAGGCTACAAGCGCAACTACCGTTCCAAATAATGCGGTATAAACGTTACCCGTAACGAAGAAAATTGAAGGAAAAGTCATAGCGGTTAAAACGGCGTAAGGTATATAATAAAGTAAACTCTTGATAAAGCGCGACTTAATCTTGCGTTTGAACAAGATAAACGGTATAAGCCTTATCAAATAAGTAACTACCGCCATCGTAAAAACTAATATTAGAACGTGGGTTAATTTACTCATCGCAACCTTCCTCCTTAACGGGCAAGAAAATTGCGCCAAATAGCGACGCTACTACCGCGCAAATTATATAACTAATTCCGCTTGATAACTCGCTAAATATAGGTAAAAAGTAAAATAAGCAAGATAGCCCTGCACTGATTAAAACAACTATAATAACCTTTTTATCTTCCATCGCTTTCGGAATTATTATCGCTATAAACATTGAAAATAGCGCGATACTTAAAGCGTTTACTATAATTTCAGGCAAAATACTGCCAAGCAAAGCGCCTAAAAGCGTTCCCGTTGTCCAACCCAAAAACGGTAGCGTAATTAAGCCGTACATATACTTGCTTGAAACTTTATTTTTTGATACGGCTACGGCAAAAATCTCGTCAGTAATACCAAATGCACATAAAAACCTATCAAGTAACCTAAACTTATCGTCAAGTTTTTGTGAAAGTGTTAAACTCATTAAAAAATATCTTGCGTTAATAACAAGTTGGGTTAAAATTATTTCAACAACCGTTCCAAGTACCGCTATAACGGATAGCCCCGCAAGTTGACCGGCTGAGGTTAAATTTGTCATAGAAATTAAAACCGCAATATACTCGGGAACGCCCATTTCAACCGCTGTTACACCAAAAGCGATAGAAACCGCAAAATAGCCTAGCATTATGGGAATTCCGTCTTTTAATCCGTTTTTGTAGGTAAGTTCTTTCATAACGAAGTTATTTTAACACAAAACTTTGTTTTATATCAACAAAAAACACGCCGTGCGGCGTGTTTTATTAAATTTTTAACAAAATTAAGATAAATTACGCTTTGTAATATTTATCAACTATTTTATTCATCTCATCAAAACGAGATTCCATATCCTTTACAAGTTTGAATTGAGTTCTTGCTCTATCTAAATTATGACCTTCTCTATGAGTTCTAAAATAAATATCCCCGTCTAAATAATCGGCTAAGAATCTCATACCGCATTCGTAAGTCATTAAAATTGCGCCAAATGCCAAGTTGTCCTTTTCAACCTTGGTTACCGAATCGCCAAGCGCAGTGAGGTAGCCTTTGGTGTAATACTCGAAAAGGTCGATATCAAAGTTAACCTTAGATAAATCTTTTTCGTCTTCCGCGCCGGTATTGCAACCGAATCTAATACTATCGCCAAAGTCGTAACAAATACTACCAGGCATAATGGTATCAAGGTCAATAACGGCAACGGGTTTGTGGGTAGTTTCATCAAGCATAACGTTGTTGAGTTTGGTGTCGTTATGCGTAACTTTCGTGGGCATTTCACCACTAGCAAGAAGGTCTACAATCTTTGAGCAGTAAGCCTTTCTTTCTAAAACGAAAGCAATTTCATCTTTAACGAGTTTTGCCCTATCGAATTTGTCAAGTTCAAGCGATTTAGAAAAATTATTAAAACGGCTAACGGTGTTATGGAAGTTAGGTATAACTTCATATAAATTCGTAGCATCAAACTCAGCAAGTAAGTTTGCAAATTCACCAAACGCTACCGCGCTTTGATAAAATTGATCAGGATTAGTTACCTTTTGGTGTGCAACGGCGTGAGTTATAAAAATATAAACTCTAAAATACCCGTCTAATTCCTTAGAATAATAGTACGACTTACCGTCACGCGTGTAGACAAGCGACAAACTTTCTCTATCGGGATTACCCCCCCTTTCAATAATTTTTGCCCTATTATACTCGGTAACAGATTTTATGTTGTTCATAAGCCCTTCAACGTTAGTGAAAAGTTTATTGTTAATTTTTTGTAAAATATAATTAACTTGCTTACCGTTTTCTTCAACAACGGCAAGATAGGTTTCGTTAATATGACCTTCGCCATAACGTTCAACCGATATAACGTTACCTTCAATTTTGAAATTTTTAATTACGTTTTTCATAATGCCTCCGTAAAACTTATAATTACGTTTATTATATCACAAATAAATAATATTACAAACGTTTTTACTGAATTTATTAAAAATTAAAATTTCCCCAAAAGATTTCTTTTAGGGAAATTGATTTAGTATAAGAATTATAAATTATAGTACTTATCAAATTCGGCAGGATGCGGAATTTTCGAAAGTTCAGCAAGTTCTTGGCGCTTGGTTTTGATAAAATTTTTAATAAGTTCTTCTGGGAATACCCCGCCAGCAGTAAGATATTCGTTATCTTTTTCAAGAGCGTCAAGCGCTTCGTCAAGCGTGGTGGGTAAATGTTTAAGTTTAGCCTTTTCTTCATCAGGGAGATGATAAAGGTTAACGTCATACGGACCCCAGCCGTTAGCGTGCGGGTCGATTTGATTCTTAATACCGTCAATACCAGCCATTAAAATAGCCGCGTAGCAGAAATACGGGTTGCAAGTCGCGTCGGGGTTTCTAAGTTCGAAACGGCGCTTATCAGGGCTTTTAGCGTATGCGGGTATACGAATTACAGCACTTCGGTTAGAAGTTGCGTAACCTACGGTTACGGGCGCTTCAAAACCAGGAACTAAACGCTTGAAAGAGTTCGTACTTGGATTAGTGAGCGCGCAAAGTGAATTTATGTGTTTTAATAAGCCACCCATAAAGTAATGTGCTTCTTTTGAAAGCCTAGCGTAGCCGTTATCGTCAGAAAATACGGGAACACCGTCTTTGAAAAGCAACATATGAACGTGCATACCACTACCCGCTTCGCCGTATATCGGCTTAGGCATAAACGTTGCGCTCTTGCCGTATTTAAGCGCGGTGTTGTGAATAATATACTTTATCCACATAGTAGCGTCAGCCATAGTAGACATTTTGCCAAGTTGCGGTTCAATTTCAAACTGACCGCTTGCTGCAACTTCTGGGTGATGGTAGTTTATTTCAATGCCCGCGTCTTTCATATGCATACACATTTCACTTCTAATTTCGTAAGACGCGTCAAACGGCTTAGCAATATGGTACGCCTTTTGTTTTGGAACAACACAACCCTTACCTTGCACACCGCTATTCCAGTACGACTGCTCGGCATCAATAGAAACGCCTATATTATTCGGTTGAACTTCCCAACCAACTTGGTCGAACAAATAAAACTCAAATTCGGGAAGAATAAGCATAGTGTCGGCAATACCTTGGTCTTGCATATACTTTTCAGCAGCAAGAACGATATTTCTCGGGTATTGCGCAAGCGGGCGGTTAGACGGCGAATCAATAATCATCGCGTTACCCGTCATAGAAAGCGTAGGAATTTGGCAAAACGGGTCGATAACGGCGGTGTCCGGATCGGGAATAAATACCATATCGCTCTTTTCAACTACCGCATAACCGTAGTTAGATGCGTCAAACCCGACACCGTTTTTCATAGTTTCTTCCGAAAAGTTTTCAGCGGGAATCGTTACGTGACGGTATTGACCGTTAATGTCGACCATCTTAAAGTCGACCATTTTAATACCGTGTTCTTTTATAAGATTAATAACGTCTTTTGAACTCTTAGCCATAAATTTCTCCTTAAATATTTTATAAAAATAATATAACAAATTTTTATTAGTTAGTCAATATAGGTAACAAGTTTATTTAGTTCTTTTCGCTTTTTAGGGCGAATTTCGTCATTTTTAGCGTATCCTAGCGTTACGACTAACCTAATTTTATCGGTTGAGTTTATAACCTTTTGAATTTCCTTTTCTTCAAACCAACCGAGTATGCACGTACCAAGCCCAAGTTCAGTTGCTTTAAGGGTAAGATACGACACCGCTATTCCTATATCTATCGAGCGATAGTCGTTATTTTTAAGTTTAGCACCTAAACTTGCAGTTGAAACGTAAGGTTTTTCAGCAATCACTATTAAAACGGGTGCGTCAAGCGCAAATTTATTCATACCCATACTAGTCGTAGCGCGAGCGACACGTTTTGCCTTTTCGCCACGAACCACCGTTAAGTGATACGGTTGCCCGTTGCAAGCAGACGGCGAAAGCCTAACCGCTTGCAAAATTTCTTCAATTTTTTGCGTTTCAACGGCACGGTTTGGGTCGTACGAGCGGGTTGACTGCCTTTGATTAACTAGCATTTCAAAATTCATAAAATCACCTTTTTTAACGATTAAAAGCACCCCAAAAGGAGTGCTTTATATTATTTCGTACCGAATAATCTATCACCAGCGTCACCAAGACCGGGTAAAATGTAACCGTGTTCATTTAAGCACCTATCGAGCGTAGAAACGTAAATTTCAACGTCAGGATGCGCTTCGGCAACCTTAGAAACGCCCTCGGGCGCACCGATAATTGCCATAAATTTAATATTTTTACAACAGCGTTCTTTAAGCGCTTGAATAGCGTCACACGCGCTACCACCCGTTGCAAGCATAGGGTCAACTACGAGTACGAGTTTTTCTTCAATGCCGTCTGGAAGTTTGCAGTAATAAGACTTAGGTTGTAACGTTTCTTCGTCACGATACATGCCGATATGCCCAACTCTTGCCGACGGGAAAAGTACGTGTATGCCGTTAACCATGCCAAGCCCCGCCCTTAAAATAGGAACGATGGCAATAGCGTTGTCTTTAACGAGTTGTTGCGTGCAAGTTTCAAGCGGAGTTTTAACTTGTTTTTCAACGGTGGGAACACCGTCTTTTAAGCACTCGTAAGTCATAAGCGTAGTAATTTCTTCAACGAGTTCTCTAAACTCTTTCATACTCGTTTTTTCGTCACGCAATATTGCTATTTTGTGTTTAATTAAAATGTGATCAAATATGATAACGTTTTTATAGTTCTTCAAAATTATTCACCTTTACCGAGTTTACTTTTTTCAACTTTACTTAAAACAAAGTTGGTTACGATACCTAAGATAAGAGCCGTAGCAATTGAAGTTACTGTAATTGCAGCGGAAACAGCGCCCGTATCTTTGAAAGCGTAAGGAATTTGAATAGTTAAACCGCCGATACCTGCAATTAAAATTGCAGAAACGACGAATAAGTTTTTGTTTTCAGATAGGTCGATATCCTTAAACATTTTAAGACCAGATACTGCGATAAAGCCGTATAAGGTAAGGCAAACGCCACCCATTACGCATGACGGAATAGTTTGTAAAAGCGCCATAATCGGGCTAATGAACGAAAGAATTATGCACATAAACGCGGTAGTCGTAATAGTAGCAACCGACGCGTTCCCCGTAATAGCAACACAACCAACCGATTCGCCGTAGGTGGTGTTAGGGCAAATACCGAATAAAGTACCTGCGATAGAACCTACGCCGTCGCCAAGTAAAGTTCTTTTAAGACCAGGTTCTTTAATTAAATCTCTATCAATGATGGAAGAAAGGTTTTTATGGTCGGCGATATGTTCAGCAAATACAACGAGAGCAACGGGTAAGAAAGCAATAATAACTTCAACTACACTGCTACCGCTAATTAAAGTTGCTTGAACGGCAGGGTCTTTTGCAAGGTTGGCGGAAATAATTTCGCTAGATAACGTACCGCTAGTAAGTTCTTGAATAGCGCCTATAAGCGAGAACTTAGGAAGGCTAAAAAATGCAGAAATTCCGGTAAATTCACCTTCGGCATCAACGAAGTTGTTAACGATAGGCGCCCAGTTAACTATTTTAAGATAATCTACTTTTGCAATAGTGCCGATTAAAGTAAATATAGACGCAACTACGTAACCCGCACCGATACCGATAATGAAAGGAATAAGTTTAGGCATTTGATACTTCTTTTGAGTGGAACAAATAACTACCGTAAAGAAAGTTACTAAACCGCAAATTAACGAGATAAGGTTGTAAGAACCGTTAATAGCATCACCGTTTGCTTTTACGATATCGCCCATCGCAGCACCTGCAAGCGATAAGCCGATAAGCGCAACGGTAGGACCGATAATTACGGGAGGCATAAGTTTAGATACCCAGTCAGTACCAACGAAGTGAATAATAATTGCGATAACTACGTATACAAGACCTGCTACAATAGAGCCGATTACGATACCGCAATAACCGTAAGTAACCGCAACTGCAAGCGAGTTAAGGAAAGCAAAAGAACTGCCTAAAAATACGGGGCTTTTGAACTTTGTAAAAAGTTGGTAAACGAGCGTACCAACGCCTGCGCCGAAAATTGCAGCGGGAATTTGTGTGGGTAAACCGATAATGGTTGGAACCGCGATTGTTGCAGCAAGAATTGCAAGCAACTGTTGAAGCGCAAAGACTAACATTTTGTTAAACTTTGGCTTGTCGTTAACATCGTAAATCAAATTTGCCATGATTATACTCCTCTTTCGTTTTTTTTGATAAAATTATCATTTATAATATGGTAGCACCCAAAACACTAATTGTCAATATATTGTAGAAAAATAAATTATAAAGTTATAATTTGTCAATATATAGAAAAAGGCGCTAAGTTAAGCGCCTATATATCTATATATAATGCGGTGCTTACAAAATAAAATCAACGGTTATTGAACCCACGCCACCCGTTATTTCAATTTTGTTTTGACCGCTTCCAACGTAGCCGTTATTAGATACGGAATTTCCGTCAACCTTAATAGAGCCAACGCCCTTCGTAATATCGAGCGTATAATCGTTTTTATTGCCAACTACCGTTACACTAGAATTGCCAACGCCAAATTCAAGTTCAGTATTACCAAGTAGGCTTGCCTTTAAGTTTAATTCGCCCGTTCCCATTTCAAGTTGTAAGTTATTAAGCGTTCCAGATAGTATCGAAACGTTACCCGCCCCACCTTCAATTTCTATATTTGAATAGTTATATAGGCTATTGAACGTAACGTTACCAGCGCCAAAATCTAGGTCGATTTCATTTGATATAAGACTTTCAACCGTTAATTCGCCAGCGCCTATATCAATATCCACGCTATAAAGTTGAAAATTTGTTGGAATATAAAGCGTTAATTTAGCGCCATTGAAATTACTCGTGCTACTAGCATTATCTTGAACGGTTAAAACGCCGTTATCTTCCCTAACTTTAAGGTGTTTAAGATTACTTTCAACTAAAAAACTTTCACCGTATTTAACGTTAAATTCCCCCGCTTTTAACTCTAAGTTAATAGAAGTTATTTGGCTTGTTACGGTATACGTTTTGCTTTCACTTAGAACAACGTTTTCTCCTACACACCCCAACATAGTTAGCGATAAAATTAGCGTAATTATAATTGATATTAGTTTTTTCATAATGCCACCTTTTAATCTTACATATATTTTATCATTATCGTTTTAAGAAATCAATATATAAGTTAAATAAGTTGTAGATACCTACCCGTTCGAACGCTCTTCTATTTTCTGCCACGCGAAAAGGCACCTACAAAGGTGCCTTTCGGTGGCGGAGGAAGAGGGATTCGAACCCCCGTGGGCGTGAACCCAAACGGTTTTCAAGACCGCCTCGTTGTGACCGCTTCGATATTCCTCCGAACGAAGTATAACGGAGTGAGGAGGATACTTTGCTGTAAGCAAAATATTCCGACCATTATACTTGTATATAGAGAGAACTTTATCTCTCATAAGTGATAGCATATAGATTATATACAAAATTAAAAAAAATTGCAAGCAAATTTGAGCAAAATAAAAAATCTGCTAAAAAACAGACTTTTTATGATAAAATTTGGCTATCGTTTTCACTAAAAATTACGTTTTTTTCTAAAATTTCTTCAAAACACTCGTTTTCTAATTTAGAATTAGCCCCTTTTTTAGAAAAATCTATTAAATCAAAAGGCAATTCAATTTTGTATTCAACGCCGTAAACTGAATTAAGTTCGCTAATTTCGAAAGTATATTCTTTTATAATCGAAGAAATTTTAGTTTTAGTTTCGTCAAACAAATTTTTTCTAAGTGAAATTAGTTCTTTTGCGTTTTTAATAAAAAGTTTTTTAACTTCTTGTTTAATTTCGTCAATTTTATCGCGTTCAATTTTTAATTGATTATTAAGTTTAGTATTTAGCGTTGAAACCTTATTAAGCGCTACCCTAAACTCATCAATATATAAATCTTTTTCATTATCGCTAGCGCTATCAATTTTACTTTTTACGCTAGATAGTTCTTCCTTTGCAGACAAGTATTCGCTAGAATTATTAAATTCTTGCCGTTTGCCTTCAATTGACGCAAGCGCAGTGTAAAACTCTTCTCTTAAAAGAATATAATCGTCACCTAAAACTCGTGAAATTTCACTTTTTAACTCGCTAGTCGTACAATTAACTAAATCTGCAAATTTAGCAATATACTTTTCGTCTATTGATTTTTTTAGTTGGTTGTAACTATCGTTTTGCATAGAAATAAGCCTTACGTCCGTTTCGTTGTAAAACGTTTTGAAAGACTGAACCGTCCTAACGTAATACTTAGCGCTAATAAACATAATTGAACAAAGTAGCGCTACGAATACAGAAATGATAATTTTTATTATTTTATAACGCATAATCCGCCTCCATAAATTATGTAAGCGGATAAAATAAATTATAAGTTCTTCAAATATTCAATTTCTTCTTGCGAAAGTTTTCTAACGGCGCCACGGTCAAGACCGCCCATACCAAGATCGCCTATTTTAATTCTTTTTAAGAATTTAACTTCCTTGCCAACGGTTAAAAACATTTTTCTAATTTCGCGGTTTCTACCTTCTGTTACGGTAACGTGGTATTTGGTAAACGATTTAGTTTGGTCTACCACTTTAATCGTACATTTTTTAGTTTTAACCCCGTCAATGATTACCCCGCGTGAAAGTTTCAAAACGTCAGCATCGTCAAGCGAGCCTTCAATTCTAACTAAATACGTTTTAGGAATTTCACTTGACGGGTGTATAAGTCTATTGCAAAAATCGCCGTCGTTAGTAAGTATTAGCATACCTTCACTATCGTAGTCAAGCCTACCTACGGGGAATACCCTATCAACGCCGGGCGGAAGTAAATCCATAACGGTTTTTCTATCCTTATCGTCTTTCACCGTGCAAACGTAACCCTTCGGCTTGTTCATAACGTAATAGGAAAACTTTTTAACTCTATTTATCTTCTTACCGTTAACGGATACACTATCGTGAAGTTCGTCAATTTCCGCGCCAAGTGAACATACTTTACCGTTTACGGTAACTAAACCGTCACTAATTAGTTTATCGCAGTTTCTTCTACTTGCCACACCGCACTCTGCAAGAAATTTGTTAATTCTCATATTTCACCTTTTAATATATTACTTGCCAAATATTGTAAAGATATTTTGAGAAAAAATCAACTTATTTTGCAAAAATATTTCAAAAACACCATCTTTTGTTGGATTTTTAATAAATTCGTCTTGCAATTTGCCGTTAAATAAGAATTTTATATCTTTTCTCTCTTCGTTAGTTAAAGGGAATAAAAAACTGTTATAAACTTCAAATTTATAAGCTTTACCATCACTATTTTTATAAATTTCGTCGTTAAAATCGTTTTTGTTTAGAACTTCAACCATATCAAAAGTATCAAAAGAATAATCAAGTAATTCTCTCGTTCTTTCCCACATTTGCGGGCTGTTTATAACGACAGACACGACCTCCATTCCCTCCTTTTCAGCAGAAGAAACCAAACATCTACCCGCTTTTTTAGTATAGCCAGTTTTAATTCCCGTGCAACCGTCGTATGAAAATAAAAGTTTATTCTTATTTATTAAAAGCCTATTGTAGGCGTAACCGTCGTTTGAAACGTTTACGCGCTTAGTTGATACGATTTCCTTAAATATAGGGTTTTTTATCGCTTTTACCGAAATTTTACATAAATCGTATGCAGTAGTATAGTGATTATCGTCAGGAAGTCCGTGCGGATTTGTAAAATTTGAGTTTGTAGCGCCACAACTTATCGCAGTTTTATTCATAAGCGCAATAAAATTACTGCGAGTAGTTAAAGTTTGGGCTAAGCACTCTGCGCAGTCGTTGCCACTACGCAACATTAAACCGTATAAAAGTTCTTTAACCGTTAACTTTTCGCCCTCGCGAAGATATATACTAGACCCTTCAACCCCCACCGCACTTTTAGGCACGGTAATAATTTTGTTAATATCAAAATTTTCAATAACGGTTAGCGCTGTTAAAATTTTTGTAGTTGACGCCATAGGAAGTTTCTTATCTTCATTAAAACTAGATAGTATTCTTCCGCTATTAACTTCCATAACGCACTCGCCGTTTGAAACGGTATACGCCGACACGTCAACAGTGGGCATTGACAATATAAAAATATTTATTATAAGCGATATTATCGCAATATTTACTATTTTTTTCATTTTAGTTATTAAGCGTTTTTGCAACGAATTGAGAAGTTTTTTCAAATACTTTATCGGCGATATCGTCTTGAACTTTTATGAAGTTTACGGCACTCGAATTACATATTAAAAAGCCACAAGGGCTCATATTCACGATAGCCCCACTACCGCCTGCAAACGGGTGTGATTTTTCTTTTGTAAACAGTTTAATATCACCGTATTCTCCACCACCGCCTAAGTAACCAACCGTAATTTTAAGTACGGGGATAATCGTAGTTCCATCTTCAGTTTTAACGGGCGTACCTATTATTGAGTTTGCGTTTAATATTTCATTAAAATCTTTAATTGATTTTACTATATATTCTTTTTGATTTTGTTTTTTATCGTTTAACATAACACTCTCCTATTTATTATAATTTGCAATAACGCTTTTAAGTATGCAAATAAGATTTAACGAGCATATAAACTTTGCTTTTATTGATTTTAAGCCGTCGTTTTGGTTATAAATATTCAAATCGCTTTTAATTTCAGGTAAAAAACCCCTTGCTTTTGTTATACACGCAAAATTTTTAATAGCAGAGTTTACGCATAAAACGGTATACAAAACCTTAACGTTTTTAACGCCAACGTCTGTAATTAGATATAAATCGTTAAATTCAATATCATTAAAATAATTTGGTCCACCGCTTAACTTTTGCAAAGTTTTAATATCAATAATAATTGCTTTGTTTTCGCTTAAATGGATATAAAAACCACCTTTATTTCTTAACTTAACGTAACCGCTAATTAGTTTTATTTTACCGTATAAATAAAGGGCAAAGTATAACCTTTTACCCTCAACGTTATAATAACCGTAAAACGTTAACACGAAAGGAAGTATTAAAATCAAACCTATTATAAATACGGCTATAACCATATATTAAGTTTTTATAATAAATTAAAAAAAATGCGTAATTTACGCATTTTTTAGAAATTATTTTATTGTGTCAACTTGCTCGTCTTTCAAAAAGTCAGGCAGTTCTTCATCATCAATATCCGCAAGTTCAAAGTCTTCGTCAACCTTAACGGTCGTTTCTTGATTAGCGCTAGACATTTTAATTCCCGAAAGTAAATCGACCTCTTCACCTTCAACGTACTCGTCTTTCTCAAAGAGATAACTACTGTCGTTCGTGGGGCTTCTAAGTTTAACGATTTTATCCATAAGTTCGTTATAATCGGGAAGGTCTTCGAGCGAAGAAATTTGAAATCGTTTCAAAAACTCGTCAGTCGTGCCGAATAAAACGGGTTTACCTACCGTATCTTTACGCCCAACGACTTCTATAACACCAAGTTTTAATAAGTTTTGAAGGGCAAATTCACTATTTGAACCGCGTAATTCTTCAAGGTCAATACGTGTAACGGGTTGCTTGTACGCGATAATTGCCGCAACTTCAAGCATACTTTTAGAAAGTTCTCTCTCTTTTATAGGGTTAAGAACGCTAGACACGGGGTCAGCATACTTAGAATTTGAGCAAAATTGAAGTTTTTTATTAAAAATTAGTAAATTTATACCGCAAGGGTCGCAATATTTTTCTTGAAGTTGTTTAGCAGCGTCTAATACTTGTTTATCGGTAACGCCTAACTTTTCAGAAATATCTTTGATTTGAACGGCATCGCCCGACACGAATAACACGGATTCAATTATATTCTGTAAGTTCTCCAATTTCTTCTCCTCCGTTTTCGTTAAAATATAAGGTAATATCGCCAAAAGTATCGTCTTGTATAAAGGTTAAATACTGGTGTTTTAGAAGTTCAAGCAAGGCTTGAAAAGTGGTAATCATCTCGTTTTTAGTAGAGTGCCTAGTGAATAAATCGAAAAAACTCATTTCTTTTCTGTCTTGAAGTTGAGTTTTTATAAAATAAATCTTGTCGGCAACGGTAAAAACTTCTTTGGGTATTTCTTTTTCTTTATTTTCTATCGTATCTTTAACGTCAACCCTTTTAAGAAGGTTTGCAAAGGCGTTGATAAGCCCGTCAAGATTAAAATCAGTATACACGATTTTGACGTTGTGCGCGTCACTATCAGGTTGCTTGTAGAATTTATTAACGTCTTCAAGCGCTTTTAACTTTTCAGCCGATTCTTTATATAACCTATACTCTTCAATGCGTTGAATAAGTAAATTACCTTCTTCTTCGGCTTCAAGTTGAGCCTCTTCGTTAGGAATTATCGCTTTTGACTTAATTTCAATAATAGTTGCCGCTATTGATAAATATTCGCTTTCAGTTTCCATATCAATTGCGTGGGTGTTAACGTATTCTAAGAACTGATTTGTAACTTCGGAAACGAAAATATCCTTAACGTCAATCTCGGCTTGTTTTATAAGGTACAAAAGTAAGTCAAGCGGACCTTCAAAGTCAAGACTAGATAATTTAGTTATATAGTCGACCTTCGACTCAAAATTTGATACTGCCATAAAACGCGCCTTTACGAAAATTATATATAAATATTTTACTACATTTTAACAAAAATTGCAAGGCTTTTATATTATAATACAACTGCCAAACATTTATAATTTCTTTCAATTGCATTGCATAACGTATACAATTGTGGTATTATAATAGTTATTATGAACTTAAACGCTTTACTAAAAGAAAAACGTTGCGATTGCGGATGCCTTCACAACGCTAATATCGAAAAAATATACCTTAACAAGAACGCTATTTATAAACTTAAAGGTTTGACTGATAAAAATAGCGATATTTTAATGGTTTTAGACGATAACACCTATCATTTTGCAGGTGACGTTTGCAAAAAAGCCTTAAAAGGTAGGCGTGTTAGGTTTAAGATATTTGAAACGAAATCTCCGCTTATTCCTAACGAAACTGCTATAAATACTATTGAAAGCGAGTTAAAAGGTTGCAACCTTATAATAGGCGTTGGCGCCGGCGTTATTCAAGACCTTTGTAAATACGTTAGTTTTGTAAATAAACTGCCGTATATTATAGTTCCAACCGCACCGTCTATGGACGGATACGCATCGTCAACTGCTATTTTAACGCTAAACGGGGTAAAAACGTCAGTTCAAGCACACACCCCAAAAGCAGTCGTTGCAGACGTAAATCTTCTCAAAAACGCACCGCTTAGAATGATACAGTCTGGTTATGGTGACGTTTTGGGGAAAATTTCCGCCCTAGCCGACTGGAAACTTGCGTATGAAATTATAGGCGAAGATTTTTGCCCGTACATCTATAATTTAACTGAAAAATCGCTTAAAAAAGTTCTAAAATTAACTAAAAGCCTTAAAAAAAGAAATCCAAAAGCAATAAAAGCGCTTATGGAGGCACTACTCGTTACAGGTATTTCAATGAGTTATTTAGGTTCTTCGCGCTCGGCGTCAGGTAGCGAACATCTACTTTCGCACTACTTTGAAGATTTAGGCATGATTAAGGGCGAAAAATATCTTCCCCACGGGATAGACGTTGCGTACTCAACCTATATAACTAGTTTAATACGCGCTAAACTTATAAAAGCAAAATTACCAACTTGTATTTATAAACCAAATAGAGATACTTACGTTACCGCAATGACAAAGGCTTTTGAAAAAAGCGCTAGCGATTTAATTACCAAGCAAGACGAGTTTGACGAAACAATTTCAAATAGAAATTATCAAAAAGTAAACGCGAAAAAGGTTAAAAAGATACTAAAACAAGCCTCAAACCCAAACAAAATTAAAAAACATTTGTATAATATAGGGCTTGACGTTCAAGAATTATATCAAACGTATTCTAGTGAAAAAATTCAAAATGCAGTAATATACGCTAAAAACGTTAGAACGAGATTTACCGTTTTACACCTATATTTAGACACGTTTAACGAAAAACCCATATAAAAAAGAACTCTTAACGAGTTCTTTTTTTTACCAGTTTTTAGAAATTTCTAAAACGTAATCGAAATAATTCATTTTTTCAACCGAACACGTTGATATTAGATTAACCCTACCAACCTCAACGCCGTTTTTATAAATTATGCACTCGCCGAGCGCGTCGCCTTTTTTAATAGGTGCTGAAACGCTAAAATAGTTATAATCAAGTTCAATAGCGTCTTTACTATTTTTGCCTACGAACACGAAAAAGTCTTTCTCAGGCACGACTTCAACTTGTTTAATTTTTCCGCCTAAAACGCCGATTTTAGCGTCTAAGGGCAAGTTTTTATCAAGAACTGCTTTATTTTCGTAACAGTTAAAGCCTTTATTAAACATACTTGATACTTCGTTAAACCTAGTTTTACTATCGGGCGCGCCGATAACCGCAGATATTAGCCTCATATTTCCGCGTTTTGCAGTCGCAGTTAGGCAGAACCCAGCCTCGTTGGTAAAGCCGGTTTTACCACCGTCACACCCCTCGTAAAATCTAACTAATTTATTAGTATTAGAAATTTCAGTATGGTTTTTACTATGCTCTATTTTATCCATCCAAATTTTAGAATAGTCAAAATAAGTCTTATGCGTAATAAGGTCGGCAAAAATTAAGGTTATATCTTTTGCTGACGAATACTGCATAGGTTTTGGTAGCCCCGTACAGTTTACAAACTGTGTGTTTTCAAGCCCTAAATTCTTTGCTTTTTCGTTCATTTTTATAACGCATTCTTCTTCGCTACCGTAAAGTCTTTCAGCCATTGCAACGCTAGCGTCGTTAGCAGACGCTACCGTTATAGACTTTATAAGGTCACCTATTTTATAATTAAAACCGTTTTCTAAAAACACTTGGCTACCGCCCATTGACGATGCGTTTTGAGATACGGTAACTTCTTCATCAAGCGAGATATTTCCACTATCTAAATTTTCGTAAACTAAATCAAGTAGCATTATTTTAGTCATACTAGCAATAGGTAGCCTTTTGTTTTCGTTGTGCGCATATATCTCGGTTTTAGTGTTAAAATCGTATAAATACGCCGATTTTGATTTTAAGGATTCTTCTGCAATAGCGGAATTTTTAGTTATATTTAACGTTATTGCAAGAGAAAAACAAACAAGAATTGATAAAAGTTTAATATATTTTTTCATAAAAACCTCTTATCTTAGTGTTGGTAAAATTTAAGCCGTTATACTTAAAAATAAAAATTTAACGGTCTAAATAACGTTAAAATAAACAAAAACTCTATAAGACAACCTAAAACCGCAATTGTTAGCGAAATTAGGTATGATTTTATAACAAAATTTATCGCGCAGTTATCTATTTTTTCAATTTTATTAAACGTTAGCGTTATGAAAACGATTATTGAAATAGTAATAAACACCGCTTGAATTAGAACTAGAAAAGCAAAAGTTATTGCACCTAAAACTAATAGTTCTGCAATAAACAGTTTACACGCAAGCCCTAGTATAAACGCTCTATAAAATAGAACGACGAATATTAGATAGAACGTGTATTTATTAAGCGATAACAACGCTACGAGTAATAAAATTAGCGCCGAATTTATTATTCTAGTAAATAAGATTTTAACGCCAAGTTTTTCATTGCAAAAAATTTTTGAGTAATATGAAAATAAATGGCTTTTATGTATTTCAAAAATCTCTTCGTTTATCGTTAAAAACACGCCGAGTATAAACCCAACAGCAAATAAAATCAACGATATTATAACTAAATTTTTAGATTTTTTTAGACTTAAAAGTATACTAGATATAAATGATTTCATAAAAAAACTCTCCCTTATAATATACGGAGAGTTTTTATATTTAGAATTGCCTTATAAAATTATTGATTTAACATATTATTTATTGAAATTCCATACCCGCGTGAACTATCGTTTATAAACACGTGAGTTACTGCGCCTACGAGTTTACCATCTTGAATAATAGGTGAACCGCTCATACCTTGAAGTATTCCACCCGTTTTTTTAAGGAGTTCTTTATCGCTAATTTTAATTACTAAATTCTTATTAGAACCACTTAAAAAATCTACTTTCACAATATCGATATCGTAATACTTTGGAGTAATTCCGTCAATGGTAGAATAAATTTTAGCCTTGCCTTGCTTTGCCTTAGAAATTTCAACCTTAACGTTATTTTTAGGGTTAAAATCGCTTATTTTACCAAATAAACCAACGTTAGTATTTTTAGTTATACTTCCTATCGGCTTATCGCCTATAAACATACCTTTGAGTTCGCCAGCCTTTCCGCGCGTAGCCTTATTTACGCCAACTATACACGAAGAATAAGCATCGCCACCTATAACCGAGTATATACTCCCCTTTTCGTCAGATACGGGATGTCCTAGCGAGCCGAAAGTTCCGTCACCGCGATAAAAAGTTACCGTGCCTAAACCCGTCAAATCGTCACGCAGATATATACCGAGTTTATAATCGCCTAAAACGTCTTTTGCGGGCGTAACGTCTAGTAAAATTATCTCACCGCCACGCGAGATTTTAGTTACGATTTCGCCTCCGTTATATTTATCTAGAACCGACTCAACGTCACTAGCCGAATTCACGTTAATACTGCCCATACTAAATATAATATCGCCAACTTTAATTCCTGCATTTTTGCATGGAGATAACAACCCGTCTTTCGTGATAACGTCACACGTGCCAACTACCGTTGCACCTTCCGTTTTAATAGTAAAGCCTAAAACGTTACCGCCAAGATAAAATTCCGTTTCTTCGGCTTTTACAGCGCCACCAAACAGCGTTAGCGTTAATACTAAAATTATAACTGTAAAAAGTTTTTTAAGTCGCATCATAGTATTAAGTATTAGTAATACTCAAAATTTTATGTATTAAAAAAAACGCGCAATTTTACGCGTTTTTGTAAGAATTTTTAACGTCACGAAGCATTAAAACACCTTCTTTAACGATTTTGGAAACTTGCTCTAAAATATCGTTGAACGGTACGGGCTTATCGTCTTTATACCATTTATATATAAGTTGAATTATACCCGATACCATAAAGTTGATTAAAAATGCAACGTTAGGCACTTCACCGCGCTTATTAACGTAAACGGTGTAAAAACGTTCGGTTAAAGTATCAATAATTCTTTGAACGATTACGATAGAGTTTTTAGAGAAAATAACGAACTCCGAAAAAGCAGAATTATCAATTAGCGGTGACGCAAGTTCTTTAAGCATAGGATATGGGTTTTTAGTAAACTCATCGTACTCGTATTTAGAAATAACCTCGTCAAAACGGTTAACTATATCTAAAAATATATCGTCAAGCACGCTTGGAACTGACGTGTAATGCGTATAAAAACTATTTCTACTTATAAGGGCTATTTTAGCAATTTCAGAAACGCCTATTTCTTCAAGGCGCTTGGTTTTTAATAGCACCATTACCGCTTTTTTAATTACACTGCGAGTTCTTATACTACGCTTATCACATTTAACTTTTTTAACCATAAGGTAATTATATATTATTGTATAAAATTTGTCAAATAATGAACAACTGTTCAATAAAATTTCACAAAACTTTTATATGAAAATTTTAAGCAACTACTCACCCCACACAAAAAAGGCGGAAGCATTTCCGCCTTTTCGTTGTGTTATTAAGTTTTACGCCTAAGCGCCAACCCAAATGAGTTCGCCTTCAACAACTTTCCATAAGCCGTTACCAGTCTCACCGATGAACGAAGCAAATTCAAGATTTGCAGATTTCATATCGTCAACGGTGTTATACTTGTAAGCACCGGTAAACTTGATAGTACCGTTAGTTAACTTGAATTCAGAACCTGCTTCGGTTGCAAGGTTAGGAAGTGTCCACTCATAAATAGCAGGACAACTCCAGAAATTGCTAGCAACTTTAATTAAAGTACCCGTGCAACTATCAGTCAACGTACATACGCTACCTTCAGCAGTCTCGCTAAGACCCGCAAAGGTGGGCTCGTAACATACTGAGCAGTAGTAACCAAACATTTTAGTTGCAAGTTTACCATCAGAATTGAGTGTATCACGATGAGTTGCAAACTCTGCTTTGAAGTTTTCTTTGAACGCGTAAATCGTAGGAATCGTTGCTACCGTTTCGTTTGCAGCATAACCATACGCTCTTACTTGCTTACCAGTAGAACTGTAACCACCTTTGAAGGTTAAGTAAAGAGGCAACGTAGCAGCACGCGAAGTTGGGTAAGATGCAGCTTTCTGCAAGGTCTCACCGTTAAAGTGCATAAGCGGTAACTTAGATACAACGTATACGTTAGTAGTATTCGATACTACTTCTGCAGCGTAGGTATTATCACTTTCACCGATTCTACCAAAGAGCGAACTATTTCTAGCATCCGTCGTAGAAAGCGGATTATATAATACTTTACTTTCAGGAATAGTAACAGCACCATCACGATCGTTAAACTTAAACGTACCGTCGAGTTCTACGAATTGACCAAAGTCGTTATTGTTTACAACGTAAACGTTGTTGGTCTTAGTTCCTCTACTTACTCTACCTATAATACCTGCAGAACCAGTAGATTCGGAAGAATAATTTACGTAAACGTTTTCAATAACAGGTGGGTGACCAACGTAGTTTTTGATATGGCTTGAAAGAATTGCAATAACAGGAGTTTCAACGGTAGTAATAACGTTTTCAAACGCAATATTTCTAACGGTTGGAACAAACGGAATAGATCTGTTATCAGCGCCAAATACGTTGCCAACGTGGTAACCGCGGTTAAATGAGTTCATTGCACCAACTAAACCATGAGTACTCGGTTTGAAGTTAGTAATTGAGTATCCATAACCGTCAAGAAGTGCCGCATAACCACCAAGCGTAGAAGAAGTTAAGGTATTGCTGGTGTAACCGATATCGGTTTTATTCATATTGATATCAGTGCCAAGTCTATAAAGACCAACGTTATACTTACCTAAATAGTTAGTGCTACCGTCTAATACTGCAACCGAAAGTATATTGCCATTAAGCGTAGTAGTTCCGGCAGTAGAACCTAAGTTTTCAGCAGTATAATCAACGTCGGAACCCATTGCTTGTTTAAGTTCGTCTACGTTATCTATAACGATTGACCAGTAGGAAACGTTAGTAAATACGTAAGTGTTAGCGTCAGTTTTAACGGTGATTTCGAATACGTTAGACTCGCCGTCTTTATTCCACATGAACGGAATACCCGCGCTAGTGTCTTCAAGCGAAGTTTTTGCTCTAAACGTTACGTTAGAACCATCAATTACGATACCGCCGTTAGTAGTATCAAGAATTTCTTCACCAACGTTTGCACCCGATATTACGCCTTCAATAGCAGTGGTCATAAGAGTACCAGTGCTTGCTTCATAAGTTACAGGATCAGCAATGGTAACGTACGGATTAATGCAGGATACGAGCGTAGTAAGAACGTGGTTTTTACCGTTAACAACGAAAGTTACAGTAAGAGTGAACGAACCGTCGTCAACCGAAGCGAGCGTAGTACCGTTAACGGTGGCAACCGTGTCAACGTTACCCGAAAGGGTTAATTCTTCAACTGCCGTGCCGTTGTACTTAACACCAACTACAACAGTATTAGGAATTTCAAGGTTAATACCCGTACCGTCAACTTCAACGTCGTCAGCAGTGATAACCGAGTTGTTAGCAACACTGTCAAAGAAGGTTACGGGGATAGTAATAGTTTCGTTTACGTTTTGACCGTAGGTAAACGTTGCAGTCAACGTTGCTTCTTCACCGAGAGAGTTAACGGTTAATTTACCGTCAGCAATAGTAACGTTGGTTGCAGTAGTATTAAAGGTAACGCCTTCGCTGAGAACTTCATCGTTAACAGTTACGGCAAGAACGCTTTCACTATAAAGGTCAAGTTTTTTACCAGCGCTAGTTGCATCAACGTTTGCTACTTTTAACTTGAACGGATTAGCAACTTTAAGAAGGAAACTATATTCGTAAGTTCTACCCTTTTCAGTAAGAGTAACGTTAATCGTCGAAGTAGCGTTTTCTACGTACTTAGATACGATTATTGAATTGCCACTAACTGTAATGTCAGCATTTGATGAAGTGATAGCAAGTTTAGAAGCGTCAAACGCAACGTCGTCAAGCGTAACTTCAACGGTAGAAGTCGTGTATGCGTTAACTTCAATTTCACCGCTAGTTTCAGCACCGTTTACTTTTAATACCGCAGAATCTATAATAGGATCTTTAACTTCTACGCTAAATAAACGAGTTTGAGATTCGTCATTATAGGTAAAGGTTGCAGTAATAGTTGCAGTACCGGTTTTAAGCGCGGTAAACGTATCGGTAGTATCTGCTTTGAGCGCAAGAACGCTAACGTCGCTAGATTCGTAAGTTACGTTTTCAATAGGAGTTCCGCCAATAGTAATACCTAAAACGTATTCTCCATCAATAGAGAGTGAAGAACCATCGTCAGTAATAACGTTGTTAACGGTAACTTCAAACGGGTTAATAACTTCAACTTCAAAAGACTTAGTTTTAGCAACGCCGTCATACTTGAAGTTAGCAGTAACGGTTACAGTCGTACCGTTAGATTCTGCTTGCGCTTCAAGAACGTTGTCGGTAATCGTAACGTATTCGTTATCAGCAACGGTAAATTCTAATTCGGTAACAAGTGAAGGATTAAGCGAAGTTAAACCAAGTTCGTATGAAGAGTAATTGTAAGCAACAGCGCCAAAATCAGCAACTTGTTTACCCATGGTAAGACCAAAGTAATCGTCGTGAATAGCGGTATTATTATAAACACCCTTCCAAATAGGCATACCGTTAACGATAGTCCAGTACGGAGAAGTTGTAAATTCATTTACGTTTTCTAGGTGTTTAGCAGAGTCGTCAAGCGATAATTCGCTAAACGTGTCGTATACTCTAAAGTTAGGTAAAACTGAAATTTTACCATTACCACCCATAGCGCTTATAACTGATTGAACGGTAGGATTTTCAAGACCTAAACCACCAATGCTTGCAGGGTTAGTAAAGTATTCGTATACGTAGTGAAGTTCAGTTTCGTTTTCACCATACGACATAGTCGAACCATATCTAGGCTTTCCAGAACTATTGAGAGCAATTGAGTATTTGCCGTTAGCGTCTATATCATAGTAAGGTTCTGATAAACGACTATCTGACCAAGTATATTGAGCAGGTTTTCTAGAAATAAGGTAAACGTTGTTGAGTTTACTTGTCGTAGCGTCGGAATATCCCGTCGTAATACGCGCAAAGGCTGAAACACCGTATTTTTGGTTAGTGCTAGTACCGGTAGCAAACCAATTATCTAAATCAAAGTCGTCAGGAGTTCTTTGGTTGATAACTAAGTTGTTAGCCCTTGCTTCAAATTCATAGAATAAACCAGCACGGTGTGTAATATTTTCATTCATATCAACGTAGATATTTTCAAAATTTACACTAGAAGCAGGTGACGTCGTCATCCAACCATAGTTATTAAGGTAACCGATAGAATCAATATTGATAAACGCAGTATTTCTTACCGCAGAACCCGATTGCATAGTACCAAAGAAACCACGCGAGGTAGCCGACATATCAACTACGGGGTTATAAATAGAATAACCTTGACCGTCGAACACGCCTTGGAATTTAAGTGCAGCGGTATGGTTTTTAATAGCGGAAGCACCCGTCATATCAACGTCGTTCAATAACACATGTAAACCAGACGCAACGTAAGTTTTATCGGTTTTTTCAAGGGCGTTAATTAAATCGTTAGCATCGCTAATATAGTACGCGCATGCGTCGTTAATATATAAGGTATAGCATTCAGTTTTAGTACCTAAGGTTATTGACGTATCGGTGTAACTATCAAAGTTAACTACAACGTTTTGAACGATTTCACCGCTAACGTTGAGTTTTTCACCTTCTTGATAAGCGTCGTATAAGGTAACGCCTTCTACGTTGGAACCGTCACCCCAAGCGTAGTCAACGAGAGTTTTGTTGGTGAACGTACCATCGCCGTTATCTACTTTGTAGGTACCAGTGCCTGCTGAGAAAAGTTCAACGGGAAGAGTAAGTTCTTTCGTAGGACGAATAGCCTCAACAGTAAACGACGACATATAGGTAGAACCGTCACACTCGTATGACATTTTAATAAGAGATTTACCAAGAGCAAGTGCGGTGTAAACCTTATTAGTTGCATCGTATGAATAATCAACGTCTACTACAGTGCCGTCCATAGGAACGACTTCTACCGTAACGTTACTATCTACGGTAGCCTCAGGGCCAACTTTAACCGTAGGATTGAAATCGATTACGTTATCTCTGTCTTCAACGGAAATAAACGATGCGGGAGTGTTAACTACGATATTTTGTAAAATTTCACCGTTAACGAAGAATAACACGTTATCTCTAACGTCAACTTTGAACGATTTAGAAACGGTAAAATCTCTCCACGTAGCGTTTACGGTAATAACTACGTTATCACCAGCCTTAACGGGTGAAATAGTACCGTTAGCGTCAACGGTTAAAACTTCTTCATTAGAAGATTCGTAGGTAAAAGTAGCGTCGTTAAATACGTTGTTGTTAAAGTCAACGTAAGCGCCAAGTGAATAAGCACCACCTACCGAAAGAACAGTTTTTGCACTACCCTCAACTTCAATACCAGAATAGGTAGCAACGTTGGGGATAAAACTACCGTAAGATACGGTAACGTCACAATACGCAGTTACACCACCGTAAGATGCAGAAATTTTAGTAGAACCAGCCTTAATTGCGCTTACGATACCGTTAGAAACGGTAGCAACTTCGGGGTTTTCAGAAATCCAAACTAGATCGCCTTTAACGTTTTTAGTCGTGGGCGAAAGGTATACTTCATCACCAACTATAATATCTCTTTCAGATTTCATGGTGATAACGGGCGTTTCAGGTTGTACAACGGAGGTGTCGGGAACGTAAGAATCGCCACCGTCGTCACCGTTACAATCGTCACACCCTACCGCCGCGAAAGCGACGGTAAGTGCAAGAAGTAACACAAATAATTTTTTGAATAATTTATTCATTGAGCCCTCCTTATAAAGCGTCTACGTAAGTGCGAATACTCGAGGTGTAAGAACCTTTCCATTGAAGGTTGGGGAACTTATCGGTTATGCTATATAGAATATCCTTATAAGTTTGAACCTGGTCAGGCGTAAGCCTGTCAATGTGCAAGTAAATCGATATAAACGCAGGGGTAATCATTTCAAGTTCAATGTGTTCGTATACCCATTCATAAAGTGCAGGATCTACAGTCTTATATTTTTCAACTTCGCTCATAGCCGTTTCAAACATATTCCACCAGTTGGTAAGAACGCCGAGAGGCCAGAACTTCGTGTTACAAATTTGAAGACCAGTAAGAGTTTTATTTCTAATAGAGCATTCGTCTTGAATAACTTGACGGTGTACTCTCATACGATTGTAAATTTCTTTCATCGTATCAGACGCATCTAAATACATAGCGTCGAAGAAAGCGTCCATCAACGGGCCGGTTTCAAGCGTTGTATCCCACATTAGTTTTGACTGATAGTAAGATGCCCAGTTCTGCCAACAAGTAGCCTCGTCACCTTTATCTTGCGACTCGTTAAACATAAGATATACGCCGTTGTTAGCGAGTTGTTGATAGAATTCACTAGAATAAGCGGCTATCGTATCGGTAAAGAAGATTGCAGCGTTAGCGTTGATTGAGTAACCCCAAATCATCATATTGTCACAAATTTCAGCCCATTTGTTAAGGAAGTAAATTTCATATTGGCAAACAGCGTCTTGCATATGAGCGTTACCATATAAACCGTCGATACCTGCAATATAAACGCCTACGTTAGGATCGCAAACTACTTTAGATTCGTATTCTTCGCGGAAATTTTCATTGTCACAAACGGGAACGCCCGTAGTCGATGAATAACAGAAATAAGATAAAACGAAATCATCTCTCTTAAATTCTGCGTTTTCAGGCTTATTCATCCAAGGACGAATGTACGAACGAACGATATCGTTAAGGAACATATTGATAGATGCTGTAACTGCACCATATCTACTTTTTAACACACTACAAGCATCGCATAAGCAAGGCGAACCACCGTCTTCTATCGAGAAGAGCATCGTTCTTCTTTGAGGATATTCAGCAGGCGGATTTTTACGAAGCGCAAGCATAATAACGTCTGCTACACGCTTTTTCATTGCTTCATACGAGTTAGCGTTACCGTGACCGGTGTGGCAAGGCGTAACGCCGTTCCACCAGTCTGATGATGAACCATGAGTAGCGGTTTCACTATTAACTCGTGCATAACCGTGTTCGTCAGCCGCTTCGTTACCAGCATCTACGCTATTACCATAGTTTGCAGTCCAAGCATCGGGAATACCGTCACCATTATCGTCAGCGCCGTAGGTATCTGCTAAAAGTTCGTTATACCTAGAAGGTGCAAACGGGTCAAGTTCAACATAGCCTTCGGGCTTATATTCGTCGTGGAAGTATTTTTCATAGTTAACGTATAAGGTAGAATTTTCATCAGTTTCAGTTGGGAAAAATTCTTGTACGTTGTGTATGAAAGCGTGGGTAGATGCTGTGTATCCGTCACCGTCGTATGCGGGAAGGAAATCTTGACGTTGAACACCGGTAAGTCTAGCACGTCTTTGACGGTTAACAATATCCGCAAGTTCAAGACCCGTATTAGCATCTGCATTTCTTATGACGTCGTATACTGTTGAATACCAGTTAACGTTATATACACGCCTATCGATATCAGGAACGTCTTTAACGTTAAAGATTTTTAACTTTTCGTCAGTAACGTTTTTATCAATGGTAATACAGTTTCTATAAAAATATTCATAGTTGAAATGAAGGTTCATAAACGTATAAACTGCGTTTACAACACCGTCTTCAAGTAAACCGCCAAGTAAGTAAACGGTTTTTCCTTTGGTAAGCATACGAACACCGTCTTCTTTAAGACTGTCTTTATCGTATTCGGAAACGGTGATATGCTTGTTTGCATCGTAACCTTCGTAATCGTCTTCAACGTAAACGCTTTCAAATAAAGCATTTTCGCCAAGAGAGATATACTTGCCGTTTTCAACTGCGGGAGAAGTATCTAAAACACACGCAATATTGATACCGGTTGCATCGTAGAATAAAAGTTGAAATTCTTGAACGGCAGCCTTCATATCGTCTGACTGAACGGCAGGTGCGTACAACACGTAATCGGTTTTACCGTCTTTAACGAGCCACTCACTAGCGCTGTCTTCGTTAGTAAAATCGTGAATACCTTCGGTGTATGCTTGAAGGTTAACGAATTCAGGAAGTGCTTGGGTTTCGCCGTCGCCATCGTCACCACACGCAATAAGTGATAACGAAAGTGATAAGATTATTGAAAATATAACTAATAATTTTGATAATTTCTTAAACATATTTCATACCTCCTTATTGAACGTTGAGTTTATAAGATGCGTAAACGGTGTTACCCGCTTCGTCTCGCGCATAAACGTAAACGGTATACATACCTTTTACGGTTATAGTACAACTATCGGTAATCAACTTATAGTCTTCTTTATCTTCGGCGTATTCCATAGGTTCAGCCGCGTAAATAGCCCTAGAAGTTAAATCGTTAATAATAATTACTCTACCAACGCACTTATCTACCGGCGAAACGTCGTCAGTAACCGTGTAGTCGATAGTGAAAGGTTTACCAAGCGTTACGTTATGGATAGTGTTTTCATTGAAGTCGTATCCAAGCGTAATAACGGGGTCAACTTTATCAGCACCGCGCATAGTATAAGAAATCGTGTCAGACTTACCAGCATCGTCAACTACCGTATAAGTTACCTTGTAAATTAAAAGTTGATCAACTAAAATATCATAATTCTTAGTAGGATCGTTATCTATACCGTTAAGAAGCGTACCGTCAACACTTTCAATAGGATTATTGTTTATAGTAACTTTTACGGTGGTGCGACCTTGTTGAACGTACGGGGTACAGAAGTCCGTCGCTTGAGGAGCGAAAACCGTAACTTGAGTACCTAACGCGTAAGTACCGGCAGACGATTGATAGCAGAACACAGGCGCCTTATTATCAACGGCAATAAGAGATGAAAGCGATGCGTTAGAAATTGCAGTTAACGTAATCGCTGCCTGACTACCCGTAATACCACCAAGGGTGTACTCAACGTAGAAAAGGTTGTTAGTTGGGCGGAATTCTGCGCTAAATTGCTTACCGCAAGCGGTTATAATTTGGTTAGACACTTTGAACGAAAAGTCTATTGCCGACAAACTCTTTTCAGGATCTGAACTAAATAGCGGGAAGTCTGTAACTACAAACTTTCTAGAATCGTCAGTATAAATAACCGTTTCACCTTGAATAATTTCATAGTGGAAATTAAGAACGTTAGTAGGATCGTAAGCGTCAATTAAAGTGATAGTAACATTGCTAAAATCACTGTAATTTGTATAAGTGCCAAACGCCGTATAGAACTCGCCTTTCTTATCAAAGGTCATAGGATTGTTTGCCTTTAACACTGCACTACCGCTTTCAGATTTAGCATCGAAGATATAGTTGTATTGTTCGTTTGAAGAAACCAAAAACTCATCGGTATAGAAATATTTAGCGTAATCAACGTTACCTAAAATACCATCTTTCATACTTGCAGTTAACGATAAAGGTCTAGACGTGTCTAGTCTAACGTCAACTATCGTAGCATTATCAGTAATTTGAACTGACGAGCCAGAAGTATATCTAAACTTAATAGTATCAACCGTTTTGGTAAGCGGAACTTCACCGTTAGCGTCTTCACCAACTACGAAAGTTTTATCAACTTGAGTCCAAGTAATACCGTTATCGTAACTGATTTCAACGGTCGTAGCGTACTTTTCAAGCGTATCGCCAAATTGATATCCTACGTGTTGCGAAACGTCATATTCCATACCATAGGTGTAATTTCTATATAAGAAAGGGCTTTCCTTGAAATTAACCTTATTGTCAGACGTACAAACTACGGTGTAATTAAACGAACCGTGTTCAACGTTATCGCCGTAGGTATAAGTTACAACGTAATCACCAACCGCTAACGGAAGGAAATCAAATTTAAGGTTACCTTTTGCAATATCACTGCTGTTAAACGACTTATTAAATACCGATTTACCAGCGTGAGTAACGTCAACGTCAAGCGTTAAAGCACTAGCGCTGTTAAGCGTACTAAATACTTCATAAACGTTATCGTTGCAGTCTTGACCGGATATTAACGTAATTTTGTTAACGCCTAACGCAATATTAGTATCAATAATATTATCGTAACCGGTAAGCGTGCTAGTCGACTTAGGAACAACGTTAAAAGTCTTTACAGCAAGGTTGCCGTATCTATCAAAAGACGTATACTCTACCGTATAAACGGTTTGTTCGTTAAGAAGTAAAGTGCCGTCGTCTTGAAGGGGTACGTATACCTTAGACGCGTCAACGTAGTTTTTATAAACGTTAACGGCAACGGGAGACGCGCCGTTAGCATCAACCGAAGTTGCAGTAGGAATAATAAACTTAGAGCCAAACTTACCGTAAACGGTTCCAGCAGCAGTAGGAACTGAATTTACTTCTAAGATAGGCGCCTTAACGTCGTCAACACCCTTAGTGATTAAAGATGCTAATTCTTCACCTTTTGAATCACCGATTTGAGTGATATCAAGCGTGAAAGCAGAAACGTATTCACTACCACGCACGGTCATTTTAACCGCTTTTGAGGGGAAACCGTCAAAGAACTTAGAGCCTTGGTCGTAAGCGTCAACGTTTCTAAGGTCGGCAAAAATGTTATCGTCTTTATGAACGTCGTCTGCATTGTCACGGAAAAATCTTTGAGTTGCAGGATCGTACCTTATAGCGTGAACGGTACTTTTGTTTATCCATTGACGACCTATTCTACCAAAATAGTTTTTATATCTAACGCCGTTAATGTAGGCAACGAGTGCTTTTTTACTACCGGTAAGCGCCTCACCAACACCAGATGATTTACTTAAACCCGCATCAGGAAGATCCTTCGTAGCAGCCCTAAAATAACCTACGTTATCTTGATCCATTATAATTTTAACGAAAATGCTTGGATCGTTAACGTCTTCAAGAATAAATTCAGTAAGGTTAACTAATCTACTTGTTCCATCTAAGGTATTAAACCTAGTTGAAAATAAATCTACACAACCTGTTTCAGGGTCGATATTAGTAAGATCAATAACTTTATTGAAGGTAATTTGAGTACCAGGTTCCATTACCGCAGTAATACCTTCAACGGCACCTTCAACTTCATAGTTTTGAATACGGCCGTCACCTTCAACGTGAGCAAAGTTATCAAGCACCTTGAAAGTGTCGAAATAGTATAGATTATTAGCCGTTTTGTAAGTTATGGTATATAACCCTAACTGATCGAGAACGAACTCATCACCAACGGAACGCTCGTAACCATCAGGATATTTGATGGTCGAAACCGTAGCCGTAGCGTCATCCACACTAATTTCTTTGGGGAATACAGTCTTTGTTGCGTCAACGTCGTTAGAAACGGTAACCGTAGTATCAATTTGATAGCCATCAGTAATTTCTATAACGTCATACTTGGTTGCTGAAGCAGCGCCAACGGGTGCTAAACCCGTAACACCTAAACATAAGCCAAGCGACATTACAGCCGACAAACAAAGTATTGCAACTTTTTTGGGGAATAAATGTTTCATGCTATCCTCCTTTATAAAGATTATATATAAATTTAAGAAAATTTGTCGCACCTTAATACGCTATTATGTAATAATTATCAAAATAACGCCAAATCTCTTAAAATCATTTTCTAAGTTAAATAGAAAAAATATTTGAAATAAGTAATTAACACGCACGCGCGTATGCGCGCAAATAAAAAAAATTTATAGTAAAATCTTACCAAACTCAGTAAAAGCGACTGCTTTTACCGAGTTTAATAAGTTTAATTATATTTACCTAGCGCCGTAGCGCTATATAAATAATTTGAATAACTTGGAGATTATTATTCTTTAAGGCCACCTAACGACATGTTACCCATAATTTTATCTTTGAATATAATAAAGAGTATTAAGATAGGAATAGCCAAAATCATAGCAGCCGAAAGTACTGTCGGCGTACTATTGTTAAGTATTTGCGGGTTAACCGAGGTAATCGAATAAATACGATATGCTATCATCCAAGTATTAGGAAGATAAAGCATTTGGAAGTTATAAGAATTCCAACGGCTAATAAAGAATATTAAGATAACCGTACCCATCATCTTAACCGCAAGGGGTAAAATAATAGATATAAGCGTTCTAAGTTGCGAAGCCCCGTCAATTTCCGCTGCTTCTGAGTACGTACCCGACATACCTTGGTAGTAAGCGTAGAATACTAAGAAATAAACGTTCGTAAACGAGAAGTTGACTATAAAGTCACCTATCATCGTGTCAAACAAATAAAGTTGTTGCATTAAACGAACACGCGCAGGGTCAGAACCAACGAGTGGAACTGCTATAACGAAAAGCGTTATAGAATATAAAAGTGACGAGAATTTATAAGGATATTTAGCAGCAAGGTAACCTAAAACTGCTGGCAACATCGCTATAATAAACGCACCCACGATAGCATAGAAGAATGACTGCCCTACTATCTTTAAGAAAGAAGTATTCGGGTTATCTCTATACTTAGGCATAATATCGTCAAGATTAAAGCCTGCGTTGTATCTATAAACGGGTTCACCCTTAGTAGCGGGAATCTTATCTATAACTACTTCGTAGTTATAGAAGGCGTGCGGAAAGTAAATAGGTCTTCCTTCATATTTCGGGTTTGAGTAAAGCGGGTTATCGTAGTTAGGTAACCCCAAATAGTCCATATCACGGTCGTATTGTAAATACGGCTTAAACGAGTTAATCGTACCAAATATAATGAGGAACGAGAATATAACAGAATACAAAATAAGCATAACTAAAAGGAAGATTACGAAGGGATTCATATTCTTGCCTTTTTGTTTAACTTTATAAGTCTTTCCCATAATTCCTCCTTAGTCCGTGCTTGGGCCATACTTCGTCATAACTTTTTTAAGTATTAACGTAGTAGGTAGCATTACCGCTGAAATCATTAAACCAAGAGCCGATACTTGTGTAAGTGACAATAAGTTACTTGCCTTAGTCGTAATGATAGAGCCTTCTCTAACCGATGCGAAAATCGTAAAGCCGAGTGTATGTATCTTATACGTAAACGGATCCGCCAAACCGAAGAAAGTATGTAAGTTCGGGTGATTCGTAAAGATAGTTGCAATACCTGTAATAGTAAAGGTTACGAAAGTTGGGTATATTAGTGGAAGAGTTATAAACCAGAACTCTTGAATAGGCGTAACACCGTCAAGTTGCGCTGATTCTACAACCGATTCGTTAATACCACTCATCGCACCCGTATACATAAGTATATGACCGCCAAAGTGCATAAATATCGAGTACGCAAGTACCCAAGCGTATTTACCCTCGTCACTATTAAGCAAAGCGTTCATTGCTTGCTCGCCTTCCAAGTTGAAAATTTTATTATATATAGTTGGTATAATACGGTTCAAAATTTCTTTGTAAACAACTACTAAGATTATCGAAGAAATAATCGAAGGAAGATACAAAAATACTTTGAATACGCCACTACCTATAAACTTTTTATAAACGTAGTACGAAAAGAATATCGATAAGATACCCGACGTAAGGAAAGTTATAATATAGTTTTTAAGAGAGTTACCTATACCGATAAATTCGTCAGCCTTTAAGTATTCAAATACAGCCTTAAAGTTATCACTCCAACTATAAGAAATATGTAAGGCACCTAAGTGGTCAACCGTCTCAACCCTGAAAGCCATCGCAAACGAGTCAACGTGAACGTAAACGTAGAAAATTAAAAACTGTAAAAACGGAAGGGCTACCATCAAGGTATAGAAAATAAGCCTCTTGGTTTTACGAGTTAAAAATTTCGGCGCTTCATACACTTTTTCAGGTTGAGTATTATTAGTCATTTCATTATTCATATTAAATTTCACCTAAAAAATATATTTCGTACAGGCGTGCGTACGCGCACGCCTATACTTATAATTTGAAATTGCGTTAGCGTTAAACTAAATTACCAAGTTGTAGTTTCAGGATACTTAGTGTAAGTTACGCCGTTGTATGATTTATTAGCACTAGGTACGTCAGCATAAGCAGTAGGACCTACGTAAATATCGCCCCAAGTAGTAACGTCATACATAGAACCTTCAAACGTTTTACCTACGCCCTTTGATTTAAGGTTGGTATAACAAGATTCACGAGCAGCAACGTAGAAGATACCAGAGCCGTAACCACGAGTATACCAGTTAGGGTTAGTGTTGGGGTTCATGTAAGTACCACCGATAGGATGCATTACTCTATCCGCTGCAGACGCTGCTTCAAAGTACTTGATATATTGCTTTTTATAGTAGTTAAAGTGTTCGTGAGTAGCAAGGTTAGCGTCAGGATTGTTTTCAATAACGTCCATAAGACCGTCACCAAGCATAAGGTGGAAACCACTAGTGTACATAAAGTTACGTGCCATAGCAACGTCACTTCTCGTATATAAAGCCCAAGCCTTAGCCGCTGCAAGTTTGTCAGGGTCAGATTCAAGCGACTTAGGAAGAATATTGAACGATTTAGAAATAGGAACTAAAACGGGAGCGTCACCTTCTTCTTCGCAAGTAACGGGGTCGTTAATGCTTGAAGGAGGAACTGCAAATTCCATACGAATATCGAGTGCGCTATCGTAAGAAGTTTGAATAAGGTCAAAGTGACCGTTAAGTCTCATTTCGTTGTTAAGGTAAGAACCGTCGAAAATATACGCACACGCTTCTTGTTGAGGGTTGTTATCGTATAAACCGATAAGGAAGTTATATTGAGCGTCAACGTGAGATGCTTCGTTTGCAGTACTGTAGTTGAAATATCCTTCTTTTTGTAAAATTCTCATAACCGCTTCGGTGTAGTACTTTTCAACCATCCAAGTTACGTAGTAACCGGTTTCAGGAGTAACTTTAACCTTTGTGGTTATAGGTTTCTTGATATAGTTGATACCAGGATATAAATTTTCATCAGTATAACCTACTACAACCTCAACGTCACGACCTTCAGAGTCAAGTTTAAGAACGGTTTCGTAGTTATCGCCAGCAAGGCTTGCAAAGAAAGCGTCAAGGAAGAGCGCGTCGTAAGAAGATTGTTTTGCACCAGTGTAACAAATAGGAGCGTAGTTAGATAATTTATCGTTACCTCTACCTTGACCAGGTCTAGGATCTAACTTAATACCATCTTTCATATAGTGGCATAAGGTTAAGAATTCGATAACCGAAGAAGGTTGACCGTCGTCGTAAGTACCTGCAATACCGTCAGGACCAACGCAAAGATCGTCTTTCGAAGTTTGGATTTGACCATTAGGCATACCTTGACCGTAGTTAAGACCAGATTCACCAGTACCGTCGTAGTCTGAGAAGTATAAGGTACAGCCAAATTTGTTACTATAAAATTTATGGTAACCAGTATATAAAGCCTCGTTAAAATCAGTATCCCCGTCTACCTTAGCAGCGGCAATGTAGAGTTGGTCTCTTTCCCAAAGTTGAGTGTACATTGCGTAACCACAGTGCATTTGAGAACCCGCTAAAGCATAATAGTGACCATCGCTACCCTTGAATGAATTTCTGTATTCGGGAGTTAATTTTTCTTCTATCGTTTTGCTTTCACCAGGGAAAGTCGATTGATAGATATCGTCAACGCGAACTGCACCGTCTTGAAGTGTCGATATGTTTAGTTGGCTACGGTCAGAACCTACGTAACCGAAAACGGTCGTTTTTAACGCGTCAGCACTCTTTGGAACTGCACCTTCAACGACTTCAATCTTAACACCGGTGTATTTACCGTATGCTTTGTTACCCCAGTTCGGGTCAGCCTCGAAAAGGTCGGCGTTTGCACGAGTACCTTCGTTACCAACACCACCACCCCAACCGATAGGGATTTGAATGATAACTCTACCGTCTTCAGTAGTACCGTCGAAGTCGTCGTCACCACCACAGGCTACCGCGAAGAGGGCAATTGCGATACAAAGTATCATAGACAAAAGTTTCTTCATTTTTTTACCTCCAAGTAAAATTTCTTTTTTATCTTTTTTATGCTCACCTACGCAAGCGCAGGTGCGTATAACATTATTAAATGCGCATAACTCCCCCAAAGGAATATACGCGACGCACACACTATACTATTATTTTACGCGTGAGCCCAAATTTTAGTAAATGTATACAAATTGCCACAAAACATTTCCACAATTTTAGGCAATTTTGCACATATACATTTTAACCGTAATACGCCTAACTGTCAATATAGATTTTGAAATTTTTTAGTGAAATTTTTTATTTTTTTCAAATTTTTGTGAAAGTTTTGTGAAATTGTTCGTTAAAATACGCAAACTGTTCGCCTACTGTGGACATTTTTACAAATTGTTACATTTATCAACAAAAAAAACGGCTAAATTGATAGCCGTAGTTTTTTAATTGTTTTTCGATTTTGGCTTGAATATTAATGCAAATATATACCCGAATGCTACCGCCGAAGTTACCCCTGCCGACGCGCTCGCCAACCCGCCCGTAACCGCGTAAAGTAGCCCTCGCTTTGCGCCTTTGATAGCGCCGTCTGCAAGAAGAAAACCAAAGCCCGAAATCGGCACGGTTGCCCCTGCGCCCGCAAAGTCAACTAGGTATTTATACACGCCTATTGCTTGCAAGAAAAGTCCGCCAAGCATAAAAAATACCAAAATTTTGCCAGACGTTAGTTTAGTTTTATTTATAATCAGTTGTGCAAGCGTACATATTGCTCCACCAACTAAAAACGCCTTCAAAAATCCTAATAATATTTCAATCATGATAACTCTCCACACAAATCGCGTGGCAAATGCCCGGTATCGACTCGCCTTGCTGTGACGATACCGTTGATAGCAACGCCCCTGTTGGCGCAAACAAAACGCGATTTAACTCTTTATTTTTAAGTTTTGGGTAAACGTAACTCGCAAAAACACTTGCCGAACACCCCGCACCACTTCCGCCTTGAAAAACCTTTTCATTCATATTGTAAATTAATTCTCCACAGTCAACGTGATTAAGGTCAACGTTTATATTTTGTTCCTTTAATAGGTGTTTTAGTATCCTACTTCCAAGCGCACCTAAATCACCGGTCAAAATAAGGTCGTAATCTTCGGGTTTAGTGTTAGTTGCCTTTAAGTGAAGTGAAATGGTAGAACAAGCGCCCGGCGCCATTGCGGCGCCCATATTGTTGGCGTCAGTTACCCCAAAATCAACAACTTTACCTATCGTTGCCGAAGTAATTATCGGGCAATTTTTGCGATTTTTACTTAAAAAATACGAACCACAACCCGTAACTGTCCACTGTGATTGCGGTGGGCGTACCGAACCTAATTCTAAGGGGTATCTATACTGCCTTTCAGCCGTTGCAAAGTGACTGACAGCGCCAACCACCGCGTTTTCAACGTAACCGCCGTCAACAAGCGTTGAACCTACGATTAAACCTTCTGAAACGGTTGCACAAGCGTTATAAAGCCCTAAAAAAGGGATATCAAAATCTCTTGCAGAAAAACTTGCGGATATAATTTGATTAAGTAGGTCGCCCGCTATCATAACGCCAACGTCGTTTTCGGTGCTACCTGCCCTTTTTATAACCTTTTTTATTGCGGTTGAAAGCATTTTACTTTCGGCTTTTTCGTAAGTGCTTTCACCAAACCTATCGTCGTCAAGCGCGGTGTCAAAACACTTTCCAAGCGGTCCACCCTTTTCTTTTGGACCCACGATGGAATAACTTGCCACGATAGAAGGTTTTTCTTTGAAAAAAATCGTTCTAAATTCGTTTTTCATACTATCACCCCAAATAAACCGAGCAAGTAGTAAACGATACCCGTAGCCACACTACCTATTACGCCGAAAACGATTATAGGACCGGCAACGGTAAACATTTTAGCAGCCAAACCGTAAACGTACCCCTCGCTTTTGAATTCCATAGCGGGCGAAACTACCGAGTTTGCAAACCCCGTTATAGGAACGATAGAGCCACCGCCGGCGTATTTACCTATCCTATCGTAAACGCCAAGCCCTGTTAAAAACGAACCTAAAAATATCATTATAATACTAGTTACACTTGCAAGTTCGTCACCGTAAAGCCCGCACGCAAACGTTAAGATATAGCGCACGAATTGACCTATTAAACATATTACTCCACCTACCCAAAACGCCCTAAATAAAGTTAAAGGCTCGTTGGTTTTGGGAGAGATTGAAGATACGTAATCTAGGTATTTTTTGTTTAAGTTTTCTTTATTTCTTCCCGTCATCATTACACCTTTTATAAACCGTTTCACGCGGGGTAATTTCACGCTCGAACTCGGTTAAAAACTCAATTGATTTTTTCATAATATAATTATTTTCATATTTTAGAAAAAAATTCAAAATCAATTAAAAAACCGCAGTTTTTAACTGCGATTTCATTTTGCCATATCTTTAAGTTTTTTTAATATTTTATTTTCAAGCCGTGATACTTGAACTTGCGAAACGCCTAAAACTTGCGCAACTTCGCCTTGTGTTTTATCCCTAAAATACCTTAATATTATTAGTTTTCTTTCACGTTCTTGTAGGCGTGATAGCAACTCTTTTATATATAGTTTTTCTACCCTATCGTCTTCCGTTTCGTTTGACGGTATTTTTTCAATTAAACTTTGAGATTTATCCTGCCCGTCGTCAACGCTGTCGTAAAGCGATACGGTCATTTTATTAGAGTCAAGTGCTAAAATAACGTCTTCAACCGAAATGTCTAGCGCTTTTGATATTTCTTGCGCGGTAGGCTCAACCCCGTTTTTTGCTAAATAAAGTTCAGTAAATTTAGCAATTTTTAATGAGTTGTATTTGATAATTCTCGATACTTTAATCTCTCCATCGTCACGCAAAAAACGTTTTATTTCGCCAACTATCATAGGAACGGCGTAGGTAGAAAACCTAACGTCAAAACTCTCGTTGAAATTATACACCGCTTTCAAAAGCCCCATACAGCCTAGTTGAAACAAATCATCGAAATCAACGCCTTTATTTCTAAAACGATACACTATACTTTTAACTAATAAAACGTTTTCAGCAATTAGTATTTCTTTACTGTTATTATCGCCTAATTTTGCTTGTCTTATGTGCCGTAAAGTCTCGTCACGCGTGAGCATTTCGCCTCCTTATTCGGCGATTTTAGAATTGATAATTTTGCTCATTTTTATCGTTGTTCCAACGTTTTGAGCCGATTTTACGTCAATTTTATCCATAAACGACTGCATAATCGTAAATCCCATACCCGACCTTTCGCTTTCGGTTTTAGTTGAATAAAACGGTTCAAGCGCCTTAGATACGTCTTCAATTCCAACACCGCTATCTGAAATTTTTATATGTATGGAGTTATCTTCAATTTCCGCTTGAAGTTCAACTTCGCCAACCGTGTCGGGATATCCGTGAACGATAGCGTTGGTAACCGCTTCGGAAACGGCAGTTTTTACGTCGCTAATTTCAGTAAGCGTTGGATTTAGCGGTAGCATAAAAGACGCAATTACGTTACGTGCAAATGCTTCGTTTTCGGAAATTGATAAAAATGTAAGCGTCATTTTGTTATTCATATACTCTCCTTAAATTTTAGGCATAATTCGATATAGTCCAGACACTTGCAACACCTTTTCAATAGCAAGCGTTGGGCTTTCTATAAATACGCTAATACTTTTTGCTTTTAGTTTTTTATACCTGCCTATAAGCATACCTATACCGGTGCTATCCATAAACGTTAGCCCCGATAGATTAAATACTACCTTTAATATTCCGTTAACGTTTTCAATTAAACTGTCAATCGCATCTTTTACCTTTGATGCGGTACACTCGTCGAGTTCCCCGATTAGATAAATATTTAAGGTGTTTTTGTCAAGATTGTATTTTATTTTCATACCTACCTCACACGGCGTATTTTACCATAGAATTTTTTACATTTTTTGCGTTATTTTGGAGTTTTTTGACGATTTTTAGTAAATATAAAAGCGCCCCGATAGGAGCGCGATTATAGAATAATTTACTGAGCGTCACCACCGACGAAAAGCCCCGAATTATTTTGCTTTTCAGTAGCAAAAGTGAAGGAACTTTCTTTGGTTACGGTAAGCACGACGTCACCGTGCTTATCGTTGCGATACAGCGTACAGTTAAGGTCAAACAACCTATCAAGCGTTTCTTGGTGCGGGTGTTTATACGAGTTATCCTCACCGCATTGAATAACTGCGTATTCAGGCTTAACGAGGTCAAGTAGTTCTTGCGTGGTTGACGTTCGCGAGCCGTGATGCCCTACTTTTAATATCTCAACGTCTAAATCGTAATCGGTAAGGTTTTTATAGTACGCAACGAAATCGTCTTCAGCGTCACCTTCCGTACCACCTTCGGCGTCTCCGGTTAGTAAAATATCAACCTCTTGATAAGTAAATTTAATAATAGGCGAATAATCGTTGGCGTTTTTATAGGATATACTGTTAAAACTATCAACTCGCGGGGTTAAAAAGTCAAAATAATACTCGTAAATCTCGCCCTCGTATGATATTTTACCGGCAAAATCGCTTTCGTGAGTGAAAAATTCCCACTCAGCACTCTTAGTTACGCCGTTTTCTACGTATGTTTCGTTTTGTATAGCGTTTAAGAACTCGCCGTAGTTTTTACTTGGTTGCTTTCCGTCGTTACCGCCCTTATTAAAGTCAGGCGAAAAAGTAAAATGTGCGCCCGTATACAAAACGTGTGGTCTAAATATCTTTTTAACTTCAAATTCTTCTAAAATTTTATCGAAATTACCTATATGGTCGCTATCGGCGTGGGTTGCAATAGCATAATCAAAACTGTCAACGCTAGTTTTAGTTTTTATGTATGACGATAAGTTATATTCGGTATTATCTTTTCCGTATTGAATGCCCGCGTCAATTATAACGTTTTTACCGTCGGGAAGTTCTATAATTATAGCGTCGCCTTGACCCACGTCAACGAAATGGACTTTCAAATCGGGCATTACTCCACTTTCAATATAAGTTATATCGCCTTCAACCCTATATTCGGGCTCATCTTCACGTGAAAACAGTTTCAAAACGAACCCGTAAAGCGGTGGATAGAAGTAACACGCTACCACGAACAATATAATAAGTATTATTAAAACGGTAGTAACCGCCTTTTTTAATTTCTTCATTGATTTATTTTTAGTTTTACGTTTAGCCATATTCTAATTATACAATAAACTTATCATTTTTACAATCAATACCGCCGTCTTTTTAACGAGTGCCTATACTTTCTTTTTTTGTAATTTTTCAAAAACAAACAGCGTTATTGCAAGAACTAATATAACAACGAGCGCTGATAAAAAGATATTTTCGTTAGGAATAAACGAAACCGTTCCATCTCCCCCAACTATCGTTTCAGCGTTTTTAAGTACCCACGAGCCGATAAACGGGCCGATAATCCCGGGAATTAAAACTTGACCGATAATTCTTAAACCCTGAAACATTCCAGACTTATTTACGGGCGTTAAATCGCGAATTACCGCGCCGAATACGGCAGTGCCCGATAGATATCCGCACATCATAAGTAGTGAACCTATAAACACGAGCGCGGTTTGCTTGAAGAAATAAAGTGCTATATAGCCGACGATTAGCAATAAAACGGGGGCGATTATAGACTTAAAAAAGCCGAGTTTATCGTAGGTTTTGCCGTATACTGCCGTGAATACTGACGCAAGTATTATCGCGGGCGCCATTATCAAAACGTAGTCTTTCATACCGAGTGAAACTTCGTAGTATAGTATCAAATACGGCATAAACACTTGAATAGAAATTCCAAAAATAGCAAAGCCGATAAGCATTAGATATAGTTTAACGTTTTCTTTAATTACCGACGGTCTAAACCCGTATAAAAGGTTCTTAAAGTAATTAGTGTTTTCTGTTTTATCTATTTTAACGTCTTTTATAAGAAAAAACCCCGACACGCCTATCAAAACGACTAAAACGCCTATAATTATGAAAACGGCGGTCCAACTAGACGGAAGGTCTAAATTAAACGACATAAACCCACCGAACACAACTAGTATTGCAACGAGTGGCATCATTGAATTTATTCCTTCAACTTTACCGCGGTTAGAAGAATTCGTACTATCGGTAAGCCATGCGTTAAAGCAAGCGTCGTTCGCGGTAGAACCGAAAAAGGTCATAACCCCGTCCATAACAATAACCAAGGTAACGCCAACTGCTAAGGCTGAACTCGCGCCGAATATTTTTGAGATAAAATCAACGTTAATGAGTGCAAACGAGCAAATCGTTATACCCCAAATTATATAACCAAAGCAAATGAACGGCTTTCTCACCGCGTACTTATCAGACAGCGCACCCATAAGTAAAGTGGTTAACGTTGCAACCACCGCGGATACTGCTACCATAATTGAAATATCGCTAGCAGAGGCGTTAAACATCTTATAGATAAATACGTTAAAATACATATTTTCTACCACCCAAGCAACCTGCCCGGTTAAGCCGAAGATTATAAGCGCTGTCCAAAACTTTTTGTCAGTTTTTACTAAACTCATAAAAAAACTCCTTTTATTTATTGTATCACAAACGCGATTTAGTTGCAATTTATATAACCAAAAAAATAATTTTAGAATATTTATAAAATATTGACGATTTAAGCGCTAAAACAGTTGACAATAGTTAAAACGAGTGTTAAAATTAAGAAAAATTGATAGAGGCGCAGTTAGTCAAAAGTAACTTTAATTATCCGTGCAAGCGGTTAAAGTGAAAGGGGCAATTGCCGAAGTTAGCGTATTTCTTGCAAAAAACGCTTGCTGGGTTAACGGAAAATATTCGTTAAACTGTCGTGTTTGCGGAGTGCTATCAAGAAATTACGCTTATACTTTAATTTTGCGTTATTTCAAGGGCAGCCGTATAGTCGCTGCCCTTTATCTATGTAAGGAGATTTTTATGAAGAAACAAACCATTTTTGAAGGAATTGCAACAGCATTAGTTACCCCTATGCACCGTGACGGTAGCATTGATTATGAAAACTTCGGTAAACTCGTTGACTGGCAAATTGAATCGGGTATTTCAGCACTCGTCGTTTGCGGTACTACGGGCGAAGCGTCAACTTTGACTGACGACGAGCATCGCGACGCTATTAAATTCGTTGTAGAACGCTCGAACGGCAGAGTTCCCGTTATCGCTGGTACTGGTTCTAACGACCTTGCCTACGCTATCGACCTTACTAAGCACGCTTGCGAAGTTGGTGCTGATGCGGTACTCGTTGTTACGCCCTACTACAACAAGGCAACACAAAAAGGTTTAATTCAAATGTATACCGCTATTGCAGACGCGAGCGAAAAACCCGTTATTTTATACAACGTTCCGTCAAGAACGGGCGTTAATATCGAACCTTCTACATACGCGGTACTTGCAGACCACCCGAATATCGTAGCGATTAAGGAAGCAAACGGCAACATTTCTAAAATCTTAGAAACTTTTGCTCTCGTTGGCGATAAACTTGACGTTTACTCGGGTAACGACGACCAAATCGTTCCTATAATGTCGCTCGGTGGTAAGGGCTGTATATCAGTTCTTTCTAACGTTATCCCAAAAGAAACTTCTCTTATGGCTAAAAAGTACCTTGAAGGTGACGCGAAAGGTAGCGCTGAACTTCAAATTAAGTATCACGACCTTATTAGCGCTTTGTTTAGCGAAGTTAACCCGATACCCGTTAAAGCGGCTATGCACCACCTTGGTTTTGGCGAAAACGTTTTAAGAATGCCACTTACCCCGATGGATGAACAAAAGGAAGCAAAACTCGTTGAAATTATGCGAAAGGACGGAATTTTATAATGAAAGTAATTATAAGTGGCGCTAACGGTTTTATGGGGCGCGAAGTTAACGCTTTATGTGAAAAGGGTTATAAAAACTCTACTTGCGTGGCTAAAATCGACGTGGTTGGTGAAGGCGTATACGATACGCTTGCTAACTGCCCTATAAAAGGTGACGTTTTAGTTGACTTTTCTTTTCATACGGCAACTAAAAAACTCCTTGAAGACGCGATTTCTAAAAATTTACCCTGCGTTATAGCAACGACTGGGCATACGGAAGACGAAAAGGCGTTCATTATTGAAGCGTCAAAGAAAATTCCCGTATTTTTTACGGCAAACTACTCGCTTGGGGTTGCGGTTACCGCAAAACTAGTGAAAGAGGCAGTTGCGCTAATTGACGGCGATATTGAAATTATTGAAACGCACCACAACCGCAAGGTTGACGCGCCTAGCGGTACTGCACTTATGCTCGCTAACGAAATTAAGTCCGTAAAAGACGAACTCGAAATCAAATGTGGTCGCTCGGGGTTATCAAAAAGAGAGCCTAACGAAATAGGCATACAGTCAATTCGTATGGGAAACGTCGTTGGCATACACGAAGTTATGATAAACACGGGAAACGAAACGCTTACGATTCGCCACGAGGCGCACGCTCGCTCACTTTTTGCTAACGGCGCGTTAACCGCAGCGGAATTTTTAATAGGAAAACCAGCAGGGCTTTACGATATGAAGTCCTTGATGAAATAATGGAGTAATTATGTTACACGATAACGTTAACGTTAACGAAATCGGTCATTTAACGTTTGGCGGAGTTGACGTGGTTGAACTTTCAAACAAATACGGCACTCCCCTTATGCTACTTGATATAGAAAAAGTTAAAAGTAAAATGGGCGTATATAAAAACGCTATGGAAAAGCACTTTTCTAAAAGTTCTTTTCCGTGTTATGCGTCAAAAGCGCTTTCGATTACCGAAATTTACCGCATAGCACGCCTAGAAGGCATCGGGATTGACGTGGTTTCATCAGGCGAGATTTACACGGCTAAAAACGCCGATTTTCCGCTTGAAAAAGCCTTTTTTCACGGGAACAACAAAACGGATAGCGATATTGAATACGCAATTAAGTGTGGCGTTGGCTATTTCGTAGTTGATAACGTGGAAGAACTTTTAGAAATCGACCGTCAAGCAAGCCTAAACGGTATTAAGCAAAAAATCTTAGTTAGAATTACCCCCGGTATCGACCCCCACACTCACGCTAAAATTGCGACCGGGCAAGTTGACAGTAAGTTCGGCACTCCTATCGAAACGGGACAAGCGTTTGAAATTACCGAAAAGGCGTTAAAACTAAAAAGCGTTAAACTTTGCGGTTTTCACTGCCACGTTGGTTCGCAATGTTTTGATAGTTCTTGCTTTATTTCGGCTACGAAAATTATGCTCACTTTTATTCGTGACGTTAAGAATTTATTCGGCTACACTGCCGAGATATTAAATTTAGGCGGTGGCTACGGCGTTAGGTACGTAGAAAGCGACCCTGAAATCGATATAGAGAAAAACCTTGAAGAAGTTTCAAAAGTTTTCAAAGAAACTTGCAAAAACTACGGTCTTATCGAGCCTACCGTTATTTTAGAACCTGGTAGAAGTATCGTTGCCGACGCTGGTATGACGATTTACTCTGTTGGCAGTTTCAAAACTATCGACGGGTATAAAAGTTATGTTTCAATCGACGGTGGTATGACGGACAACCCCCGTTACACCCTATACGGTTCAAGTTACACGGTAATAAACGCAAGTAAGGCAAGTTCCGCTCCTGACGTTACCGTTACGATAGCAGGTAGATGCTGTGAAAGTGGCGATTTAATTCAAGAAGGCGTTGAAATCAAAAAGCCTTCGCGCGGAGATAAACTTGCAGTTCTAGTAACGGGCGCGTACAACTATTCAATGGCATCAAACTACAACCGTATACCTCGCCCACCTATTATTGCAATAGAAAACAGAAAGGACAAAATTATCGTAAAACGCGAGAGTTTTGAAGACCTTATTAGAAACGAAATATAAAAAAACGCTTTGCTCAATGCAAAGCGTTTTTAGTTATAAAAAGTTTTTTCTAAGTTCTTCTGGGGATAAACTTGATAAATATGCGGGCGGAACGTCAAACACGGTTTTGCAACCAAAATCGCCTTTTTGGTGCATTTTGTAAACGGCACGCGCATAGCATACGAGAACTGACGCTGTAAATTCAGGGTTGCTATCGAGTTTAAGAGAGTATTCTATTACGTGGTTATTTTGTAAGTTTACACCCGTTTTTCCCGTGCAAATTACGAAACCACCGTGCGGAATACCCGAGTGTTTCTCGTTTAATTCTTCTTGTGAGATAAAGTGAACGGTCGTGTCGTAGTCGGCAAAGTAGTTAGGCATAGTTTTAATTTCGTTTTCAATTTTTTGCTTATTAGCCCCGTCTTCAACCACGACGAAACACTCGCGAACGTGCTTTTCACGTGTAGACAGTTCTGGCGCAGAGCCACTTCTAACGAGTTCAAGCGAACTGTCTACGGGAATTGTGTATTGCTTAGCGTCTTTAACGCCTTGAATACGCCTTATCGCGTCGGAATGCCCTTGACTAACACCTTTACCCCAAAAAGTGTAAAACTTGCTATCAGCAAGCACAGACGATGCGTACACGCGATTTACCGAGAAAAGACCTGGGTCCCAACCCGAAGATATAAGCGAAGTCTTATCGTTTTCTAAGCAAACTGAGTTAACGTTATCAAAATGCTCGGGAATTTTAGCGTGAGTATCAAAACTATCAACAACGTTAAAGTATTTTGAAAGTTCTGGCGTTTGCTTGGGAAGGTCGGTTGCCGAGCCACCGCATATAATCAAAACGTCAATTTCATTTTTGAAATTCAAAACGTCGTCTGCCTTATAAACGGGGGTATTAAATTGCGTTTTAACGCTTTCGGGCGCACGCCTAGTAAAAATACCAACGAGTGAAAAATCACTATTTTGTTTGATGGCAGATTCAACGCCTTTCCCTAAATTGCCGTAACCGTAAATGCCAACTTTAATCATAAAGTATCTCCTTTTTTACATTTTAACACATAAAAAACCATAATTGCAAGAAAAACACACCTTAACCGTTTTATCTTGATATATGATTTAGTTTTAATTTTGAAATAATAATATAAACAACTTTCATAATAGCGGTGGCAACTATTACACCAAGCGCAAGCGCAGCGGAAAGTTTTAGCGTTAATATCGCGCTTTCGGTAAAACTAAGCAAATTTCCACCGAACATTGAACGCATCGTATAATAAAGCGACGCACCAGGTACGAGCGGTATAAGCGACGGAGTTACAAAAACCGTGGTTGGCGCTTTAAGAACCCTAGCCATAATTTCAGCATAGATAGATACGAATAGCGAAACTATAAAGTAAGATACCGTTTCGTTGCTCGTTAAGTAGAAAATCAAAAGGTGAAGTCCCCAAGCGATTCCACCGCCCACACCTACCGCAATTAGGCTTTTGCCGTGAACGTTATATATAAACCCAAACCCTATCGAGCCTATAATTGCAGTTATTATTTGAATAATATAAAAGGTTGCACCGCTGTACGCGGTAGTTCCAACGCTAAGTGGTTTTCCGCCGATTAAAAACACGAAAACTACGTAGCCTAGCGCAATAGCAAGCGCGGTAAGTAACGCCTCGATAAACCTAAGAACGCCCGTCATACTATCGCCAGTGAATAAATCGCGCAAGGAATTAGTTAGGTTAACGCCGGGAATAAGCGTCATAATATTACCGATGATTACGTAGTCGACAGAAGGTATAATATTGACGCTATAAAATAGATACGCTAACGCGGTTAGCAAAAACGACGAAATAAACTTACTAAAAATTTTGTTTTGAAGTAGTCTATCTATAAATACCGTTGCAAATTTAACGCCATAACCTATTACTGCGCTTATTAGAGATTCAACGATATTTCCGCCGAAAAATAAAGTAAACGCCCACGCAATAATCGCATAGAACACGCCTTCTAAGTAAAAAGGATAGTGCTTTTCGCTTTTAATTGACGTGAGTTCGTTTTCAATTTCTTCAATAGAAATGCTAGAACTTGAACAAATTTTTCTAGATAGCGCGTTTAGTTTAGAAAGCGTTGTGAAATCAGTGCCAACGTTTAATAATCTGCGCGTTTGAGTGTACGGAAGCCCGTCTTTATCGTGAATTGTTGCAACCATACTAGACGTAATAAAAAACACGTCAACCCTAGACGCTCCAAACGCCTTGCAAATTCTAGATATGGTATCTTCTACCCTATGAACTTCCGCGCCCGATATAAGCATTTGTTCGCCTATATCCATAGCAATATCAAGTAATTTTTTCATAATTTTACCTAAATAATCGTTATTGAAACAATTATAGCAAATATTTAATGCGATAGCAATAAAAAAAGTCTTGAAAATTCAAGACTTTTTTTCTTTCAATTATTCTTAGGTTTCGCTTTCGGTAGCAACTTCTTGGCTATTAGATGCAACTTCTGGAAGTTTAAGTTTAATTTCAGTTGAGTGGAAATCTTCAACCGAACCTAAAAGACAAGTTGCAATCATAACGAGAAGATACGGTAGGATATCAAGCGCTATACCGATAACGGTAGGAACGATATTAGCCGTATCGAACGTTGAGTTAACGATAGGCATAACTACAACGCCCATTACCGAGAAGAGTGTTGCAAACACGAAAAGCGTAATATAACCGCCGTTAATTTTAGAGTAAACGTTCTTTTTGTAGTTGTTAAACGGTAAAAGTCTAACAGTTTTTCTCATAAGGCTGGTTAAGATTAAGAAGGTTATCACGTTAAGCACTAAATCCATAATGCTAGTTGAGATAAGGTTAATCATAAACGCCTCGTCACCCAAGTTAAAGTACGTTTGAATTTCTAAAATCAAAGGTAAAGTTTTAAGGTTAACGAACGAGAATAAGAACAATAATGACGCAATATAAATACCGTCTTTAACTACTGCAAATACGATATCGGCAATTTCGCGTTTTTCCACAATAAACCATCTGTAAAAACGAACGAGAAGATAAAGTACTGCGAAAATTACGCCAACTACAATCATAAAGGTAGTTGCGTCTTTACCGATAACGCCGTCGTCAAGCGCGTAGATAAGCATACCGAAAATTTCAATAGCCATAGCGCCTAACGCGTTTTTAGCGTATTTAGAAAGTTTTTTAGCAACGACGTACGCGTCTTTCTTGCCGATAAAGCCTAATAAACCGAAGAAAAGCCCGATAAACTTAATAGTTAAAATTATCGAAATGATAGCGCAGAAGAACACGAAGATTATTGATAATATCGTCTTAAAATCAGGCGAGATGCTTTCAAAATCTTCCAAAAGTTTAGAAACGTCGTTCATCGTCAAGCCTAAAATAGCGTTATCTTCGTTAGTAAATATCGAGTTACCCCAACAAGCAACGATAAATAATACGAGTGCAATAACGAAACTTACAAAGCCAAGGCCTTTAATTATAACTTTTTCTTTCTTATGTTTAGCCATAATTATTCATCCTCCCCTTGCATTTGGAAATAAGTTGTAACGATTTCACGGATATCGTCACCATACACGTCTTTTACCGATTTAATCTTCGAGTTAGAAGAAAGGTTTGCAACGGTGTTATCAACGTGCATAATAGTAGTCGTTGTTTTAGTTTCTTCGTTATAATACATTTGCTTGCCAGCGTCAACTTTTTGGTAAAGAGTGCAAATGTCAGAACCTAAATTAAATTCAAGGTTTACGCCTTGCGACCAATCGTCTGACTTATATGCAGGAAATTTACTAGGCTGAACAACGTCTCTTAAATAGTCGTATTTAGGCGCATCAATCCAATTGCCCTCTTCATCTGAGAAAGAAGGAACGAACTTGTGAAGTTTTTCGTTCTCGTCGTAATAGAAATATTTGCTGTCTTGAACGTAATTAGTTGCGATAAATTCAGCAAGTCTAGAAAGGTATGATACGTTTGCCACGTTTGCTTGACCGATCCATTTAACTTGTTCGAACGAAATTTGTTGGCAAGTCATATCAACCATAAAGTCGAACATATATTGCATTTGTTGTTCTTCGGTCATATTTTCTAACTCTTCTTGAGAAGGACCTTCTTCGTCTTCAATATCGGTAGCCGTTTTGTCAACTTCAATCCAAACGCCTAAGTGGTTATTTTGAATTTTACTTGCCTTGTATTGAAGCCACTCTTTAGGGCTAAGTTCGTCTTCATTAACTTCTTCTTGGGGAACGTTAACGTAAACGGGTTCGTAACCGTACGTTTCAGTTGCTTCTTGGTCGTAAACGTTCCAAGTGTTGATTTTATACATCGTTCTTGCTTTCGAGTGATAAACCTCAACGTCGTACTCGGTAACGGTGCGCTCTGCACTAACGAAATAATCACTGTCAAAATTAAAATAATCGTTACCTATTAAAGACGCAATTTCACTACCCAAGTACGTAACGCCGATAGAATGATAGTATATCGCGTTTTTAGTAAAGTTCATTTGAAGCCTTTGGCTCGTATACTCTACGTCACGTTGCAAATAGTAGATAATATCTTCGGGTGCAACGTTAGGATCTTCGTCAAGCCTAACCTTTCTAAAATTTTTATAAATGGTTTTTTCGCCGTTTTCAACAACGGTTAAACCATTGAATTCCTCATAACCTTCTAACGTAGACACGTCGTCACTTTCGTCGTAATTACCGTGGTTAGGTATTTTCGATAAAAGGCTAGTCAAATCGTCTACACTGCTAATTGTTCTTGAAACACCGTCGCCAGCGCCGAAATCAACGGTATTATCGTTTATCACGTTATAAGACACTAACGAGCCAACCGATAATATCAAAGATATCACAAGAACGATAATCTTTTTTACCATAAATTCCTCCAAAAAACTATCCAAGTATATATTTAAGCGTATTTCGTTAAAAATATTACGAAACGTATGTAAAAGTACAAGTTACTTGAACTTTTTAAGTATAGCACAGTTTTCAATAAAATAGCAACAAATTTTAATATTTATTTATAAATAAATAAACGCGACCGAGTACGGTCGCGCAAAATTTTATTTGTTATTTATTATTCTCAAAAATCTTTCAACGATATCGTCGTCAAAATCGCATTTTTCGTAGCCTTTATCACTAGAAGATTTAGTAACGCCAAGGTTAACGAGTTTATCGTCAAAATCAACAAGTTCCAAATAAGTTTCGTCGTAATATCTTTCTATATTTTCGTTCGTAGTGGGCTGGTGGAAAATTACTTCTTTTCCGTCAATTATAATTTTGTAATAGAAACTACCTTCTTCCTTATACTCGGCACAAGCGATAAAACTAGTGCCGAAACCTGTTTCGATTTCGTCAACGTCTAGATATTCGTAAGAAGTACCCGTCGGGTTAAACGCAGTTTTAACTATAATTTCGTTTTCGGTAACTATATTGATATTCGTAAAGCAAAAATATACCGCAACTACCCAAATAACGATAACGGGAATTTTGAAAAGCCCTAACCTATTCCAAAGCCAAATTGCCTTTTCGTTTTTTTCAAGTTGGCGCTTTGATGCAAGTTTTAACTTTTGCATAATAAAAACGCTAAAAAATATAGCGGGAATTAAAAACAACGCAAGCAGTATCTCGCCCGTTACTTGTGCGTGTTCGTAAAACAAGTAGTCGTCGGGCAAAAGAATAACGTCAATAAGCATCATAAGAACGGCAAACGACAATGCTATTGATATTAAAACTATCAAAATAGTAAGTAAGAACTTGCCTATTCCTTTTAATATTGCCATTTTATACCTTCCTTTTGAAATTACCAAACACTTCGTTTACTTTTACGAAACTAGAAAAAGTACCGGGGTATTTTTTAAGTATTCGCATCATATCGCCTATTTGGCGCTTATTGATTATGCAAACGAGCATAAACTTATCCTTTTGAGAATACATACCGTGAACGTTAATTTCAGTAACGCCGTGTTTAAGTTTAGATAATAATTCTTTACAAAGTTCGTCGGGGTTGTCCGTAATGATTTCAAACTTATAACCGTTTTTAATACCGTTCAAGCCGTTATCAACGATAACGTTTGCAATAAATAAGTTCATTAACGTACAAATTACGGGAGTAAATTTCATACCATAAACGAAAAACGCGATAATGACAACGCTTGCGTCCATAATAAACGAAACGTAAGCGATATTCATTTCGGGTTTAGCCTTTTTAAGTAGCGCAGATATTCCGTAAGTTCCACCACTAGCACCGAACCGCTTTAACATCATAGAGAACCCAAAGCCAGATATAACGCCCGTAGCAACACAAGCAAAAACGATATTAAAATCTTCCTTGTAATTGATAAGCGAATACGGTAAAAGGTTAAAAAGTTCATATAGATACGGCGTAAACGACTGAACAACCATATAAACAACGAGAATTCCGCCCAACTTCTTGTCAACGAAAATAGTAAGAAGAATAAAGATAGGCAGGTTAAACGAAAGCATTAAAATAGACCAACTAACCTTGTCGCCTAAAAAGTGATAGGTAATGGTAGCCAAACCGCCAACGCCACCCGGCGCGAAATTATTGCTGTTTTGAAAAAAGTGATAAGCCGTTCCTACGATAAAGCCTGCAATAACCGCAACGAGTACGTCTTTAATTAAGGTTTTAACGTCAAATTTGTTATACATAACTATCCTACTTGCACGCGTCGATAAAATCTTTAATAATTAAGTTGTTGTGGTCGTTTTTATCAAAAAGTTTTTCGGGGTGCCACTGGTAAATTCTTAAATACCTATCCCCGTCAAGGTATGCGCCTTCGATAACCCCGTCGTCAGCCGTTGCCATAAGTTTAAGCCCTTTTCCAAGTTCTTTTATAGACTGATGGTGAAAACTATTTCCTTCAATTCTATCACGACCACGAACGAGTTGATATAACGGCGTATCTTTCAAAACTAATATATCGTGTGAATACTCGTGTTGCCCTTCCGCTTGCCTATGTAAAATTTGCGAAGGAATTTGGGTAGGAATATCTTGATAAAGCGTTCCGCCAAGCGCAACGTTGATAACTTGCGCGCCACGACATATGCCTAAAATCGGCTTATTAGTGGATATTACCTTAGTAAACACCTTAAATTCAAGTTCGTCACGATACTTGTGAATAACTAGGCTATCGTTGATTTTTTCTTCGTTGAAATACGACGGCTCAACGTCTTTTCCACCGCTGAATAAAAACCCGTCGCATAGGGAAATGAAACGGTCGATATCGCTATCGTCAGTCGTGTACGGTAAAACGATAGGCGTTCCGCCAAGTTTGGAAACGGACCTTGCGTAATCGTATTTTATAGACGTTAATTTATCGTCGTCAATAGTAACTAAAATTCCTATTAGCGGTTTCATAAACTCTCCTTAATAAACTTGCCGTTTTTTATGGTATAAACGCAATTAAAACCAATGGTTTTTAGATAATTTTTAGTATTAGATAAGTCGTAGGATAAAAAATCTTTATTATGGCAATCAAGCGAAAGAATAATCTTTCCGTTCGACTTTTTTATTATATGCAGTAAGTTTTCATACGGATACGGAGTTTTTCTATACCCGCGAAGAATTGCACCTACGTTTACTTCAAACAAAACGTCTTCCCCCGCAACGGAAAGCATATATTTTTCAGCAATTTTATGGTAGTTTTGGTTATCTAGAAATAAACGCCTTTCTTCGTCGAACTTAGTTATTAAATCAAAATGCCCAACGATATCGGGTTTGCGCGATTTTATATAACTGCAAAAAGAAGAGTAATAACTTTCAGCGAGTTTACATTCGTCGTTATTAAAAACTTGTAAACATTTTTCAAAAAGTTTTGGCGAATGGTCAATAGGCAGATATTCGCCGTTTATATAAAGGTAGTGTGACGAGCCTATAACGTAGTTATACAAACTGCGGTTTATAGGAAAAAGCGAGTCTTCTTCAATGCCGAGCACTATTTCAATTTTATCCTTAAATTCGCGTTTTAAGGCGTTTATTTCATTTATATAACCACTCTCGTCGTTAAGGCAATATCTCGTGTCAAACGGCGTATAACCGTGCGCTGAAAAGCCTATCGCTCTCGCGCCGTTATCTATCGCGTATTCAACCATTTCGCGAGGGGTATTCTTCCCGTCGCAAAAGGTGGTATGGTTGTGAAAAGTTGCTACCATAATTTTACAAATTTCCTTTCGTTACTTTTTTATACTCTTCAAAATAACGCTTACCAAATTCGCGTAGTGAAGGCAAATTGAAATGCAAACCGTCTGCTTTAAGCGTTAAACTTTTAGCGGAAACTACTGCAAAATTATCAAATTCACTTGCAATTTCGTGATACTGCTTGTTAATGAGTAAATGGTTATCGCCAAAATTGCGCTCGTAGTTATAAGCAAGTTCGCCAATTATTACGGGAACGTTTTCTAAACCGATATCTTTTTTAAGCGAAGTTATCATATCTATAAACTTTTGCTTGTGCGCTTTTGCTCTTGTTAGGCTGTAAGCGTCAGTTTCGCCTTGATGCCAAATTATACCCGCTATTTTTGAAGAACGCTTAGCAAGGTTAGCCATCATAACGGTATAGTCGTATAAAACTTCGCCTTTTTGCCACGCGTCAATACCCGTGCCACCGTCAGCACACGGAATAAGCCCTACTTTTACGCCGTAGTGGTTAGAAACACAGTCGGCAAACGAAGTAGCAAGGCACGCACCAGATGGAAATTTAATTCCAAATAAAGCCCTATCGGGGTTTATAGGCTCGCTCATTTTTTGCCACCTACCCATGCGGAACATAAAGCAGTTGTCGTTTGTAATTTGCTCGCTTTCAATAAGTTCGCCACGCCCCGCCATGTTTGACTGCCCTATCATTAAAAATGAATAAATCTCTTCACCGGTAATATCGACCCCGTCGTTAAAAGCGTTAAGTTTCATATTATCTCCTAATAAAGTTTATTAAACGATACGTTTATTGTAAAACAATAAATAATAAAAATCAATTAAATTTCAAAATAAATGTAATTTATTTGAATACCAAACAAAAAAACCCGAAAATTTTCGGGTTTTTCGTTTAATTATTTAGTTTTTGTAAATTACCATTGTCGAGAACATTTCCGCATTAGCAGAATTAGTAAATTGACGGTAAAATTGATTTGCAGAATATACACAGTAACCGTCTTGATAACCGTCCCAGTAATCTGTAGAGTCTGCAATAATAATAACGTCGTCATAGATATAGTCGTTACCCATATCGTCATAACCGATAATCGTTACGTAGTGTCCACCACTTGGGCTGACATTAGCAACGATAGGTCTATCATTACCTAAGTGATATTTAACGAAAGCCCTAAACGCATAATAATCTTTGAACATGGGGTTTACTGCACGCTGATGACCATTAACACTAACGCGCTTAGATTCATAACAATGCGTTGTATAACCCAACTCATTAAGTACTATTTTATGATAAGCGTTTTCCGTACCGCCAATAACCGTATCATCAAACGCACCGTTATTGTCGTAAGCGTAGGTGTACGCACGCTCGAAGTTGTAATGCGTAATATCGTCGTTACCTTCGCTGTTTTTACCTATGAAATTTTTAGCCGCCGATATGGTAATATCATTATTAACGTAATTTATAAATTTATCAGTTAATTTACCGTAGTATTTAAGAACAGAGGTTACTGCACATACACCACAAGAAGATTCCATCGTTTGTTGAAGTACGGTATAGTTTGGAAGTAAAATTCTACTACCTTCACTACCCATATTGTAGAAGTCAGTAATCTTTGCATAAGGTAAGTCAGGTCTATCAGTAGTACCACCACCGGTTGAAATTATACCGAACGCAGCTAAACGATAACTACCATACTTTTTAGACTCTAAATTTTTCGTTTCAGTTACAATTTTACCATTTTCATCTGTTAAAGGATTACCATCTTCATCTCTAACTATTGAAACTCCCTTCCACATATCTGAACCGTTACGTGGTAATTTATAAAGTAATGGGTCGCTAGCCTCTAAACTAACTGCTTTTTTATACATATTTTGATATGCTTCTTGAAGAGCAGTTCCTTTATCAGCCTCAGCGTTACTAAATTCAACGTCGATATTAGGGTCGATTATGAAATATTCGTGTCTGCTATTATCGTCAACGTAACCGTCATAATCCATATTAAACCACCATCTAATAACGGTGTTGGCGCGGTTTGCGGTATACCCGTCTTGGAAATGGTCGTAATTGTCGTTAGGTTCGGCAAAGATAAAGTAGTCGTCATGAGGTAAATCAATAGTTTTAGTTTGGTCGTAAGACGTAGTGTAAGGTTCTTGCTTACTATCGTGACCAATAAGAACTTTATATCCGTAACCGTTTGGCGACTGATATCTCATAACTAAGAACTTACCTTGTTCAATGCAATCCCTAAATACCGGCATAATATCAGCGTAATTGTTACTTGTTCCAATTCCGTATGAAGAAGTTTTAATCTCCGTTGAATTAGCAGTAACTAAGTTTTCGCCTAATTTAAGACCTAACGAGTTTACAAGTTTAACTAAACCGTCAGGAGTAGTGCCGTTACCGTAAACGGTTTTACCATTTAATTCCTCATACTTTTTAAGAAGATAAAGTTCTGAATACTCAGAAACGTCATACCCTAAGTAGTTAAGAATCATAACTATACAAGCGATACCGCTAGTATCTTGCATAGTTTGTTGATACGGCGAGAATTTAGGGAAGATTTTTCTTTCCTTGTTAGACGACATATTGTAATAATCGCCGTTAAAGTAATAGTCGGAATTAAATACTTTTGTATTTTCGTCTACAACGTCATACTCGCCGTTAAGCGGTGCACCTTTACCGTAAAGCGCATCGTTAAGCGAACCGCCGTAAGACCCGTCTTCATTAAGTATAAGATACTTGCCTTCTGCGTTTCTATCATCTACGGTAGACGGGGTCTCAAACCCCGTTACCGTAGTAGTAATTTTATTGCTTGGCGCTTTCGCCCCTGAAAGTGATACGGGGTAAAGCGATAAAATTAAAGTTAAAGTAATTAAAAAACTAATAAACTTTTTCATATTATATCCCCCCTATTATTACGCTTGTGCAGTAGTTCCAACCCAACTATCGTCTAAAATTGCGAACTTCAAGTAAGATTTATCACCACCGATAAACATAGCGTACATATAACTACCCTCACTAAGAATTGCAGGAGCATCATACTTCGCAGCCGACGTCAAGTCCTTAGTAAGATAAGTATTTAACGTTGACGTAGGAACATACATTTTCGTCGATGCTAAATAAAGTGTAATTAAGAATTTTGGCGTTGACGTGTATTTTGCGTCTGCTTCCTCATCAAAACTTTCATCAAAGAATAATGCATAATAACTGGTAGACTTATATGCAAATCTAACCCCTTCTAACTTAACGATTTGTGTTTTTCTCGTACCGATAAAACTAATCAACTCGTCTTGCGTAGAAATTATCGGTGCACTTGCTAAATCAAAATCTTCATTTGCATCAACGTAGTTAGTAACGTTAATTACAGAAGCATCAAACGCAGCCTTACTAGTTGCATTACCCCAAACTTTACCATAGTTACCAACGTTTGTTGACGTTGTTTTTCTTACTATTATTTCAACAATTATAACTTCGCCAACATCAGCATCTTCATTGAAACCGTCAACTTTGTTAAGACCAGTATCATACTGTTCAGTATATAATAATGGAAGCACGTCATTAGTCGTAGTATCTTTTAATATGAAATCTGCGCCAGCATCAGCATACGCTAAAGCAGGGTTAATTACTACACCCATTACGTCTATAACGTCATTTAACACAATTTCGCCAGCTTCATACTTCGACCAGAAGTTAGATATTGAAAGCGCTTCGTTTACGAACGTGATAGATAAATCAAATTCAAATTCAGATTCGCTGTAAGTTAAGGTGTAAGTTAATTCCGTATCAAGAGCCCACTCAGTAGGCGCTGTTTTAATCATACCGTCAGAAAGGATAAGAGTAGTAGTCGACCCATCTTCATAGGTGATAGTAGCAGGAACACCTTCAAAACTTACGTCACTAAGCGTATTGCGATGATTATATTTTGGCATAGAATCAGCATCTACTTTAACGGATTTTATCGCGAGTTCTTTTACAGCTATTTCAAACGAACTAGTCCAAACTTCACCTTTTATATTACGACCTTCACCTTCTATATAAATAGTGTAGTCACCTATTTCTGTAATATTAGGCACGTTTCTAAGCATATCTTCAGTAACTTCTACTGTTACGCCTGAACGGTTTGTATAAACGTAATCGATAGTACAACCTGCTAAATCAGGTATGAAACCATCTTTAATTTCGGCTAAACTATATTTAAGTTTAGTTGGTGCATTTAACTTAGTTGCGGTATCATCAACGTAAGCAGTAGCATCACCCACTGAATCAGCACTTAAAATAACGAACTGTGCGTGAGTTTCATTACCACCTAAATAAAGTGCGGTAACTGCCTTGAACGCGTTGTGCGGATTAGTATAGTCTAGTGAACTAGCGTTACCGTTAATCATAAGTTTGCTGAACGTTTGACCAGCGTTCATTTGGGTAGATACGCCCGAGAAGGTAGGAATTAAGCGGTTAACTTTAATTCCTTCAAGACTAGTTGCGTCGGTGTCATCATATAACCAGAAATTGTAAAGTTCGTAATTTTCATCCATTACGAAGTTCATTTCCGCATTAAATTTTACTAATTTATATTGATTAGCACCTTTTAAGAAAGTTTCTAATGCACTAGTGCTAGTTATGATTTTATCCTTTTCACTTACAGCAGGTAAAGTAATTTTATTTCCCGTAGAAATTACCGATACGGCAGTATCACTACCACCAGCGTATTCAGCGTAAACCTTACCATTATTTGCACCGACTTTGCTTGTTTGAGGTTTTGCAAGAATACTAATCTCATCACCTATATCGATACCGTTAAGGTAGTAACTACCGTTAACAACGTCACCACCACCAAGGCCTACTACTGAAATGAAGTTAGTACCGTCAGTAAGAATTACTTCGTTTTGGTCAATATTAGTTGCGAAACCCACTACAATACCTTTAAGGGTAACGTCATTACCTTCTTGTGCAGTTAAGAACTCGGTTACCGACATACCAGAATTATCAACGTTAATCTCACACGTATTAGTGTATTCTACGTTGTAAACGGTTACGGTTACCGTAATAGTAACTTTATTGCCATTAACGGTTACAGAAGTGATATTGTCTTCATTAAGCGAGTATGATTCTGTAGAAACTAAGCCATCATCCGTTCCGTTGTCATAAACGTAGTTAAATTCTAAATATTCGGATGCGTTTTGAGTAGGCGTATAACCCGCGCCTTCTTTTTCACTAACTTCAATACCTTTTATAGGAAGAAGTTCTGCGTTAACTACCGTCAAAACGTCATCAAAAAGCCATTCGGTTTCATTGTTTTCGTTGTAAACGGTGTTACCTTTATTTTCAATAATATAAAAAGCATGATTAGTACTTTCTAACGCTAACGCTTGAACTGCTGAATAGGTTAAAACGATAGTGCCGTTTTCTACGTTATAATCATCCTGTTTGGTTAAAACTTTATCGTTAAGTATTACGATTGCATCACTAGAAAAAGTTGTTGCGGTATCAGTGGTTAAAGCCAAGTCGTTACCGTAAATATTAGCCGTTACACTGCTTGAATTAACATCATCAAAGTAGTTAAGCGCTAACGTTTCATTCTCGCCACCAAGCGCATACGTTCTTGCTGCCGCTTTATACATCGAGTCAGAATGAGCGTTTGTATACACTACGGAATCATCACTAAGTATTGCGTAAGATCTTGCAGAAAAATCTTTATTACAAAGATTTTTAAGAACGCTTTTTACGAGATCGTTATTCTCATAATCTCCTTCCGCATCTTTAATAGCGCCTCGAACAGACGCCGCGTCAAAAAGAAGTGATGCGTTAAAAGTAGTAGTATCCGTTAAACTTCCCGCGTTATCATTGTGAACAATGTTCTGCGCGTCTAAATACCCTTCACCAATGAGAGTTTCAAACGGTGTTTCTTCATTAAACTTTGATTCATTAGCGGTAGGATAAATAAGCGTACCAAACTGTTTAACGCTTTTACCTTTAAGCCAAGTATCGTTTACGGTTGACTCAAAGCGAATACCAACACGCTCGTCACTTTCTGGATTACGTAAAGAAACGCACTTACTTATTGAAAAGTTAGCATCTTCTGCTTTTGCTGGCATTGAAGTTATTGCAAAGCCTATGCAAACTGCAAATAGCACGGAGAACGCCTTAATAAGATTTAATCTAAACTTATTCATTTTGCCCTCCTAATTGCCTTGGCCTATATTAAGCCAGTCTTCATCAATCCACGAGCCTTTAATCGTAGTATAGTCTTGACCAATTGATGCGGTTACTATGTCAACTTGGTTGTATAAAACAACTTCTATCGACGGACTTTCATAAGATTTTTTCATAAAAACCCCCTTAAAAATTTTACGTGCCTACTTAAAACTAGGCAAAATAACTAGCACACCCACGCGTGAACACGCGCGAGACTAACACGATTGCTATGCAATTGTATCACACGTACACAAATAAGTCAATACGTTTATAAAATTTTTATACAAAATTGTTACTTATTTTTTAATTTTTTGAAAACGTTTTATAAAAATCGTTATAAAATATAATAAATTAACCGTAATTTTATTATAAAAATTAACCGTTAACAAAACTATTTTTTGTTTACGTTTATACACCAAAAACCTTAAAAATGCTATACGTGATACTAATTTCACAACTTTTTTAACCTTAAAAACAGCATGTGTCAGCAATATTTATTTACACATTTTTCATTTCGGTATAGTATTATAATTTTTTTTAAGATATTCTTTTAATTATATAATATGCAAATAAATTCTTTTATATTTTTTAACGCGTGTTTTAATTACCACACAAAAAAAGAACTTGGGTAAACCTCAAAGCTCTTTAAGTTTAAGTATTGTAAAGTGAAGTTACTCGCTCTCGCTCATAGTGATAATTTGACACTTTGTGTCGTGAATTGAAGCCTTTGGCTTCATTATTTCTCGCTTCGCTCCATGAATTGAATTGCAACCCCAATGCGCCAGCGGTGCAATTCATGACCATAGGTCTATTCACGCGCGCTAGCGCAATTCATGCCATCGGCAATTCATGGCTTAAAGCGTGCGCAAGACAAATCATATCCCCTTTGCCGTGGTGATAGAGGTAATGAGTAATTTGCGTATTTTACTGCACTTTGCAAACATATCCTTGTATTCTACCTCGGTAATTATGTGGGTATCCTTGAACAGCCCTAGCCAATAGTCGGTTTCGTAGCATTCTTTCAAAGCAATTTGAAACTTGTTAATAAAATCGGCTTTACTTGATGCGTAATTTGCCTCGTGGATATTTGCGCCGATACTTGTACCGCTCCGCAACACTTGATTTAACAACACATTGCTTTTTCGGTTCTCTTTTACGTCTGTGCAAAGATTAACGATATCAACGGCAAATTGCTTTGACAAATCAACTAAAATATTTTCTTTCATTGCAAGTCCTCGTTTTTGAATGATTTGACACTTTGTGTCGTGAATTGAAGCCTCTCGCTTCATTATTTCTCGCTTCGCTCCATGAATTGAATTGCAACACTAATGCGCCAGCGGTTCAATTCACGCCATCGGCAATTCATGAGCACTTGTGCTCAATTCACGCAACCGCAAGGTTGCAATTCATTGTTGAAACTATCGCTTGCAAAGGCAAACGATAGTTTCAACGTGCTTAGTTTGCGGAAACATATCGTATGGTTGAACTTTTGTGATTTTATATTCACCACTGCTCTCGCGCGATTTTTTAAGTTCGCCGTTTTCGTATTTTAGAGTTCCTATCAGTACCCCTAAATCTCTTGCCAAGGTTTGTGGCGAACACGATACGTAAACGATTTTTTCGGGCTTTGACGATAAAATTGCGTCAAGCACCTTTTTGTCGCACCCCTTTCTTGGCGGGTCTAAAACCACGTAGGTTTTATCGCCTTGCGACCTTAAAGTATCTATTAGTTTTGGCAAGTATTCTTCACACGGCGCGCATACGTTTACAACGTTGTCAATGCCGTTTTGTTTAATAAGTTCGTTTGCGCTTTCTACCGCACCTTCAACGATTTCTATACCAAAAACGCGCTTTGCACGTTTAGATATAAGCGCCGTCATAAGCCCTGCGCCACTGTACGCGTCTATCACGGAAACGGTATCGTCAAGGTCTAAGGTTTTAATCACGTCTAAATACAGTTTACGCTTGATTTGGTCGTTAACCTGAATGAACGACTGCGGTACAACGTGGTATTTTATGCCGAAATCTTCCCCTTCTATCACCTTTTTACCGTGCAAATGGGTAAATTTTTCGCCAAGTATTACGTTTGATTTTGAAGTGTTAACATTTTCATAAAGCGAAAAGGTTAAAAACCTTGATTTTAATTCGCTTATTAAAATTTCGGGGCTTAACATAGCGCCACCGTTTATTACTACCGTTACGCATAATACGCCTGCCGTATCCCTAACTACCACGTGGCGAAGTAGCCCCTCGCCCGTTTCTTCGTTGTAACAAGATACTCCGCTTTTTTCTACGTACGCCTTAACCCCGTCAATAATAGCCGAGCACCACGGTTTTTGTATGGGGCATTCGGTAATTTCGACGATTCTATGTGAATTTTGAGCAAAAAAGCCTATTTTGTTTTCGCCTATATTTCTTATAGGGAGTTGAAGTTTATTCCTATACTCGTAGTCGTTATCGCATTTAACGGTAGGCATAACTTTATAGTCAATTCCCGCAATTTTTCTAAGGCAGTCTCCAACGAGTTCGGTTTTTAACTTTAACTGTTCTTTATATCTTACGTGTTGAAGTTGACAGCCACCGCACTTTTCGTAGACCTTACACCTAGGTCTTACCCGTTCTTCTGCGGGCGTTAGAACTTCTAAAAGTTTACAAAACGCAATATTTTTAGTAACTTTAAGTACTTTGAATTTAATTTTCTCGCCAACTAAGGCGTAGGGAACGAAACAAACGAAATTCTCAATACGAACGATACCTTCCATATTAGAACCGATTGCGGACACGTTGCCGATAAGTTCGTCATTTTTACGCATAAATTATAATCCTAACCTTTTTATTATAGATGCGGTCATCTTTTGAAATCTTAACATAATAAAGTCGTAAACGATATAAAACAAAACGCCTAAAACCGCGATAAATACGGGTAAAACGCTGACTATAAACTCGTTTTCAACTAAAAACATTGAAAAGGCGTAAAACATTAAATAGCACGCTATTAAAAATAAAACGCCTTTGACGATAAACAAATACCACCTTTTTTTTATAGCCTTCATATGAAAGTGGTTTATTATAGGGTGAACACCAAAAAAAAGTAGGTAAAGTAGCGATAAATGAAACCTATTTATAGCAAACACGAATGCAAGTATCGCCGTAGCACCATAAGTTAAAAAAGCGCCTTTAACGCTGTTTTTCGATAATGGTAGCATAACGGTTAAAGACGCCATGAACAAGCATGACAAATCTAGCGTTTGAAAGTACGCACCTATTATTAAAAACACAACGCCTAGCGCCGTTGAAATTGCCGATATGGCAATTAGTTTTCCGTTTTTCATAAAAGTTATCTACAACTGCAACAACAATTAAGTAATGTGTTACAAATAATCATATCGCAACACCATTGAGCGCAACTATCCCCACCGAGTTGCTGGTCTGCCGAGCCTTCTTCCACTCTGTAATTTGCGTTGCCCGATTTGTTCCAGTTGCTATTGATTTTAGCGCCTTCGTTAACTCGGTCGTTTATCTTGTTGAGCGCGGTTTTGTATTTAGGCTCGTTAGGGTTCATTGAAACTGCGATTTCGAGTTGCTTTTTGCTTTCGTTTATCCAGTTCTTTTTATAAAAGATAACCGACTGATAGTAGTGCCACTCTGCGTCCCTTTCATTAAAATCGTCAAGTAGCGTTTGCGCTAAGGTTAAATCACCGTTTTTTATCGCCGATTCAACGCTAGAAAACGCTTGCGACTGCTCCCCGCCAACAGATTGTTCTTGGCGGTAGTTTTTAATCTCGTTATAAGCAATTTCTATCTCGGTTAGCATCTTTGCGGCGTTGTTACCCACTTCGCCTTCTACAAACCTTTCTTCTTGATATTTATTTTTGAGTTCTTGGTATTTTTGGGCGATAACTTCGTCACTATCAAACGGGCTAACGCCTAAAATTTTGTAATACTTGTCAATCATTTTTTATTCCCTTTAATAAAATTTTATTAGTGGTCGTAGGAATACCCCTAGTTAATATATTATTAACTAAATCGGTATTGTACTTCATTGGTATATTCTTATAATTGTCCGAAATTTGGGCAAAAATACTGCTAAATACAAAACAAATATCTTGTTTGTGTTCTTTTATAAGTTCACTATAACTAACTTTTTTATAAGCGTTGTACAAAACGTTGAAATTTTTATTCTTTACGTCTTTATCGTAGTCGTCAAGCGCGTCGATAAGATATATCCACTTACCTATCGCGTAAAATAAACCGCGAGTAAACTCGGTTGCTTTATCTTTGAATATAAAGGTGGAAATATCTTCTAAAATCTTAGCAAAAGGGTCGCATACGATATCAATACTATCTAAGTTTTGTTTTTCGTAATTTATTAGCGTTTCGTACCCGCTTTTTACGATTTTATCTATTTCGGGATATAGTTTTTTGGCTTTTTTATATCCGCCTTTAATAATAGAACTTTTAATACCGCCCTTATTCTCGTCTAAAATATCGTCTTTTACCTTATAATAGGCAAGTATAACGTTTACCGCGCCTAGCATTTTAGAAATCTCGTCAGGCTGAGCCACGGGGCGCTTTTTTATTTGATGCGCTATACAGCGTTCTTTATTTATCGTAATATCAACGCCTAAAACGTTGTGCGCTATTGCAGACATAAACGCTATATCGTACGTCAACGTAAACCTTGCAATTTGCCCACACGTTAAGCCTATGCTTTTACACGTACCGCAGTATAAGGCTTTATACAAAACGTCGTCTTTAAGATATAAGTGCGGATTATCTGGCTTTAAGTAACCAAACATAATTACCTTTCAGGACTGTAAAGTCCAACCTTTCTATAAACTTTTGAGAGCGTTTTTCTAGCGATTTTCGACGCACTTTCCGCGCCTTTTATCATAATACCGTCTAAATACGCTTTATCTTTAAGCAACGCGTTGCGCTTTTCGCTTATAGGCTTTAAGCCTTCGGCAACCGCCTCGCCCACTTTGATTTTGAACTCGCCGTAACCTTTACCTTCAAACCTACTAACGGCACTTTCGATACTTTCGCCCGAGAAAACCGAATAAATAGTTAAAAGGTTAGAAATACCCGGCTTATTTTCAAAATCGAACACGATTTTATTATCACTGTCGGTAACGGCGCGCTTGAACTTTCTAATAACGGTATCTTGATTGTCGTACATCGAGATATAAGCGTTAACGTTCTCGTCACTCTTGCTCATTTTTTTAGTCGGGTCTGCAAGCGACATAATTTTTGCGCCGTGTTTTGGGAAAATAGGTTCGGGAACGGTAAACGTGTCGCTATACCTTCCGTTAAACCTTATTGCCAAATCTCGCGTGAGTTCTATGTGTTGCTTTTGGTCAGCGCCAACGGGAACTACCGCGGTGTTGTATAAAAGTATATCGCTAGCCATAAGCACGGGATAGTCCATAAGCCCCATATTTACGTTATCGGCGTGTGAACGCGACTTGTCCTTAAACTGAGTCATACGGTTGAGTTCGCCAGGATACGTCATAGTGTTGAGTATCCACGTAAGTTCTGCGTGTTCGTGTACGTGTGACTGAACGAACATTATACACTTTTCAGGGTCTACCCCACACGCGATATATAGCGCAAGGAGTTCTTGCGTTGCCTTTCTAAGTTCCGCGGGGGTTTGCTTTACCGTTAAACAGTGAAGGTCTGCTATTGAATATATGCAATTATACTCGTCTTGCAGTTTTACGAAGTTGTTGATTGCGCCAACGTAGTTACCTATGGTTGGAATACCGCTAGGCTGAACGGCGCTAAATAGAGTTTTTTTATTTTCCATAACAATAAACCTTGGTTTTTTATACTTAGCAATAAGTATATCACATCAAAACGCAAAAATCAAACCTATTTTTGACCTTTTATAATTTCTATCGCATCTTTATACGAAAGTTTAGAATTTATCTTAAAATACGGCTGAACGGTTTTATTTTCAATTCCACTAGGAACTTCAATTCCCGTAAGCATATTTAGCGTTTTTATCGCTTTATCAATAGAAATTTCGTTAACCGAAAAAGCGTGTTTAAGAACCTGCCTAGAATATAGGTACGGCGACGCTAAACAAGTAAGCAAAGTTACCCTATCGTCGTCATAATCGGCATAGTAAAGGTCGTAAGAAACTAGCCCATAGGTCGATAAAGGGTCTAAAAGATAATCGAGTTCGTCGTAAAGCCCGCTAATTAAAGTGGTTAAGTCGCCGTCTAGCGGTGATTCGAAATATACGCCTTTAATAACGTCGCTTGTCGGCTTTTCTACGCCTACTAAAATAGTTTCGATAGGTAGCCCAACTTTCTTAGAAAGGTATGCGGAAAGTAAAACTCTTCCGTCTTCACCGTTTATTGCTAGGTTGATACTATCGCCTAAATTTATAACGCCACCCGTAACCAAATCAACGTACGACGATATAAACGTAGCCGTTAAACTTACGATTTCGCTTTGCTTTGACTCGTTTACGATATAATCGGTATAGTTGGCGCTATCCCCGTCAAAAAGTTCTAAAACGGCTAAGCCTTGGTCAATTGAAACTACGCTTGCGGGAAATTCCGCATCTTCAAGGTTAGAAAAAGCATTTTTAGGTAGTTCAGTACCCAAAATTTTCTTGTAAATTGATTTAATTCTATCGGCGTAAGCCATATCTTGCAGGCTTGATAAAAACGCCGTAGTTATACATTGAAAATCGGCAGGTATACTATACCCGCCGACTTCGATATTTCTCTCTTTTGAAACGTTCATACTATTAAACAAGTTCAGCAACGTAAGCGGGAAGTTCTTCATACGAAGCGCTTACCGAAATTACGAATTTAAGGTCACTATACTCTTCTTGAAGTTGTTTAATTGACTTAAATAAGGTTTCGCCACCTTCCATATCGTTGCCGATAATTCTTTTAAGCCCGTCGATAAACACGTATTCGATATCGCTGTTGCCTGCGAGTAAGCCGTTGATAAAGCCGTTGAATGCAACTGCACCGCTTATGTCGTGATCTTCGGTATAAACACATCTAACGTTGAAGTTAACGTTAACGGTATTAAAACGCTTATCAGTAATAAAAACGACGTTACCTTTTGCGGTAGAACCGGCGTTATTTACTTCGTCAAGCATAATTTTAGTTTTGCCAAAGCCCTTAGGTCCGTATACAATTTTAATCATAAATTAAATCCTCCGATTTATTTGTAATCTTATTATAAACGATATATGTGAAATTTTCAAGAGCAAACCGCGAAATTTATTGAAATTTTTTGCAAAAAAATCACCGTTTTGTATCAAACGGTGAAATTTTTATTATGAAATTGATATTTTTTTACAATATATTCGTTCGCCTTCTTAAAATTAACGTACCGTTATAATCAACCGTTTTCGTTTGCTAATTTTGCCTCCCTATCGGCTATTTGAAGGGCTTCAATCATCTCGTCAATACTGCCGGATAAAAAGTTTTCTAAATTAAATAAAGTAAAACCTATTCTATGGTCGGTAATTCTGCCTTGTGGGAAGTTGTACGTTCTAATTCTTTCAGAGCGGTCGCCCGTACCTATTTGGTTTTTACGATTTTCGTCGTACTCCTTGCGGTACTGACTATTGTAATAGTCGTACAACCTCGACTTCATAACTTTAAGCGCTTTTTCTCTATTTTTTATTTGGGAGCGCTCGTCTTGACAAGTTACAACGATTCCCGTGGGTAAATGCGTCATACGGATACAACTTTCAGTTTTGTTAACGTGTTGTCCGCCCGCGCCAGACGACCTATAAGTATCAACTTTAAGGTCTTTTTCGTCGATTTTAACTTCAACGTCTTCAACTTCGGGAAGTACTGCAACCGTTGCGGTAGAAGTTTGTATTCTGCCTTGCGATTCGGTTTCGGGAACGCGCTGAACTCTATGAACGCCACTTTCAAATTTTAATTTACCGTAAACGCCGTTGCCGGATACTGAAAAGGTTACTTCCTTTACACCGCCAAGTTCGGTAAAGTTACCGTCAATCTCCTCGGTTTTGTAGCGGTGCTTATCGGCAAAGCCAACGTACATACGGTAAAGTTCGTATGCAAAAAGCGCCGCCTCTTCACCACCTGCGCCCGCGCGAATTTCAACGATAACGCTTTTATCGTCGTTCTCGTCTTTGGGGATAAGTAGAAGTTTGAGTTCTTCGTTAACCCTATCCTGCTCTTTAATAAGCGCCTTAATTTCCATTGACAAAAGTTCGCGCATATCAGCATCACTCTCGCCCGAAAGTGAAGTTTCCGCATCAGCGCGCTCTTTTTCAATCTTTATGAGTTCTTTGATTTTTTCTACCGTTTCAGTTATATCTGCAAGTTCTTTGGTATACTTTATATACGAACTTTGGTCGGCTATAACCGAGGGGTCCATTATGAGTTCGTTAAGTTTGTCAAACCTATCTAAAACGGACTGTAATTTACTAGTCATATCTTCTTAATTTTTAATATTCGGTCGACGCCGTTTATATCCTTTATAATTTCAATATCTTTATACTGTTTTACGCCTTCAAATATGGCTTTTATATCGCTTGCTTGACCTATGCCACACTCTAAATAAATAGTTCCGTTTCTATTTAGAAATTTGTAGGAATTATCGGCAATTTTACGGTAAAAATCAAGCCCGTCAACACCCCCGTCAAGCGCTAATATAGGCTCTTTTAGAACGTCTTTATCCAACGACGAGATATCCCCCTTTTTTATATACGGCGGGTTTGATAAAATCACGTCGAAACTGCCAGTTAAATTGTCAAATAAATTAGACTTTACAACCGTTGCGTTAACGCCTAATTTATTAGCGTTAAAAGTAGCGATTTCAATTGCTTTATCACTAATATCTAACAAGGTTACGCTAGCACCCGTTTTAAGGCTTGCCGTTATTCCAAGAACACCCGAACCCGTGCATAAATCAAGCACTTTTGACGAGGCGTTCACGTCGCTCAAAGCGTGCATTAAAAGTTCTTCGGTTTCAGGGCGGGGAATTAAAACACCGCTTTCAACCTTAAAGGTGTAACCGTAAAAGTCGGCATCTCCAAACACGTATGCAAGGGGTGCGTTCAATCTTTGTTTAGCGTAAGATATAGCCGTTTCAGTTTGCTCTTTAGTAACGAGAACGCTACTAGATATCTCGCTACGAGAAATACCTAACGCGCGCGAAACTATCCACTCCCCGTCAACTAAATCAACACCGCCCTTTGAAAGTATTGCAGATACCTTATCAAGCAAGGTTTTTGCCGTGCCGAAAACGTTAAAAGATACTTCTTTGATGCTCGCATCATTGTCCATTTCTAAAACTTTCGTAAATGAAGTTATTGCAACTTCTATCATCTTATCACTAGGCTCGCGTGTGGTAATTTTTTGTAGGAGTAGCCCCGGTGCTTTGAAAATAACAAAGAACTTGCTTTTAGTTTTAGCAAGAAGTTTCAAAACTTCGTACGATAAGCCCGATATTATAGGAAGAGTTAAAATTTTAATTAAAAATCTAAGCGCTTTACCAGAAATCCCATCAAAAGAAACGCCAAGTTCGATAAAAAGCGAGTTAACTAGCGCAAATACTAAAATGCTTATAATCATTACTAAAAACATAAAAGTAGTTCCGCATCTATCGTGTAAGCGCGAGCATTTTTTAACGTTTTCAACCGTTAAGTCAAGCCCGTTTTCATAGCACGATATAGTTTTGTGTTCCGCGCCGTGATACATAAACGTTCGCCTAATATCTTTAAGAAGTGAAGTCAGCATCACGTACGCTATAAATATAACTATTCTAATACCGCCTTCGATTAAGCAGTAGATTAAACTAGAAGTTTTAAGGTCAAAAAACAAATCGGCAATCGCTTGTGGTAGAAAAAAGAACAAAAATAGCGATAGCGCTATTCCAAGTACGACGCCGAGCGTGGTCGCTATATCTACCGCGCTAATTTTAAGTTTTTTAGAAAGCCACTTATCAAAGTTTGACGACTCGTCTTCCCCGAAAACGGAAGCCGAGCGCATTAGCGACTTAGTTCCGTTAACTAGTGAGTTGAAAAAGGCAACCGCACCGCGAATAACGGGTATTTTAGCCACTTTGCTTTGTGGTTTTAACCTTTTTGTTTCAACTAAAATTTCGCCCGTTTCAGCCCTAACCGCTATTGCCTCAGCCGTTTTACCGCGCATCATAACGCCTTCGATAACCGCTTGACCGCCTATTGACGTTTTACATTTATTTTTACTCATAATCAAAAATATTAAAACAGCTCTAAGAAATATCTTAGAGCCGAATTTATACCAAAAGGTATACTTTTAGTAAATAAATCAAATACCGTATCTTTTCTTGAATTTATCTACGCGACCGCCGGTATCAACAAGTTTTTGCTTACCTGTGAAGAACGGGTGGCATTTAGAACAGATATCAACCTTAATCACGTCAACGTTCTTAGTTGAACCAGTAGTAAAGGACGCACCGCACGCACATTGAACGGTTACGTTTTTATAAGCAGGATGAATACTATCTTTCATATTATCACCTCATCAAAATTTATTACTTTGATATTATATATTAAAATTTTCGCTAAGTCAACTTATTTTCAGCATTTAATTAAAATTAACTAGAAAACTTTATTTAGGCTTAATTGCTTGCAAAATTATTAAAGTGTGGTATAATAACTTTAAGGTTTATTATGAATAATTGGCAAATTTTAGAGCCGAATAAACTCGGCGGAATTACCACAACTGAAAATCTTGAAAAGGTTGACGAAGTTAAGGTTAAAACCATTAACTGCTTTATCTCGCTTGAAGACTTGGATAAGTTTAGTGGCGAAATTAAGGTTAACTACCCTTCTACTCCTTGCACTATCGCGGTAGGTCAAGTGGTTGAAACGCTTAAAGATAGCAACTACCTTAAAAAAGGTAGCAAAGTGTTTTTATCGCCCGAATTTGCGCGCGAATCTCAAACGGGCTATCTTCGTGATTTCGTAGTTTTACCAGAAAGTAAGGTTTACGCGCTACCTAAAATCGTTTCCGAAAAGGAAGCGCTTTATCTCAACCACATCTCGCTTGCCCTTTCGGTGATTGACGAACTTAAAATCGAAAAAGGCAATCACGTAGCGATATTCGGCGGTTCAATACTCGCAAATATTTTAGCGCAACTTATAATGTACTATCAGTCCGTTCCTATTATTATCGACTCGGTTGATGAAAATTTAGAAATTGCGCATAAAACCAACGTTTATTACCTTCTTAAAAACGACAAAAATTTAGAAAGTGATATTCTATCTATTACGGGCGGTAGAAAATGCAGTAAAGTTATTTTCGTAGCCGATTGCGATATGAATTTCGACCTTATTGACAAGGTTACGCGCAGTCAAGCAACCGTAGCGGTAACCGGCACTTCTACTACTAAAAAGAAGTTTTCACTATCTTACGCCCTTGATAAGGAACTTGACGTTAGGTTTATCAAAAACGGCATTGAAAACGTAAATGCAGGAATTAACCTTATTGCGCAAAAGGCGATAAATTTATCTTATTTTGAACTTCCGTCGTATAAGTTTGAATACGCGCCTAAACACTTTGAAAACGCCGTTACAAAACTTGAAGAAAAAGGCTACGGCGGTGAATTTATTATCGATATGCTATAAAAAAATGCGGATTAAATTTCCGCATTTTTTATTTTGTCGTACAAATCGCCCGCACCTAGTATTAAAACGTTATTCGCTTTTGAATTTTTTATTATAGATAAAAGTGTTTGAAAATTAAATACGTACGTTGAATTTTCAACGTGTTTAGATAATCGCTTAGCAGAGCCTTTTTGATTATATTTTTCACGTGCGGGGTACTCTTTATAGATTATAGCGTTTTTGTTAGACAAAACTTTTATAAAATCGTTAAATAATATTTGCGTTCTAGAATACGTATGCGGTTGAAACACTAATAAATAGTTATTGTTAAACACTTCGTTTGCAGTTTCTATCGCCTTTTCAATTTCGGTAGGATGATGTGCGTAATCTAAAACGACAGTTTTATTTTTTAGTAGTTTAACTTCTTCAAACCGCCTTAAAACCCCCTTAAAAGACAGTATTCCACTATAAATTTTATCAAAACTTATATTAAAGTAAGTATGGCAAACGCTAATAGTTGCAAGCGCGTTATACACGTTATGATATCCGTAAACGTTAAGCGAAAAAGTTTTAATATATTTTTGTTTGTAATATAAATCAAACGAGTATTTTCCACCGTTTGAAACTAAATTTTTAGCGGTATAATCAGCGTTATTTTGAATTCCGTAAGAAATTACGTTTCTGCCTTTATATAAGCGCAAACGGTTATCGTCTAGGTTTATAACTTTATATTTAGCACGGTCTAAGTACGAAAAGAACTCGTTTTTTAAGTTTTCCAAACTACCGTAACTATCTAAATGGTCGTTGTCGATATTAAGAAGTAGCGCTAATTTCGGGCTTAGTTTACTTATATTTTTATCGTACTCGCAAATCTCGCTTAACAAAACTCCGTTTTTATTATGATATGCAAAATTTCCTAGGTTTATATCTTCCCCACCAAGCAGTGCGGTAAAATCAACGCTTGCAAACTTTAACACGTTTGCAATCATTGAAGACGCCGTCGTCTTCCCGTGGCTACCCGCAACACCGACTGACTTTTTGTAGGAATTTATTATAATATCTAAAAGTTCCGCACGCGAGTAAACGGTTTTTTTCAGTTCTTTGGCTTTTACAAGTTCTACGTTATCGCTATTTATTGCCGAAGAATATACGATTATATCTTTATTATTTACGTTGTTTTCGTCATGAAAATTATAAAACGTAAGCCCTTTTTCTATTAAACTATCAACAGTTTTACTTTTATTTATATCGCTACCGTATACTTCAAAATTCTTATTTAATAGCAGTTTTGCCAAAACGCTCATACCTGCGCCACCCACGCCGATAAAATATACTTTCAATTTAACTTTCGATTTTACCATAATTTATAATATGAAATTCGACAGTTAAACTTTACAAACCCCCATAAATTTGCCTTTTTTTGACATTTTTTTGCTAAAAAGTGATAAAATTGTGAATTTTTTTCAAAAAAGGTATTGAAATTATACAATTTTAAGTGTATAATGTTATTGCCTAATGAGATTTTAGGCATAATATATATAAGGTGGTAGTAAAATTGAAAATCTCAGACGTAAGAGTACGCTTAGTACAGAAGGAAGACAGCAAACTTAAAGCTGTGGCTTCGATGACGATTGACGACTGCTTTGTCGTTCATGACATTAAAGTTATCGAAGGGCAAGAAGGCTATTTTATAGCAATGCCTAGCAGAAAGGCAAGTGACGGGGAATATAAAGACATAGTTCACCCCATCAACACCGAAACTCGCAAACTTATTATTGACGTGATTTTGGAAGCCTTCAACGCTGAACTTAATAAGGCGGAATAAAATATTAACGGCAAACAGCCGTTTTTATTTTTGCAAAAAATTATCCCCTACTTTGGTAGGGGATTTATTTTACTTGTTATTAGGGTCTTTTTTGCCGAACAACCTTTTTACAAACGGCGGAATTTCTTTCTTCGGCTCTTCTTTTGCCTGCTCTTTAATAGGTTCTTCAACGGAAGGCGCAGGGGCTACTTGTGGGGCAACTTCTATGGTCGGCTCTTTTTGCTGAACTACTTCTTCAAACGACTGATTGTCCGTTACGAAACGCCTTTGGTTAAACGGGCGTTCAGGGCTACCCGTAAAGCCCGTTGCTATAATGGTTATAACCACTTCGTCTTTAAGTTCAGGCACGACGTTAGCGCCAAATATAAGGTTAGCAGAATAATCTACAACGCCGTGAATTAAGTTTGCAGCCTCACTCACTTCGCCGATAGACAAGTTGTTGTCGCCTGATATATTAAGAATAATACCACGCGCGCCTTCGATAGTAGTTTCAAGCATAGGCGAAGACACCGCTTGACGAACTGCCTCAACGATTCTATTTTCGCCTTTCGCTCTACCTATACCCATATGCGCCAAGCCTTGACCTTTTATAATCGTTCTAACGTCAGCAAAGTCAAGATTGATAAGCGCAGGCTCGGTAATAAGGTCGGATATACCACAAATTGCCTGCTTTAAGTTATCGTCAGCACGGCGGAGAGCCTCGCTCATAGGCGTATTTTTAGGAAGGGAGTCAAGGAGTTTATCGTTGGGAATAACTATGAGCGTATCAACGAATTTTGCAAGGTTTGCAATACCTTTTTTAGCGTTCTCTTCGCGCTTTTTACCTTCAAAAGCAAACGGCTTTGTAACTACCGCAACGGTAACGCAACCCTTTTCTCTCGCAATTTTAGCAATAACGGGTGCTGCACCCGTACCCGTACCACCGCCCATACCAGCGGTTATAAATAATAGGTTAACGCCTTCAACTAATTTTTCAATGTCTTCACGGCTTTCTTCCGCTGCCTTTTCGCCTATTTCAGGATACGAACCCGCGCCTAAACCTTCGGTTAACTCTTTACCTATTTGTATGCGGTTTTTAAGGTCAACCTTCGAGCCCATTAGCGCTTGCACGTCAGTATTAACGGCAACGAATTCAGCGCTGTGAATGCCAGCGTCAATCATTCTATTAACGGCGTTGTTACCACCGCCACCAACACCGATTACTTTAATTTTGCAAACGTTGAGATTGTTCATTTCTTCAAACATAGTAACTCCTTATTTATACAAAAAATAATTTATCGCCTACAAGGTCAAGCGCGGTAGAAAGTAGCGCGAAACGCTCGGTAAAATTAGGCTTGTTATAGTGCGGAACTTTGGGCGCAACCGTTTTAGGAAAAACGCCTAATCGCGTTGACATATACTCCACCGCACCTTTAATATCGCAAATACCCTCGCCGGTAAATGCAATTTCAATATCGCTTGGAACTTTAAGCGTGCAACCCGACACCGCTTTATCACACATTTCAGATATAGTATCTAAAACGCCTTTGGCTATCTTGTTGCACTCGTTTCGAGAATATGCAAAATCGCCGTACTCGTTACTTGATACAACGTATTTAGCACCCTCTCTATCCTTTAAGCCAAGGTTGAGTTTGTTTTTGATAAGTTCGGCAACTGAAAACTCGCACGAAAGCCCGTCAGCCAAATACCCTACTATCATACCACCGCCGTAGGGGAAAGAACTACTATATAATAGCCCGTTACCGCAAATTATCGATAAGGTGGTAGTAGAATAGCCAACGTTTATAAGTAGTTTACAAAGGTTGCGTTCTTGAAGGGTAAATAAATAAGTCGCGTCTGCAAAGTTTTGACTAACGTACTTTATTTCTAAAACGCCTAACCTACCTAAAATTCCGTTAAAAATCTCAATAAAGTGATTGATTGCAAGCCCGTAGTAAATTCTTGCCGAAAGCGACGACGCCACCTTCCCAACAGGCTCGTTAGTTTTATAATTATCAAGCACGAAATAAACCGCCGAACGATTTATGAGTTTGTATTCGGGGTCATCGTCGTCATACCCGTTTTCGTAAAGATACCTAACGTCGTCAATATTTATTTTTTTAGGTTTAGCAAAAGTTAACTTGTAGTTTTTAGAAAGAGTTTTAGAAAATTCCCCCGGAACGCCTACGTAAACGGTAGAAATTTTAGATATTGCGCTACTTTCTATAACGCTTTCGAAAAGTTTTGCAATTTTTCGCTCTAACTCTTTAACGTCTTCAAACTCAGCGTCAAAATACGAATAGTATTCAACCGTTTCAACAGCGCGCAAAGAAAACGCACCGTTAACACTTCTTTCGCCAACGGTAAGCGTGATATCTTTCGAACCGATATTTAAGGTTGCAACGCAGTTTTTGAACATAGTAATTCCCTTTAACTTTTACTTACTATTTATTCTATAATAAATAAACCGCCTTGTCAAGACTTGACAAAAGCGGTTTTTATAGTTTTTTATTGTTTTACTGTAATTTTGCCGTTATCTTCAAGCACGGTTATATACTCGCCGAAACCTTTGTTTTCAAGCGCCAAGTAAAACTCGTACGTCGCGTTTAATTTTTCAACGGTCTTCTCGTCTGCCTTTAACACGTTAAATATAACGCCTTCTTTCATTTTTAGAGTTAAAGTTTTATATAAAACCCCGTCTTTTCTTACCGAAACGGATATCTTTTGTAAACTGCCGTTTATATCGCACAAAGTACTTGCCGAGTTTTTAAGATAATTTGCGGTAGCCTCGTCGTACACCTTTAACTTTTCGCCAACTTTTAAGTTTGTATCGATATCGGCAAGTGAAAATTCAATTAAAACGTTTTCAATTTCGGTAACGTTGTTTTTGTTAGTTTGCTTTTCGCTAAGCACCGTTAAATCTGTATCTAGCGCGTAATACTTACCGTTTATAAAAACGGTAAACGCCTCAACTCTTTCTTTAACGGTTACGGTTATTTTATTCGGGAATTCCTTTTTAACTTCTTTTACTTCAACGTAGCCTGAAAGTTTTGATAAACTTTTACTTATATCGTCAACGTTTAGAAATAATAAATTATCCCCGTCGTGCTTTAATAGTTCATCCTGACATAGTGACGCTACGTTTTCATGAGAGTTTTCAACGCTTTCTACGTTGAGTTCGATATCGGTAACCTTAAACGCAGATGCAAGACAAAAAACTGCTACCGTTATAAACAGTAAACACGTTATTGATACTAGCAGTTTTTTATACTTCATACACTATCCTTCGTTTACACTCGCGCCTAACTCTTTAAGTTTTTCGTCAATGCGGTCGTAACCCCTTTTAATAACGTCAAGCCCTGAAACGGTAGTAACTCCCTCAGCCCCAAGCCCTGCAATAATTAGCGACGCTCCACCCCTAAGGTCCGGCGCGGTAACTTCCGCACCTAAAAGTTCGCTTTTGCCGTTTACTAGCACTCTATTTCCCACCCTTTTTATATCGGCGTTCATCTTTACGAGTTCGTCAACCACCTGAAAACGCGTTTTGAAAACGCCTTCTTCTATAACGGTAGTTCCCCTTAAAAAACAAGAGTATGCTAGTATTTGAGATTGTAGGTCTGTTGGAAAGGCGGGATAAGGCGCGGTTTTAATAAAACCGAGCGAACTGCCTGCCCCACTTGACTTTATATATATTTTATCACTTGATAGCATAATTTTGCAAGTGTTATTATGAATTTTTTTTATTAGTTCGGCATTATGTACAAAATCAGCACCGTCAATTTCAATTTCTCCGCCCGTTACGAGTGAACAAAGTATAAAAGTACCCGCCTCAATTCTATCGGTTATAGGCTTAAAGTACTTGATTTTTGGTAGAAGTTTTTTAACGCCTACGATTTTTATTTGCGAAGTTCCCGCACCGTAAATTTTAGCGCCAAGTCTATTTAGAAAGTTTGCTAAACATATAATTTCAGGTTCTTTCGCGGAATTAAGTATTGTCGTTTCGCCCTCGGCTAAGCACGACGCCATTATCAAATTTTCAGTAACTCCAACGCTACTAAAAGGTAAGAAGATTTTAGCGCCCTTTAACTTATCCGTTCTTAGGTATAAATACTCGCCGTTAGACACTTCTACGCCTAGTTTTTTTAAGGTATCAAGGTGCATGTCGATAGGTCTTTCGCCAAAATTGCAACCTCCGGGGCGCACGGTTGACACTTTGTGAAACCTAGATATCAGCGAGCCTAGTAAAAATATTGACGCGCGAATTTTTCTTGCCTCTTCGCAGGGAATTTCGGGGCTGTGTAGCGTAGAACAGTCAACGTACAAAATATCGTTTTCGTATCGGTATTTACCACCCATCGATTTAATTATTTCAAGCATTACGTCAACGTCTTTTAGCCTTGGAACGTTCAAAAACCCCACTTCAAAGTCAAGTAGAACGCAAGATGCAATCAGCGGTAATAGCGCGTTTTTTGCAGATTTTACTTCGACCTTTCCGTAGAGTTTATTTTTTCCTTTTACGATTAGTTTATTCATTTTCTAACACCTATATAGTCATAGTATGACCAAAAAGGCGCTAGGGTTAAAAATTAAAATTTGTCAACGTGTTTTGAAACGTTAAAAAGTATGCCGAAAGCCGTCATAAACACGATAAGCGAAGTGTTTCCGCAACTAATTAGCGGTAAAGGTAGCCCCGTTGGCGGAATACTACCCGTAACAACCAGCGCGTTGATAAGCGCTTGAACGGTAAACACGGTAGTTATCCCCACCGCTAGCATAAACCCGAAAAAGTTCTTACACTTTATAGCAACTTTGTAACCCCTAAAACAAAGCACCGCTATAATTACGAACAGAATAAGCGTTCCTACAAAACCTAGTTCTTCGCCTATAACGGAAAGTATAAAATCACTTTCCGAAAAGGGTAAAAATCTATACTTTTGCCGTGAGTTGAAAATTCCAACCCCAAAAAGCCCGCCACTACCCAACGCGTAGAGCGATTGAAGTAGTTGATAGCCCTCGCCTTTTGGAGATGCCCAAGGGTTGACGAAAGCCATCAACCGCTTTAATCGATACGGCTCGATAATAATAAGTATAGGTAGCGCGATAATTACGGGAATAATTATTGCAAGTAAGTAACGCTTTTTCATACCCGCGCTAAACAGTAACGCTATCATAAGCGCGCCCACGCAAACGGTTATGCTCATATTAGGTTCAAGCATAATAAGTAGGCAAATTAGTAACCCGACTAATATAACGGGAAGTATCCCCTTAAAAGTTTTAGCGCGCGTTGGGTCTTTATAAAAGTAACCACCAACGAATATCACGAAGGAAAACTTAGCGATTTCCGACGGTTGCACCGTAATACTTCCAACGCCTATCCACCGTTTTGCACCGTAGTTTTCAACGCCGAGTGGCGTAAATACTAGAACGAGTAAAACGATAGATAATATTAGCAACGGATACCTTATTTTTAATAGTTTTTCATAACTGAGATAGGATATTGATATAAACGAAATAATTCCAAGTAACAAGCCTATAAGTTGTTTTTTAGCGTAATAATACTTATCGCCAAACTGAATTTCAGCGTGGTAAAACGAGGCGGAATATATCATAACAACGCCAAAAGTTGCCAAGCCTATTACTATTATAGGAATTAAAATATCGCCTTTACTCTTCGAGCGATTTAGCGATTTTAACAAACCTTTCTCCCCTTTCTTCAAAACTATTAAACTCATCAAAACTAGAAGTACCCGGAGAGAGTAAAACTACTTCGTTTTTACTTGCTAGTTTGTAAGCGGTATTAACGGCGTCGTTAAAATTTTTAACCGTGATAACCCCGTCAAGATTAGCCTTTGACGCGTAAAATAACATACTATTTGAATTGCTACCCGTGATTACCGTATTTTTTATAAACTTTGAATTTTTAATACTTTCGAACAAACTAGTATAATCAAGCCCCTTCTCGCTACCACCCATAATTAAAACGGCGTTTTTGTCAAGGCTGTTTATCGCTTTTAAGGTGCTGTCGGGGTTAGTTGATTTGCTATCGTTTATAAAGGTTACTCCGTTTACCGTACAAACCGTTTCAAAGCGATGCTTTACCCCCTTAAAATTCGATAAACTATTTCTTATTTGTTGGCTTTCCACCCCAACTGCTTTAAGCGCGCAAACGGTTGCTAAAACGTTTTCAAGGTTGTGGGGTTCTTTTAGCGATAAGTCTTTAAGTTTAATAATTTCTTCGCCTTTATAAACTACGTAATCGCCGTCTATATAGCACCCGTCAACCACTTCGCGCGCCGAAAACCAAATAATTTTAGCCTTGGTTATGCGCGAAAACTCTTTTACCCTTTCGTCGTCGTAATTAAGTACTGCAAATTCGCTTTCTTTAAGTGGAAGTAAAATTTTACTTTTAACGAGCGAATAGTTTTCCATAGAATAATGCCTATCGAGATGGTCGGGCGTTAAATTTAGTAAAATAGATACGTGTGGCGTGAAAGAATACGTCGTTTCAAGTTGAAAACTAGAAACTTCTAAAACGCATAGTTCGCTAGCGTTTATTTCGTTTACCGTTGACGTTACAGGCGTTCCAACGTTTCCAGCAAGTATTGATTTTATTCCGCTTTTTTCAAGCGATTTATGTATCATTGAACAAACGGTAGTTTTGCCGTTAGTTCCAGTAACTGCTATAATCGGCGTATTTATAGCCGTGTAGCCTAGTTCCAACTCGCCTATAATTCGCTTTCCTTCTTTTTTATAGGTTATTGCGATATCGCTGTCTATCGGCACGCCCGGACTTATAACTAAAACGTCGATATCTTGAACGACTTTTTTGTAATCGTCAACGATTTTTGCACCCAAAAATTCAAGCGCTTCTATATTTTTTTGAATTTGCTCGGTTTTGCGCTTATCGTAGATATAAACGCTTGCCCCCTTTTCTAATAAAAACTTAGTTGCTGAAACTCCGCTTTTTTGTAGCCCTGCAACTAAAAAACTCGTCGTTTTATAATACATAACACTCCTATAAATAACAAATTATAACCGTTAAACCTAAAACTAGGGTTATAAGAAAATAAGCGTATGAAATTTTACCTTCGCTATATCCTAGTTTTTGAAAATGATGATGAATAGGCGCCATTAAAAACACCCTGTTTTTTGTTCTTTTGTAGTGTAAAACTTGGATAATAACCGTTATTGCAGATAGCACGAAACAAACGCCTAAAACGGGAATAAACAAGGTGTTACCCGTAAATATTGAAATTGACGATATTGCCCCGCCTATTGCAAGCGAACCTGTATCCCCCATAAAAACGCTTGCTTTTTGGGTGTTAAAAAGTAAATATCCTAGCATTGAACCCGCTAAAATTATAGAATATAGCGAAACGTTTTTATATTCGGTTATAACTACGTACAACTCGTTGTTGAGTTTTATTTGCAATAGTATAACTATTGTAATTACTGTAAAATAAACTGCGCTAACGGAGGCGCAAAGCCCGTCAAGCCCGTCGGTTAAATTTACCGCGTTAACGGTTGCAACGAATATTAGGGCGTTTACAAATATAGAAAACACGCCTAGCGTTACCTTTTTTGCCGTGAACGGAAGATATAAAAAGTCAAGCCCGCTTTCGTAGGCAAAGTAACTAGCAATAAGTGAAATTACTATTTGAAAGATAAGTTTTTGCCTTGCGGTTAATCCTTCGTTCTTTCTAAATTTAATCTTGATAAAATCGTCTATAAACCCAACTAGCATAAACGCTAGTGAAATTGAAAGGGCTAAAACTCCAAGTCTATTTTTACCGCTTGAAAATATAAAGAACAGCACGGTTGACGCTATCATAAAAAACAACCCGCCCATAGTTGGCGTTCCGCTTTTTTTAGCGTGTTCTTCTACGTATTTTAGTATAGGCTGACCTATTTTTAACCTTTTTAGAAACGGAAGAATTAAAAAACCTAAAAAAATGGTTAAAAGTATTGATATTAAACCTGCTAAAACGCTAGTTTTCAAAAAAGTTCTCCACTAAATTTAATTTTACAAATAGCATCTTTAATCTCTTCTTTATCCGAAAACTTATTCTTAACGCCCATAATTTCTTGATACTCCTCCGCTCCTTTGCCCGCAACTACTAACGTGTCGCCTGGTAATAGTTTTTCAACGGCGTAGCCGATAGCCATTTTGCGGTTTTGAATAGTTATGTATGAAAGCGTGTTTTTCCTCACGCCCTTTTCTATTTGAGAAATTATGTGATACGGCTCTTCATAGCGTGGGTTATCCGACGTTATAACGATAAAATCAGCGTATTTGCCCGCAATTTCGCCCATTATCGGGCGTTTTTTAATATCTCTATTTCCACCGCACCCAAACACTAAAACGAGATTTCGTTTAGTTATTTCTTTAAGCGCTTTTAGTAGGTTTTCAAGCCCGTCGGGGGTGTGGGCGTAATCTATATAGATATTTGCACCGTTAAAATTTTCAATAAATTCCATACGCCCGGATACGCTTTCCATTTGCGCTAGACCTTTATTTATATCAAAAAGACTAACGCCGAGCACCGCTGAGCAAGTTGCACTACCTAACGCGTTATAAACGTTAAACACGCCCGCCCCTTTGTATGAAAGGTTGGAAATCTCGTCGAACGCGTTGACTACGAAAGACACACCGCTTGATGAATTTTTAACGTTTATCGCAAACACGTCTGCGGGGTTTTCTATACCGTAGGTGAAAATTTTTGCGTCGCTTTCATTTAGAATTTTTATTCCCGTTTTATCGTCGGAATTAACGACTGCAAATCTACAATTATCCTTTGAAAAAGCGCTAATTTTAGTTTTTTCGTAAGACGTAAAATCCTTAAAATAATCAAGGTGGTCTTGCGTGCAGTTAGTAAATATTAAACACTCGAATTTCACGTTACCTAGGCGTTTTTGCGCTATGGCGTGGGCGGAATATTCGATAATTACGTACTCAACGCCAACTTTTAGCATATTTTTAATAAGTTCGTAAAAACCTAAGGCGTTAGGCGTTGTGAGTTCTGGGGAAACGAAAGCGTTTCCAAAGTACGCGCCAAGCGTTCCTATAACCCCAACTTTATAACCAGCCGTTTGTAAAATATTTTTAAGCATAAAAGTCGTGGTCGTTTTGCCGTTAGTTCCAACAACGCCTATAATTTTAGGCATTTTACCGCTAGGAATATAAAAGTTTTTTGCAATTTTGGATATAGCAACCTGTATATCTTTAACGATAATTTGGCAAACGTTACGCTCGGACTTTTCACTAGTTACTATTACCTTAGCGCCACGAGAGACGGCCTCGTCAATATACAAGTTTCCATCGGTATTATTACCCTTAACCGCAAAAAATAAACAACTAGAAAACACTTCCTTAGAAGATAGTGACAACTCGTCAATTTCATAATCAAAATAATTGATTTTATCGATAATTTTAACGTTTCTTAGTAAACTTGAAAGTCGCATATTACAGCCCCTTAGACGCAATTATTTTTTCAAAAATTTCTTTTGCATACGGTGCGGCAACCGTTGAACCGTAAGTTCCGCCAACGGGCTCGTCAACGATAACTAGGCACAAGTATTTTGGATAATTTGCGGGAAAAAACCCAATAAAAGACATAACGTATTTACCTTGCGAAATTACTCCGTTTTGATATTTTTGCGCAGTTCCCGTTTTACCGCCAACCCTATATCCCTCTATATACGCTTGCTTACCCGAACCGTTTTCAACTACTTGTTCAAGATACGAAGTTATTATTTTAGACGTATTTTCGCTAATAGGCGTAAATGTTACTTTCGGCTCGGTTTTGCTAGAAAGCGTTCCTTGATTATCGTAAACTTCTTTAAGTAGGTACGGCGAATATAGTTTACCGCCGTTTATAGCGGTAGCCGTTGCCATTACTAATTGAAGTGGCGTACACGCTATCGCTTGCCCAAAAGAAATTCTAGCAAGGTCGGCGTTCTTTACGGCTTGTTTTGGAATTATCATACCCTGCGCCTCGCCTGATAAGTCTATTCCCGTAACTCTCCCATAACCAAACCCCGATAAATACGAATAAAAACTCTCTTTTCCAAGCGATAATGCAATATCTACGAATATCGGGTTACAACTGTTGTTAAGCGCAAGCGAAAGCGTTTCGTTAGCATGCTTGCCGTTGTTGTGGTTCGACCAGCATTTTATTTTAGACCCGTCGATATAGCGATATCTTGACGAGTTAAAAACGTGTGTTTGTGAAAACGCCTTATTATTTCCAAGCAAATACTCGTTAATATTAGCGCTTGCGGTTAAAACCTTAAAGGTAGAACCTGGCTCGTAACTGTCGCTAATTAAGGTAATTCTTCCTACTTTATTAAGCGTGTCAAGGTCGCCTAGCGGAACTTCGTTAAGGTTAAACGAAGGTTTCATCGCCATACCTAGTATTTCGCCGTTTTGCGGATCGATTACTATTGCCGACGCTTGCTTTGGAGTATACTCGCTCATTGCTTTATCGGTAACGCTTTCCAAAATTTGCTGAATATCGTAATCGATAGTAAGTTTTATATTAAGCCCGTTTATTGCAGGAACGTACGACGGCGTTTTCCCCTCTAAATCTTTACCCGTTAAATCTGCCTCGTAAAGAATTTCGCCGTTTTCACCCGATAAGTGCCTATTGTAATAGAGTTCAAGCCCCGAAATTCCGTTTCCATCAGCCGACGTGTAACCCAAAACTTGCGCGAGCAACTCGTCGTATGGATAATACCTAGTAACGTCTTCGGCAAAATAAACGCCGTTTAAGGAATAACCAGATAGTTTGTCAATCAATTCCTTCTCGGCGTGCTTCACGATTTTTATTTCACTAACCTTAGTAGTGGTAATTTTTTCTAATAGTTTAGATTTATCAAGCGAAAATATTTCGGCTAGAACGCTTGAAACTTCGTTAGCGTTAGTAACGGCTCGCGGTCTTACGAAAACGGTAAACGTCTTTTTAGTAGTTGCGAGTACAACGCCGTTTCTATCGGTAATTTCACCGCGTTTTGCAAGTATAGGAACGTTTCTAGTCCACTGGTCAAGCGCTTTAATTTGAAGTTCTTCACCCCAAAACACTTGAATATACAGTAATCGCACTAAAACGAACAAAAAAATAAAGGTTACCGCGCAAATCAGCGCAAATAACCTCTTTCGTACCGTAGTTATTGAATAATAGTTAATAATTTTTTACCCTTTCATACCTATTTCGGTTGCAGCGTCTATAATCGACTGGTCGCTAGAAACGTCACTAAGTTCGTCGGTAAGCGAAGCGTATTCCGCTTCAAGTTTTTCAACTTCTGCTAACCTTGAACCTATTAAAGAGTTCATATTTCCAAGTAGCGCGGTGTTAAGAACGACGAGAGCCGACAAAATAGCAACTATTAGCGTTAAAACTACAACCGCTATCTTAGCGCTAGGCCTAACCTTCGTTTGAGTGTAATACCCCGTTTCAACGCGGTAGTCTTGATAGATTTCCGCCTTGGGCATATCTTTATACTGCATAGTGGTTGCAGACGGGCTAGTTTCGTAATTTGCGCCCGAAACGAAGGAATTTACAGTTTGTTCACGCTGTTTAACCGCGTCGTTTCTAACGTAACTATCGTAGTTAACTATTCTGTCGAAGTTATCGGCAATTCTAGCGTTGAACTCCTTTTCTTCACTAGAAACCTCACGAGTTTGAACGCTACTATTATTTTGCGTTTCAAATTCGTCTACGAAAGTGTTCTTTTCGATTACGTTTGACTGTCTGTAATTAAACATATTACTTTCCTCCGTTTATTATGCTATAAACGACTTTAATAAATTAAAGTTTTTCAACAATTCTTAGTTTTGCCGACCTACTGCGACTATTTTTTGTAAGTTCGTCGTCGCTAGCGGTTATAGGCTTTTTATTAACTTCTTTTACGATTTCTTTTTTACCGCACACACACGGGTATCTCTTATCGCAGTTGCACCCCGAAGACAGTTCCTTGAAAACCGATTTTACAACCCTATCTTCTAGGCTGTGGAAAGTTATAATAGCAAGCCTTCCGCCTACGTTTAATTTATCTACGATATCTTTTATAACCGTGTCAAGCCCGTCGAGTTCGCCGTTTACTTCAATTCGTATCGCTTGAAATGTTTTCTTTGCGGGATGCCCGTCACGCTTGAATTTATACGGAATTGATTTATCAATTATCTTTACGAGTTCGCCAGTCGTTTTAATTAAAGCCTTTTCTCTTTCTAAAACGATATTTTTAGCGATATTTTGTGCAAATTTTTCTTCACCGTAGGTAGAAATTATAAACCTTAGACGCTTTTCGTCGTAATTGTTTACTATATCGTAAGCCGAAACGCCACCCGACCTATCCATTCGCATATCGAGTAAAACGTCGTCAGCCATATACGAGAAACCGCGCTCGCGATTATCTAGTTGATAGGAACTAACGCCAAGGTCTAAAATCGCTCCGTCTATTTTTTTAACACCTAAATCTTCACACACTTTTGAAAAGTTTTTGAAGTTAGATTTCACCGCCTTAAAGTTTTTATACTTTTCAAGGCGTTTTCCCGTGGATAAAAGCGCGTCGTCGTCAAGGTCGGTCGCAAAAAGGAAACCGCTATCTAATTTTTTAAGTATTTCTTGCGAGTGCCCGCCTCCACCGAGCGTTCCGTCAAAATAAGTACCGCTTGGCTTTACGTTAAGACCGTCAATACACTCGTTTAGCATTACCGAATAATGGCGAAATTCCATTATTTAAGCCTGTCCTTTAATATATTTACTCTTTCAGCATAAGTTTTTTCCGCTTTTATTCTGTCGCGCTCTTCTTTGCTGTATATATCAACGTGGTTAACCATACCGATAGTAACTACTTCTTTGTCAATACCGGCGTAAATTCTTAAATTTTCGGGAATTACTACTCTGCCTTGCCCGTCTTCATCACCAGGATAGAAGGAAGACATAAATTCCATAAGCGATTCTTGCCCCACTTTATCAAAAGTGCTAAGCCCCGAAAATTGACCAACGAGTTCGTCAACCTTGTCCTGAGGGTAAACGCTTATGCATTTAGCAGCACCTTTCATAAAAACGTAAGCGTTGCCGAGTTCGGACTTTAACTTGCTGGGAATTCTTATTCTGTTTTTCGCGTCAACTTGATGACTGTATTCGCCAAATAGCATAGCCCGACCTCCATTTTACAAATTTACACGTTCATAATAACACACTTTTTGGTAACTTGCAACCACTTTCGGTAACTTTTTGTAATTTTTTTTGAAATTTTTAAGTTTTATGACCACCTACTTGATAAAACACCCGTTCAAACACCTTTTTATTAAAAGATTTTGCCTCGCCAACGAAGGTTAATTTTGGGTTGGTTTTCGAATAGGCGTTGTTTTTTGACAAATGACACTCTACTTTTTGTAAAATAGTATCGTATCCGTCAACGGTGGTTATACCTAAAAAAGAGTGGATATTTTTTTCTATAAACGAGTAATGCGTGCAACCAAGAACTAAAACTTCAACCTTTTTATCGAGTTTAGAAAAATAAGGCAAAACGTTAAAAGTATCTAGGTTAAAAACGTTATCTTCTATGGTTTTAGCAAGGCAGGGAAAGGATATAACCCTATCTTTATAATTAGCGTTTACAAACTCGCTACTTGCCGTGTTTGACGTGCAAGCCAAATAAACCCCCTCTCCGCTTAAAATAGGCGGAAAGGTAGGAACTACGAAAAACGGGTACTTATTTTTTATTTCTTTATAAAAATGAGTTGAAACGGTGTTGCAAGCAATTACAAGCCCTTTAATTCCCCTTTTATACAAACTTTCAATAATTGTAAAAACACGGTTTTTTACAACGTTTAACGGTTTGTTGCCGTAAGGTGCGAATAGGTTGTCGCCGTAGTAGAGAAAACTTTCAAAAGGAAATCGTTTTACAAGCCTATCAAGTACCGAAAGCCCACCGATACCGCTATCGATAACGGCAATAGGAAGATTATTAAATGCGCGCATAATAACTATTTTTATTTCAATTTTGCAAATTATAGAAATAAATTTGAGATTTTTTAATTTTAGTAAATAAATGTGTTAAAAAAAGTTGCAACTTTTATAAAAGTGTGATAAAATAGCCGTAGTTTATAAGAAGTTACATTGAAAGGAGATTGAAATGCCTAACATTAAATCGGCGAAAAAACGCGTTCTCGTTAATTCCAAAAAAGCAAATATTAACAAAAGTGAAAAGTCAGAAGTAAGAACTTACATTAAAAACTTCAACGCGATGCTTGACGCTGGCAATCTTCAAGAGGCTGAAGCGGCTCTTCCCGCTACTATGGCTGCAATTGATAAAGCGGTTACTAAAAACGTATACGCTAAAAATACTGCTGCTAACAAAAAATCAGGCCTTATGAAGAAGTTTAACGCACTTAAAGCATCTAAGTAATTAAAAGCAAAATTAAAAGAGTTACCAAAATGGTAACTCTTTTTTCATACCTTAATTTGATTTTTAAGGGCAAACCGATAGTTTATTTTATAAGCCGTTTATAAAAAAAGAGCCGAAATCGGCTCTTTTTATACGCTATAAAATTATTCAGCGCTTGCTTCCTTTTCAGCAACTGCTTCAGCAACTGCTTTTTGGAATTTTGCTTCTTCTTTTGCTCTTTTAACTTCTTTTTTAATGCCACTTTCAAGAATTTTAGCAACGATACACATAATAAATACGTTAGCAAGCATTACTAATTCAAAAATCATGTTCGTAAAATATTCATCGCCTTCATCAAGGAAAATAAGTGTGTTCATACCGCAGTTTGAGAAAGCAACGCCTAACATAATTAAACCTAATAAGAAACCGAAGAAAGCAAATAAACCTTTTAAGGTTTTCATTTTAATAATGCCACACGCTTTGAGTATACCACCGATACCACGAATAGTGCAGAACGCTGCAAATATAGTGCCGAAAAGCGCCATCATAGAAACGCCAGATGCAGTGCCTGCTGCTAAGTAAGGCATAAAGTATTCAGACGACAACCACGAAATATAGTTGAAAATTTCGCCATCTTCACCTTCGTAAATAACGAGCGGTTGTAAAAGGTATGCCCAAGCCACTACTGAAAGCACTAATAAAATAATGCTAACTACAAATAATTTTTTGTTAACGACTTTCATTTGTTAACTCCTTTATAAAAAATATAATTTAATTTTAGTACGGTAAAGTAAAAAAGTCAATAGGATTTTCACAAAATTATCATAAAAAAATTAAGCGTAGCAATTTTTTGCTACGCTTTTACTTATACGTGTTTTATAAGCATTGACGCTAATTCCGCCTTAGGCGTTAAACCAACGCTTTTTTCTACCACTTTACCGTCTTTGAAAACTAGTAATGCAGGAATACTCATAATACCGTAATTTATGGCTAATTTTTCAGCCTCATCTACGTTGACTTTGCAAAATAGAACTTTATTAGATAAATCTCTTGCAAGTTCGTCAAGCACGGGGGCTTGCATTCTACACGGGCTACACCACACGGCGTAAAAATCAACCAGCACGGGTATTTTGCTTTTAAGTACAACGTCTTCAAACTCAAATTCGGTTACGTTTTTTACAAATTCACTCATAATAATCTCCTCAATAGTTTATCGTGCGTAATTATTTAAGAAAAAATTCAACGACCTTTTCAAGTGCGAGTTCCGTTTCGACACCGCTAGCCATATCTCTTACTTTACACAAACCGCTTTCAATTTCGTTGTCGCCAAGCGCTATAACGCATTTTGCGCCTATTTTATCGGCGTATTTGAACTGCGATTTGAAACTTCTACCTATATGGTCGGTTTCAGCGGATATACCTTTATTTCTTAAAGCGTAACAAAGTTCAAACGCCTTATCGTTTGCTTTTTCGCCCATTGATGCAAAGTATACTTCAACTTTTTCGTTGTTAGGGAACTCTATACCCGTAGTTTCGGCAAGCATTAAAACTCTTTCAAGCCCCATACCAAAGCCGATACCCGGAACGGAAGCACCACCTATTTGCTCAACTAAGTTATCGTATCTACCGCCACCGCACACCGTACCTTGCGAGCCGAGTGCCGTGGTTACAAACTCAAACACCGTTTTGGTGTAATAGTCAAGCCCACGAACTATACGCGGGTTAACGGTGTATTCAAGCCCTGCAATTTCTAAGTATTTTTTAAGACTTTCAAAATGCTCGTTACACTCGTTACACAAATAATCGGTAATCATAGGTGCGTTTTCGTTTATTTTTTTGCAATTGTCTTCCTTGCAGTCGATAATTCTAAGCGGATTTTTCTCGTAGCGCTCGCGACAGGTCGGGCACATACCATCAAGTTTATCCTTATAGAACTCTTTAAGTGCCTTATTGTATTCAGCCCTACACTCTTTACAGCCCATACTGTTGATATTAAGCGCAACTTTAAGCCCAACTTTACTTAAAAAAGTGTATGCAGTAAGTATAACTTCGGCATCAATATCGGGCGATTTTGAGCCGTAAAACTCAACGCCGAACTGGTGATGTTCTCTAAGCCTTCCCGCTTGGGGGCGCTCGTATCTAAACACGGGGGTTATATAGTACATTTTAAGTGGCATAGCCGAACTTATAAGCCCGTTTTCTATAAACGCTCTCGCTACGCCCGCCGTACCTTCGGGTTTTAGAGTGATACTACGCTTACCTTTATCTTCAAAGGTGTACATTTCCTTATTTACGATATCGGTGGTATCGCCTACGCCACGAAGAAAGAGTTCGGTATGCTCAAAGGTGGGCGTTCTTATCTCTTTAACGCCAAAAATACGCGCAACTTCACGTGCCGTGTTTTCTAGATAGTGCCATTTATAACTTTCTGACGGCAATACGTCTTTCGTGCCTTTTGGAATATTAACCATAATTTCTCCTTAAAGAATAAATTTTTTAAGACTTTGGTTGTTTTCAACCGATTGTAAATGTTCTTGAACGTACCTTTTGTCAACCGTAACGGTGGTAAGCGGTAAGTTACCGCCAGCGTTGAACGAAATGTCTTCAAGTAAGTTTTCCATAACGGTATGAAGTCTTCTCGCGCCGATATCTTCGCTACTAGCGTTCATTTCTTCGGCAATTGATGCAATTTCTTCAATCGCGTCATTAGTGAACTTTAAGTCTATATTATCAACGAGTAGTAGCGTTTTATACTGCAACGTGATAGCGTTTTGTGGCATAGTCAAAATATTTACGAAATCGTCTTTTGTTAAACTTGATAGTTCAACTTTAATAGGAAATCTACCTTGCAATTCGGGTATTAAATCTTGAACTTTCGAGATATGGAAAGCACCTGCCGCGATAAACAAAATATAATCGGTTTTAACTGCGCCGTATTTGGTCATAACGGTACAACCTTCAACGATAGGAAGTATATCCCTTTGAACGCCTTCGCGCGAAACGTCAGGTCCGCCCTGCTTTGATTTTGCGGCAATTTTGTCGATTTCATCAATGAAAATAATACCTTCTTGCTCGGCTCTGCGAACGGCTTCTTGGTTAACCGCATCTGGGTCGATAAGTTTATCGCTTTCTTCGTTTATTATATAAGATATAGCCTCTTTTACGGTAACTTTTCTTCTCTTACTGCGCTTTGGCATAATGTCGCCAAAGATTGAACCAAGGTTTATTTCCGTTCCGCCACCCGCTAAAATTTCTAGGTTTTTGGGCGCGTCGTGAACGGTCATTTCAATATGAAGATTGTCAAGTTTCCCTTCTCTTAAATCGGATAAGATTTGATGCTTGAAAACGTCGTCGGGCGTTTCGCCTTTTTCGGCTTTTTTAACTTCGTATATAAGGTCTACAACCTTTCTTTCAGCGGTTGCCTTTGCCTTTGAAGATACGATATTTAACTGCTCTTCTTTAACTAGGCGAACGCTACACTCAACTAAATCTCTTATCATTGACTCAACGTCACGCCCAACGTAGCCAACTTCGGTATACTTTGTCGCCTCAACTTTTATAAAGGGCGCACCTACGAGTTTTGCAAGCCTTCTTGCAATTTCGGTTTTACCAACGCCCGTCGGCCCTTTCATTATAATATTTTTAGGGGTTATTTCGTCTTTGAGTTCGGGGCTTAATTTACTGCGCCTATAACGGTTTCGTAGGGCTATCGCTACGGCGCGTTTTGCCTTTGCTTGTCCTATAACGTACTTGTCTAATTCTTGAACGATTTCTCTCGGTGATAAATTCATAGTCTCTCCTTAAATCTTTTCAACGATAATATTGTCGTTAGTGAATACGCAAATTTTACTTGCTATAAGCAACGCCTTTTTTGCAATAACGTCGGCGTCGTAGTCGGTTTCTTCTATCATTGCGCGACCTGCCGCCAACGCGTAGTTGCCACCGCTACCGATAGCGCAAACGCCACCGTCAGGCTCGATAATCTCGCCACCGCCGGATACTACGTACATATTGTCTTTGTCGGCGCATATCATCATGGCTTCAAGTTTTCTTGCAACCTTGTCTTCACGCCAAAGTTCCGCAAGAGATACTACGCTTCTAAGTAAATTACCCGAATATTTTGCAAGCATTGATTCAAATCTTTCGGTTAGAGTGAACGCGTCAGACACAGAACCTGCAAAACCTACGATAACTTTGTCGTTATAAATTCTTCTTACCTTTTTAGCGTTGTTTTTGAAAACTACCGATTCGCCGAACGTTACTTGCCCGTCACCCGCGATGGCGGTAACTCCGCCTTTTTTAACCGCGCAAATGGTAGTACCGCGAAATTCTATACTCATTTTTTCTTCTCCTCATAATTGCAATTTTTGTCTGAACAAGCGGTAACGCCACCCTTGTCTACAAGGTGTTTACCACAAGTGGGGCAAAGTTCGCCCGTTGGAATATCCCAACTTATAAAGTTGCACGACGGATAGCCCGAACAACCGTAATAAACCTTGCCTTTTTTACTTATCATTTTTTGCGCAGGTTTATGGCATACGGGGCATACGCCTACGTATTCGCTTAAACTTTTAGTTTGGGTGCATTTGCTACACTTTAAGTACTTGCCGAATTTTCCCGTTTTGTTTAGCATTACCGCACCGCATTTTGGGCATTTTTCTTTGGAAATCTCATCGCTTTCCTGCATTTTCGTATTGCAGTCTTGATTAGAACAAGCAAGATATTTTCCAAACCTACCGTCTTTAAGTATCATAAACTCGCCACAGTTGGGGCATACGTTTTTAGAAATCTTATCGTCGGGGTTTTTAGTCGTTTTACACTTTTGGCAGAATAAAAATTCACCAAATCTGCCCTTCTTTTTAACCATAAGCGTTCCGCATTTATCACACGGGATATCGGTTGGCTCGTTATTGTCGCTCCCCGCTACTTTAAGTTCGGTTATAAAGGGGTTGTAAAAGTCGGCTACCGCGTCGTGCCAGTCCATCTTACCGTCGGCAATATCGTCGAGTTTATCTTCCATTTTGGCGGTAAAGCCTATATCCATAACGTCTGAAAAATACTTGGATAAAAAGTCGGTTGCCTCAAAGGCTATTTCGGTAGGAACTAAATATTTACCCTTTCTAGAAATGTATTTTCGCTTGGTTAATGTGCCGATTATCGTGGCGTAAGTAGACGGTCTACCTATGCCGTTTTCTTCTATCGCTTTCACAAGCGACGAGTCGGTATACCTAACGGGTGGCTTTGTGAATTTTTGTTCCCCGCTAAGTTTAGAAAGCGTTAAAACTTCGCCTTCTGCAAGGTCTGGTAAAATTTTATTTTCGATAACCTCGTCGGCGTTAACTTCGGCTTGGTAGTCGTACACGGCGGTAAAGCCTTTGAATTTAACGCTTTTGCCACTTGCCTTGAAACCGTATTCGCCAGACACCGCCGAAACCTGCATAGAATTGTATTCAGCAGGCGTCATTTGAGACGCTAAATACCTTTCGTATATGAGTTTATATAAGTTGTAGTGGTTTTTATCGAGTATGCCTTTAACTTTTTCGGGCGTAATCGTTATATCTATCGGGCGAATTGCCTCGTGCGCGTCTTGTGAGTTCTTTTTGGCGCTGTATACGTTGGGTTTTTGCGGGCAATATTCTTTGCCGTAGTTTTGTAAAACGTAGTTTAAGCAGTCGGCTTGCGCGTCTTTTGATATACGCGTAGAGTCCGTTCTTATATACGTTACTAGCGCTAAATGCCCTTTATCCGTTTCAACGCCCTCGTAAAGGTGCTGGGCAAGTTGCATAATTTGCGGAGCGGATAGACCGAGTTTATGCGACGCGTCTTGTTGCATAGTTGAAGTCGTAAACGGCGGTAACGGTTTTGATTTTACCACGCTTTTTTTAACGCTGTTTACGATAAACGGGTTTTGTTTACAAACTTCTTCAACGAGTTTTGCCTCGTCTTCGTTAGAAGGGCGGAATTTCTTACCGCCTTTTTCCGCTAAAAGCATTTTGAACTTTACGGGGTCGTTGCCCGTAGATTTTAAGTGGGCGGTAATAGTCCAGTATTCCTTTGGCTCAAAGTTTTGTATCTTGCGTTCGAGTTCTACCGCAAGTTTAACCGCTACCGACTGAACTCTACCCGCCGACTCGCCGTCTTTCACGCGCGTTCTAACGAGCGGAGAAAGTTTGTAGCCAACTATTCTATCAAGTATGCGCCTTGCTTGTTGAGAATTTACGAGATTGTAGTCAATACGCTCTGGCGAAGATATGGCGGTTTTTACCGCCTTTTCGCTAATTTCGTTAAACTTAATTCTGTGGGTTTTACCCTTTATGCCTAAAACTTCGTACAAGTGCCACGCTATCGCCTCGCCTTCACGGTCGGGGTCGGTCGCGAGATACACGAGTTCCGCCTTAGACGCTACTTGTTTAAGTTCTTTAACGAGTTTTTCTTGCTTAGGCTCGATAACGTAGGTGGGCTCGAAATTATTGTCAACGTCAACGGCGAAACGCTTTTCGGGAAGCCCCCTAACGTGTCCGCCACTACCCATTACTTTATACTTACCGTCTAAAAATCTCTCTATCGTCTTTGCTTTTTTGGGTGATTCTACGATTATTAGTTGCATAAAACTCCTTAATTTTTAACGGCTTGATACTCTCCGCCGTTTTTTACTATTAAACCTTTTATCTCTAAGCAAGTTAAAGTCGGCAATACTTCAAACACCTTGTAATTCGTTGCTAAAATAATATCGTCTACTATATAATTACCGCTTTTTATCGCGCTTAAAACTTGTTTTTCTCTATCGTTTAACTTAACTTCTTCTTTCTTTTTAAGTTCAAAGTTAAGCGCGCTAGTTATATCTTCTATCGAAGTAACTAGATATCCGCCTTCTTTAATAATTTCGTTACAAATCTCGCCCGACGTTACGCCCAGCCCGTAAGGGAAAGAAAACACGTCTTTTCCGTATTCTAAGGCGTAGTTGTAGGTGTGCCTAGTTCCGCTTTTACTACTACCGCTAATTACTAATAAGCCCTTGCCTAGCCCTGCTATAATTCTATTGCGAACGGGGTAAAAGTAAGGCAAAGCCTTAACCTTTGGTGGCTTTTCGCAAATCAAAAGCCCTTTTTCTATAATTTTATCAATATAGTCGCGAGTATATTCCTTATAAACGTGGTCAAAACCGCTTGCGGATACGCAAATTAAGTTTCCGCTACCTATCGCGCCTTTTATTGCAGATAAATCTCCGCCACCAGCAACGCCCGTTACTATAACCACACCGCTACTTGATAAACGCTTTGAAAAATCTTCTGTGATTTTGAGATATGACGGCAAAGTCTTTCTCGAACCCACGATACTAAACTTGTTTTTACTCTGTAAAAGGCTAGCGTTTCCTTTAAGATATAAACAAATAGGGCGAAAAGAAATTTCTTTTAACTCTTTTGGATAGTTACTAGAAAACTCGGTAATAACCGAAACGCCCGATTTAGCGTACGTTTCAATAAGCGTTAGGTACGCCTTTTCAGTAAAACGCTCTTCGTAGTTTTTATAGTTAAAACCTTTTATTCTCTTTTGAAAAAATTTATTTGATAGGCTTGCAAACTCACTAAGCGACGAAACTTCGCCTATCTCGTCTAAAAAACTTCGAACGTAAACGTAGTCAACGCCAAAATATCCGTCGAGTATTATAAGCCCTTTACAAGTTTCGGTCATACGGGTTGGTTGCTCCTATAATTTACCGCCTCTAATATATGTGACGGGGTTATATTTTCACTAAGTTCAAGGTCGGCTATCGTTCTTGCCACTTTTATTATTCTACTTCTAGCCCTAGCCGATAAGTTAAGCGACGTAAACGCGCTTTTAATTATATCTTCGCACTCAGCGGATAATACGCAGTATTTTTTAAGGTGTTTTTCGCTCATTTCAGCGTTGCACGATATCCCCTCGCACTCAAACCTAGCGCGCTGGATATTTCTTGCCATATTAACACGGCGTTTAACAACTTCGCTACTTTCTTCGACCTTATCGCTAACTAGATCGGTGTACTCAACTCCGTCTACACCGATTTGAAGGTCTATTCTATCAAGTAACGGCCCTGAGATTTTGCTTTTATATTTGTGAATTTGCGAAAGCGTGCATTTACACTCGCCGTTTTTACTGCCTAAGTTTCCGCACGGGCAAGGGTTCATACTAGCAACTAGCATAAAACTTGCAGGGTACTTAACCGACGCTTTCGTTCTAGTAACCGTAATTACCCTATCTTCTAGCGGTTGGCGTAAACTTTCTAGTACCGAACGGGGGTATTCGGGCATTTCGTCAAGATACAAAACGCCGTTGTGCGCTAGGCTAATAATACCCGGCATAACGTTTTGCCCACCGCCCACTATCGAAACTTGGGACGCGGTGTGATGCGGTGTCATAAACGGGCGTGACGAAATAATTCCGTCACTATATTTTAGCGTTCCTGCAACGCTGTGAATTTTGGTGGTTTCAAGCGCCTCGTCAAAACTCATATCGGGCATTATCGTTGGAACGCATTTTGCAAGCATGGTTTTACCAGCGCCGGGCGGACCTACGAACAGTATATTGTGACCGCCTGCTACAGCAACTTCGATAGCGCGCTTTGCTAGGGCTTGACCTTTAACAAAAGCCATATCAACGTCATACTTTTTGTTACAACTATAATTAAACTTGATATTTTTAACGGGTGCAAACTCTTCCCCACCACTAAGTTTTGATAGCGCGGTTTTAAGTGAAGTTAAAGCAAACACGTTAACACCTTCTACGTAGCCTGCCTCGGTACTATTTGATAATGGGATAATAAAATTATTATAGCCTTCTTCTTTTGCAGAAATTAGTACGGGAAGAACGCCTTGAACTGAGCGTAAACCACCGTCTAAGGAAAGTTCGCCTATCAAGATATAGTCGCTTAAATCGTTTACGAGTTCGTTAGACGACGCTTTTATAATACCAACCGCGATAGCAAGGTCTAAATAAGCGCCTTGCTTTTTCACGTCAGCCGGGGCAAGATTTACGGTAATTTTTGCGTTAGGGAATTTGTATCCGCTGTTTTTTATTGCCGAGCGTACTCTTTCTTTTGATTCTTTAACCGCAGTATCTGGTAAGCCTACGATATCAAAAGACGGTATGCCCTTAGAAACGTCAACTTCAACGTCAACTAAAAAACCGTTAAGACCGCAAAGCGCGTAACTTTTAACTTTGGCAAGCATCTACTATCCCCCTATTTTAGCATTTGGTATATATTGTAACCCAAGAGTTAAAAAAAGTAAACAATTTTTTATAAATTTTGCTATCTTTATTATATATATAAGGATAGGCGCAAAAGCGTGAATTTTGCTAAATATATTTATAATATATTTATTTAGTATTGCATTAAAAACTAAGTCGTGTTAAAATATTTTTATGATTAAATTTAACAACGAGTGGGACGGGGTTTTAGCCCCTCTTTTTGAAAACGAAAGATATTTATCTATTAGAAATTTCCTTAAACAAGAATATTCTACCCAAACCATATACCCTAATATGCACGATATTTATAACTGCTTTAAGTATACAGATTATTCTTCCGTTAAAGCGGTAATTCTCGGGCAAGACCCGTATCACGGCTACGGGCAAGCGCACGGGCTTTGCTTTTCGGTACAAAGGGGAATTAAACCACCGCCGTCGCTCGTAAATATCTATAAAGAGTTAAAAACCGATTTAGGAATTGAAATTCCTACCCACGGCGAACTTACAAGTTGGGCAAAACAAGGCGTTTTGCTTCTTAACACCGTTCTTACCGTTAGAGAGGGAAAACCCAACTCGCATAAAGACTGTGGCTGGCAATGGTTTACTGACGAAGTTATTAAATTACTTAATAATCGCGATAAGCCTATCGTGTTTATACTTTGGGGTGGCAACGCAAGGTCGAAAAAGAAGTTTATAGACCAAAAAAAGCATTTTATAATAGAAAGTGCACACCCCTCGCCTTTATCGGCTTACAACGGCTTTTTAGGCTCTAAGCCGTTCTCTAAAACTAACGAACTACTAAAAAGCGTTAATATTGAGCCTATCAACTGGAATATTGAATAAAAAAACGCTACGGAAAGCCCGTAGCGTTTTAATTGTATTAAAAAAGTTACCGAATTTTCGGTAACTTTTTTGCTTTTATTAAATTTGAACGCCGTCAACGTATATACTTTATAAGTTTATTTTTGAGTTCTGGAATTATGAATATTTTTCGGGTTTTTCCTTTGAGTTTTACGGTAGCCTCACCGCTATACACCGCATCTACCGTGATAAACTTTAACTCGCTTACCCGAATTCCCGTTGAACATATAGTTTGTATTATCAAACTTAATTTTCGGTTTCTCTTGTTTTGCGCGGTATTTACAAGCCGTATATATTCGGCGCGCGTTAGTTCTTTGTCTTCCGAGCAGTATGCCTGCCGTTGTACTTTGAACTGCCTAACGCAAAGTTCTTGTAAACCTAGAAACTTAAATAACGAGTTTAGCGCGCCCAACATTGAATTTGCACTCGTTACCTTGTAATTTTTGCCTAGCCACTCCTTGTAGTTAACGACCGTACGTTTATCGAAAGTTCCGGAACCGATAAACGACAAAAACACCTTTATATCTCGGGTGTATTTTTCTACGGTTAGAGCGCTGTTTTCATTTAACGTTAAGTTTTTTTGAAAACGCGCTAAGTCGTTTTGTGTTATACTGAATTTTTTCATAAAACACCTCCGCTTTCAATATTATTATACCAAATTGAATTTGCTATACGGGTGTCAAACAAAAAAACGCTCTAAAAAACTTAGAGCGTTTTAATTTTTTTATTACATTTCGGATAAACCGAGTATCACGATACCTATAAGCGTTGCAAATATTGCTATATAGTGTTTGAGCGAAAGTTTTTCTTTTAAGAAGATTCTACTCCACACTACCGACAGTACGCAGTAGGAAGATATCATAGGTAGACCTTGAACAAAATCCGACGCGACTACCGCCATATAGAATATTTGACCTACCGTTTCGCAAATACCGCCGTAAACTAAGAACTTGCTAAGCGGTACGGTTTTAACTTGAACGGTGCCGTCTTCAAGCGTTTCTTGTGATTTGATTGAAAAGAAATTTTGTTTTTTAACGAATTTTACCCAAACGAACGCGAAAATAGCAAAGCAAAGCGAAGTGAACTCGAATGCGGTGTTTGCAGCGTAATCACTTTCGAAAAGCCCGATATCGTAAACGATTTCGTCGCCTACCGTTGCGATAGCGTCAAGGAAAAGATATATTATAGGAATAAGTATTGCTATTAAACTTTTGGTGTACTTAAAGTTACCGCCTTGGCTTCTTATGAGTTTAACTTCGTCACTCTCGTTATACTCAACTATTCCAAGCCAAATTATACCAAAAGTGATAAGTACTACCGCAATAATATCGGTAACGCCGAGAGTGGTGGGTTCTGAAAATACGCCGAAAGCACCAAGCAACACGATTAAAACGAGAGCGAGCGAGCCAGACGCGTTACATATAGGGCTTGAAATTGAAAGTTCAATATATCTAAGCCCAACGTAGCCTATAACCATTGCGAGAAGGTATAAAAAGGATACGGGAAGATACTTTACAAAGTCCATAGGAACGAAGTCAGTATAGAAAAAACTAACTATAAAGGGGTTAGAATTTGCCAAACTTTCGCCAAAGATTAAACTTGCAATTATGGTAATAACTGCGTGTATGCCCATTACAGCGCCTACCATAAAGATAACGCGCCAGTGACTTAAAGTGTCTTTTTGGTAAGTGCCTTTTTTAGAAAAAAGGTCAGAACCACTCCAACAAAGAAGTGCAATTAGTGCAAATGAAAAATATAACATTTATAATAATCCTCCGTAAATTTATTTAATTTTTTTTAATAAATAAACGGAATTATTAAATATCTATAAGGTGGTCGTTAAGAAGTTCTTGTAGCGATTTAAGTATGCCGATTTTAGCGTGCGGATAAGTTAAACCGCCTTGGAAATATACGGCGTAAGGCTCTCTAATAGGCCCATCAGCCGAGAGTTCGATAGACGAACCTTGTACGAAAGCGCCCGCCGCCATTATAACTTTACTATCGTACCCAGGCATATCCGACGGTATGGGGGTAACGTAACTGTCAACGGGGGCGGAAAACTGAATTCCCCTACAAAAAGCGCACATAGCCTTTTCGCTTTTGAGTTTTACCGCTTGAATAATATCGTGGCGGTCTTCAACTGCGTTAGGAACAACTTCAAACCCTAACCTTTCGTATAAATTTGCAGCAAATATCGCGCCTTTTAACGCACTAGCCGTTACCGTGGGCGCTAAGAATAAACCTTGATACAGCCTTGGAAGAACGCCTAGCGTTGCGCCTACTTCGTGTCCAAGCCCCGGTGCAGTTAAACGGTAACCGCATCTATCAACGTATTCTTTTTTACCAACGATATAACCGCCTATGGGAGCAAGTCCGCCACCCGGGTTTTTAATGAGTGAGCCAACTACCATATCCGCACCGACTTCGCTCGGCTCTATAACTTCGGTAAACTCGCCGTAGCAGTTATCTACCATTACGATAACGCTGGGCTTACACTCTTTAACGAACTTTATAAGATTTCCTATTTGTTCAACTGAAAAAGTGGGTCTAGTTTGGTAGCCTTTTGAACGCTGAATAGTAACCATTTTAGTCTTTTCGTTTATGGCTTTTTTAATATTTTCATAATCGAAAGTACCGTCGGGAAGTAAATCAACTTGTTTATACGAAACACCGTATTCTTTAAGTGAACAAGGCGACGGTCTTACCCCGATAACTTCTTCAAGCGTATCGTAGGGTTTGCCGGCGGGTGCTAAAAGTTCGTCACCCGGAAGAAGGTTTGCCGAAAGCGAAACGGTTAAAGCGTGTGTACCGCAAGTAATTTGCGGGCGCACGAGCGCGCTTTCAGTTTTGAAAATATCGGCGTAAGTTCTTTCTAACTTATCCCTACCGATATCGTCGTACCCGTAACCCGTTGACGACTGCATGCAAGCGGTATCTACCCTATTATTTTGAAAGGCTAGTAGCACTTTTGCTTGGTTTATTTCGGCTATTTTATCAATAGCGTCAAACCTAGGCTTTAAGGAACTTTCGATTTCTTCGCCAAGGTTAAACACTTTTTGAGATATACCTAAATTTTCGTAATAACTTAAAATGCTCATAGGCATATATTATCATATATGAAATTCATTTGTCAAACAAATTAAAAAAGTCGGCTTGCCGACTTTTTTAAGGTTTTATAAGCAATTTTAATATCGCTCTTATAATCTTAGGGGGTTTGAAACAATAAATTTTCATAAATCTCCTATAAAAAACTTATATATAAAACTTCTCCGCTTAAAACTTCGATATAAACGGAATTATCCGTTGCAACGTTTGATAGCGTTAGCGTTTCGCCCTTTTTTATCACTAAGTTATCAAGTGGGTATTTTAGCCCTTTACTATCAATTATATGCGCGGTTGACGAAAAGGGTACTAAACTTACGAAATTTCCTATCGTTGAGGGGTAACTACCTTTTCCACTTATCAAGGCTATATACGAGTTTTCACTTAAAATTCTAGCAAAAACGCCCTTGTCTTTACACAACTTTAATATATCTATATTAAAAAGTTCGTGGTCTATTCTTCCGCCAAGCGAAAAGTAAATATCTATCTCGGTTGCGCCGAGCGATATCGCTTTTATAACGGCAAGTTGCGTGTCCGAATAGTTTTTATCGGTTGGATATACTTCTGCGCATTTAGGGGTGTAACCTAAACTGTCGAAATCGCCTAAAACAAGGTCTGGCGTAAGGTTTAATTTTTTAGCGTAGAGATAGCCTTTATCGGCGCAAATAAGTTTATCGTAAGGATTTATTTTAACGCTATCGAAATTACCGCCTGAAAATATCGCTACTTTCATACGCTTTCACCTTCTATATGGCTACGGCGAAGTTGACCGCAAGCCCCGTCAATATCCGCGCCGTTAAGCCTTCTAACAGTTGCCGAAAGCCCACCTTTCGTAAGTTCCCCAGCAAAGCGGTAGGCGTTTTTATCGTCAACCGATTTTAAGCCGTTTTCTTTAACTTCGTTAAGACGAATAACGTTTACGTGGCACGGCCTACCTTTTAGAAGTTTTATAAGTTCTTTAACGCAGTCTACCGTGTCGTTAACGCCTTTTACTAGCGTGTATTCAAAGATAAAGCGCCTGCCCGTTTTATTAAAATAATTGTCGCAAGCGGATAAGATTTCGCTTATTTTATAAGCGTTTGCAATAGGCATTAGTTCTTTTCGCTTGTTATCAAAGGGGTTGTGGAGCGAAACCGTTAAGTTAACGGGCAAATTTTCTTCGCTAAATTTAAGCATTTCAGGAACTAAACCGCAAGTTGATAAACTTATGTTTCTAGGGCTAATATTAAGCCCGTCTTTACACGATACTAGCCTTAAAAATTTAACTACTTCGTCGTAGTTGTCAAACGGCTCGCCACTGCCCATTAAAACGACGTTAGTTACCGCGCGTTTTACTAAATTACCGCCACCTATTTTATTAACAGCGCAAACGGTAGCGTACATTTCGCCAGCGGTTAAATTTCGAACCAAGCCACCTATCGTTGAAGCGCAAAATTTACAACCCATACGGCAACCTACTTGGGTGGATAAGCACTCGGTATTGCCGTACTTATTTTTCATAAAAACGCCTTCTACGATATTGCCGTCGTAAAGTCTAAACAAGTACTTTTCAGTCCCGTCTTTCGAGATAAGGGTTTTTATAATTTTGACGGGTTCGTCAACGTAGGTTTTTAATAAAACTGCTCTTAAATCGTTAGAAATATCCGTTATTTCGCTTATTTTTCTACCGCTTGAAAGCGCGCGAAAAATTTGCCCAGCGCGAAATGGTTTTTCGCCGAGCGATATAACTAAACTTTTAAGTTCTTCTAGATTTAAGTCTTGTAAAATTTTCATAATTTTTTAAGAGTGCAAACGTAAAAACCTGCGCCTTGTGATATGTTTGGTAAAAATTGCAAGCCGAATTTAGTCTTTATTCCGCTTAGTTTACAAGTTGAATTTTCAACCTTAAAACCGTCGCTTAATTTTATAAAATCTTCGATAATACCGTCGTTTTCTTCGGGTAGAATAGAACAAGTCGAGTATATTATTTCTCCGCCTTTTTTAACGTATTTTGAAGCGTTTTTTAATATCTTTTTTTGAAGATTGCAAATTTCGTTTATTCCGCTACTCGTTCTATTGAGTTTAATATCGGGGTTTTGCTTTATAACGCCCGTTCCGCTACAAGGAACGTCACACAAAACCGTGTCGAACTGCCCTTCAAATTCGGGGCAAAATTCAGTTGCGTCTTGATAAATTGCGGTAATATTAGTTTTGTTCATGCGCTCGGCATAAGATTTTATAAGTGAAACCCTATGCTCGTGGATATCGCACGCGGTAACAGTGTCGTAAACGCTTGATAAAAGCACCGCTTTACCGCCCGGGGCGGAACAACAGTCAAGTAATTTTTCGCCACCGCTTGCTTGCGAGCAAATAGCAACGCTACCTATTGACTGAAAGGTGTATAAACCCTCGTAAAAACCGTCGTCAAGCCTAAAATTATCTACTTTATAAAGATTTTCAAAAACGGTTTTTTGATAGTTTACACCAAGGTTATTTAGGTAATTTTCTCCGTTATTTTCAAAGCGGAGATAGGTATACTCGTCGTCAAACGCCATAATTTCTTTGGCTGTTTCTAAGCCGTACGAGTTTACGAGTTTTTTAGTTAATAATTCGGGATATGAGTAATAGATTGAAAGCGACTTTATATCGTTACCTTTTGGAAGTTCTATACCCTTTCTTATAAAGTTTCTTAGTACTGCGTTTACAAAGCCCGAAACACCGCCCTTACCTAGTTTTTTGCAAAGTGAAACGAGCGTATCCGTAACGGCGTGAGGTGCGGTATTTAGGTATTTTATAGCGTAAATGCCTATTTTAAGTAGAATTTTAACGGGTGTTTTGGGTTTTTTTGCGCAAAAACTATCTAAGATATAGTCAAGCGTAACGTCTTTATCTAAAACGCCGTAACAAATTTTCGTTATTGCCGAGCGACTGCGCTCTTCAACTTGAGTGGTATTTAGCGCTTGTTTTATATACGCACCATTAACGTAAACTTTTGATAGAACGCTATACGAGTAGTAATAAGTGTTTAACATTAAAACTTATACCCCACGTTTAATTTATGCCCGAGCAAAAAGTCTTTTATAGGCATTTTTTTACTGCCTTCGAGTTGAACTTCTAAAAGTTTTATAGAGTTTTCACCGCAACCTATAACTAAGCCGTTATCAGTAGATAATACCCTACCTATTTCGCCGTTTTCTAAGCATACTTCCGCCCTATACACCTTTAAGGTTTTGTCGCCCAAATAGGTGTAGGCTATCGGCCACGGGTTAAGACCGCGAATTAGGTTGTTTATCTCGGTTGCAGGTTTAGAAAAGTCAATAACCCCGTCGCTCTTTGATAGCATTTTAACGTGCGACGCTAAACTTTCGTTTTGTTTAACGGGGGTAATTTCGCCTTTTTCGATTTTATCAAGTGCCTTAACTATAATATTAGCGCCGAGATTTGATAGTTTTTCAAACAGTTCGCCTGCCGTTTCGGTTGGGGAAATTTCTACTTCTTCTTGAAGTAAGATATCGCCGGTGTCCACCCCAACGTCAGTCTGCATAATGGTTACGCCGGTCTTTTTATCGCCGTTTATTATCGCGTATTGTATAGGTGCTGAACCGCGGTACTTAGGAAGTAGCGACGCGTGTATATTTATAACCCCGAATTTTGGGATATCTAAAATTTCTTTGGATAGAATTTGACCAAAAGCGCAAGTTACCATAATATCTGGGTTTAGCGCCTTTAAGTCTTCCACCCCTTCAAGGCGAATTTTTTCGTAACTTAAAGTTTTAAGCCCAAGTTCTATTGCTTTTGATTTTACCGCGCACGGAGTTATAACCGCCTTTCTTCCAAAAGGGCGGTCGGGCTGAGTTACCACCGCTAAAATTTCGTGGCTTGACGCGTTTATTCTTTCAAGCGGTAAAACCGCAAAATCGGGCGTGCCGAGATATACTATTTTCATTGTTTTTCCCTAATATCGCGCGCTTTGTCGATATAAACTACACCGTCTAAATGGTCGTACTCGTGGCAAATAGCGCGTGCTAAAAAGCCTTCGGCTTTTAATTTTTGGTGCTTGCCGTATCTGTCTTGAAACTTTATAGTAAGTTTATACGGGCGTTTAACTTCACCCCATTTGTTTGGAACGGATAAACAGCCTTCCGTTCCGTCTTGCTCACCGCTAGACGATATGATTTCGGGGTTTATAAACTCGATAACCCCGTCTTTTGCGCTTTCCCCCGCGACAACTATAAATATACGCCTTAAAACGCCTACTTGTACGGCGGCTAAGCCTGCCCCGTCTGCTTTTACGAGCGTGTCGTACATATCGCCGAGAAGTTGATGTGTTTTCGCGCCAAAATCAGTAACTTCAAACGATTTTTTCCTAAGTACTTCGTCACCTAATTTTACAATTTGTCTTATAGCCATAATTCACCTAACTCATTGAAGACGGGTTTATCTCTAAATAGCAAAGAACTTTTTTACTTGCGTTTTCGTTCGCTATTTTATAAAACTCGTTTTTTATCTCGTTGTTATTTCCTTTTATCCTTGCAAGCACCTGATAGCGATATTTGTTCTTAATTCGCTTTAAGGGGCTTTTCATTTTGTCAAAATATATAAAGTTTTGCCTATATTTACTAAAAACTTCTCTCGCGCTTTCAAACACGCTTTTTAAGGTAGACATCGCAACGGCATCGTCTTCACTCTCTACCATAATTCTTAAAATGGTAGAATACGGCGGAAAGTACGACGCTTGCCTTATAGCAATTTCACGCTTGTAAAAGCGCTCGTAATCGTAGCGTATTGCCGTTTGCAAAACGGTGTTTTGTGGGCTATAAGTTTGTAAAACTACCTTTCCTTTATCGTCTGCCCGACCGCTACGCCCCGCTACCTGCGTTATTAGTTGAAAAGTTCTTTCCCCCGCGCGATAGTCTGCAAAATATAAACTCATATCCGCGTCTAATATCCCAACTAAGGTTACCGACGGAAAGTCGTGCCCCTTTGCTATCATTTGCGTTCCAACTAAAATATCCGCTTTTTTCTCGCCAAAGTCTTTTAAGATATTAAAGTGACTTTCTTTGGTTTGGGTGGTATCGTTGTCCATTCTAAGAATTTTAGCCGTTGGGAATAAATCTTGTAGTTCTTGAACGACTTTTTGAGTTCCCGTTCCGCTGTAATTTATCGAAACCGAGCCACACTCCGGGCAAGCCGATAGCATATGGTATTGAGAACCGCAAAAATGGCATTTAAGCAAGTCTTCGGCTCTGTGATAGTGGAGCGAAACGTCACAATTTAAGCACTTTGCAACGTAACCGCACTCACGGCAAATTACCTTTTGCGAATACCCCCTGCGGTTTAGAAATATTATTGCTTGATTGCCTTTATCAAGCGTGTTTTTAAGTTCTTGTTTGAGCGCTACTGAAAAGGGGGATATATTGCCGTGGCGCACTTCGTCTTTCATATCCGAAATTATCATTTCGGGAAGTGGTTTGCCGTTTACGCGCCCTTTCATCTCGGCGAGAGTATACTCACCGTCAAGCGCTTTTTTATAACTTTCTATCTTGGGCGTTGCACTGCCCATAACGAGTTTTGCGCCCGATAGTTTTGCGCGAATATACGCAACTTCGTCAGTCACGTAGCGTGGGCTTGACTCACTTTCGTAACTTTGGTCGTGCTCCTCGTCGATAATAATAAGCCCCAAGTTTTCAAGCGGAGCAAAAATCGCGCTTCTAGCGCCTATTGCTATAACCGCCTCGCCACTTCTTAATCTCCACCACTCGTCAAACTTCTCGCCAGCCGATAAACCGCTATGGAGTATGGCGCACTTATCGCCAAACCTTGCGCGTAGGCGTGAAAAAGTCTGTGGTGTTAGCGAGATTTCAGGAACGAGCATTATAGCCGTTTTACCGCTACTTATAACGCTTTCGATAAGCCTTAGATAAACTTCGGTTTTACCGCTACCCGTTACGCCTTTTATAAGGGTGGGCTTGTCGCTTTCTAAACATACCTTAACGGCGTTTTCTTGCTCGCTATTAAGGGTTACTCGTTTTTCGCTAAACTGCATACCTTTATAAGGCGTTCTAGCGATGCGCTCTTCACTAACTGCAATATAGCCTTTATTTTTAAGCGCGGTAACAGAGGATGGCGAAAACGTTTCGTTAAGCACCGAACACTTAGTTTTGCCGTTTTCTTTCAAAAAGGTTAAAACCGCGCGTTGCTTGTCCGCTCCCTTTTTAAGGGAAGATAGCATTTTGTCAAAATCACCGCTTGATAGACTTGCGTAGTTAGCAGTTTTCTTTCTAACCTTGCCCGTTCGCATTTCGGTAGGTAGAAATAGCCTAAGCACGCTAGCCATTGAAACGTGATAAGTTTCGTGAAGGTGGTGCGCGAGTTCTAAGTTGTCACTCGTAAGTGCGGGAACTTCGTCAACTACGCGGATAATGGATTTTAACTTGTCTTGTGGATACGACGAATTTTCGGCAGTCGAAATGACAAAACCTTCGGTCTTGAACTTTCCAAAAGGAACTATAACTCTACTTCCTATCAAAGCCCCAGACTCGCCGATTTTGTAGTCGAAAATCTTATCGAGTTCAGCCGTGGCTATATCCACTATTACCCTTGCTATCATATCCACCTTAAAGAAAAATAATCGGCAGTAGAAAAATACTGCCGATAGGTTAATTTTAGCCGTTAACTGCGGTTACTTTGCCGTTGTAAATTTCATACGCTGCGGCAGTAAGCGGTTTTTTATCTTCGAGTACCGCGGTACTGTTTTGGCTCTTAGTAACGTCAATAAGTTGCCTTGCACGCTTAGCGGCAATAACGCATAATACGTACTTTGAACCTTTGTATTTATCGCCTAAATTATCGGTCAATACGTCAATAGGTGGTTCGTTAATCATTTATGTACTCTCCTTTATTCGATATTTTGTATTTGTTCGCGAATTTTTTCAATTTCGCACTTTAATTTCAATGCGTTGTCGGTAACCTCTATATCGTTCGATTTACTGCAAATGGTGTTTGATTCGCGGTTGAACTCTTGCACTAAAAAGTCAAGTTTCTTACCTACTTCGCCTAGACTTTCACAAATCTTTCTAAACTGCGAAACGTGGGAATTAAGCCTTGTAAGTTCTTCGTCAATATTGCACTTATCTGCAAATATAGCAACTTCTTGTAATACCCTAGCCTCGTCGAAATTCTGCCCTTCTAAAAGCGACTCAACCTTTTCAAAAAGCCTTTTACGATAATCGTCAGCAACGAGCGGAGCGCGTTCTTTAATAACCGCTACCGTACTTTCTATCGTATCAATTCTCGACAGCATATCGGCTTTTAACTTTTCGCCCTCAAACTCGCGCATTTGATTTAAGTTTTCACACGCTTTTTCAACCGTTTCAAAAAGTATCGGCGAGATATAGTCGATATCGATTTCTTCTTGCTCAACCTTAATAACGTCAGGCGTTTTGATAAGCGACGTTACCGTAAAGTCGTTTTTAAGACTTGGAAAGCGTTTTTTAAGCGATTTTGCAAGGTTTACGTACGAAGACGCTAAGTCTTCGTCAAAAGAAAGCGCCCCGTCATTACTTACTGCCCTTTTATAGTTAACGTACAAGTCAACCTTACCCCTTGAAAGATGCTTTTGTAGCGCCGAGCGCATACCTTCTTGTAAGGGGGTGAAACTTCTTGGGTACTTATACGAAACGTCTAAAAATCTGTTGTTTACCGTTTTAATTTCAACCGACAAAGTGAGTTTTTCGTTTTGGAACTCGGCTTTGCCGTAACCTGTCATACTCTTCATACGTATAAGTATAACATACTTTTACGTAAATTTCAACTGTTTATTAAGTTATTAAACTCGTTTTCATCAATTATTTTTATGCCGAGTTTTTTTGCTTTTTCAAGTTTACTGCCCGCGTCTTCCCCGGCTAAAACTATCGTTGTAAGTTTTGAAACGGACGACATAACCTCCCCGCCTAAACTCTCGATAATCTTGCTAGCCTCCGCGCGTTTTAGGGTGGGTAGCGTTCCCGTTAGAACGAATTTTTCGCCCTTTAATTTATCGCCTACTTTTTCGCTTTCACTTTCAAAGGTAACGCCTAAGTTTATAAGCGTTTCAATTTCTCGTAGGTTGTCGGGGTTTGAAAAATATTCGTAAACGGAATTTGCGGTAACCTCACCTATATCTTTAACGCTAGAAAGTTCTAGTAAAGTTGCGGACTTGATACCGTCTAAACTCTTAAACGCTTTAACCAAGTCTTTGGCGGTTTTTTTACCGACACCGTCTATCCCCAACGCGTAGATAAAAGACGGTAACTGAGTTTTTTTAGAACTTTCAATCGCGTTCAAAATATTTTTCGTTTTTTTATCCTTAAAGCCTTCAAGTGATAAAAGTTTATCTTTATCAAGCGTGTATAAGTGAGAGAACTTTTTAACGCCGAAGTTATCGTAAAGCACCCCTGCCGTCATCTCCGAAAAGCCTTCGATATTCATCGCGTCTTTGGTGGCAAAGTGCGTGAGCGAACCAACAACTCTCGGCTTGCAATTCGGGTTTATACAAAAGATATTAGCCCCGTCTTCAACGAGCGGGCTTTCACAGTACGGGCAAACGGTAGGCTTTTCAACTTCTTTGCAACCGCTAGGAAATTCAGTTGCGCCTAGAATTTCGGGTATAACGTCGTTACTTCTTCTAATTAAAACTCTACACCCAATTTGAACTTTTTTTCTAACTAGGTCGCCGTAGTTATTAAGCGTTGCTTTTTTAACGGTTGCACCGCCAAGGTCAACGGGTTCAACAAGCCCAAGCGGAGTGAGTTTTCCCGTTCTACCTACCTGCCAAGAAACGTCTAAAACCGTGGTCGTAATTTCTTCCGCCTCGAACTTATAAGCAAGCGCCCAGCGTGGAAATTTCTCGGTAAAACCAAGTTCTTCACGGAGTGAAACGTCGTTCACTTTTATAACTGCACCGTCGGTTAAATAATCTATATTTTTGCGCTTTTCTTCAATGATTTTAAGAGTTTTTTCAATACCGCTTGCGGAGGATACAACCTCTAAAAAGTCAAACACCTTAAAGCCGTTCTTTTTCAAAAATTCAAAGTGTTCGGTTTGGGTTTTGAACTCCCCTTCACTTAAATAGTTTACGTTGTAAAAAAGTATTTCGGGCTTTCTTTTTTCGGTTTCTTTGGGGTCTAAATTTCGTATTGCGCCCGCAACCGCGTTTCTGGCGTTTTTAAGCGGTTCGTCAGCCGTTTCGTTGTATTTTTTTAGGGTAGAAAGTTTTATAACCGCCTCGCCTTGAACTTCTAAAACGCCTTTATAATCTATCGTTAGCGGAAAGGTTTTTATTGTTAAAACTTGCTTAGTTACGTCTTCCCCCTCAGTGCCGTTACCACGCGTGGTTGCGCGAACGAAAACGCCGTTTTCGTAGGTTAAACAAATGGTCAAACCGTCGTACTTAAACTCTACGGTATAGTCGGGGCTTTTGCCCGTTAACTTTTCAACTCTTGATATAAACGCTTGAACTTCGTCACTCGTTACCGCTTTATCAAGGCTGTATAATTTATTTATATGCTTGTGCTTAGTAAACGCTGAAATAGGCTCGCCACCTACTCTTTTAGTGGGCGAATTGTCAAGCACTATTCCGCTTTCTTTTTCAAGCGCGACTAAACGGTCGTAGAGTTTATCGTACTCCCCGTCGCTAACCGTTGGGTTATCTAAGACGTAGTACTCGTAAGCGTATTTATTAAGTTTTTCAACTAATAGTTTTATTTCGTTTATCATTTAACAATCTCAATGGGGGCGTATTCAACCGCAAGCGATTTAATGCCCACGCCTGAAAAGGCTACGTCGATAACCCTTCCCCCGTCTTTAACGGCAATAACGGTGCCGTTGCCGAATTTTTTATGTTTTACTTTTACGCCCGACCTATACTCACCGCTACTCGTAGTACTATCTTGCTTTTTAGCAGTGCCTTGCAAGTTATAGCCCGTAGAAAAACTTTTGGTTTTAGAAAAGGTTTGAGAATTAGGCTCGTCGCTATAATATCCGTATTCGTTGCCACTTTGCAAGTTTCTAGTATAACCGCCTACGTATCTTTCGCGACTGTAACCAAAATCTCGGCTTGAATAGTCGTATGGCGATTTTTTCTCGTAAAGTAATGGCTTAATTTCTTTTATAAAAGCACTTTCTATCGTTTCACTTCTTCTGCCGTATAAGAACCTGCTTTTTGCTCTCGTGATATAAAGTTCACTTTTAGCACGCGTTATGGCAACGTACATCAAACGGCGCTCTTCTTCGTATTCTTCAACGCTGTTGTTTGCCCTTGATATAGGGAATATAGTTTCGTCCATTCCAACGATAAACACGGTATCGAACTCCAAGCCCTTTACCGAGTGAACGGTCGCAACCGAAACGAAATTGCTACCGTCAAAATCGTCAAGGTCGGAACTTAGCGTTATCGAACCTAAATAATCGGTAAGCGTTGCGCCTGTATTTATCTTAGCAAATTCTTGCGCCGAGTTTACAAGTTCCGAAACGTTGAGTTTCTTGCTCTCGTTCTCTTCGGTGTTTTCTTCAAACTGCGATAAAAACGCAGTTTTTTCTATCACTTTATTTATAAAATCAGGAACTTTTAAGTCTTGCGCGTCGAGAATAAGGTCGTAAATAAGGTTCTTAAATTCCTTTAACCTAGACTTTGCGCCAGACGGAATGGCTAAATCTTCAACACCTAAAATTACTTCGTAAACGGATATGTCTTGCTCGCTAGCCGTTCTCGTAATGATTTCAACCGTTTTATCGCCTATGCCACGCCTTGGAACGTTTATTATTCGAAGTATTGCCTCGTTGTCAAGCGGGTTGGTTGCTAGGCGCAAATACGCGGTTAAGTCTTTAATCTCTTTACGGTCAAAGAACTTAAAACCACCGAAAACTTTGTACGGGATATTGTACTTCAAAAACTCTTGTTCAAACGAACGGGATAGCGCGTTCACGCGCATAAGCACGGCAAAATCACTTGCCTTTTTACCGCTTGAAATTAAAGATTTTATCTTGGTGGCAACGTATTCAGCCTCACGGCTTTCGTCGTACGCGGTATAGTATTCGGGTTTTTGACCACCGCCGTTTTCAGTCCACAAAACTTTATTTTTGCGCGAGCCGTTGTTTTTGATTATTAGGTTGGCTACGTTAAGTATGTTTTTAGTTGAACGGTAGTTTTGTTCAAGTTTATATACTTTTGCCCCCTTAAAGTCACGCTCAAAACCTAAAATGTTGGCAATTTTTGCACCTCGCCAACCGTAGATTGACTGGTCGTCGTCACCAACGGCGAAGATATTGCCGTGATACGACGATAATAGTTTTGCTATTTTGTATTGAACGGCGTTCGTATCTTGAAACTCGTCGATATGAACGTATCTAAACTTTTTAGCGTAGTAATCTAAAACGCTTTCTTGCTCTTCAAAAAGGTGCAAAGTCTTTATAAGCAAATCGTCAAAATCAAGGGCGTTTGCACGCTTTAACTCTTGCTCGTACTCAAAGTACACGTCAAAAATTATACCGATATTTGGTAGCCTTAAATTCTCGTCACGATACTCGCGCGGGGAAAGGTCGCAATTCTTTGCGCTAGATATATGAGTTTTACAAATTTTAAGGAACTTTTCAGGCTCTAAGCCCTTTTCTTGTAAAATGCGCTTTAATACCCTCTCTTTATCGTCTTCGGAATATATTGAAAAGTTTTTTTCAAACCCTAAATGCGCTATTGAACTTCTAAGAATTTTAACGCACATTGAGTGGATAGTAGATACCCACATATCGTCAACGTAGCCTATCATTTTTTCAAGGCGAACTCTCATTTCGTCAGCCGCTTTGTTGGTAAAGGTTATGGCTAAAATATTAGAAGGGTCTACCCCTTTTTGTGAAATTAAGTATGCTATACGACTAGTTAAAACCCGCGTTTTACCGCTACCAGCGCCGGCAATTACTAAAACCGCCCCGTCAGTATCCTTAACGGGAAGAATTTGCGCGCTATTTAGTTTTTGAAGATAAGAATTTTCCATAGAAATATTGTACCATAACTTAATAAAATAAACAAGTTTATTTTTATTTCAATTTAAGTTTTTTTAAGGCTATAAATTTATGCGTAAAAAAAAGATAGGCGCTCAGCCTATCTCATAATATTTTTTTAATTTGGTTTATGAGTTCCACATCTTGGGCAAAAATCATAAGTTGATGAATTTTTCGTGCTACAATTAGGGCAATTCCAGTATTTGTTTATACTTCTATCACTACCGCAGTTTATACATCTCATAGCGTTAGGGTTATTTACTTGACCACAACTACATTTCCAACCTGATTTATCTTGTGGCGTTACGTTTTGAATATAGGTTTTATTAGTCTTATTTACGTTGGTTGCATTAGCAGACCTTGTTAAACTATAACCGCTAGAAGCATTTGAATTACCGTTTGAATTTGCGTATTTATTAGAACTGTAATTTAGAGATGGGCTTACGTTAAGTATTACTAACGTTATCCACCCAAATACTAAAAATAGTATTATCCAGTTAATTCCACTTCGCCCTTTTCTTTCAGCATAGTTATATATCAAAACCAACATCAAAATGACAGCGACCGCGTAAATTATTGAAAATACAAGACCCGCACCGAGCAAAAACTCAAATATACTAGATATAATGTCGAATAAGTCTATCGACGCTGAACCCGATGCCGAAATTAGATTAGATAACATAATTTTCTCCTTTGTGTTAGGCTATAAATCGTTATTTGCCTACTGTTTTAATTATAGCGTACCGTTAAATATAATGCAAGCAATTTGTAAAAACTAAACTTAAAGTTCCGTTTCCCGTGTTATGGGAAATGTCCGTAAGGACAAAGGGGTTGCGCCCTGCTAAGGGCCGAACGAAGTTCGAGTACCGTTTCACGGGACTCGCTCCGCAAGGCTTTGCCTTGCTATCACGCCGGGGTAGCAAACGGTGGGTGTCCACCGTTTGGTCGCAACTACAATAAAAATTCACACCTTTTAAGTTGCGACTCCCTACCCGTTCGAGTCCCGACCAAAATTTCATTTCCAAAACGAAAAAAAGCAGTCTCTCGACTGCTTTTTCGTTTTGGAGCGGGAAACGGGACTCGAACCCGCGACAACTGCCTTGGCAAGGCAGTGCTCTACCAACTGAGCTACTCCCGCAAACTTTCGAAAATAAACCGTTTCTTAGTCAGCCTATCCCCGAAATTATATTGGTGGTGGGAGTTATAGGGCTCGAACCTATGACCCTCTGCTTGTAAGGCAGATGCTCTCCCAGCTGAGCTAAACTCCCACTTTTGCGCCCGCTTCTTGCGAGCGCTTTATTACTATATCATTATTTTTTTAATTTTGCAAGCGTTTTTTCGCCGTTTTTCAATTTTTTTTAGTTGAGCGTTACGTTTTTAAGCCTTTCGTAAAACTCTACCGCGTGCTTTTTAAGTGACGGAACGTTTTCGGCGTTTGAAAAAGCCTCGTCAGTAAGCGCTTTTGCAAAAAATACCGTTTTCGACGAGTATTTAAGCGATTTTAAGTCGGTTAAAATTCTACCAGACTGCCTTTCGCCAAGTAAATCACCGCCACCGCGCATATCAAAGTCAATCTCGCTGATTTCAAACCCGTCGGCACAATTTTTAACTGCCGATAAGCGTTCCATAGCAATTTGCGTTTCCTTGGTACAAATTAAAAAGCAGTAACTTTTTTTGTTAGACCTACCAACTCTACCCCTTAATTGATGAAGTTGCGAAAGCCCAAACCTTTCGGCGCTCATAATAACCATAACGGTAGCGTCAGGCACGTCAACCCCAACTTCGATAACCGTGGTTGAAACGAGTATATCGTACTTTTTATCCTTAAAGTCCTTCATAACGGAAAGTTTTTCGCTATCTTTCATCTTGCCGTGAAGTAACCCTATTTTTACGCCCGATAGTAGTAGCGACAATTCGTCAAATAGTTCTTTAACGCTTAAAGTTGCACTCTCTTCGTCTCCGTCGATTTTCGGGCAAACGAAATATGTTTGATTGCCTTTATCCGCCTCGCTAACGATAAACGACAGCATATCTTCGTACTTGTGTAGCGGAACGATATTCGTTTGAACTTTTGCCCTTTCATTTGGCTTGTCTTTTATGGTAGAAACGTCTAAATCGCCGTAAAAAATTAGCGAAAGCGAACGCGGTATAGGCGTTGCGCTCATTACGAGCGTATCGGTATATACGCCCTTATCTTCAAGCGCGCTACGCTGTGCCACGCCAAAACGTTGCTGTTCGTCACACACGCACAAGGCTAGATTATTAAACTCAACGCTTTCTTGTATTACGGCGTGAGTTCCAACGACGAGTTTAACTTTGCCTGATTTTATATCTTCCTTAATTTTATCCTTTTCAGCCTTTTTTACGCTACCTGATAGATAGGCGATTTCAAACTCAGGGAGATACTTTTTACATACTTCGTAGTTTTGCTTTGCTAAAACTTCGGTTGGCGATAAAAGTGCCGACTGATAGCCCGAGAAAAGCGCAATATAAAGCGCGCACACGGACACCGCGGTTTTACCACTGCCAACGTCACCTTGAAGTAGCCTATTCATAACGTAAGGCGAAGTTATATCTTTATAAATTTCGTTAACGGCTTGCTTTTGCCCTGCGGTAAACTCAAAGGAAAAGCGCTCGGTAAACGCTTTCATTTTTTCCGCCGTTATCGAATATTTTCTTGATTTAATTTGTTTTTTATCGCCCTTTATTATCTTGAAAGCAGATATAAGTTTGAAATACTCTTCAAGCGCAATTCTATCACACGCCAACTTTAACGCCTTATCGTTACTAGGGCTATGAACTTCGAAATATGCGCTTTTTAGACTTGTTAACCCGTACTTTTCAATCAGGCTATAAGGTATGGCAGACTCTAACGGCAACGCGTTAACGGCATTACGGCAAATTTGTTTCATACCGCTTTGAGTAAGGTTGCCCTTTATCGTGTAAACGGGCATAAGACCTTTTAGGCGGTAGTTTTTATCAATCGGCTCAAAGACAGGGTTAGTCATTGAAACCGTGCCGTACTTTATAGAAACGCGCCCGTAAAATAAATACTCTTCCCCACACTTTAATTTATTTACAACGTAGGGTTGATTAAACCAAACAACCGAAAAAGTGTCCGCCCCTTGCGAACAATAAGCCTTAACGTATTTCACACGCGTTCCTAATTGAACGCGTGGCTCTATCTCTACGCGCGCGAGCGTTAAAACGAAGTCGTTATTATACGCGTCACTAAGCGGTGTAACGTGCGTTAAGTCAAGATAGTTTCTGGGAAAGTGCTTGACTAGTTCTTCCGCCGTAGTTATAGAAAGTGTTTTTAAGTCTTTTATACGTTTGTCCGAAACGTAAGGAACGCTTTTTAAGTTCATATAAAATAAAGAGAAACCAAAAATCAAATTGGTTTCTCTTTCTCCTTATTCGAGTGAAACTACGAAATAATATACCGCTTGACCACCAAAGAAAAGTTCAACGTCAAGTTCGGGGAATCTTTCGCGTACTTTATCGCAAATAACTTCCGCATCTTCTTCTTTTATATCAGCGCCAAAGTAAAGGTTTGCTACCGAGTGCGACTCGTTTGCAAGTTTTTCTATCAATTTAAGCGTACACTCGCCGATATCGTTAGATTTTGCTAAAATCTTTTTGTCGTTAAGACCGATTATATCGCCTTTTGAAAGAGTAAACCCGTCAACTTTTGTATTTCTAACGGCATAGGTTACTTGACCCGCTGCAACGTTATCTATCGCGTGGAGCATATTTATCTTGTTAACCGACGGGGATTCTTCCGGGTTAAACGACAATGCTGCAAGTATGCCTTGCGGTACGTTTTTAGTAGGTATAACGTGGATTTTTTTGCCTTCTACTAGTTGTTTTGACTGTTCAGCCGCTAAAATTATGTTTTTATTGTTGGGGAAAACGAAAACGTTGTCTGCATTGATACGGCAAATTGCGTTTGCAATATCGTCAGCCGACGGGTTCATCGTTTGACCGCCTTCAATTACCCTATCAACGGCAATATCTTTGAATATCGTTTCAAAACCTTTGCCCGAACAAATGGAAAGCATGCCCATTTCCTTCTTTTCGGCTTGATATTTCTTCATAAGTTCACGGTTTTGTTCGAGCATATTCTCGATTTTAACCTTGTCAATCTCGCCGAGTTCTAACGCGTGCGATAACGCGCGACCGGGCTGGTTGGTGTGAACGTGAACTTTAACGAACTCTAAGTCGCCAACTACGATAACGCTATCGCCTATCGTCATAAGATATTCGCGAAGTTTATCAATTGCGGCAAGAGTGGTCTTCTTTTTAATGTTGGTTATGAAAAATTCCGTACAATAGCCGAATTCTATAACGCCTAAATTCAAAATATCAGCGTGTTCAACGGCTTTTTCTTCTTGTTGCTCGACTACTTCTTCTTCCGTGCTTTCTACTTCTTCTCCAAGGATTGCCTTTTGCATACCCTTAAAGATAGTAAGTAAACCCATACCGCCACTATCCACAACGCCTGCTTTTTTAAGCACGGGAAGGAGTTCTGGCGTGAGTTCAAGGGCTTCTTCACCCTTATTTATAACGTCAACAAACAAGTCTTCAAACGTTTTTGCCTTTGAAGAAGTTGCAGCCTCACTCATCATACGGCAAACGGTAAGCATAGTGCCTTCCTTGGGTTTGGATACCGCGCCGTAAGCAATTTCAGTTGCCGTTTTCATTGACTTTATAAAAGTCTTCACGTCAACGTCTTGCTGAGATTTTGAAAGGGTTGAGCAAATACCCCTAAATACTTGTGAAGTGATAACGCCCGAGTTACCTCTCGCGCCCCTTAATGCGCCACGGGTAACCGCCTCGCACACTTCTTGAACGGAATGAGATTTTACCGCTTTTAATTCCTTAACCGCCGATTTTACGGTGAGCGACATATTCGTACCCGTATCACCGTCTGGCACGGGGAATACGTTCAAAGCGTCAATCCTGTCTTTATTTATATCTAATAATTTAGACGCGTTAGTTATCATTTTAGATAGCATAACGCCGTTTATTGTCTTCATCAAATAAAACTCCTATAATTAAAGTTTTACGCCTGTTATAAAAACGTTCACAGCACCAACTATCATACCGGTAGACTTCTCAACGTTATACTTAATAGTTTCTTTAAGCGAGTCTGCCACGGCTGAAATTGATACGCCGAACTTAATAATCACGTAAACGTCGATAAAAATACGGTCGCCGTTTGTAACTACTTTTACACCCTTAGCCCCCGTCGATTTACCGAAAAGTTCAAAGAGAGAATCGCTAAAACGGCGTGAAACGAGTTCAACTATACCGTAGCAATCTAACGTAGCGTGAGAAGTTACTTTCGCAATTGCTTGGTCTGATATAGAAATATTACCGTACGCGTTGCTAGTTTTAACTGCCATAACTCTCTCCTTTTTCAATATATTACTATTTTACAATAATATCTTAATTTTTGCAACAAAAAATAAAACTTTTACTGATTTTTTATAATTATTAAAAAAATCTTAATTTATTACGCTTAAAATTGTTGCTTTTTTTGGCGAATAATGATAAAGTATATATGCTAAAAATAATTTATGTCCAGTTTTCGGAGGTGTAGTTATGTCAAAAGTATGTAGCGTTTGCGGTAAGGGTAAATTATCCGGCAACAAAGTAAGCCACAGTAACCGTAAAACTCCTCGTTTATATAACGCTAACGTTCAGAAAGTTAGAGTGGTAAATGACGGTGTTGTTAGTTCTGAATACGTTTGCGCACGTTGTCTTAAAAGCAAAAAAGTAGAAAGAGCATAAAACGTTAAGACCGAGTTTTGTTCGGTCTTTTTGTTTACTGCGGAGATTTTATGAAAGAGTTCGATAAAGTTTTAATATCCAAAGAAGATATTGAAATCAAGGTTAAAGAAATTTCTAAAAAAATTAGCGAAGACTATAAAGGGCTTAACCCCCTTTTCGTATGTATCTTAAAAGGTAGCGTATTTTTTACTGCCGACCTTCTTAGGAACGTAGAAACCCCCGCTCAAATTGATTTTATGGTGGTATCAAGTTACGGTTCGGGTACGACCTCGTCTGGCACGCTCAACGTGAAAAAAGATTTAACCGTTGATATTAAAGACAAGCACGTTATCATCGTTGAAGATATAATCGACTCGGGCAATACCTTAGCGCTACTTAAAGAAATGCTACTTAAAAGAAACCCTAGTTCAGTTAAAATTTGCACGCTTTTAGACAAGCCCGACAGGCGCGTAAGAGAAGTTAAGGTTGACTACTGCGGTTTCCAAATTCCCGACGAGTTCGTGGTGGGCTACGGTCTTGATTACAACGAGAATTATAGAACTCTTCCCGACGTTAGAGTTTTATCTCGCGAAGTATACGAAAAATAATATTCAATTGAAAAAACCTCGATATAATCGAGGTTTTTTTGTTTTAGAACTTTCTAGAACCGTGGCAAGTAAAGTAGATAATTTGCATATCTTTTGCAAGTTCGTCTATTACTAGTTTTACTTTTTTAAGGTGTTCTTCATCTAGCGTTACGAACGGGTCGTCAAGCACTAAAAACGGCATAACGCCACTATACATATTTTTAATCATTGCAAGCCTAAACGCAAACGCGCAAATAGAGAGTATTCCTGAACTTAAATGTTTTTCAAGCCTTTCTTTACCAGCGCGTTCAAACCTAATTTCGAAGTTTTTAGTCATAGTAACTTTTTCGCCGAGAACTTTTTCCAAAACGCTAGCGTACTTTACGAACTCGTCTTTCACGGGTTTTACGTATTTATCTTTAAGGTTTTGCTCAGCAAGGCGCAAAAAGTCTACGGTGGTCGTTAAAAGTTTGTGCTTTTGCTTATAGTCTAAAAGCCTAGTTTCTAACTGCGCTTTATCAATATAATATCCGTCAAGCCTGTCTACGGCGTACTCGTCGTCAACCACTTGATGTTTAAGGGCGCTATACTCGCGTTCGCGCTCGTGCAAAACGCTTGAAATTTTTTCTAAACTATCACCGCTAAGTTGCGGTTTTACGTCAAGATTTTTTTCTTTTTTGTACTGAATAGCGGTGGTTTTTAGGCTTTCAAGCGCAGATTTAGAAGTTTCGAACGCCTTAACGTCAGTTAAAACTTCGCTTGGCGAAATTGATTGAAGGTTGAACTTTTGTAAAAAGGCGTTAATATCTTCTTTTACTTTTTGGGCGACTAACTCTATTTGGGCGGTTTCCGCCTTTACGTTTTCAGCGCGCTTTTTAAGCGAATAAAGTTCGTCGACCCCACTTTGTAACCTTGTTAAGTTAGATAAAAAGTTTTCGCCCGTTAACCCGTATTTTGCAAAGAATTCAGTAAGGATTAACGATATAGCGTTAATTTCTTCTTTCAAAAGGGTTTTAGTTTGAGCGTTTTCGTCTAAATTCCTTTTAATTTCTAAAAACCTTTGATGGTTTGAAATAAAGGTAGCGTAGTCGTACAACACGCCGTTGCCAGACGAATAGCCGTAAGGTAGTAAAACCGATTTAATTTTATCTTCACACTCGCAAATTTCAAGTTCAAGTTTGCGCTTATTTGGGTTTTCAAGGCGCTCAACTTTACTTAGTTTATCACTAAGGTATAAAAATGCCGAAATACCGAGCGCAAGCCCACCGATTACAGTAAGCGCTACACCAACGCCCGAATTTATTAAAATTATGCCTATGATAGTTGCAAGGAGCGACAGTATTGCGACAATTCCGTATTTAAGCGAGTTTGGCTTTTTGCTTTGTTTACCCGCTATAAAATCGGGCGTGCAGTCGTACTCGGTTTTGAAAAACTTATAGTCTTGAACGTTCTTTTCAAGCGCGGATATTTTTTCGCTAGACGGTGGGTTTTGCGAAAAGGTGTTTACTACCGATTTATCAAGCCTAGATAATTCGCCACCGTTAAGCCCCGACAATTTGGCGTTTAGTTTTGAAAGGTTTTCAATATTAGTTTCAGCCAAAACCATATCTTGTTTTGACGGAACGCCTTCTAAAAACGCCTTTTCAAGGCGGTAAAGCCTTGCGCTTTCGTCTTGCGATAATCCCGAACTAGATTTTGCCGAAAGTTCGCGTAGTTTTATAACGTTTTCAGCATAACTTTCAACTTCAACGTGAGTTGGAATTGTGCCCGAGTATTTTTGAGTTATTTTATTTATTATTGACTGCTGCTCGTCGATTTGCGTTAATAAGCGCTCGTAATACTCCCACTCCGAAAGTTTTTTACTAGTTAATTGCAATTCGTTTACGCGTTTGGTAAGCGCGTCAATTTCCTTTTGGTAATCGCTTAGCGTTTGGTATTTATTTTCAAGTGCCAAGGATATTGCCTCGGTATTGAGTATTTTTTCGTTTACGAGTGTAATTTCTTGGGAAACAAAAGAGATTTTATCTCTACCGCCTTTACTCTTTTTGTATTCTTTTGCAAGTTTTTCAAGGGATAAAACAGCGTCGTCAACGTCGAGTTCGCTACCGCTACCCTGTAAAAACCCACTCAGTTTTGAGTTGATTGACGAAGTTGACTTTATCTCAATTTCTTCGCCTGATATAAACGCCGTGCGCTCGAAAGACTCTTTGTCTATCCCAAACACCGCCTTACCTATATCAAGCCCAAGTTCCGTTGATAAATTGCCGTTTTTATATACGGTAAGCGTGTCTTGCGTTTGGCTTTTTTCACCGAAAAATCTTTCGATTTTGTAAACGTTACCGCCCGTTTCAAACGTTAAATTACCGCCGAAATTACCGCCTTCAAAGGGGAAGTAGCGTTGACGGTCACAAAACTCAGTAGAGTTTATCTTGTAACTTTCAAGCCCGTAAAACATTGCTTTTATAAACGATGCAAGCGTTGATTTACCAGCGCCGTTTTCTTCGTAAAAACAGTTTATTCCGCTTGAAAAATCGTAATCTTTGCTGGATAGTTTACCAAAGTTTTCAACGTGGCAGGATATTAGTTTCATAAATCCACCTCCACGCCCGAAAGCGATTTTAAGCCGTAAGATATTACTTTTGCTTTTTCGTCGTCAGTTAAGTTTGACGCGTACACCAGCCTTACGAACTCACCTTTGAGCGACGAGTCGTTTTCGTATTTAGACACGTCGATTTTCTTTCTGGTTAAATCTTTAACGTCGATATAAAGCGCAGACGTGGAAAGGTAACTTTTAACGTCGCTTTCCAAATCGTCGATAGACGCGTCAAGTTCCCCGTGAAGTTCTACTCTGTACACGCCGTTTTTATCAAAGTTTGCCACCGCTTTAACGCTTAGGTAGATAGAGTACGCGTCTTTAAGGTTTGATACGTCTACCCTGACTAGACTTATATTACTTTGCGAAAAGGGAATAAATTCGCTTGAAATTTTATTATCAACGTCAAGAAGAACGAAACCCTTTTCCCCCGTTTCGTCATACCCGCGACCTTCCAAACAACCGCTGTAAGCGTAAACGCCCCTATCGTCAAGTTGATTTTTAAGGTGGCTGTGATAATGACCTAGCGCCAAGTAATCGATATTCTTTCCACGAAGTTTAGAAAGGTTTACCTTTTGAACGCCAAAACTATCGGTAGCCTCGCCGTGTAGCATTACGATATTTATATCGCTTTCTTTTAGGTTTAAGGTTGAGTATATTGACGTGGAATTCTCACTAACTATTTCAACGCCCGAAATAACTACGTTGCCGTAGCGATAACTTGTCCATTCGGTCGAAAAGGTTTTAAGGTTTTTATAGTCAACGCCTTCTGCCAAAAGGTCGTGATTGCCTTTTAGATATAAAAAGTCAATATCTGGGTTGTTTTGAACTACGCTATAAAAAAAGTCTTTATCTTTAACGAGTGGTTTAACCCCGTCGAACAAGTCACCGCTAATTAGCACGGCTTGAACGCCGTTTTGCTTAGCAAAATCAACCATGCGCCTAAAAGAATTTCTAAGTTCTTCCTTGCGCACGGTAGACACGTCTTTTGGAAATGAATTTATTTTCGAGCCGAGATGTATATCGGCAGTATGTATAATTTTCACGCTTATCTCCTTGTGTTATTTAATATAACACAAAACCACTTAAAACACAATAGCATAAATAAAAAATACCGCCTAATTAGTGGTAATTAGTTTGCGGTATTAAATATTATCGTTTGTTTTATTAAATTAAAAATGGTGTTTTGCCCGTACGATGAATAAGTATTTCGTCAATTACGGCATTTCCACGGTGTTTAAGTAAAAACATAATTACTTCTGCTACTTCTTCGGGCGTGGTCATACCGTCGGGCGTTAAATCGGGGCGGGAAACTTTTACCATATCCGTATATACCCCACCCGGTGATATTGCGTGCACGCGAATACCTTTATCAAACACTTCTCCTGCAAGTGATTTCGTAAAACCTAAAAGTGCGTGTTTTGACGCTACGTACGCGCTTTGCATTGCGTATCCTGCATGTGCTACGACTGACGCTACGTTTATTATACTTGCCCTATTAGACTTTTTAAGTTCAGGTAACGCTAATTTAGTAAGCATATACGGTACGCGAACGTTTATATTCATAATTTTATCGAAAAGACTTGCGCTAGTATCTTCAAACGCCGAGTTTAACGCCATACCCGCGTTATTGATTAAAATATCTATTTTGCCGACTTTATTAAGTGCCAAACTAAACAACTCTACCATAAGAGAGTCGTCTGTCAAGTCCCCACTAAAAACTTCTACTTTGCCACCAACTTCCGTTATTTTTTGCGCGGTTTTGTTTAGTTTTTCAATCGATTTGCCTCCAAAAAGCACTACTTTACAACCTTCTTTTGCAAGTGCCAAGGCAACCGCACTACCTATTCCGCCACCTGCGCCCGTTATAAATGCAACCCTATCATCTAAAACCATTTTAATTCTCCTTTGACTAAAATAATAACACAAGATTAAGATTTATGTCAATATTTCGCGTAGCCGAAACGTATTAAAATAAATAGAAAATACCGCTTGCAACGGTAGTTGCGCGTTATGAAAATAACGCCTAATTACAACGTAATTAGTTTGCGGTATAAAATAGTTTTGTTTGGTAGATGCTTGCATATACAAAAACAAAACAAATAAGAAATCATCCATTCGTGAGAAGATTCGGTGTCAAAGACACTTGCTTTTTCGGTAAATTTATTTACGGAAGAAAAAGCAATACATCCGGCTTGCCGGAAGTTCGGCGTTTCGCGTAGCCGAAACGTATTAAAAAAGCAACGGTTTTATACCGTTGCTTTTTTGATAAATCTGGTCTGAGTGAGAAGATTCGAACTTCCGGCCTCTTGAACCCCATTCAAGCGCGCTACCAAACTGCGCCACACCCAGATATATTAAGGCTCACGTAAAACGCGAGCCTAATTTGGAGCTGATAACCGGATTTGAACCGGTGACCTCGTCCTTACCAAGGACGTGCTCTACCTACTGAGCCATAGCAGCATTTATTTGCAACGCTGTATATTATAAGACAAAATTTGCCGAATGTCAAGAATTATTTTTAAAAGGTTAAAAAATGGTTACAAGTTTGCCCAAAAGGTTGACATTATTGGCGTGAATTTGGTAAAATATTATGAAATATTATGGGAATTTTCCTATTTGGGAGTTGATAATATGATTAGGAGTATGACAGGCTACGGTAGAGCACAGGCAACTGTTGATAATATGAATATTACCGTTGAACTAAAATCGGTAAATCACCGCTTTTTTGAGTTCTTTGCCAGGGTACCGCGTAGCTTTAATTATTTGGAGGAAAA
>JAZRKO010000013.1:0-6742 GCA_045646405.1 Christensenellaceae bacterium | reverse complement strand
CGATAGCGCAAACTACGAGCCTATCGCGGACAAAACAGCAACGCTTACTATCAATAAAGCAAGCGTATCTAAACCTGCCCAAGATTCCACTTCGTTTGTATATAACGGTAACGAGCAAACGTATCAGCTTGCAGAAAATAGCCTTTATACGATTAGTGGAAATAAACAAACCAATACGGGGAATTACATCGTAACGGTTTCCTTAAAAGATAAAAATAATTATCAATGGAACGACGAAACAGCAACCGACCTTTCCTATTTTTTCAATATCGTAAAGGCAACTTATGATATGAACGCGGTTGTGTTTGCAGATAAAACTGTAACGTATAACGGCGAAAGTCACTCTATCATTGCGACGGGTATGCCCAACGGCGTTAGCGTTTCTTACGAAAATAACAATAAGATAAATGCCGACGAATACACGATAACCGCTATTTTTACGGGTGACAGCACAAATTATAATGCAATTGAAAACAAAACGGCAACGCTCACCATCAATAAGGCTACTTATGATATGAGTGGAATTTCTTTTGCAGGTGATACGGTAACTTATGACGGCAATGTACACTTGCTCGCCATCACGGGAACTCTTCCCAACGGCGTAACCGTTTCGTATGAGAATAACGAAAAAACCAACGCCGATACTTATACCGTTATCGCAAAATTCACTGACACAACGGGAAACTATGAAAATCCTGCCGACAAAACCGCAACGCTTACAATCAATAAAGCAATTTATGATATGAGTGGTGTTATTTTTGCTGATAAAACCGTCACCTATAACGGAAATGCGTACTCTATCGAAGCGCAAAATGTTCCAAGTGGTATCTCTGTTTCTTATACGGGAAATGAGAAAACAAATGCCGACACTTACACCGTTACGGCAATCTTTACCGATACAACGGGGAATTACGTAAATCCCGAAAATATGACGGCACAACTCGTTATCAACAAAGCCGCCATAACGGGAATTACCTTTACGAATAAAACATTTACCTACGATACGAAAACGCACGCGCTTGCGATTGACGGCAATCTTCCCGCTTGCGTAAAAGTGACTTATACAAATAATGATAAAGTAAATGCAAACACATACACGGTAACCGCTTCGTTTGAAGATACAAGCGGAAACTATATTGTACCAAACAATATGAGCGCAAAACTCATTATTAACAAGGCAACTGTTTCGGGTATCTCTTTTGAAGATAAAACGTTCACGTATAACGGAGAAAAACGCACCCTTGCAATCAGCGGAATTCTTCCCGAAGAAGTAACCGTTTCTTACGTAAACAACGGCAAAATTAACGCAAACACCTATAACGTAACGGCGACGTTCTCTTGCGAAACGGGTAATTATATCGTTCCCGAAGATATGACGGCAGTGCTTACGATTAAGAAAGCCGTTTATGATATGTCAAACGTTACGTTTGAAAACAAAACGGTAACCTATGACGGAAAAGTTCATTCTCTTGCCGTTAGTGATAATCTCCCCGACGGTGTAACCGTAACGTATGAAAACAACGATAAGATAAGCGCAAATCAATATATCGTTACGGCAACGTTCACGGGCGATTCTATCAACTATTACGCAATAGACGATATGCAAGCAATGCTTACAATCAATAAGGCAACTTATGATATGAGCAAGGCGCAATTTGTTGGTGGTAGATTTACTTATGACGGTACGCCGAAATCTATCTACGTTACGGGCAACCTTCCCGACGGCGTAACCGTAAACTATACGAATAACGGCAAAATAAACGCAAATACCTATACGGTCACCGCAACTTTTACAGGTGATACGCAAAACTATAATAAACTTCCCGATTGGACGGCTTCGCTTATCATTGATAAAGCAGCTTACGATATGAGTGGCGTTTTGTTCAAAAATCAAACGTTTACTTATGATACAACGGCGAAGAACGCTTTAGTTACGGGAACGCTCCCTAACGGCGTGGAAGTATCTTACGTTGGTAACGGCAAAACGGACGTTGGAACTTATAACGTAACGGCAAAGTTCAACGGCGATAGCAATAACTATCATTTGATTGAAGATATGACGGCAACCCTTAAAATCAATCAAGCCGTGCCTTATATCAAAGAAGTATCTTGTAATCAATCCTTGAACTTGTATTCAGCGGTAGAACTTATTGCCGATACCGAAGTGGCAGGTACGATTGCGCTGGATAACGGTCAAACGCTTACACTTGGTTATAAAACGTATACTTGGACGTTTGTTCCTGAAGATACGCATAATTACATGAATGCAACGGGTACAGTTGGTTTAACCGTTTGCGCTTTGGTTTCTTACTATAACGACGGAGTGTTGTTCAGCAGCCAAAATATCGTTTTGAATAATTCCGCTACCGTTCCTACGGGGACGCCGTTAAGAGCAGATTCTAACGGATATCGTTACACTTTCTCTCATTGGTCTATTGAAGAAAACGGCGCGGAATACAACTTTACTAACGCAATTACGGCAGACTTGAACTTGTATGCAGTATATAATAGCGAAGAAATCGTTTATGCTATCAATTACTACGATACGAAAGGCGTTGAACATACGAATATCACTACCTATACCGTTTCTACACAATATACTCTTTCGAATATTGAAAAAGCACATTACGTATTTAATGGTTGGGTTGATGAAGATGGTACCCCGATAACGCAAATTGTCAAAGGCACGTTTGGTACGCTTAACCTTTATGCTACGTGGTCAATTATAGAGTATTCGATTCAATATGAATTAGGCTATTTTGACGTAAAGAACAGAAATAACCCTGCAACCTATAACGTAGAATCTTCCTTTGATTTTATACCTGCAACTTACGATGAATATCATACTTTTGACGGTTGGTATTTAGATGAAGACTTTGTTAATCAAAAATCTTCTATTTCAGTTGGCGAATCGGGAGAAATCACGTTATACGCAAAATGGAACTTCAGCGGTACTTATATTTCAAGTGTTGCAGAATTACAGTCCGTTGCATATAATTTATCGGGCGCATATGAATTAACGAAAAACATTGATTTAAGCGGAGTAACTTGGGAACCGCTTGGAGATAAAACCAACCCGTTTACAGGATATTTTAACGGCGCAGATTATTCGATTCTTAATTTTTCATCCGTAAGCTATCGACAAGACGTGGGATTGTTCGGTTATTCAAAAGGAACAATTAAAAATCTAAACATTAGAGTTAACTTTAGTGGTGATCCAACTGTTATAGCTGTAAATAATGGTAGTACTATAAGCGGACAAAATATCGGCGCTTTGGTGGGATATCAATATGTTAACGGTGCAGTATCAAATTGCCACGTTACAGGAGTTATGAATATTCGTAGTGGATATGGGGATTATTTGGACGGATGTTTTGGTGGTTTAATTGGCAAAAATGAAGCTGGTAGCATTTCATATTGTTCGTCTAATATTGAAATGACGGCTAATTATTCAGGAGACATTGGCGGATTGATAGGTATGAATACAGGCAGAGTAAATAATTGTTTTAGTAAGGGAACTATTAAAGAAATCATCAATAAAACTTCTACATCAAATGTTGCAACTTCATATATGGGTGGTTTAATAGGAGATAACAGATCGACAATTAGAAATAGCTATTCTGCGTGTGTTGTTTGGGGCTCATCTAGTAGTGACTATACTGGTGGAATTGCTGGTGTGGATTATGGCGGAAGGTATACAAATTGTTATTTCATTGGTACGGCATCCTACGGGATTGTAAACACAAAAAACCCTAATGTTATGAGTTTATCCGGGTCGAGCCAAAGATATTTGGACAATTGTTTTGCGTTAGGGACACTTTGCGGATCTTTAAGTACAGAAATAAATAATTGTTATTCGTACTCGGATAGTGATTACGCAACGAATCTTGCGAATTTTAAATCACGTAGTTTTATTCTAAACGTATTAGGTTGGAGTGAAACAGATTGGTATTTAGAAGACGGGGAATATCCTAAACTCCGTTTTGAATTAAAATAAGGAGCATTTATATGAGGGAAATAATTGAACTTTACAAAAAAGAAATTGAGGTTTTCTTGGCAACGCTGTCGATTTTTAAAGGAAATAAAGTAATAAACTCAGATAAGACTCTAAATGCAGAGAATAAAGAGTTTATCAAGCAAAAATTTACACAACTAAAAAGTGGAAATATAAATGAAGTGGCTTTAAATATAGCAATAGATGAGTTATTGCCCTACTTATATCAAGTATAGGAAGATTAATTTTTATAAATCATCAAAACGGCGGATTTTTTACAATCTGCCGTTTTTAATATCTATTTTTTATAAATATACCCATATCGCAATAACATTTGAAAACTTTTCAGGTTCGTATTTGAAATGCCTTGGGGCACACCAAAAAAAGACCGACTTTTCAGTCGGTTTTTTTCTTGCGCAGGACTTGAACCTACGGTTCAATATTGATGATTAAGTTTAACACAAGCCAAAAAATTTTATAAAAATTTTCAAAATTTGGCATTGACGAATTAAGTTAAAATTGATATCATATAAGTAATAAAACTAAGGAAGGTATCGTTATGGGAAAATTCGTTATCAAAAAAACTGCAACAGGTTTTAACTTTTCGCTTTATGCATCAAACAAAGAAAAAATTGCAGTTTCTTCACAAGTTTATACCGCAAAGGCTACTTGCAAAAAGGGTATGGAAAGCGTTGCTAAATTTGCGGTTAAGTGCATAGAAGAAGATAGAATTGAAGATAAAACTTTGAAAAAACCCGTTGAAAAAACTTGCCCTAAGTTTGAAATTTACTTTGACAAAGCAGGTTTATATAGGTATAGGCTTATTGCGTCGAACGGCGAAAGTATCGCTATGAGCGAAGAAGGCTACAAATCTAAAAACGGCGTGCTTAACGGCATAAAAAGCGTATCTATAAACGCTGTTGGTGCTGAAATCGAAGAAGATATTTAATTTCTTAAAAGGTAATAAAATAAAAAAAGGCGTTTCGAACGAAACGCCTTTTACTATGCAAATTTATTCTTGGGTTTTAGATTTTTTGGCTTTTATCTTTTCGTAAACTATAAAAGCGTAGTGTAAAACCAAGCCAACTACTATTGCTATAACTAAGTTAAATACAACCGTTAACACAAAAGTTAAAACTAATACGATAATATCGTAAACTTTTTTAGTTTTAATAATTTCCACGAAGTGTCGCCACTCGCTCATATTATACGCAACGATAAAAAGTATCGACGCGATAACCGGCATAGGAATAAGCGATGCGTACGGCATTAAAACGACTAAAACGATAAATAAAACTACGGCGTGTACCATACCAGATATAGGTGTTCTACCGCCGTTTTTTACGTTAGCGGCAGTTCTTGCGATAGCGCCCGTTGCTGGAATTCCGCCAAAAAGCCCAGAACAAATATTGCCAAGCCCTTGCGCGATAAGTTCGGTGTTGGGGTTGTGGGTATCTTCAATCATACCGTCTGAAACAACGCACGATAGTAGCGATTCGATACCTGCAAGAATTGCTATGGTAAACGCGTCAGGAAGAACGGATAAAATAAGTTCACCGCTAAACTCGGGGAAAGCAAATTTTGGAAGAGATGACGAGATTTCAAACGCATCACCTATCGTTATGACGGGCATACCCGTAAGCGCAACGATTAGCGAGCCAAGGAGTACTACGATTAGCGACGCGGGAACTTTTTTGAAAAACCTTGCCCAAACTATCATAATAGCAACCGAGAGAGCGCCAACTAAAAGCGCAAGCCAGTTTATAGTTGAAATATTAGATATAACGTTAGCGATTTTATCAACCGTTTCAATATTTTCTACACCCGTGGGAAAAGAAAGCCCCAAAAAGTCTTTAATTTGACCTACTACTATCGTTATAGCAATACCTGCGGTAAAGCCAACCGTTATAGTTTTAGGTATGAACTTTATAAGGTTACCAAGCCTAAGTACGCCCATAATTATTAAAATAACGCCTGCAAGCAAGGTGGCAACGATAAGCCCGTTAAGCCCCTTAGTTGCAACTATTCCTGCAACTATCGTGGCAAACGCTGCGGTAGGACCTGAGATATTAACTCTACTACCGCCGAAAAGCGCTATCACAAACCCCGCAAATATAGCGGTGTAAAGCCCTTGCTCTGGGCTAACGCCCGACGCAATTGCAAGCGCAATTGAAAGCGGAAGTGCAATTATTGCAACTATGAGTCCTGCAACAAAATCATTAGTGAATTTTTTGAGGTTGTACTCCTTTAAATCCGAAAAAAGTTTTGGTCTGAAAATATCCATTTTGTTTACCTTCCATAATAATTATATATATCTAAATAAAAGACACTTTGGCAGTATATCACTCCGAAGTGTCTGTTGTCAATACATCTCAAACTATTTTATAGGAATGCACTAATCAATTTCATAATTGCTTTATCCGTTTGTTTGCTATGCTGAACACGAAATGTCAGACAACAAAAAAAGTGTTGCAAAGCAACACTTTTTTTATTGTCTAATTAACAATTAGAACGGGCAAACGTGCTCCGGAACAACCGGTGATACACAGTGAACTGTACCGTCAGCCCATACATGGAATGCCCAAATGTCTTCCTTGCTACCGTCCGGCTTCTTTGTATAGATGTATACATGCCAGAATCCCTGCGGAACAGAAGCCATCTTTATAGCATAGAATGCCTCGTCAGCTGAAAGAAGCGGACATGATGCCTGTGTGTGTGCCTTTTCGTCTGCATGACTCGGACACCAAG
>JAZRKO010000012.1:0-27902 GCA_045646405.1 Christensenellaceae bacterium | reverse complement strand
TCTTCGGCGCCATGTACCAAGGCATCCTCCTGTATGCTCTTTGTAGCTTATTCTTTATTAACATAAGTTTTAACTTACGTCCTATACAGTCTTATTCTTCTCTTCAAAAAAAACTCAAAACGAACTTTGAATTCATATACTTTCGTATTAACTCTTCTATTTTACTAGAATATTCGTTTCTTTTTGCCTTCTGTACTTTGTTTCTCGTCTATATATCTTCATAAATATATATACTCTACTATGCAGTTGTCAATCTACGCTGTGGGCAAAACAGCCCACCGCCGTCATTAGACAGCCTATAAATAATATCATTTTGAAAACCATAAGTCAAGCATTTTTACGCCTAAATAAATATTTTTTTGAAATTTTTTTTCAGTTAAAAATTATGATAAATAAAGGGGTTTTTCATATAGCGAAACCCCTTTTATCAATTTATTTAAGTAATTTTTCAAAACCTTTGGTTAGTTGGTCGATTTTTTCGGTAGCGTCTTTCTCACAACTACCTAAAACCGAATAGTAAATTTTAAGTTTAGGCTCGGTGCCTGACGGTCTTAAACAAATAAACCCACCGCCCACAAGTTCGTAATACAAGCAATTTATTCCGCTGTATTCAAGTTTTTCGGTTATATCGCCCGCCTTTCTCTCGCCCGATAAATAATCTCTTACGGCGAGTATATCAAACCCGTCGACTTTAACGGTAGAATTTCTCATTTTATCGACCACGGCGTTCATTTCGTTCATAGCGGTTAAGCCCTTGTAGGCGATAGAAACCGTTTTATCGATAACGTAGCCGTATTTATCATATAAGGAATTAAGAACTTTATAAACAGACGTTTTATTGTACTCGTAGTAGCAAGTCATTTCGGCAAAAAGCATACTTGCAACGACAGCGTCTTTATCCCTAGCGTGCGTTCCGCGAAGGTAACCGCAACTCTCTTCAAAACCGAAAAGGAAAACGTTTGATTTACTCTCTTCAAAATTTTTAATCTTTTCGCCTATAAACTTAAATCCCACGGGAACTTCCATTAAGGAAACGCCGTAATCTTCGCAAACGGGTTTAACCATACCCGTTGACACGAAACTTTTAATTACCGCGCCGTTTTTAGGTAGTTTACCCTCTTCTTTTAATCTTCTTAAAACGTAGTCGGTAAGTAAAACGCCTACTTGGTTGCCCGTTAAGTTGATAAAATTACCCTTCTCGTCACGGATAGCAACGCCTAGACGGTCGCTGTCGGGGTCAGTTCCAAAAACGACGTCAGCCCCGATTTTATTTGCCAAATTCACGCCGAGCGTCATAGCCTCTTTGTTTTCGGGGTTGGGAACTTCAACGGTAGAAAAATTCGGGTCGGGTTTAACCTGCTCTTCTACCACCGAAACGTTGATGCCGAGTTTTTTCAAAACTTTCATAACGGGTGTGTAGCCCGTGCCGTGCAAGGGGGTGTAAACGATTTTAAGGTCTTTTCCAAGAAGTTTAACCGCCTTTTTAGAAAGGGAAAGTTTGGTTAGCGTTTTAACGTATTTATTTACGAACTTTTCGCCTAAAACCTTTACGCCCTTTTGCGGTTTAATCTCGTTAAACTCACAAGCCTTTACCGAGAAATAATCGGTAATTTTTTCTATGTATTCAACCACTACCGCGGTTGCCTCGGGTGACATTTGCGCCCCGTCTTCCCCGTAAACTTTATAGCCGTTGTATTCTTTGGGGTTATGGCTTGCGGTTATCATAACGCCTGCTACCGCCTTATAACTTCTTACCGCGTAAGAAAGCATAGGAACGGGGCTTGGGCTAGCAAAAATTCTAACGTTTATGCCGTTTTTCATCAAAACGCCTGCGGTTGCCATAGCAAAAACGCTAGAATTACGCCTTGTGTCGTACGAGATAACCACACCCCTTTTCATAGCCTTTTCGCCAAGAGTTTTTATGTATTCCGCTAAGCCTTTGGTCGCTCTTTTAACGGTGTAAACGTTAATCATATTCGTACCCATACCGATAAGCCCGCGCATACCCGCCGTGCCGAATTTAAGTTCGGCACCAAAACGATATTCAATTTCCTTTTCGTCGCCCTCGATAAGATTGAGTTCTTGGCGAGCCAAATCGTCTTTAAGCCAAAGTTGATAATTTCTTATATAATCCATAACTTCTCCATTATTTTTTATAGATAATTTCACCTTTTCTAACGGTTAATAGAACTTCAAAACTGTCTTTATCAACGATGGCAAAGTTCGCTTGCTTACCTTCTTTTATAGAACCCATTTTATCGTAAACGCCAAGGTTTTTAGCAGGGTTTGCCGTAGCGAAATCAACCGCAGTTTCAAGCGGAACGCCAGCCGATTTGTGAACGTTTTTAACCGCGTCGTTCATTTTAAGAACGCTACCTGCGAGCGTGCCGTCAACCAGCCTTGCCTCGCCGTTTTTAACTATAACGAGTTGTCCGCCAAGTTCACTTTCACCGTCGGGCATATGTTTAGCGCGCATACTGTCGGTAATTAAAATTACTTTGTCGCTCGGTTTGTTTTTGATAACGAGTTTGATTGCGGGAACGCTAACGTGAATAAGGTCGCATATGAGTTCGCAGGAAAGTTCGTCCATTAGTAGCGCAGAACCTACGACGCCCGCGTCGCGATGATGAAGCCCCGTTTGAGCGTTATAAGTGTGAGTAACGTTGCTCATACCCCACGAAACGGCGTTTTCACAGTCTTTATACTTAGCGCCCGTATGCGCGATAGATGCAACTATCCTCTTTTCTTTAAGGAATTTAACTAAACTTTCAGCACCTTCAACTTCGGGTGCTAACGATACGATTTTAATATTTCCACCGGCGTAGTCGATATATTTTTTCATAACTTCAACCGACGGATTTACCACGTATTCAAGCGGTTGCGCGCCAACGTGTTTAGGCGATATGAACGGCCCTTCTAAGTGAACGCCTAGAAGTTCCGCACCACTATCACTATTTAATTGTATGTACGAGTTAACCGATTTAAGCGCGTTTTCGATATTTTCGGGGCTTTGCGTCATAGTAGTTGCTAAAAACCCTACCGTGCCCTCACTTGCTATTGCGGTTGCGATATCGCTAAGGGCGTCGGTTGAACCGTCCATCGCGTCGGCTTTTTTAGCGCCGTGGATATGCTCGTCAATAAAACCGGGAAGAACAAGTGCGTTACTTGAAATACTAGCGATTTCTTCAATATCTAAACCCGATTTAATATCTTTAATAAGACCGTTTTCAAAAGAAATATCAGTTTTAATAAAGCCTTTGCCTTCAACGTAAGCGTTAACGTTTTTAAGTCCTTTCATAATGTACCTCACTTTACGAATTTATTATAAATTTGTCTTTGCTTTTGAAGTTCTTTTTCGCGAACTTCATCAAGCGCGTTTTTGTATTTAACTAATTTCTTCTTCCAAATAGGTTTAAGTATAAAAAACCAACCTAAAACTGCAAGTAAAATAATTGCAACTATTATCGTGTATAATAAAACGCTACTAGAAAACCCGTCTGCAATATAGCCAACCACAAGCATTAACACGGGAAGTACTAGCATTACTGCAAGTACTATACACGAAAAATTGAGAACTTTACTATAATTTGTAATATTGTTAATTTGAGTTGTGTAAAAAGCCCTTTCGCCGAATTTTCTAATCTTTTCCATTTCGCGGTTAGAAAGGCTTTTTTCCTTTTGCTGTTTGATAAACTCGTCTCTAATCATTACTCTTCTCCAAAATTCTACCTATAAACCTACCCGTGTGGCTATCCGCTTTCGTAGCAACTTCTTCGGGCGTGCCTACCGCTATAATTCTACCGCCGTTTTCACCGCCTTCCGGTCCTAAATCTACGATATAGTCGGCGGTCTTAATAACGTCTAAATTATGCTCGATTACGATAACGGTGTTACCGCCGTCACGCAGTTTATAAAGTATGGATATTAGTTTTTCAACGTCGTAAGTGGAAAGCCCCGTGGTAGGCTCGTCTAAAATATACAACGTTTTGCCGGTTGAACGCTTTGATAGTTCGGTTGCAAGTTTAACTCTTTGCGCCTCGCCACCCGATAACGTCGTTGCGGGCTGACCGAGTTTGATATAGCCAAGCCCCACGTCTTTAAGCGTTTTGATTTTACTATATATTCTAGGAACGCTCTCGAAAAAGTCGGTCGCTTCGTCAACCGTCATTTCGAGTACGTCTGATATATTTTTGCCTTTATATCTAACTTCTAAGGTTTCGCGATTGTAACGCTTTCCTTTACACACTTCGCAGGGAACGAAAACGTCTGGCAAAAAGTGCATTTCGATAGTTATTATACCGTCACCCGAACAATGTTCACACCTACCGCCTTGAACGTTGAAACTAAACCTACCTGCGGTGTAGCCCCTTTCCTTGGCGTCAAGCGTTGACGCGAAAAGTTCTCTAATATAGGTGAATACGCCCGTGTAGGTCGCGGGGTTACTTCTAGGCGTTTTGCCGATAGGCGACTGGTCTATCGCGATAACTTTATCAAAGTATTCAAGACCTAAAATCTCGTCACAATCGCCCTTTCTTACCTTGGCGTTGTTGAGTTTATCGGCAACTACGGGGTATAAAACTTCGTTAATAAGCGAACTTTTACCGCTACCCGACACACCCGTCACCGCGGTAATTACGCCAACGGGGAAATCAACCGTAACGTTTTTAAGGTTGTTTTGCCTTGCGCCTTTTACGGTTAACACTCTGCCGTCGCCTTTCGTTCTAAACGGTGGAATTTCTATCTTTCGCCTACCCGATAAATAATCGCCCGTTATAGAGTTTTTGCAAGAAATCAACCCCGAAACGCCCCCAGCGTAGACTATTTCGCCACCGTGAACGCCCGCTTTCGGCCCTATATCAACTACGAAATCGGCAGAACGTATGGTATCTTCGTCGTGCTCTACAACTATTAAGGTATTGCCTAAATCTCTTAATTTTTTAAGCGAGTTTATAAGCCTTTCGTTATCGCGCTGATGAAGACCTATGCTAGGCTCGTCTAAGATATATAAAACGCCGGTTAGACCGCTACCTATTTGAGTTGCAAGCCTTATTCTTTGCGCTTCGCCACCTGATAGCGAACCCGCCCCGCGCGATAGCGTTAGGTAGTTAAGCCCTACTTCCCTAAGGAAATTAAGCCTTGCCTTTATCTCTTTTATTACGTTTTTAGAAATGATTTTTTCAGTTTCCGTTAGCGTTAAATTTTCGATAAACGCATAAATATCTTCAACCGATAAATCGCAAACTTTATCTATCGTTTGACCGTTAACGGTAACAGCAAGCGCTTCCTTTTTAAGCCTTTTACCACCGCACGTTTTACACGGGAGAGAGAACATATACTTTTCAATCTCGCTTTTGGTGTAGTCGGAAGTCGTTTCGCGATACCTTCTTTCAAGGTTGGGAATAACCCCTTCGAAACTAGAATTAAAACTACCGCTAAACGTTTTGGTGCTGTATTTCATTTCAATCTTTTCGCCACCGTTACCGTAAAGCAAAATATCTAAGATATCGCGCGGTAAATCTTTAATGGGCGTATCCATTGAAAAGCCGTAGTATTTAGCAAGCGAGTTAAAATACATACTCGCCATGCGCCCCGTATCCAAATTCCAACCGGTTATCGTGAGCGCGCCGTCGTTTAGCGACCTATCAGTGTTGCCAAGAACGAGTTTTTCGTCAACCGCCATCTTAAAGCCTAACCCCTTACAGTCGGGGCAAGCGCCGAAAGGATTATTAAAGGAAAATAGCCTTGGCTCGATTTCGGGTATCGAAATGCCACAGTCGGGGCAAGCGTATTGAGTTGAATAAAGGTCTTCTTTGCCGTTACACTCTATAATTACTAGCCCGTCTGCTAGTTTTAAGGCGTTTTCAACGCTGTCAGTTAACCTTTTTTGAATACCGCTTTTAACGATAAGGCGGTCAACCACTACGCTGATATTGTGTTTTATATTCTTTTCAAGTTTAATTTTTTGAGATAAATCGTAGACGGTACCGTCGATAGAAACCCTAGCGTAACCCGATTTTTTATAGCCTTCAAGTTGCTTTTCAAACTCGCCTTTTCTACCGCGAACGACGGGTGCGTTGACATAAATTTTCGAGCCTTCTTCCATAAGCATAACTCTATCAACTATTTCGTCTATTGACTGACGGCGTATCTCTTTCCCACACTCAGGACAATGCGGAACGCCTATTTTAGCGTATAAAAGCCTAAAATAATCGTAAATTTCAGTAACCGTACCCACGGTAGAACGGGGGTTATTAGAAGTCGTTTTTTGGTCGATAGAAATGGCTGGGGATAACCCTTGAATTTCGTCAACGTCGGGCTTTTCCATTTGCCCTAAGAACTGGCGCGCGTAACTTGATAAACTTTCCATATACTTTCTTTGCCCTTCGGCAAAAATGGTATCGAAAGCAAGCGTAGACTTTCCGCTCCCCGATAGCCCCGTAAACACTACGAGTTTATCGCGCGGAATTTCAACGCTAATATTTTTCAAGTTATTCTGTTTTGCGCCTTTTACGATTATATTTTTTTCCATAATTTTTACTTTTTGAGTAGTTTTCGTTTAAGACTAGCAATAGTATCCCTAATTTCAATACACCTTTCAAAATCAAGGCTATTTGACGCTATTTTCATAAGCGCTTTAAGTTTTTCAATCTCTTCGGGGATATCGCTTAGTTTTATATCCTTAGTTTTGTCTATCTTCTTGGAAATTTCAAGCGTGTTCTTTACGTCTTTAATAATTGTTTTAGGAACTATGCCGTGCTCTTTGTTATACGCCTTTTGAACTGCTCTACGGCGGTTAGTTTCGTCAATAGCGCGTTTCATACTGCCCGTTACTACGTCGGCGTACATTATAACTCTACCTTCGGCGTTTCTAGCCGTTCTTCCTATCGTTTGAATAAGCGACGTGTCCGACCTTAAAAACCCTTCCTTGTCCGCATCTAGTATGCAAACGAGTTTAACTTCGGGGATATCAAGCCCTTCTCTTAAAAGGTTGATACCAACGAGTACGTCAATCTCGCCACGGCGGAGTTCTTGAATAATGTCAATTCGCTCTAACGTATCGATATCGCTGTGCATATAACGAGTTTTAACACCGCGTTCTTTCAAAAATTCGGTAAGGCTTTCGGCGGTTTTTTTGGTAAGCGTAGTTATCAATACCCTACCGCCCGACGCTACCGTTTTAGAAATTTCACTCTCAACGTCGTCAATCTGCCCAAGCGTTTTTCTTACTTCAACTTCGGGGTCAACAAGCCCCGTTGGGCGTATGATTTGCTCGGCAAAATTATCTGCGCGCTCGCTCTCGTACGGCCCGGGCGTTGCCGAAACGCATATAATTTGGTTTATGCGCTGTTCAAACTCTTCAAACTTTAAGGGGCGGTTATCGTAGGCGGAATTAAGCCTAAAACCGTAGTCTACTAGGTTTTGCTTTCTCGAACGGTCGCCGTTATACATAGCGCGAAGTTGCGGTATGGTCATATGGCTTTCGTCAATAAACAGTAAAAAGTTTTTAGGAAAGTAATCAAGCAAGGTAAACGGCGGTTCACCGGGGGAGCGCCCGTCAAAATACCTACTGTAATTTTCAACACCGCTACAATACCCTATTTCAGTCATCATCTCGATATCGTAAGAAGTTCTTTGTTTAAGCCGTTGCGACTCTAAAAGTTTACCGCTATCACTAAGCGCTTTAACTTCATTTTCCATATCGCAAGTAATGAGTTTAAGCGCGTTTTCCATAATATCACTGCCTACGGCGTAGTGGCTGGCGGGAAAAATAACCGCGTGTTTAAGTTCGCAAATAGGCTCGCCCGTTAGGTAGTGAATTTCGGTAATCTTGTCAATTTCATCACCAAAAAATTCCACCCTTATAACCGTTTCGGTATTGCTTGCGGGGAATATATCAACGATATCTCCCCTAACCCTAAACGAACTTCTTTGAAAATCTAAATCTTTTCTCTCGTAGTGAATGGATACGAGTTTGCGCATCAAAGCGTCTCTATCGTATTCTTCGCCACGCCTTAGCGATACTGCTAGGCGGTAATATTCTTCGGGCGCACCAAGCCCGTATATGCAACTGACTGACGCTACCACCAAAACGTCATTTCTCTCACCGAGCGCGCTAGTTGCGCTGTGGCGAAGTTTATCGATTTCGTCGTTTATAGATAAATCTTTTTCAATATACGTGTCCGACGCTGGAAGATAAGACTCAGGTTGATAATAATCGTAGTACGAAACGAAGTACTCTACTGCGTTTTCGGGAAAGAACTCTCTAAACTCGTTGCAAAGTTGCGCGGCAAGGGTTTTATTGTGGGCAATAACGAGCGTTGGGCGTTGAACGTTATTTATAACGTTAGCCATAGTAAAGGTTTTACCGCTACCCGTTACGCCGACGAGTACTTGGGTTTTAAGCCCGTCAAAAACGCCTTCGGTTAGAGACTTTATCGCATTAGGCTGGTCGCCCGTTGGTTTATAAGGGCTTTTAAGTATGAACTTTTTATCTTTTTTACCACTTGCCATACACTTTTATATTAACATAAATTTTTAATAAAATAAATGGTTTTAACTAAATATCATAAATAAAATTCTACCTATAATAAAAGAAACCACCGCGCCGACTGCGGTAACCGTTAATTTTAGCCGTAAATCTTTAACGTCTTCTAAAAATTCGGCTTTGTAGTTAACCCCTTTACTCGTTAGCGTTATGCAGTAATACGGTTCGTCTTTTTTGAAGGTGTTTACCACTTCGATATAGCCCCGCGCGGAAAGTGAAACTATCGTTTTTTCAACTTCTTCATTAGATAGTTTTTTATAACTTTGCGAAAACGCCGAAATAAGCGGAACGCTAAGTAGCGAGTTACCGCTTTGGGAATTATCGTTTATTATCTTTAATACCACTCTTTGTTTTTTTGATAGCATAATTTTACCTAAGAACTATTAAAACCGCCAAAAACGCCCCTAAAAAACCGCCCAAAACCGCACCGAATAGCGCCCAGCCAAAACTAGCGAAATTGATTTTATTATCGCGAAGGGTTTGGCGCTTTATATCGTCTTGGTAGGTGCGCGCTTTTTGCGTGGGAATTAAGCAAAATTCGGCGCTAGATAAATACCTTAAATTTATATACCCTAGCCCCGATAATAGTTTAACGCTATCGCTAATTTTTTCTTCGGTTAAGTTTAGGCTTTTCGGCGACGCTAAAATAACGTCTTTTACTTCTAAAACACCGTAACCGCTACCTACGGGGCAAAGTTTTAATATAAGGCTAAGTATAAAAAGCGTAGCGTTATCTAACATACTATTATTTTGCCTAACTTTGTCTATAAAAATACAAAAAGAACGCCAACTGCGTTCTTTTTAACTAATTTAATATTTTTGCTAGTTCAAAGCGGTATCCCATAACGCTTTCCATACTTTTGATTTTTTGAACTCTTTAACGTTTTCAGCGTTATTTTCGTCTTCAAGCATTTTTTCAATATTGTCGTAACGGAAAACGCCTTCCCAAACCCTAGTTTTGCCTTGCTTTTTAGACTGACCGTTCACAACGACTTGCGTATTTTGAACGTTAGCAGTTCCCCTTTCCAAGCCAAGCCCAGGGCTTTCATAATCGTAAATCGAATTATAAAAGTATTCAAAGTCATACCAAAGTTCAGTTTCGTTCTCACCGTAAGCAAACCAATTTTTCCAGTTTAATACAGTGCCGTCAACGTACACGGGTTCAGCCATTTTCGACGTTCCGTATAAAATAAGCGGAAGTTGAGTAATTACTTGAACGTTAGTCATATTGCCGTATGCCGAAGTCGTTATCGTTCTAGTAAGTAACGACCTGCCCCAGTCGCCAGCGTGAGTTTTAATCCAAGCGTCAACGTCTAAATTTTCGTCGTAAGGCATTTCAATTATCGCGTTTGTAAGACGCCCTTTAACTGCTTCGTATAAGATTTGTTGATGCTCGCTTTCTTTGGCGTATTTAACGTAAATATTTTCTACGCTACCGTCTAGGTTATAGAAAAGTAAACCGCTATTAACGTTATAGCCGATAGACTTAACTTCGCTAAACGCAATATCTTTAATAATCGCACTACTTTGAAGGTCGCCGAACAAAGGTGCGTATGCGTTGCTATTTTCACTAGTAACTTTTATCAAGTTAGAAATAGTGTGACCGCGCCCGTCAAAATACCCCGAAAAACTTTTAATTTCCGTACCGCAGTATATCTTGCCTATTTTAGCCATATCTATATCTTTTGCAAGAACGGTTATTTCGGCAAATAGATTATCGCCTTCAAGCCAGGTAGAAGGATTAAAATAATTCTCAACGTCGTAACAAGTTGAAAGAACGTTATCAGCAAATATTAAATTGACGACTTTAAGCAAACCTTCTTCAAATATATAAAGTTTTTGTGGCGTTATGCTTGCGCTAAATTCGCCCGATAAGGTAATTTTACCGCCACTTACGGTAGCGTTTTCGTTGCCCAAAACTACGATAGCGTCGTCGTTAACCTGATACCCGTCAATACCGTCAACGATAACTTCTTTATCTTTTATAGATGCGTAACCTTCGTAATAATTGCCGTTCCACGAACCAACGTATGAAAGCGCCGCTTCTTTTATCCTACCGTTGTCATCTTCAATTTTTCCTTCGTCAATAGCAACAAGCGTTCTAGCGGCAACTTTTTGCATTGAAGTAGTATACGAACCGTCAGCCCAAACGGTTTTACCGTTTACGATAGCGTAAGAACGCGCGGTAAAATCTTTGGCGTATAAACCCATTTTAACAGTTTCAAGTTTTTCAATAACTTCGGGGCTTTCGTACGTGTAAGACGTTTTAAGTTCTTCATTGAGTTTATCTGCAATTGCGCGTTTAATTTGCAAATCGTCAAACACGATGGTAGCGTCAACGTATTCTCTATCGGTAGAATAATCTAAAATAACGTTAGCGCCGTCAAGTGCTTCGGTGTTTTCAGTTAACGATTTTGAAGTGTCAAGTTCACCGTTTTTAGAAGGGTAAATAAGCGTGCCGAAAACAGCACCGTCAACGCCTTGGCTTTTATACCAACCAGCGCCTATCGTAGAACGAAACCTTAAACCTGAGTAGCCGTGTTTATCTATATCTAAACGAATAGAGCCTCCGTTGTACATTTTGAATTCGGTGTTTTCGGCGCTAACGCTACTACCGCTAAACGCCGTTAAAATGGCAACGACTGTACACACGCTAAATATAAGCATGCATACTTTAATTAAAAACTCTCTCAATCTACTCATTCTTTTAATCTTTTGACTATATCATAAATTAGCGTTTCGTTAGCATTTTTATTATACGTATCCTTAAAATAACGAAAACTAATTATTAATATAGTATAACTTAAATAACGTTGTCAACAATATCAATACTGTTATTAGATATTTATCTATTATTAATTAAATACAATAGAAAAACACCGTTTAATGCGTGCTTTTTAACTAAATTAAAACTTTATATAAGTTTATTCGCCTTAAAACTCTTTTCGTGAAGTTCTTAGTTTCTTTGTACGGCGGAACGGTAGCGCCACTTTCTATCCACGCCCTAGCGTTGCCTTCGCCGGCGTTGTACGCCCATAATACCTTTTCAAGTGTGGAAAATTTTCGAGTTAGGTATTTTATATAATTTACGCCTAAATAGATATTAGTTTCGGCGTTATATAAGTCAACTTCTAACTCGTAGCCTATCTTTTTGGCGATGAACTCAGCCGTTTCTTGTTTAAGTTGCATTAGCCCTTTCGCGCCTTTACTTGACGTTGCGTTTCTATCAAAACCACTTTCTGTCTTTATTACGGCTAGAACGAGCGAAACGTCTACCCCTAACTTATTCGAATAATTTTTAACCGCGGTTAAATATTTTTTGTATCCGCCTACTTCAACGTGAAAATAAGCCGTTAAGGAAACGAATATTGCTATTATAAAAACCGCCGTAATTTTAACCCAAAATTTCATTTACTACTGCCTTTACTTTACTAGAAAATTCTTGCAAACTTCCGTCGTTAGTAATAACAGTATGTTTATTTTTATCTAAATTTTCATAATCGTATTGATTTTTTATTCTGGATAGAACCTCTTCACTAGTTAAACCGCTACGGTTTTCTACCGATTTTATTCTAAGCCCCAAGTCGCGCATTATAACGATTACTTTTTGATACTTATCTTGATATCCACTTTCAAATAGCAGTGGAACTTCGTGAAACGATACGCTATAATTTTTACTTTTTTCAAACATTTTCTCGTAAATCTTAGCGTGAGTAAATTCGTTTAACGCCTTTAACTTGCTAGGCTCGTTAAATACCGCGCTTGATACCGCTACCCTATCAAGAGTATCACTATCGTTTTTTATTCCAACGGCACGGTAAACGCCCCGAACGAAATCGGGGTTTTTAAGAAGTTCGTTATAGGTGTCGTCTGCCGAAATTACGGGATAACCCATTTGTTTTACGGTGGCAATAGCCGTTGATTTACCCGTGCCTATGCCACCCGTTATTGCAATAATCATAAAATCACTTAGCGTCGTACCAAGTTTTACCAACCTTACACTCAACCGTTAAAGGAACGGTAAGCGATACGGCGTTTTCCATTTCTTCTTTTAATATTTTCGATGCTAAAATAGCGTCTTTCTCGCTAGAATCTAAGATGAGTTCGTCGTGTACTTGAAGTATAAGTTTAACGTCAGGGCATTCTCGTTTTAGCCTTTTATAAACTTTAACCATAGCAATTTTTATAATGTCTGCGGAACTGCCTTGAAGTGGCATATTCATTGACGCGCGCTCCCCAAAACTTCTTAAATTGTAGTTTGGCGAGTTAATCTCGCGAATATATCTGCGCCTATTAAGAAGCGTTGAAACGTAGCCGTTTTTCCTTGCAAATTCTACGTTATTTTGCATATATTCTTTAACTTTTGGGTAACTTTCAAAATACTTTTTAATGTACTCACTCGCTTCCTTTACCGAACATTTGATATTTTTAGAAAGCCCGTATTCGCTTATGCCGTAAATTATGCCAAAGTTAACCGCCTTTGCCTTTCTACGCATTTCGGGGGTAACTTCGTCTAGCGGAACTGAAAACACTTGGCTTGCAGTTATCGAGTGTATGTCTTTTCCCTGCTTGTAGGCTGAAATTAACTCTTCACTACCCGAAAAATGCGCTAGTAGTCTAAGTTCTATTTGAGAGTAGTCAGCATCAATTAAAACTCTACCTAAATCTCTTGGGATAAAGAACTTTCTAAGTTTTACCCCTTCTTCGTCACGCGCGGGTATATTTTGAAGGTTTGGCTCTTTTGACGAAAGCCTTCCCGTTTGCGTTAGCGTTTGGTTGAACGACGTATGCACTAGTCCATTGTCCTTAACCGCTAAAACCCTAATCGCGTCAACGTAGGTAGATAGCAGTTTTTGTACCGTTCTATACCTTAAAATAAGGGGGATAATAGCGTGCTCGTCAATAAGTTCTTCAAGCGTTTCGGCGCTAGTTGAGTAACCGCCGTTTTTGTTCTTTTTGCCGTGTTTAAGCCCAAGTTTTTCAAAAAGGATATACTGTAGTTGTTTTGTCGAATTTACGTTAAATTCTTCGCCCGCTAACTCGTGTATTTTTTTAGTTAGGCTTGAAATTTCATGGCGGTATTCGTCGCCGATGGCGTCTAATGCGGAAACGTCTACCCTAAACCCACTACGCTCCATATCGATAAGTATTTTAGATAGCGGAAGTTCTACGTTATAGTAAAGGTTTGATAAATCTTCACTTTCAATTTGCTTTATGAATTTTTGGTGTAGCATGTAAAGTGAAAAAGCGGGGGTTTTAGTTGATAATCCGTAATATTCTAAAACGTCAAAAAGCGATTCTTCGCGCCCAGAAAAGTCACACAGGTATCTTTCGATATCCACGTCGTACACGGTGGCGTTTAAGATAATATTTTGTTCAAAAAGCGTATCGTCAAGTTTTTTGCGAGAGTACGCTACTATTTTAGCATTTTTACTTTCAACTATCCGTTTAAGTAGCGAAACGGCTTCTTCATAGTCAAGCCCTTCGTCAAAAAACGTCTCTTTAATTTTGAGAACGTACTCGGTATTATTTGAGTAAACGCTAACGTTTTCGCCTATAACGAGCGCAATTTCATAAGATAGGTCGATAGCATCTAAACTTTTAACTTCTAAAACTGAAACGGTAGTAGGAACTTCTTTCTCTTCTTCTTTTTCAAAGATATCCGCGCGCTTTATTACGTTTTTGAAATCGAGTTCGGTAAAGTATTTTTTAACGCTTGAATTAAACGGAAAAGAATAGGTTAAACTCTCAATTTCAAGCGGTATATCCATTTGAGTATTTATGGTGGCAAGCGTTTTGCTCATATACGCGCTATCTTTTCCAGCGATAAGTTTTTCAAGCGTTTTACCCTTAAAATCGCTAAGGTTATTATATACCCCGTCAACGTCGCCGTAGGTTTGAACGAGAGAAAGCGCGGTTTTCTCGCCAACGCCTAAAACACCGGGGATATTGTCGGAACTGTCGCCCATAAAGGCTTTAAGGTCTATGATTTGCGGTGGCGTAATGCCTAGTTTTTCTACAAAGTTTTGATTTGAGTATATATCGGTATCCGTGATACCGCGCTTGGTAAAGTAAACGGAAGTATTTTCGTCAACTAGTTGAAAACTATCTTTATCGCCCGTGTATATTATCGTTTCGCCTTGATATTTTTTAGCAAGCGTTCCTATAATATCGTCGGCTTCAAAACCTGCGCACTCGTAAGTTTTAATTCCCATAACAGAAAGAAGTTCTTTAAGGCGTGGAATTTGCGGGCGCAAATCGTCAGGCATAGGCTTTCTCGTTCCCTTATACTCTTCATACATTTTGTGGCGGAAAGTTTTGGCGTGCACGTCAAACGCAACTAGCATATATTTAGGCTTAATTTCGCTTATAATTTTTATAAGCATATTCGTAAAGCCGTACACCGCGTTGGTTGGCGCACCGTTTTTATCCGTTAGCGGATTTATCGCGTAAAACGCGCGATTTATTAAACTATTGCCGTCTATTAAAACAAGTTTGTTCATATTTTTACCTTTTCAACTAAAAACAATTGCTTTTTGAAAAATACTGTGATATTATGTTAACGTTGAGTTTACCTATTTAGTATGCCACAAATACGGTTAAAAATCAACACTATTTTCAAAAATGCCGCCGTGGTGAAACTGGCAGACGCACGGGACTCAAAATCCCGCGGTAGCGATACCGTGTCGGTTCGATTCCGACCGGCGGCACCAAAAAAAGAACGATTATAAAATCGTTCTTTTTTTTGCCGTTTAGGGAGGAATCGAAAAAAATAAATAGGGCTCCCAAAAAGATTTTTAGTATAAAAAGATTTTTGGGAATAAGGAGCAACCGTAGTTTAAGCCATAGCATTATTTTATAATGCTTGGCAAAACTTCGCGTTGCGACGCCCGACCGGCGGAACCAAAAAAAAGAGATAGTTTTTTGCTATCTCTTTTTTTAACTTATTATTAAGTTTATATCGTTTTATTTTTTAATCGCTATTGCAATAATTCCTGAAATTCCACCAACTGCTCCACCTAAAAGTAGTTCCCATAAAAACGGGAGTGAAAAATCTATTTTGCCACCTATCGTTCCAAACAGTAAAAAGGTAGCAAAACTAATAATTAAACCTAGCGTTACGCCTTTTACAAGCCCGTTACTATCTTTAACTGCAAAAAGCGTACCTATACACACCGCCAAAATTTTTAATATGCAGTTTACGGGTTTAATAACTGTTAGCGGTAGGTTAAAAAGTTCTATAATTAGTGCGAACAACAGTACGCTTACAAGCGAAAATATAAGCGATATTATCACGCCTTTTACAAATACTAAACTACCTTTTGCTATATTTACCATAAAAAAATCTCCGCACAGTTAACCTATGCGAAGATTTTTTATTTTATGACTTATTCTGCCTTTTCTTCTACCGTTTCAGTAGCCGTTTCTTCTTTAACGGGTTGTTCTTTAACGGCAGTTTTCTTGTTTAATTTTGCTTGAGCGAGCGCTTCTTGTTCCCTTTTAAGTTCTTCTTCTACTTTTTTGGGAAGTTGCATTTGGTAAATTGCGCGCTTATCAAACTTCATTTTCGTACCTTCGGTATCTAAAACGAAGGAGTTTTCTTCGTTGTTAACGGATACTACTCTACCCATAATACCGCCGATAGTTATAACGGTAGTGCCCGAGCAAAGTTTATCCTTTCTCGCTTGGTCTTCTTGCGCTTGTTTTTTGCGGTTTTTGTTTTGAACTGCGGTCATAACGATAAACGCTACGATAAGTACGCCTAAAATAATAAGCATAGTGTAGTTATTGCCACCTTCGCCACCACCATTACCTGCATTTTCAGTTAATAAGTTAAATAATAACATAATAAAAATCTCCTTAATTTATATAAATAATATACAACATTTAGCGTTTTTTAGCAAGCGCTTATTTCAAATTAAACGGAATTTCACAGTATTCCCCGTACTTTTCATAAAATTCACGACAAAAATCGGTAAAATATCCGCCTATTATCGCCTCGCGCATATTTTCCATTAGTTTTATAAGGAAGGTTATATTGTGTAGTGAAAGTAGCATAGCCCCCGTCATTTCGCCAACGTTAATCATATGGCGAAGGTACGCCTTTGAGTAATTCCTACAACAATAGCAGTCGCACTCGCTGTCAAGCGGAGTGAAATCGTTTTTGTACTTGCCGTTTCTAACGACTACTTTTCCCTTGCTAGTAAGCGCCGTGCCGTTTCTTGCTATACGGGTAGCCAAAACGCAGTCGAACATATCAATACCGCGCCTTACGCCCTCGATTAAACAGTCGGGACTTCCTACGCCCATTAAATATCTAGGAACGTCGGTTGGAAGTTCGGGATACATCGCTTCCAGCATTTCGTACATTACGCTTTTAGGCTCGCCAACGGATAATCCGCCTATGCCTAAACCGTACTTAGCGTACGGCTTTACCGCCCTTAAACTTTCTAAGCGCAAATCTTTATACATATTGCCTTGAACGATAGGAAACAGCGCTTGCTTTTCGTTTTTGTGATAGTTATAGCACCTATCAAGCCAAGCGTGAGTTCTATCCATAGCCCTTTTAGCGCGGTTATAGTCAACGCCGTATGCCGAACACTCGTCAAACGCCATAATTATATCTGCGCCAAGGTTGTTTTCAATTTCTATCGCCTTTTCGGGGGTAATGAAGTGCTTAGCCCCGTCAACGCTTGAATGAAAGGTAACGCCGTCGTCTTTAATATCGTTGAGTTTTGCAAGCGAAAACACCTGAAAACCACCGCTGTCTGTCAAGATAGGTTTATCGTAGTTCATAAACTTATGTAGACCGCCCGCCTCTTTTACGATATTGTCGCCGGGGCGCATATAAAGGTGGTAGGTGTTTGCAAGTATTATTTGAGCGCCTGCCTCGTCAAGGTCGCGTGGCAAAACGCCCTTAACCGTCGCTTGCGTACCTACTGGCATATATACGGGGGTTTTGATATCGCCGTGCGGAGTGTGTAGCACCCCTGCCCTTGCGCCCGTAGTTTTATCGGTTGCAACCGTTTCAAAATAGAAGTTTTTCATAAAAGTTCCTGTTTAGGCGTGTGTCTTAATATTTGAAAAATTGTTTTTAAGATTGTGTTTTACAAAATGAGCATAGAATCCCCGAATGAGAAGAAGCGATACTCGCTTTTAACTGCGTAATTATAAAGTTCTAAAACCTTTTCGCGTGTAAGAAGTGCGGATACTAGCATTATTAAAGTGGACTCTGGGAGATGGAAGTTGGTAATCAACCCGTCAACACACTTAAATTTATACGGCGGGTAGATAAAAATTGAAGTATCTCCGCTTTGCGCCCTTACAAACCCGTTTTCATCAGCCACCGTTTCAAGCGTTCTAACCGACGTTGTGCCAACGGCAATAACCCTTCTGTTTTCACGCTTTGCTCGGTTTATTATCTCGGCGTTTTCTTGTGTAATTTCATACCACTCGGTATGCATTTTATGATTTTCTAAATCGTCTTCTTTCACGGGGCGGAAAGTACCTAAGCCAACTTTGAGTTCAACGGTGGCAAACTCAACGCCCTTAGATTTTAACCTATCGATAAGTTCCGTGGTGAAATGTAGCCCAGCCGTTGGCGCTGCGGAAGAACCTTCGTTTTTAGCGTACACCGTTTGGTATCTCGACTGGTCTTTAAGTTTTTCGTGGATATACGGCGGAAGAGGCATTTCGCCAACTCTTGAAATTATATCTTCAAACACGCCGTTAAAGTGGAAAGTTACAAGCCGTCCACCACTTTCAGTTCTTTCGTTAACGGTTAAAGAAAGTTCGTTATTTATAGTTAAAATCGCGCCTTCTTTGGCTTTTTTACCCGGTTTTACCATAACTTCCCAGTCGGTAAGCGAAAACCTTTTTAGAAGTAAAATTTCAACTTTACCGCCGTTTTTAGTGTATGAAAACATACGCGCTGGCAAAACTTTGGTGTTGTTAACAACTAGCAAATCGCCCTTTTGAAAGATATTTTCTATATCGTAAAAATGCCTATCAAAATGCGTACCCGTTGCCCTATCGTAGTGTAAAAGGCGTGAACTATCGCGTGGATAAACGGGAGTTTGCGCTATTAAATTTTCGGGTAAATCGTAATAAAAATCACTTTTTTTAAGCATATCAATTTTCATCAAAAAGCGACGTTTGCTCAAAACTCTTTGCAGGCGGTTTAAGCCCTAAATGCTCGTAAGCCTTTTTGAGCGCCACTCTACCCCTTGCAGTTCTTGCGATAAAGCCTAGTTGAAGTAGGTATGGCTCGTAAACGTCTTCTATGGTGTTCGCGTCTTCATTGACGGTAGCGGCAAGCGTTTCAAGCCCAACAGGACCGCCACCGAATTTCTCTATCATACTTTCTAGAAGTTTCTTGTCAGTTCCGTCAAGCCCTAAACCGTCGATTTCTAATCTTGAAAGTGCAAGTTCCGCGTCTTCTTTTAGTATCTCGGTATGACCGAGTACCGACGAAAAATCTCTAACGCGTTTTAATAAACGGTTAACTATTCTCGGCGTTCCGCGACTTCTTTTTGCAATTTCGATAGACGCCTCACTCGAAATCTCCGACCCAAGCGTTTTGCTTGAACGCCTTACGATTTCGGCAAGTTCTTCGGTTGAATAAAGTTCTAAGCGTAGCATTACCCCGAACCTATCGCGAAGGGGGGAAGACAGCATACCCGCTTTCGTCGTAGCGCCTATGAGCGTGAACTTTTTAAGCGGTATTTGTACCGTTCTAGCCGAAGGACCTTTACCGAGTATCAAATCGAGCGAAAAGTCTTCCATCGCGGGGTATAAAACTTCTTCGATATTGTGGCGCAAACGGTGAATTTCGTCAATAAACAAAACGTCACCGTCGTTAAGGTTACTTAAAATTGCGGCAAGGTCGCCCGTCTTTTCAATGGCAGGGCCGGAAGTTACTTTAATTTGAGTTCCCATTTCACTTGCGATAATGTGCGCGAGCGTGGTTTTACCAAGCCCCGGTGGGCCGTAAAGTAAAACGTGGTCTAAACTCTCACCGCGCATTTTTGCCGCTTTCATAAATACGGTTAAATTGTCTTTAACCTTTTCTTGCCCAACGTACCCGTCCATCGACTTTGGGCGCAAAATATTCTCAACGTCGTCGTAGACTTGCCTTTCGGTGTCAACTACGCGTTCGTAATTTTCAAATTCGCTATCAACAATGTGTTCGTCTATCATAATTTACCTAATAGTTTGAAGTGCAATCGTTATTATGCTTTCAATAGTGTCCGCCCCGCGCTCTTTGGCAATAGCCACCGCCTTTTCACTCTCGGCGCGCAAAAACCCTAAACTCATAAGCGCGATAACCGCGTCGTCAGTAACGGTCAGCTCGGTTTTGGTTTTAGAAGTAGACTTTTTAGCGCCTTCGGGAAGGTCGAGTTGCGAGATATTTTCTCTAAGTTCGAGAATAATTCTCTCAGCCGTTTTCTTACCTAGACCTTTTACTTTTGAAAGGGATTTAACGTCTTGCGAAGCGATAATAAACGCGAGTTCGTTAAGTGGCATTGACGAGAGTATCCCTATCCCCATTTTAGGCCCAACGCCTGAAACGGATATTAGTTTTAAGAACATTGACTTTTCTTCCATTGAGATAAAGCCGTATAAATAAAACCCGTCTTCACGCACGTTAAGGTAAGTAAAAAGCGAGCCTTTACCTTGGTTTACAACTTGTTCGTACGCCTCGGCCGAACAAGTTATTTCGTAACCTATTCCGCCCGTTTCAAGCAATATTACACCGTTACTGCCTGCCGTTATTAAATTACCACTTAAATATCCTATCATATTTCACCTTATTTGAAAGTTTGACGCGAGTTTACTCGTTTGACTGTGGGTTAAAGCGACTGCCAAAGCGTCGGCCGCGTCGTCGGGTTTTGGAATTTTAGAGAGCCCTAAAAAAGTTTTGGTCATTTCTTGAATTTGGCGCTTTTCCGCCCTACCGTAGCCCGTTAGCGCTTGTTTTATTTGAAGTGGAGTGTACTCGAAAAGTTTACCACCGCACGCCTTTACCGCAGTTAAAAGTATAACGCCACGCGCTTGGGCAACGTTAATGCCCGTAGTGATGTTCGTGTTGAAAAATAGTTCTTCAAGCGCAATCTCGTCGGGCTTGTACTTCGATATAACTTGGTTGATATCTTCTTCAATGATAGAAAGCCTATCTGGAAGTTTTTTGTCTTTCGGGGTTAAAATAACGCCGTAGGAAACCACCTTGGGTTTACCGCGCTCAACGTCGATAACGCCCCACCCAACCGTTGCTAAGCCGGGGTCTATACCTAAAATTCTCATACGTATTTATTATATACTATAACCGCGTGATAGTCAATTGTAAGTTAACAATTTAATAGGCGTTTGAATACTTTGATAAAGAGAATTTTTAAGGAGTTTTTATGAATCCGTTTAATCAAAAGCCTTTAACTTATGAGAAAATGCTTGAAAACTGGAAACAACTATATCCAAAACCCTATAATAAACGAGAAGTTGACCCGTATACTAAGTGTAGAATTATACTTATGAACGGCACGGAATTCGAGGCTAACTGGTTTTCGCACCAGTTCGCTCGCCACGTTGACGACAACGACCTACGGCGCGATTTAGCCCTTACTAGATACGTTGAAAAACAACAACAGTTAAAAATTTCACTTCTAAAACCTAAGGACGAAAGCATCTTAGAACACACCATAGGCTACGAGCAACTAGCGGTTGATTTAACCGCAGAACTTAGCAAGCGCGAAATGGACTGTAACGTAAAAACCGCGCTTGACTTTGCACTACTTGAAGATTTTGACCACCTTTATAGATACGCTAACCTTTTAGATATGCAAGACGGCGTTCACGCCGAGTGGCTAGTAGGCAGATACACCGAGATAATGCCGGGTAGACCTACTATTTCTCACCACCGTTTTCCTGCTGATAACGTTAAAAATTGCATAAACGCAAAAAACTCGTCTGTTCAAACGGTTCTTAACACTATGATAATAACCGGCGCTGAACAACAAACTATGAACTATTATATGAACGTGACTAACTTTGGCGAAAACGACTTAGCAAGGCGGTTATATCAAGAAATTGCTATGGTTGAAGAAGAACACGTTACTCAGTACGAATCGCTTATGGACGCTAACGCCTCTTGGTTTGAAATGGCGCTTTGGCACGAATATTTAGAGTGTTATTTATACTGGTCGTGCTATCAAACTGAAACCGACCCGTATATTAAAGGCTTGTGGGAACAAAACTTAGCGTTTGAAATTACTCACTTACATAAAGCGTCACAAATGCTTGAAAAATACGAAAATAAGCACTGGCAAGAAGTTATAAAGGGCGGAGAGTTCCCCTCCCCTATATCTCTACACGAAAACGTTGAATACGTTAGAAAAATTCTTGACGATACCGTTCAGTTTACTTCGTGTAAAGAAGGCTATAAAAAGGTTAAAGACCTACCCGAAAACGCAGACTTTTTCAAGTTCCAAGACGTTATTAACCCAACTACCGATATCGTACCTTCGCACTGCGTAATTGAAACGCGCATTAGAAATCGCGGTAAAGATTATCGCTTTGAAGTTGCCGAAAACCCCGTTATAGAACTTAGAAATCGAGAAAAGGACAATACGTCAGTCGGCAGAAAGCCAAACGCCGCATCGTCAACTTGGTTTTACTGTAACGACTAAAAAAAAGAGAGGCAACGCCTCTCTTTTCAAATTAAATTTCGCCTTCTTTGCGAATAAATACTAAGCAATACCCCGCAAGCCACGGTCCGTTATGGCAACCTGATACGGGTGACATAATTACGTCTTCGTGATTGCAAACCACGCCGTATTCTTTTTCAAGTTCAATAAGTTCGTCAATCAAACTTCTGCCCGTGTAAACGTGCCAAAGTAGATAATCTTCGGGGGAACGGTCGCCTATTAGTTCTTTTATCTTTTCACACGATGCGCGAAGTGCCTTTTTAGCCGTTCTTACCGTTTGAAGAGTTGCTACTTCGCCTTGTTCGTTAAAGTGAATAAGGGGGCAAATTTGCATCATTTTACCTATAAGCGCCTTACCGCCTTTAAGCCTACCGTTGTAGATAAGGTAATCGAGTTTGCCGTCTACCCCAACGAGATGTTGATGCTTTTTTATCCACTCAACTTCTTCTAAGATTTTTTCAGTTGGCATACCCTGTTTTACAAATTCCGCTATTTTAACCGCGAGATAACCTTCGTTAAAGCAGGTAATTCTAGCGTCAATAACCGAAATTTTAAGCCTATCTTCATACTCTTTTCCAACGTGCTTTATAAGGTTACAAGTACCGCCTAAGCCCGAACTTATTGAAACTATGATAACTTCGTCATACCCCCTAGCGATAACGCTATCGTAAAAGTCTTGAAGTTCTTTTACCGTGGGCATTGACGTATAGGGAAGATTATTTTTAGGGTCTTTTAGCGTTTCAAGTTCTTTATAAAACTTGTCTGGGTCTAAATTAAGCCCTTCTAAATATTCGTTACCATTGAAAAAAAGGTGAACCCTTATTATGTCGATACCTAAATCGTGATATCTTTCAGGTGCGTATTCAATACAACCCGTTGAAGTGCAAGCAACTAATCTTTTCATAATTTTTTACTCCAAACTAATTAAAAAACTGTATACCAACTGATTACCGTCGTACGGGCAGTACGCAATATCAGGATACGCCTTTACTATTTCTTCTTCAAATTTAGCCTTTTCGCTATCGGTAACGTCACAGCCGAAAAATACCGTTAAAAGTTCTTTATCTTCTATATCGTCAACGTTAGAAATAGCGTTTATAGCGGTTAACACTTTATCGCTACCATTAGATAAAAGTTCCTTACCTGAAATTGCCATAAAATCGCCTTTAAGTACGGATTTTCCGCTAACGGTGGCGTTTCTTACCGCGTAAGTTACGTCTATCGTAGTTAAATCGCTAACGATATCAAGTGCGTTTTCTATCTCGCTATTTATATCGTCACTATACTTATTTATAACCGAAACCGCTACGTAACCTTGTTGAATAGACTTGGTTTCCACCACGAAAATTTTAGATTTATCGTACGCTTTTTTGGCTTGTATTGCGGTAAGTATTACGTTAGAATTGTTAGGAAGAACTATAATATTATCGGCGTTAAGCCTATCGAAAGCCGAAATAAAATCTAAGGTTGAAGGGTTGAGCGTTTGCCCGCCGTCGATAATATCGTCGGTTTCAAGGTCTAAAAACGCCTTTTTAACACCGTCACCGTTACAAACTGCTAAAATAGCCGTTTTTTTGCGGGGTTTTTTCTCTTCAAGTTCGTTGTGTTGAAGTGACATATTCTCGATTTTAACCGTTAAAAACTCGCCGTAAGTTCTTAGTTTTACAAGCACTTGCCCCGGCTCGAACGTGTGAACGTGAACTTTTAACAAATCGCCCGTTTTACTTGCAACTATACTGTCGCCACCGATAGATTTAAGATAGGATATTACTTCCCTTTCATCAAAACTATCAACTTCAACCTTTGAATTTTGTAAACGCATTAAAAGTTCTGTACAATAGCCGTAAGTTAAAACGCTATCGCTAGTAAAGGCGGAAAGGTCAACTTTTTTATCTTCGCTATCGTCAAGCGAAAAGGAATATTCTTCACCCGTTAGCGCGGATAAAAAACCTTGAATAATATATACGTAGCCTGCTCCACCGCTATCAACGACGTCTGCCTCCTTTAAGGCTGGTAACATCTCTTTGGTTTTAATAAGCGTTTTTTCGGCACTTTCAAAGTGGGCGGTAAATAAGTCTTCAATATACGCATCATCTGCAACGTGTGAGCATACGTAGTCGGTTGCAGACTTTATTACCGTAAGTATAGTACCTTCAACGGGGTTATCAACTGCGTTATATGCGCATTTAACACCGCCTTGTAGGGCGGTTTTTATATCTTTTGCCGTAAGTTTTTCACTTTCGGTTGCGTTTGCAAAGCCCTTTATGAACTCCGAAAGTATTACGCCGGAATTTCCCCTAGCACCAAGCATAGCGCCGTTATAAAAGCGTTTTAGAAGTAGTGATGCACTACTCCCGTCGAACGAAGAAATCTCTTTTACACCACTTAAAACGGTGTTATACATATTCTTGCCCGTATCCCCGTCTGGAACGGGAAAAACGTTGAGTTCGTTAACGACGGCTACGTTCTTTTTGAGTTCACCTGCACCGCCTATAAGCATATTTTTTAAGGCGGTAACGTCTAAAACTTTTACCATAGTGATTTTATTTTACAACGTCAAGGTTAACTTTTAGTTAACTTTGAAAATTTTGTCGAATTTTATAGGATTTAGAGTAAAAAAAAAGCCTTTCCTTATTAGGAAAGACTTTTTAATTTTGCTAATTTACAGCCTTAAAATTATTTAATAATCTTAGAAACTGCACCAGAACCAACGGTTCTACCGCCTTCACGGATAGCGAAACGGAGACCTTCTTCCATAGCAACGGGGGTGATAAGAGTTACGTCGATGGTAACGTGGTCACCAGGCATAACCATTTCTACGCCTTCGGGAAGTTTGATGGTACCGGTAACGTCGGTAGTTCTAAAATAGAATTGAGGACGATAGTTGTTGAAGAAAGGAGTATGTCTACCACCTTCTTCTTTGGTAAGTACGTATACTTGACCGTTGAATTCAGTGTGAGGTTGAACGGTGCCGGGTTTAGCAACAACTTGACCTCTTTCGATGTCAGTTCTGTCAACACCTCTTAAAAGTGCACCAACGTTATCACCTGCGTATGCTTCGTCAAGTGACTTTCTAAACATTTCAAGACCGGTAATAACCGAAGTCTTCTTTTCAGGTCTGATACCAACGATATCAACGGGGTCACCAACTTTTGCGATACCTCTTTCTACTCTACCGGTAGCAACGGTACCACGACCAGAAATCGTAAATACGTCTTCTACAGGAAGAAGGAAAGGTTTATCTTCGTCACGAGTGGGGTTAGGAATGTAACTATCAACAGCGTCCATAAGTTCTAAGATGCAAGCGCAAGCAGGATCGTCTGCATTGTCGTTCATTGCTGCTTCAAGAGCCTTAACTGCCGAACCTTTGATGATAGGAGTATCGTCGCCCGGGAAGTCATATTCGTTAAGAATTTCTCTAACTTCCATTTCAACGAGTTCAAGAAGTTCTTCGTCGTCAACAAGGTCAGTCTTGTTAAGGAATACGATAATGTAAGGAACGCCTACCTGACGAGCAAGAAGAATGTGCTCTCTGGTTTGGGGCATCGGACCGTCAGTAGCAGCAACTACTAAGATTGCGCCGTCCATTTGAGCAGCACCAGTGATCATGTTTTTAACGTAGTCAGCGTGGCCGGGACAGTCAACGTGAGCGTAGTGTCTGTTTTCGGTTTGGTATTCAACGTGCGAAGTGTTAATCGTGATACCACGAGCCTTTTCTTCGGGTGCTTTGTCGATTTGATCGTAACGCATTTTTTCAGCGCCACCCTTTGCAGCAAGTACCATCGTGATAGCAGCGGTAAGAGTAGTTTTACCGTGGTCAACGTGGCCGATAGTACCAATGTTTACGTGAGGTTTGTTTCTTTCGAATTTAGCCTTTGCCATAATTGTTTATCTCCTTAAAAATTATGTTTGTTTTTTTATTTTAATTTTATTATTGATTTTAGTATATAATAACCTAACTTTTATGTCAAGTTAAATTTGAAAATTCCCGATTATTCAGCGTTTCTATTCGCTCTTTCACCGATAATCTTTTCAGATACCGACTTGGGAACTTCTTCGTAGTGGTCAAACTGCATAGTGTATTGACCACGACCTTGCGTTCTAGAACGAAGGTCGGTTGCGTAACCGAACATTTCAGAAAGCGGAATGTGCGCGTCAATAACCTTAGAACCGTTTCTGTCTTCCGTGCCTTGGATATTACCACGGCGAGAAGATACGTTACCCATAAGGTCGCCGAAGTAATCTTCGGGGGTTACGATTTCAACTTTCATAATAGGCTCTAAAATAACGGGTTGAGCAGTCTTCATTGCTTCCTTAAACGCAAGCGAACCTGCGATTTTGAACGCCATTTCAGACGAGTCAACTTCGTGGTACGAACCGTAGAATACGGTTGCCTTGAAGTCTACCACTTCGTAGCCTGCAAGCGTACCGTTTTTAGACGCTTCTTCAATACCCTTTCTTACGGGTTCGATGTATTCCTTAGGAATACAACCGCCAACGGTTTCGTCTTCGAACATAAAGCCCGAACCCGGTTCAAGCGGTGTAAATCTAACCTTACAGTCACCGTATTGACCTTTACCACCCGATTGACGTTTGTAAAGACCTTGCGCCTCCACTTCTCTCCTGAAAGTTTCTCTGTATGCAACTTGGGGTTTACCTACGGTTGCTTCTACTTTGAATTCTCTTAAAAGTCTGTCAACGATAATTTCAAGGTGAAGTTCACCCATACCTGCGATAATGGTTTGGCTGGTTTCTTTATCGGTGTAGAATTTGAAAGACGGGTCTTCTTCGGCAAGTTTGATAAGAGCCATAGTCATCTTGTCTTGACCTTGTTTGGTCTTGGGTTCGATGGCTACTTTAATAACCGGCTCAGGGAATTCCATCTTTTCAAGGATAATGGGGTGTGCTTCGTCGCAAAGCGTATCACCGGTGGTGGTGTCTTTAAGACCTACGATTGCGCAAATATCACCCGAATAAATCATATCGAGTTCTGAACGAGTTGCAGCGTGGATAAGTAAAAGTCTACCAACTCTTTCTTTTTTACCCTTAGTACTGTTGTAAACGTAAGAACCGCTTTCCAAAGTACCCGAATACGCTCTAAAAAACGCAAGTTTACCAACGAACGGGTCGGCAACGATTTTGAACGCTAAACCTGCAAAAGGTTCATCGTCAGACGAAAGTCTAACTTCTTCTTTTTCCGTCTTGGGATTGATACCGGTAACGTGATCAACGTCTAACGGGCTGGGAAGGTAATCGATAACCGCGTCAATAAGGTGTTGAACACCACGGTTTTTGTACGAAGAACCGCAAAGTACGGGGGTAATTTGCATTGCAATAGTAGCCTTTCTTAACGCGCGCTTCATTTCTTCAATAGAAAGTTCGCCCGTTTCAAAGTACTTTTCCATAAGTTCGTCTTCTTGCTCAGCACAGATTTCCATAAGTTGGTTTCTGTATTCGCTTGCAAGTTCTGCTTCCTCAGCGGGAACGGGAACTATATCAAATACCTTACCTTCGTCGTCTTTATAAATAATTGCGGTGTTTTCAACAAGGTCGATAATACCTTTGAAGGTATCTTCTTTACCGATGGGATATTCGATCATAAGGGGGTTAGCCTTTAATCTTTCGCGCATCATGGAAACGGCGTGATCGAAGTTAGC
>JAZRKO010000011.1:0-16979 GCA_045646405.1 Christensenellaceae bacterium | reverse complement strand
TTGCACAAAAACTAAAGAATTTTTTGTGCAAAGTGCACAAAAATAGATACTTTATCTATATCCATTGTGCAAACTGCACAAAGAGCCACAAGAAAACACATATATATTGTACAAATTGCACAAAAGAAAATAACATTTGTATATATTGCACAAAACTATTGTAAATCGTTGTGCAATATGTCAATAGATAATAACACTAAAAGGGTGTACTATTGACTTACAAGGAACAGCAAACACGTTTTGAAAGGTGGTACAATATGACAAATAATTTAGTAAAAAATAATGAAATGATTAGACTTTCAACTTTTATAGGTTATAACAAAAAATACGAAATAGTTAAATTTTTCGATAGTATAACAAACGACATTATATACGGCGCAATAAATCACGACTATATAACAGACGGTAAGTTAAACAGACAGTTAAACGGTTTACAAATGAGAATAAACAAAACATTACAAGACGTTATAGACGCGTTAAAATTTGATAGTGAAATATCAGAAATACGCGACAAAGAAAATGTCGACATAAACACAGCGTTTAACATATATTTTGACAGACACGCCGACGAAATAAAATAACCAACACCGCAGGGGCGCAAGCCCCTGCACCAATAGAAAGGAAGTATATTATTATGATGAATGAAATTTATAACAATATGTTAAATAATAAGAACGATTACGAATTAATAAGCAACGGCGTAGAAGTACAGGCTACACAGTGCGCCTACGCACATTTATACTATAACACCAAAACACACGAGTTTATAACGTTAGGTTTTAACGACAAAAACAAAGTAAACTATATCGAAATAGCATACTAATAGAAAGGAGCAAATAATATGAAAGATTTTAAGTATGAGTTATTATGTGCAATAACTCCAAAGCCTAAGTACAAAGATAATACGCGTAAGACAATAGATATACGCGTAGGCATTTACGACAGTAAGGGTTTTAACTACGGTAACCGTAAGGGGTTAGTAATACAAGTACACGACGACACGCCCGAGTGTTTCGACATACGATACGACTACAGATACACACAGGAAAACGAGTTGGAGTATGTTATCGAGTTTGTTAAAGAGTACGCACACAACTATTTGATATTTAACATTGATAAAATTCTTTGCGTTAAAGACATATTAGAAAGGGGTACAAAATGAGCACAACAGCAGAAAAGAACGCAAGCCGACGCTATTACAGGAAAAAGAAACTAAAAGCCTTTAACGAGTGGGTGTATTGTCTCGACATCGAGACAAGCACCGCGTCGGGTGTTAACTGTGAGGGCGAGCGTGTACCTTGCGCGTATATGATTAGTTATGCAATAAGTCGACTAAACATACACACAGGCGATATAGAGCACTACGACTTTAATAGAACCTATAACGACCTAGACGACGCACTTAGAGCCATAAAAGCACAGAGCGAGGGCAAGCCAACGCTAGTATATTGTCATAACTTTAGTTATGAATGGTCGTTCTTTAAAGATAATATCCCGTTTTATCGTGAGCACGTAGACAAACAACTTTTTATGTCAAAGCATAAGCCTTTATTAGTTAACTGTGCTAACATATCGTTTAGGTGTTCTTACTTGCTTTTCGGCAAGTCAGTAAAGGCAATGGGCGAGGAGTTAAGCGCGTTAACGGGCGAGAATTGGCACAAATTAGACTTTGATTATGATAAGATAAGAACACCGTACAGCGCGGTAACAGACGAGGAAATAGCATATAATTATCGCGACTGTGATATAGTATTAAAGTATCTTTATGTTAAGCTAATTACCGTTTACGGTATCGATAACATAATAGATAAGATTTATACTAAAACGGGTATTGTGCGCTATGATAACAAAAAGAATAACACACGCGCCGACTATCAGCGTTTATTATTCTTTAATAAAGAGTGTGTCCCACAGACAAAAGAGCAATACGCAATAGAGCAGTTGTCTTTTATGGGTGGACTCGTAAGCTGTGACCCGTCTGTAATAGGACGCACAGAGCCCTTACACAATATTGCTAGCTACGACATAGCGTCGAGCTACCCGTATCAAATGCTTAAATTATACCCAACACATTTTTATAAAAACGACGCACTTAAAGACCTAAATAAATTTAACGAGTACAGACAGGGCGAGCGCTATAATAAGCACGATTTCTTCTATGGTATCATTGCCGTAAAAAATTTACGGCTAAACTTACTTAGATATCCGATTTTATCAAACCATAAATTTTTTGAGAGCGTCGACACCGAGCAAATTTTTGGTAAAGTGATAGAGTCAAAAAGTGGCTTGTTAATCTGCACAAGTTTAGACTTAGAAAATTACGCACGTTTTTACGACTTTGATATTGTTGAGATAAAAGAGATATATACCAACAGATATGTAAACTATCTGCCACCGTTCACAATCAAAAGTATAGCACGCCTGTTAACGGCTAAAACGGCATTAAAAAAGTATAATAACGAGGTACAGCACGCTAACCACCTGCGTAATGATTACGAGTTTAGCAACGACTTTAAGTACTTAGAAAAAATATTAAACGACTGTGATAATTATCAAATTCAAAAGGCTATAATAGGGCAAGAGTACACCCGTATAAAGGGCAATCTAAATAGTATCTACGGGATACAGGTAGAATCGAGTATAAAGCCTGTAATAACATACAATTTTGACTCTAAGGAATACGAAAAAGTAGAGGGAGATTTTGAAAAATTCAAAGCAAAGAAATATATCAAAACTAATATGTGTGTCGGTGTATTCGTAACAGCGTACGCTCGCACTGAATTAATAGACTTATTACATATATTACTAACACACGGTGTTAAGGTATACTATACAGACACAGACAGCCTAAAGGTTGATTATACCAATAAAAACCGCGTAGACTTCCTTATACAGCAGTATAACGACTCTATAGAAAAGACTAACTACGGTATCGGTGTATTTGAGTTTGAGGACGTTTACGACAATTTCGTTATAAACGGTAATAAATCATATATAAGTGAAAAGAACGGTGTAATTAATGCTACTATAGCAGGCTTGCCACAGGCTAGTCTAATATATCAAAACTTACTAGACTTTCACGGTGGAGACTTTAAAGCAATGATAAAAAACTGCTTTAGCTTTAATATAGAAATACTTCCGAGTGTTACCGACAAGTTAACAAGTAAGTACCCTGTTAGTCCCGTTGATATAGAGGACTTAGACCATATCACGCAGTTAATACACGTCGATATAATGGGCTATAATGATTATGTATACACAGGGCTTATACTTGACGACTGCCCCGTCACTATTAAGGGTATAGACACAAGCCTGTCAAATTTAAACAGCGTAATTAATCTGCATAAATATTACGGGCTAGACCTTACTAAATGTATGGACAAAATGCAAATAATAAATGACAATGGAATTATCAAAGTAGTTAATAACGGCACAGTGCCTAGTAAAGTAAAGGAGATTTTAGAGAAATGGCAAAAAACAAAACAGTAATAGAGCGCGATAGAGTAAGAACAGCTAAAAGTCAAATATCACGTTATCAAAAGTATAAACCCGAGCGATTAAGTAAAAGCACCCGTGAGGGCTTAGCAGAGCTACAGCAGGAGCTTTACGGTAAAAGGACAATGACAGCAAGTCAAAAAGAGCGCTACGGGCGTTTAATAAGAAAAGCAGAACGTGAGCAGGAAGTAGCCGAGCGTGTACAGTGGGAGTATAGAAAGAAAGTAAGCACCCAACAGCTCGAGGAAAAGACAGCGCGCAAGGTTATGGCTGAATTAGACACAATCAAAAGCCCTAAGGAAAAAGCCAAACGTAGGGAAGAAATTTACAAACAGTACGAAAAAGGCTACTCCGAGGACATACAGAGCCGAGTAGAAAAGCTTAAAGACCGCGACTATAAAAAGACATATTACGAATATAGCACCGAGGACAGGCAAGCCATACTACGCAGGTATTTAGGTATTGGCTCACGTGGTGTAGAGCTTACCGACGGCACTACTTTTACAGTCGACGAGTTTAACGCTATTTTAGCACGGCATAAGATACCATTAGAGCGCTTTAGTGATAAAGACGACATAGCAAGAGAGCGTTATAAAGCAGAAACATACAAAGATTGGAAAAAAAGCATTAACGACGACATCAAACAGCTTTTATCACTTAACGACTTAACACCGAGGGAGCTCGAGGGCTTAAAGCGTATGTTTAAATTGTGGGGGTAAAATATGGATAATAGAAAAATATATAATATGCTTGTTGCTGATTTGTTTTGTCTGCGTGCGACAACCGAACCCGATATGATGTTATTTTGTGATAATAATTGTGATAGCTGTAAATGGTTGTATCAAAAAGGTACAAACGGCGAAAGAAAAGAAATGCTCAAAATATTGATTGAATTAATTGAAACAGAAATGATAAACGAAATTAGAAACGAAAATAAATACGACATAGGATATCAAGACGCATTAGACGACTTAATCAACGAATTAGACATCGAACATTATGAAGACACAGACGGCATAAAAGTTAAATATATACGCGACGCAATGGCGCGTATATTGAGAAATGAGGTGTAATAATATTGAAATTATTAAGAACAATACACGGCTTTTTTAGTGATGAGCGTACATATAAGTTGTGGTGTACGTTAAACAATAAAAAGCCTTTAGAAATTAAACAACAGGAAATTAAAAAAGACGCATTTACAATAAACGACGACTACGACGTAGAACGTAGAGAAAGGGTTGAACAATGACACCAATATTAATTTTATTCTGTGGGCTTTTGTGGTTTTCTTCCCTAGTTGCTATCATAATAGGTATTAGCTATTTAATAATAACGCACAATATCGAAAAAAACAGGCGATTGCCTAAATGGCTTTATTTATATAGCAGTGACAAGAATAATACACAATGGACTAAATACGAGTGTGAAAGTTGTTTCAATATAATTAAAGTATATGAGGGCGATACAGTCCCGAGTATTTGTACAAAATGTAATTCAAAAATGGGGGGTATATCACAATGATAAAAACAAAATTACGCACGTTTAATTATAGCGGATTCTCACTTGAAAAATTAAGTTATATGTTAGAGTTTGACTTTGATATTAACTTTATAGTCGGGGGGCGTGCTAATTATAAGACTAGCACACTACAACAGTTTGCAGTTGACGAGTTTAAGCAATACGGTAAAATGTCTATTAGATTAGTTAGAAATTTAGACAGCGCGAAAAAGCAATACGTCGAGTTATTCTTTAGCCCGTATGTGCGAGAGCAGGTACGTAAAAAATACGGCTGTGAGATTGAGTACGAAAAGGGTAATTATTATTTAGTATACTACGACCACGAGGGAGAAATAGACAGAAAAGAGGAGTTTATGCGAGTTGTCCCGTTGTCAAAATCTCAAAGCTATAAGAGTAACGGACTCGAGCAATTTAAGTATATAATATGGGACGAGTTTGCACCCGAGGAGCTCACACCCTATCTAAAAAACGAGATAGATAAGTTAATTAACTTTATAAGTACTGTTAACCGTAATAATACAGATAACGACCTAAAATTATTTCTTATCGGTAATATGATAAGCGTAGATAATATTTATTTTACTTTCTACGGTATTGACGCGTTCGACCTTGTGGTAAATAACATTTACGATTATTCGATTGACGGATTCCAACGCGTCGGTGTGTATGTCGTTGAGCCTGTCTTTGAGGACTTTAAAAACGCGCCTAGAATTTTAAGGACAACTAAATTAAACACACAGGAAACGTCACAGACTAAATACGACTTACCTGCTAATATTATCGATATTAACGACGTTTTCCTGTATATGTTTATTAACTACCGTGACGAGTTTTACAAGCGTTTTAAAATGCGCTATATAATCAATGTGAGTATACTAGACGCACAGCAGTATTATTTAGTTGGTTACGAGGATAAATACAATCAGCAAAATATCTACATTATGAGCACAGAAAAAGAAAACAGCGATATTTACGTCGTACTTGACGAAAATTATCTAAAAAAGCGTACGACACACACAAATAAAAATAGCTGTGTTAGCGCACCTGTATGGACAGTACCTTTAACAAAAACGCTAAAATTTTTAGACCGTAACGCCCGTAAGCTGTACTATGATTTAATGGACAATGGTTATATTTAACTATTGTGCAATTTGCACAAAAACTTTTAAAAAACGTTGTGCACTATGTCAATGGATATATAGCACCAAAGTGCTATACTAGACTTAACAGCAAACAACACATATAAAGAAAGGTTAAAGGGTGTAAGATATGATGAATTTTAAAGATTATGAAATAGGCGAAAAGTTTTTTATTAATTTTACAGACGGTACGTATATGTATGCTAAAAAAATAGGTGCTAGAAGTTTTGAAAGTGATTTATACGGTACAAAATATACAGTAAAGAAAAGTAATACAATTTCAGACGGTCGCATAATTGCAAGTACACAATACTAAAACACACACGCAGGGGCGCAAGCCCCTGCACAGTAAGAAAGTGAGGTAAGTTATGATAAAAACATTAGAAAATGAAATAGAGTACCACGTTTATTTAGTAGAAGAATTAAAAGCCGAAAATTTGCGTATTGACGCACAAGCTCAAAAAGTGCTTAAAACGAAATATTTATCAGACGCAAAAAACGAAATTAAGCGCTATATAGATGATATAGAGTACAATATTGCATTGATAGAAAAATACAACGGTATTATAAGAGAATTAAAGCACATTTTAAAAATATACAAGGGGGCTAAATATGAAAAAACAGATAACATTTAAAAACTACGTCCCGAGCAATGAGCAGGCTATCATAACAAAAGCGGTCACTAACTTATTAGACGTGGCACAAAAGCACACCGTCGCATATACACTATTAAATAAGCCCTTAGAGGTTTTATACAGCAATATAGAGGGCTACGCAATGATACAGCCATTAATTGACGGGCGCGGTGGTATAGCAGGGCACAGGCTTTATATTAACAGTAATTATATTTTTAACGATAGAATACTCGAGAAATTAGTAGCACACGAAACACTCCACACTCTAAGCGAAAGAAATATACTAAAACACGAAAGTTTATTATTCAAGTCGATTGCACTAGATTATGAAGTAAAGCATAATTTAAAAATTGACTTTTTGACAGAGAGCGATATAGAATATATAGAAAGGGGCTGTAGAATATGAGTTGTATACACAAGTTTTATAATGAGTCTAAGGGTGTTAACGATTGCGACTGTTTAAAATCCCTGTATTGTAATAAAGAGCACTGTAATTTTTATCAAAGTGATAAATACTACGCACACGATTTAGAGGTTGAGAGCAACGGTATGCGATACTATACTGTTAAATGTATAAAACCACTACCAAAGCACGAACACCTACGGACTATAAAAGACAGTGCAGGAATGACATATAGAAAGGAGTGATAATATGAGCAATAACAATAATAACAATAACACAAGTAGTGGACTAGGTTTTTGGAGTGTACTGCAATTAATTTTTATTGTGCTAAAATTATGTGGTGTTATAAAATGGGGTTGGCTGTGGGTGTTGTCGCCTATGTGGATAGGCTCAATTTTAGGCGTTATAATACTTATTGTGTATATATGGTTACTTAGTTGAAAGGAAATTAATAAAATGAAAAACACTATTGAATACTTGACAGGGTTATTAATAGCAATGTATATTGCTTGTAGCTGTTGCTACACATTCGCAATGATACTAAACTATATATTATTTTAAAAGAAAGGAAGTAAACAAAATGAACACTTTAAAAGAAATTGAAAAGCTACTAAAAGACAACGTGCACAGGGCGCACGGGCAGTACGTGGACGGAGTACAAATACTCGCATATATGGAATTTTACCCCGACAAGCACCCCGACACAAAAAATTATTATTGGATTTTAGGCGCGCAGTGTGTCAATGAATTATCTAAAGAGGGTATGCTGAAAACTAAATTAGACCAATATTATTTATATGGTATACCCGTTTTTATTGATTTCACAGAAAACGACCGCATAGACATACTCAAATTAACAGACGGTAAATGGGAAAACATAAGCGATAAAGTACCGTTTGTCAACCCTTATAAACTGATAGATTACAAACCCGTATTTGATTAAATTGCAAGCCTGCCCCTAACAGGGCTTTAAACAAATATATTTATAAAGAAAGGTTAAAAATGGTAAAAATTATGGCTTATTCAAAAAAGAAAGAAGAAAAGAAAACAAATAGGATTGATGTAGACTGCGTTTTTGGTCTTGAAAACGATTTACAGGTTAGTAAACTGTCGTTTTATCCGATTAACAAAAACGGGCTTTTAGCTAAGTGTACGGCAGAGATTAACGGCGCGTTAATTCTTGACAATATTCTTGTCAAAGAAAACGGCTACGTAACACTACCGAGCACGTCATACGAGAAAGACGGCGAAAAGCACTACAAAGATATTTTCTACTTTATTATAAAAGGATTGCCTAAAAAATTCGGCGACTTTGTACTCGAGACATATAAAGCGAATTGCTAATATATATGTGTTGTAAAATTCTATTTTCATAAGAAAAGGGCGGTTAATGTTTCACGTGAAACATTGACCGCCTTACTTTTTATGTCGGTGGAGTATATGGCGAGTTGTCCTCATCATAATCAAAAATAGTGTCTTTATTGTGCCATATTGTTATACCTGCTTGAAAAAGCCCTTTTACGGTGTTTAATACGTCAGTCGGTAAATTACCCGTTATATTGCAATCGGGTATTTTTTTATAATCAAAAACAGGTCTATACCATAAATACGGAACGTCAAAACGGTTAACACGGTAGCCGTATTTACTAAAATAATTATCAATCGCTGTTATTTGCTCATACACAGCGCCCGTGTATTTTATCACAAACCCAAACTTATAATAAAATAATAGCAAGTTAGGTATATAACGCCCACAATATTTGTCGGGTTTGCTTGCTACGTCAGCTAGTGCACTTTTGAAACTGTCGCGCGCTTTGTCTGCGCTATAATTTAATTGATTTATTTTAAGCTGTGCACTATTTTGCTGTGCGTATAAATCGGTAACACTTTTAACCACATTTCCGACAGCACCAACACCGCCCGAGCCTATAGCGCTCATTACGTTATTAACCTGTGATAGTGTCTGCGTTGTTTCTGCCTCTAACGCACCCTGTGTCATTGCAAAATTGTAGTCATTTTCGATATAATTTTTACTATTTGCAAGCACGTTTTTATTAGCCGACATATAACTATCATAGGTATCTATAATATATGGTATAGTTGGATAGTTTAACGACTGTATACTATAATCTAAATTGTTTCCGCTTATACCGTCGTAAGCATTAGCGACAGCGTACATAGTACCGTTAATATTTCCGTCTTTACGAATATTTAAAATTATTCTGTGCTCGCTTGCGCTACTGTTTTCAAATTTAAGTACTAACTCGTTTCCTAACTGATTAGATACGGCAATAAAATTATATGGGTAATTGTAGCATTTATTATTAGCAGGTGTGTAGCCATTTATTGAGCTACGTATTGAGTACGAATTTGTTGCGTTATTTATCGTAGACGCGTTAGGAAATGTCGCTACATATGAGCTAAAAGCCTCGTGATTAGACATTGCGCTACTGTCCATATCTTTTATGATATACACGTCCTCGTCTTTTACAACTCTATCAATCGGTAATAGATATATACCTATAATAGCCTCTGCACTATTAGCCTCTGTCAACCAACGTACTATTTTAGATATTTCAGTTATTGCGCTTGTACGTGTCCAATTTGATATATCACGTATACCTAGTAATAGAGGGTTATAGCCGTAGCCGTCGCTCTCTCTAATAGCTCGTGCGGGCGTAGCGTTACGCGGGTCTGCGGGCGAGTCTCTTACTATGTGCTCTGTCGCGCCTATTGCTATAAATGGTAACATTTCGCCACCGTCTACAAAAGTATTATAATATGTTTTATAATTTGACGGTGCGAGCCCCTCGTCTATTGTGTGTAGTCCTATAGCGTCGTTAGCGACGTGCTCACGCTCGATAAAAGACTGTTTAAAAATAATATCGTTCCTGTATGTGTTCCATATATCTAGTGTGAATTTGATAGTAGCACTAACAAGGTTATTTTCCCATATTACATCGTTAATAAAACAGTAATATTTTCTACTACCTTTCGTTATTACCATATAATTATAATTGTTAGCAGTTTCAAAGTCTAAAGCTAACCTAACAAAGCCTTGCGACAGATTAATATCAGCGACTTTTTCTATCGTCGTATTAATAGGGAACGAATTTACAAAATTTTCTATCCCGTGACTATTTTCTGACGCGTCAAAAACGTTTGAGTTATCACTAAAAGGGTACTGCCCTATTAACTTAACTTTTACAGTGCTAGCCATATAAACACCCCCTTAACATAATACAGACATAAAGAGCCTAGCCCTTTCTATGTCCTCTATAATTTCCTTGTTAACATCAAAGTACAGCTCCTCGTACTTCTTTAATAACTCTAATTGATTACCGTTAAAGCCTTTACGCAGTCTATCGAGTACGCCCTTATCAGAGCCCGTATATTGTCCGTTGCTACGGCTGTTACTCGTTCCGTCATTAGTACCGACGTTCTTATCTGACCCGCTCGTTGTTACGGTTATATCACCCTCGTTTTTAGACGTGTTAGTATAGTTATTTTTATTAATTGTTAACTGTTCGTTGTCGATATACTCGAGCTCTGTCAAGTGAGCGCTCATACTGCTTTGACTTTTTGGGTTATTCGTAAAAGCGTTGATAGTACGCTCGTCGTCTGTGATATTCTTAACAGTCGTTTTACGCTCGTCTTTTGTTGTGTCAGACTTGCCATAAATAACGCTTGTGTTGATATTGTCGACATAGCCCCCGCTTGTGTCTGTCTCGTTTGAGCCTGTGCTCTCTTTGTTATCCTCGACGTGCTCACTCTCACTAAAGGTTAACAGTGGGTCAATTTCTCTTAAACTGTTTTCATATATTTTAATATACTTTTCTTTGTTTTGCTCGAGTAAAAATTTGAGCTTTAACTGCCACGCGTAATAAGTGTCAAAAGATAAATACCTATTAAAGTATCTATCACATAAACGCTCAATAAAATTAGCCCACAGCACTCTATCGTTAACGGGATAGACTTGTCTATCATACAAGCCTATTAAATTACTACTCATTAAACTATACAGACTTTCTATACTCTGCGTGTTAGTGTCGATTAAGTCAATAAGTCTTATTGTGTTAAATGTCTGCGCCATTGTCTACACCCCCTTGCTCGTTACTATTATTTAAAATATTAGCAAAGTCGTTTTCTATATTTACATTAAATTTAACCTTGTAATTGTGTCCAAAAGCTTTGTTGATATTGTCTAAAAATTTTTTTCTATTTTGGTATTTATCAAACAAAATAGTACTTCTTATATCCTCGCCACTTTCAACCTCGGAAACAATTAAACGCTCCCTCTTGTTCGGGTTTGTTAGAGCGCTTAGTCCACTAACAGTTAAAAACTCGTTTAGAATATCTCTAAATACATCATAATAGTATATAGCACTCTGTGGCTCTTTGAGCTGTACAGCTTTAAAGTTTTCCTCGTTAAACTCGGCGGTTATGTGTACGGGTATACCACAATTTAACTTTTCATAAATGAGCTTTAGCTCGTTAGCTTGATTTTCTGAACCGACAAACACGTTTAAAATACGGCTAGCAAGTACAGAGCCGTCTATACTTACTAAAATTTCGGCTAATCGCCCCGCATAGTCCCAACACAGGAACGCGTCCGAAACTGTGAAGAACGAGCGCCCAAAGCCTACGGGTGTGTACTTATCAAACACACTAAAACGCTTTTTAACGTCTCCGATTGCGCTATTAAATTCTGTATATTCATTATATATATTTTTTGAGCCTGCGGGCACAAGTGGTATAAATTTTTCGTAGTCCTCATCATATCCGACATAATGAGAATAAAAGAAAGTACGTTTTAAGTCTATTTCGTCGATATTTTCCATATCCTCATAATCAAATATATTACCTAACACGTTAGACAGTGCACCGAATAACATTATTTGATATTTCATACTTTTATATTTAACGTCGTCGCCCTCTGTCTGTGGTGTTGCTAAAAGTATATTATTTTCCAAAAAGTTAAACTCAAACATTTATTTATCACTCCTTTTAAAAAAGGGCGCGTGTGCGCCCCTTATTTTAAATATAGTAATTAGTATGCGATTACGTCAATAACTGCCGTACCGTTGTCGTATGCTATATCAGCTGTTGATACAAAAACACATTCTAGGTTATTATCGCGCACTGTAGCCCTCACAAGGTTAGCGCCTGTCGTACCGCCCGTAATAACTAAGCCGTCATTATACAACTGTGCACCTATTACCTTAACATTTGACGCGCCTGCGAAATTAGACATTGGAATTGTGATTGTACAGCGTTGCATATTATACGGGTCTGCTGAAAAACTAACACCCGTTTTAATAAAAGTCTTGTGCATTGTCGGGGTAATTGCTCCACCGTTTAAGTCGTATTTCTGTGCACTACCCTCTAAAGCATTAAGTCTATTATTCTGTTGTGTGTTTAATACCTGTATGTCACTTATGTTGGTTTCCGCATTGCCTACACGTGTACGTAATGCGTTTACATCGTTTTCAACGCCTGTAATAGCCTGTGCGTTATCTGCTACGGCGGTCTCTAATGCACCTATAGGCTCGACTGCTGACTGTAAAGCACCTACTGCACTGTCTAAAATTTCGGCATTTTCGTTAAAACCTTGATAACTAACTAAATCGTGGGGCTCAATTATGTTTAAATTTAAATTTTCTGTATATGTCATTTTCTACACCTCTCTTTTAAAATGTGTCACTATCAAATATAGTGTTGCTATTACCTGCTAAAAACTGTATAAGTCGTGGCAGGTCGTTAGTACCGTTAAATAATGAGTTAGCACTTGTCGCGCTCGAGCTATAAAGCCCGTAGCCTGCTACATAGCCTGTAAAAATGTCTATCGACTTTTTAAACTGCTCTTTAATTAATGACGCTATTGTGTTAGTACCGTCGTAAAGTCCCGTAATGTCTACGTTAACCTGTGTCGTTACTAACGCTGTCGGGTCTGTGGTACGCTCTAACCAATCGCTATATGTGAAAGTATCTATATACTTATAGTTGTCGGCTGTCACCTGCGTGCTCGACGTGTGATACTGTATAATCTTGTGTACTAACTCGCCTATAAATAACAGTGTGTTATCACAAAACGCGCTCCACGTGTTCATATTTGAGCTGTAAAGGTTTGATTTTTGCCCTGCTGTAAATTGCGCGTTGTTACGCATAAAATTGTACCACGTCGGCGCGATAAAGTTAATAGAGCCGTAAATACGCTGTGAGTAAGTAGCGAGCCACCCGTTATTAGTTTCGGTTGATAACTGCCCCCACGTAAGCGAATAGCGATTGCCCCCTACGAGTTTAACCTTGTTTAAAATCTGTGTGCCCAAAATCTGCCTAACAGTTTTTAACTCGCCTGTTAAGCCGTCTATTGTCTTAACGTCAAGTAAATTATCGACAAGGCGCTTAATTTCCTCTATTTCTGTTTCGAGTTGGTTTTTAAGCTCTAAAATACTAATGTCTGTATAGTTTTTAAGCTCGTTACGTGTGTAGTCGATTCTAGCGTTTAACTGCTCTACCGCAGTCGTTAAAGTGTTATAGTGCCCTGTTTCGCGCTCGTCGAGCGTTGTTATACGTGTGTTTAATTGTGTTTGATATTCACTAATAGATACAATAGTGCGCTGTATATCTGATATACGCGCATTGATTACAGCCACCTGCTCGTCGGTGTAAGCTTTAGCACGTTCAAAGCCGACGTCCTCAATAGCATTTACTACGTCTATTAACTCATTCATCTGATTTATTAATTTGTGCACGATATTAATAGGTACTATGCTATTGTCCCACGCGTTGGGCTGAAATATTGAAAAGTGGTTAATCATTGTTAACACCTCACTTTTATTTAATTTGTGTTTAGTTTCTTGTAATTTTCAAAAACGCTAGCGCTCTCCTGTACGATAAACTGTACAAGCACCGCGAGCGTAAAAGGTAAGTCAATACTTAGGTAGTCTTTAGCAAGTACCTGTAATGGCATTGTTAATATAATTATAGCCACCTGCCCAAACTTGCAAAGACACCCTACTTTAAACCTGTGTGTATTAAAATCGTTGTTAATTATTGCCGTTATACTACCGCTCAAAATGTCAATACCTGCCATAGCAAACGACACAATAGCTATTATTAAATTTGTCATTTGTCGCACCTCGTTGCTATACACCTTTTAAAATAGGGTGTGTGTTGGCGCACACACCCCGATTTTGAAAGGAGGAAATGAAAAAAACGATTATAAGTCGGAAATTGTAACATCTGTCGAGCTGTTTTCGCTCTCATCAAAGTATTTATAAAAAGCATAGTTAGCAGGTATTTCGTCAGCGTCTACCTCGTGGAAAAGACAACGAGCGTCACAGAATGGCGACAAGCTGTATGTCTGCCATACGTGTAAATATCTCTGTTCTACCATACCTGCGCTAATGTTATTTGACGCAAAGAAAATTCGCTTGTCGTAAATCTGTGTATATCTTTCGTCAAATACAAAAGCGTCAATAGCACCGTACCACATTTCGTACAGACCTTCGGTCTTTGGATTCTCTGTAGTTGGCACTTTTTCCGAGTAAGTACCGTCGCTGTTCTTTTCGTAATAAGTTTTACCACTTGTTACGGTTGTATCGTCTGTCGCTCTGTAGTCGTAGAAGTAGCCCAAACTATCAACCTCGAAAACTCTCTCGGTCTTAAACGCGAGCTTATCAACGTTAAAAGCTACGGCTAAAACGTCTGTGTCTAACTCGTTAAGCAAGCGCGACGGGATAACTAAAACTGTTCTAGTAGGGTCAGCCCATACCTTTAGACCTGTGACACCTGCGGTTTTATTATAAATACCTGTATACTCAACGCTCGGATATTTAAAGTCAGTAACGGCATTTTTAATTGCTTTAACAAGCGCTTTTCCTGTTGATTCGCTTGTAACCTCTGTAATTTCCTCACGTGGACAAAGTGCATTTTGTACACCCATTCTTAAAAGGTCTTTAGCCCACTCAAATTCCTGTACGTAGTTAGAATTATAAAGCAATTCAGCTTTTGTCACGAACATATTAGCTAAGTCGTCCCACGATGTGACAGCAAGCTCCATTTCTGCCATAGTGATAGAAACTTTAAAATATACCTGTCTGTTAACTCTGTGTATGCACTGCATTACTGTAGGCGGGTCGAGCTTTAACACGTCAGCGAGTAACGCGTCTGTGAGTTGGTAGTTATGTTCTTCGAGTAAATCGTTGGCAATTTCTCTAATGTCATAACCTAACTCGACATTTCCCTTTTTAAGTACCTCTAAAGGGTTTCTAAAAACTGCACTAGTAGTGAACACAGTTTTGTAAATCATATTTGTAATACCTGTGTAGAAAGTATTATACACAAGCTCGTTTGTAAAAAGTGGGTTAGCAAGTACCTGTATACCGTCGCCCTGCTTAACGTATGGTACAGCCATTTTGTACTCTGCGGGCGCGTCCTGTCTTATCTTGTTAACCATTTTGATAATAAAATCATTGTTTTTAACTCTCATTTGTTAACACCTCTCTTTTAGTTAGTCCTCGACTATTTCGTCGAAAATATCCTCGTCTGTGATTGTTTCTGTCTCGTCCTCTTTAGGCTTTGACTCTGTCGGCGCTTTGTCGAAAATTTTCTTCATTAAATCAAAGTTAGTTTCTTTGAGCGCTTTAATTTCCTCGTCCCTTGCTAAGACGTCGTCCTCGAGCTCCGTTATACGTGTCTCGAGCTCGTCCTCTCTGTTTGAAATTTCTACTAAGTTAGGCATAATCTCGTCTATAGTGGTCTCGGTTGTAATTTTGTCGATTAATTCTTTAATCATTATATACACCTCTCTTTATATTATTATATATGTTAAATAGGTCAGTTTTTAAACTGCCCCATTTTAACCCACTTTGTACTATTAACGGCACGTTTAAATAGTGTGCCGTCTTTATCAATTTTAATTTCGTATGTGTCAGCAAGCGCAACACATTTTTTAAACAGTGACCAATTATTTTTATAGTCGGCTGTGTCGTCTATCATTTTAGCAGGGCAGTGCTTACCCGTAACGTCATAATGTCTAATCACATTTTTAGCGCTTATCTTATATTTTTTCATTAAGCGCCTAGTTAAATGTATTGCATTTTCGATTGTGTTAAAGTCGAGCGTATTAAGCTGTTTACACATCTCGATACCGACCGAATTATAATTCGTACACTTACCAAAGAGCGCCCCGCCTGTGCTGTATATGTATTTATTACCCCCACAGTGCCACGCGGTTAGCTTTGAGTCTACACACTGAAAGACGCTTTTATTGTCTACAACAAAATGCGCGCTAGCGTATCGTGTTTTATTCTTATTAATAGTGCTAAAATATTTAGCCACCGCCTCGGCTGTGTCGTTAGCCCCTGCTGTGTAATGTATTACAATATATTCATTTTTATTATGTCGCAACTCGTGCCCTGCGTCGTTTAAATACGACTTATCTATTTTCTTATAATGTTTCATAACTGTTAACCTCTCTTATACTAACAAAGCGCGCGTAATTTGTCCGTCCATACGCGCGCCCCGTGAAAGAAGAAAAATATTATAAAAGGAAGTACTGAAAAACTAAGGCAATTTTTTGTAACCTTAATAATAGTATAAGTGCTTTGTGCAAATTATACAATAGTTTTGTGCAAAATGTACAAATGTTATTTTCTTTTGTGCAATTTGTACAATATATATGTGTTTTCTTGTGGCTCTTTGTGCAGTTTGCACAATGGATATAGATAAAGTATCTATTTTTGTGCACTTTGCACAAAAAATTCTTTAGTTTTTGTGCAA
>JAZRKO010000010.1:0-59178 GCA_045646405.1 Christensenellaceae bacterium | reverse complement strand
TGCGGTGACGATAGCGTCGAGGATCCACCTGTTCTCATTCCGAACACAGAAGTTAAGCTCGATTGCGCTGAAAGTACTTGGCTGGACACGGCCCGGGAGGATAGGGAGTTGCCGCATTTTTTTTATGCCTTAATCTCTGCGGTTTTGTTAATTTGCTAGCGCTTGAAACACTTCGTAATACTGTGTTAAAGCCACTCGAAAATACAAATAGTATTATCTTCGGGCTTTGCCTTGTCTTACTCGTGTTTGAAACGCTATCTAAAATTAACCAACCTTGTGATAAAGGCTTTTATTTTTTAATAACTTTCGCGAGCCTTATCTTTTGCGTTTTTTTGGCATAAAAATACTCGTTGAATAGACTTTATTGTAGGCTTTGCCTTGTCTTACTCGTGTTTGAAACGCTATGTAAAATTAACCAACCTTATATTTTAACGTATCAGCCGACTATTTGCTCGGCTTAAAAGAGTGGTAATATCCGCGCGGTTTTTCCGCGCGGTTTTATTTTTTTCTAAAAAGTGAAAATTTTGTAAAAAAATTAAAAGCAAAGTTATATAATTGACAAAGTATTTTATAAAATATAAAATAGATATATGAGCATTTTTAGATTGTTAAAAAGTTTAAGAGAATATAAAAAAGAAGCCATTTTAACGCCTATACTTATGGTTATAGAAGTTGCTATGGAAGTTATGCTACCGCTTATTATCTCGTGGTTTGGTGGTTGTATAACGGCAGGTGACGTTAACGGTATGATAAAATACGGGTTACTTATGATACTCGTTGCGGTAATATCGTTATTTGCAGGTATGTTTGGCGGTAAGTTTTGCGCAAAAGCGTCAACGGGCTTTGCTAAAAATTTGAGACACGATATGTTTGAAAACGTTCAAAAATTCTCGTTTTCTAATATTGATAAGTTCTCGTCGTCGTCACTCGTAACTAGGCTCACTACCGACGTTATGGGCGTTCAAATGAGTTTTATGATGCTTATTCGAACGGCAATTCGTAGCCCGCTTATGTTTATTTTCTCTATCGTAATGAGTTTTTCAATAAACTCAACGCTCCCTGCGATATTTTTCGTATCCGCGCCTATACTCGCTTTTGGTATAATAATAATTACTAAAAAAGCAATGCCTATATTTAAGCGCGTGTTTAAGCGTTACGATAACTTAAACGAATCAATTCAAGAAAACGTTAAGGGTATGCGCGTTGTTAAAGCCTACGTTAGAGAAGATTTTGAAACTAAAAAGTTTGAAAACGTATCTAATGAACTTTGTATGGACTTTACAAAAGCCGAAAGAATTTTAGCGGTAAACGGCCCACTTATGAGTTTTTGCTTGCAGTTTGCACTTATTGCAATAGCGCTATTTGGCTCGCACCTTATTCTTCAAGGTACGGAAGGTTTATCGGTATTTAGCCTTCAAAGTATGCTCACTTATTCACTTCAAATACTAATGTCACTTCAAATGCTTTCAATGATATTCGTTATGCTTACGATGTCGGCAGAATCTGCAAGGCGTATTGAAGAAGTTATTGCCGAAAAAAGTGACCTTACTAACCCCGAAAACCCTATAACCTTTGTTAAAGACGGTTCGGTTTCGTTTGAAAACGTTAATTTTAGATATTCTAAAACGGCTGAAAGAAACGTTTTAGATAACGTAAACCTTGAAATTAAATCGGGCGAAACGGTTGGTATAATAGGTGGAACGGGCTCGTCAAAATCAACGCTAATATCGTTAATTTCTAGGCTATACGACGTAACGTCGGGTAGCGTTAAAGTCGGCGGGGTTGACGTTAGAGATTACGATATGGTAACCCTGCGTGACCAAGTTGCCGTGGTTCTACAAAAAAACGTATTGTTCTCAGGCACTATTAAAGAAAATTTAAGGTGGGGCAACCCGACCGCTACTGACGAAGAACTTATTTCCGCTTGCAAAATCGCTCAGGCGCACGAGTTTATTTCGTCTTTCAAAGACGGGTACGATACCTTTATCGAACAAGGCGGTTCTAACGTATCGGGCGGGCAAAAGCAAAGGCTTTGTATTGCGCGCGCAATACTTAAAAACCCCAAAATTTTGATACTTGACGATTCGACTTCCGCCGTCGATATGAAAACTGACGCGCTACTTAGAAAGGCTTTCAAAGAAGAACTTTCTTCAACAACTAAAATTATAATTGCTCAGCGCATCGCATCCGTTCAAGACGCGGACAAAATAGTGATACTAGACGGTGGCAAGATAAACGCTATCGGCACGCACGAAGAACTTTTAGGCGTTAACGAAATATACACCGAAGTTTACACGTCTCAAAATAAACAAACGGGGGAGGGCAACTGATATGGCAGGTATGAAAATGCCACGTGGTCGTGGCGCAGTTCCCCCTATGGGTAAAATGAACTTAGGCGTATTAAAACGCCTTATGGGTTTACTTTTTACTAACTATAAACCGCTTTTAATAGTTATAGCGATATGCCTTGTAGTAAGCGCTATAACGGGTGCGGTTGCAGGCTTGTTTTTAAGTAAAGTTTACGCTTTTTTAACCGACGCTATTGATGGCGTAATCACCGTTAAAAGCGCGTGGTCGGGCGTAGTTTCTACGCTTATAATACTTGGTAGCATATACCTTTTAGGTATTATCGCTAACTTCATCTATCAACAATTAGGCGCGATATTAACGCAGAGATTTTTGAAAGATATGAGGGTAAAAATGTTTACCAAAATGGAGCGTTTACCTATCAAGTATTTCGACCAAAACACTCACGGCGATATTATGAGTATATATACTAACGATATCGACGCGCTCCGTCAACTAATATCCCAGTCGTTACCGCAATTTTGCTCGACTATGATTACCATAACCGCGCTATCTCTCGTTATGCTTTATTTAAGCGTTTTACTGTTTTTCGTGGTGGTTATAGGCTTAATGGTTATAACTTGGGTAACCAAAACTATCGGTAAAAACTCGGCAAAATACTTTATCGCTCAACAAAAGGCGGTAGGTAAGGTTGAAGGTTATATCGAAGAGATGATGCACGGTCAAAAAGTAGTTAAAGTGTTCAACCATGAAGACGAGGCTATTGATACTTTTAACGACTTAAACGGGCATTTATTCGAAGTTTCAAATAAGGCAAACGCCTTTTCAAATATGCTTATGCCTATAATTCACAACATAGGTAACGTTTTATACGTTTTAGTTGCGTTTATCGGCGGTGGCATTTACATTTTCAGTAGCGGAACGGGTATAAATATAAGTTTTGAGTCGCTATTTCAAACGGGTTCGTTTATAAGCACCTTGCAAATTAGCGTAGTCGTTGCCTTTTTGGGTATGGCAAGGCAATTTGCTAACATTACAGGGCAAATTTCTAACCAAATGAACTCGGTAATTATGGCTATGGCGGGTGCTGAACGCGTGTTCAAACTCCTTGACGAACAAGAAGAGCAAGACGAGGGCTACGTAACTCTTGTCAACGTTAAAGAAGAGGGTGGCAACCTTGTTGAAACCCCTGAAAGAACGGGTATTTGGGCTTGGAGACATCCGCATAAACAAGACGGCACGGTTACCTATACTCGCTTAGCGGGTGATATACGTATGTTCGACGTTGACTTCGGCTACGTTGAAGGGCAAATCGTTCTGCACGACGTATCGCTTTACGCCGAGCCCGGTCAAAGAATTGCTTTCGTTGGCGCAACGGGTGCTGGTAAAACAACTATCACCAACCTTATAAACCGCTTTTACGATATAGCGGACGGTAAAATCCGTTACGACGGTATCAATATTAACAAAATTAAAAAAGCAGACCTTCGCCGTTCACTAGGTATAGTACTTCAAGACACCTGCCTTTTCACGGGTACGGTTATGGAAAATATCCGCTACGGTAGGCTTGACGCGACTGACGACGAGTGTATTTCCGCTGCAAAACTTGCAAGCGCCGACGACTTTATTACGAGACTTCCTAACGGCTATAACACGATGCTTACGGCAGACGGTGGAAATCTTTCCCAAGGTCAACGCCAACTTATCGCAATAGCAAGGGCGGCGGTTGCAGATGCCCCCGTTATGATAATGGACGAGGCGACTTCGTCAATCGATACTCGTACCGAACTTTTAGTTCAGCGCGGTACTGATAAACTTATGATGGGTAGAACGGTATTTATTATTGCGCACCGCCTATCAACCGTTAGAAATGCCGACGTTATTATGGTACTAGACCACGGTAGAATTATCGAGCGTGGCACTCACGACGAGTTATTAGCCAAAAAGGGTAACTATTACGCCTTATACACTGGGGCTTTCGAACTAGATTAAAGCCCTATAAACGGCGTTATGCTTTGTTCTTTGTGTTTTTGCGAAATTCCTGCGACCGATAAGGTCGCTCCCTTCCGCAAAAACCCAAACGCCTCGCCTTCGTCGCAACACGCATAAATTGTTATGCGTTGACATATAGGTAAACGCTATAACTAAAAAGCGGTTGCTCCTCTTTCCCAAAAATCTTTTGTTTTACAAAATATTTTCGGGAGCCCTATTGTCTACAACTAACGCCTTAATACGTTGTAATAGGCAAATAATAAAACAAAAATAAAGCATAGGAATTCCTATGCTTTTAGTTTTTTTACCACTAATTTTTTTACCGTGTACAAACAATCTTAATTTGTGCGCGTAGAAAATACTTTTGTTTTTTTGCGACAAACACTTGTATTTTTTTTATAAATGTTATAATATATAAAACATAAGTAATATTTGGAGTTTTATATGTATATAAGTACTAGAAGTGGTGAAAGACTAACCGCGAGCCAAGCGATACTTAAAGGTCTTAGCAGTGACGGTGGGTTGTTTTTACCCGAAAGCATTTCAAAACTTAATTTTACTAGCGACTATTTTGGTAAAAGTTACAAAGAAATCGCGAAAGACGTTTTCAATATTTTTCTTGACGATTTCACTAGTGAAGAAATTGATTTTTGTATATCTAGCGCGTACGATAGAGTTAACTTCCGTGAAAAGTTCGTAGGAATTAAAACTTTTAACGAACTTTCGTTCTTAGAACTTTACCACGGGCCAACGCTTGCGTTTAAGGATATGGCGCTAACTATTCTTCCGTTTTTAATTGACGTTTCTAAGAAGAAAAACGGCGTGGATAAAAAGTCGCTTATACTCGTGGCAACTTCGGGTGATACGGGTGGCGCAGCGCTTTCAAGTTTTATAAAAAGCGGTAAGTTTGACACGGTAGTTTTATATCCCGACGGTGGCGTTTCCGAAATTCAAGAAAAGCAAATGCTGTATTATACCGACGATAGAACGAAGGCTTTTGCCGTTAAAGGTAATTTTGACGATTGCCAAACTTTCGTTAAAGAGATATTTTCGTCGTATGAAAATGAAAGCGTTTTATTATCGTCTGCAAACTCGATAAATATAGGTAGGCTTATTCCCCAAGTTATCTATTACGTTTACGCTTATAGTGAAATGCGAAAAAGCGGTTACTTAAAAGAAGGCGAATGCTTAAACGTATGCGTTCCAACGGGTAACTTTGGCGATATATTTGCGGGCTTTTTAGCAAAAGAGATAGGCGTTCCTATCGGCAAATTTATTTGCGCATCAAACAAAAACAACGTTTTAACCGAATTCTTTGAAAAGGGCGTTTACGATAAAAATAGAGAGTTTTTCAAGTCTAACTCGCCCGCGATGGATATACTAGTATCTTCTAACCTTGAAAGGTTAGTGTACCTTGCTTGCGGTAAAAACGGCGATAAGGTTGCCGAGTATATGAATAGCCTTAAAACTACGGGCAGATACGAACTATCTAATAACGAAAGAGAGTTCCTTAAAGATTTTTCGGGCGGATATTCTACCGAAGACGAAACTATTAAAGCGATAGGCAAGTGCTATGAAGAACTATCTTATCTTATCGACCCGCACACCGCCGTTGCTTACGACGTATATAATAAGTTAAAAGTTAGCGGGAAGACGCTAATCGTGTCAACGGCTAGCCCGTACAAATTTCCGTTCACGGTAACGAAGGCGCTTGGGCTTGAAGAAAAGGCTAGTGAAATTGAACTTATTAAAGATATATCAAATTACATCAAGGTTGAAATTCCGTTCGGCATTAAAAAACTTATGTATTCTAAAAAGCCGACTATTATAAAGACTAAGGAAGAAATTAGAGATATAGTTAACTACAAAGACTTAAAAGTTGAAGTAAGCGTTCCGTGTTCAACTGCAAACCTTGGCGTTGGGCTTGACGGGGCTGGGCTTGCGCTTACCCTTTATAACTCTTTTACTTTTGAAAGTTCTAAAAATGACGAAGTAGTGGGTTTTGGTAGCGGTAACCCCGATAACAACCTTATTCTAAAAGCGTATAGAAAACTTTTTGAAGTTTCTAACAAAAAGTATATTCCCGTTAAAATTTCGCCTAAAAAATGCACGATACCCACGTCTAGCGGGCTTGGTTCTAGCGCAACGTGTATAGTTGCCGGTGTAATTGGCGCTAACTATATGCTTAAAAATTCGTTTGATAAAGAGTATCTTTTATCGGTGATGGCGTCGGTTGAAGGTCACCCCGATAACGTTGCGCCTGCGTACCTTGGCGGGTTAACCCTTACCTATCAAAAGGGCGGTAAAGTGGTTTACCACAAAGCCGAAGTCAATAAAAAACTTAGATTTTACGCGGTAATTCCCAACACCGAACTTTCAACTAAGATTTCAAGGTCAATTCTTCCTAAAACCGTTTCGATGGAAGACGCGGTTTATAACGTTACGAGAGCGTTGAGTTTAAGTTACGCTTTTGAAAGGGGAGATATCAACCTACTTAAAGACGTGTTTGACGATAAACTTCATCAACCTTATCGCTTGCCTATAATTAAAGGCGGTGAGGAAATGAAAAAGGTTTTAGAAGAAAACGGTTCGGCAGTTGCCGTAAGCGGTGCAGGGCCTACGCTACTTGCAATCACCACGAAAGACGGGTTTGAAAAACTTATTCCCAAAGTGGTTGGCGGTGTTAAGTGGAGCGTAAAACCATTAAAAGTGTGCGATAAGGGGGCGATGCTTAAATGAATAGAGATTTTTTGATTATTCATAAAGACGTGTTGCCACCTTTTTTAGCAAAAGTAGTCAAAGCGGTTAGGTTACTCAAAGAAGAAAACAAAAGCGTGAGTGACGTTTGCAAGGAACTCGATATTAGCCGTTCAACCTTTTATAAGTACAAAGACCGCGTTTTTGAACTTGAAAGTGATTTCGGCAGAAAGGCTATTTTATCTTTTAGAGTTGAAAACACCGTTGGCGTGCTTTCTGACATTATCAACAACATTTCAAAGTATGAAGGCAATATCTTAACAATAAACCAAGATATGCCCATACACAACCTAGCGTACATTACCGTTATGATAGACGCTAAGGATATGAAGGTTTCCATTTACGAACTTATAGCATTACTCAAAAAAACGCAAAAGGTTAAAGACGTTACGCTCGTTGCTTTCGAATAAGCGTGCGCATTAAAGGAGATATTATGAACGTAGGAATTTTAGGTTGTGGAACGATAGGCGGTGGGGTGCTTAAACTCATTGACGATCTTCCCGCATCAAGAAACATAAAAGTACTTAAAGTATTCGATTTACCGTCGAAAAAGGAAATGCTTGGCGATAGGTTTGCCGAGAGTATTGACGAGGTTTGTCAAAACCCTGAAATTGACGTTGTTATCGAAGCGATGGGCGGAGATAAATTCCCCTACGAGTGTATAGTTAAAGCGCTTAAAAACAAAAAAAGCGTTGTAACTTCCAACAAAGAGACGGTAAGTTTGCATATTGACGAGTTTTATTCGCTCGCAAAAGAAAACGGCGTTTCGTTTATGTGTGAAGCCTCGGTTGGCGGTGGTATTCCGCTTATTTGCTCGCTTATCGACAGCATTAAGGTAAACGAAGTTGATAGAATTTACGGTATAATAAACGGCACGACCAACTTCGTTCTTACCAAGATGGAAAAAGAAGGTTTATCGATGGAAGACGCGCTAGATGAAGCCAAGCGTTTAGGCTTTGCCGAGTTTGACGCTACCGCCGATATCGAAGGGCTTGATATGACGAGAAAGATTTGTATCTTATCGTCGATAGCGTACGGCGGTTACGTTCCGTATAGCGAAATTCATCACTACGGTATTTCTAAGGTAACGAAAGAAATTTTTGCCGACCTTAAAGCCAAAGGCTTTACCTTAAAATTCGTAGCCGAGTCAAGGCGCACGGGCGAAAAGACCGCGAAAGTTAGCGTTGAACCCGTTGCAATAACCAAAGACAACCCGCTATCTGCCGTTAACTACGAGTTTAACTCGGTTTATATAAATTGTTCGTCGAACGACCTTTTAGGTTTCTACGGCAAGGGCGCAGGCAGATTCCCAACGGCTACCGCTATGGTGAGCGACGTTAGAAGAATTATGGAAAACAGCGGTACGTACTACTATGAAAACTCCGGAGACTTTGAAGTTGAAAACTTTTTAAGCACCGAGAAGTATTACGTGTATAAAGATGGTAAAAGTGAAATCGTTGAAGGTATTAAAGACTTAACTAAATACGATTTCGTTGCGAGAATATTTTAATTATTAAGGAGATTTATTATGAGAAAATATGACGTTGCGGTTGTAGGTGCAACCGGTCTTGTAGGTTCAACCTTTTTGAAACTTTTATGGGAATATAAATTCCCTATCAATAGTTTAACTTTATTTGCGTCTGAAAAAAGCGCAGGCAAAAAAGTTCAGTTTGGCGATGGTGAGTACACCGTTAAAAAACTTGAAAAGGGCTGTTTTGACGGTATTGAAATCGCGTTGTTCTCGGCTGGCGGTAGCGTTTCGAAAGAATGGGCGCCCGAAGCGGAAAAAAGCGGTGCGGTAGTTATAGATAATTCTAGCGCTTGGCGTATGGTAAGCGAGTGCGCTTTAATCGTTCCTGAAATTAACCTTAACCACTTTGACGGTGCTAGAAAGATAGTTGCTAACCCCAACTGTTCGACTATTCAGTCGGTACTTCCGCTCAAACCCCTTAACGACGTTTTTGGTATTAAAAGAGTAGTTTATTCGACCTATCAAGCGGTTTCTGGTAGCGGTATGAAAGGTAAAAACGACCTTGCTAGAACCTTAAAAGGCGAAGCGCCCGAATTTTACCCTTACAATATCGCTGAAACTTGTATTCCGCAAATCGACGTTTTTGAAGATAACGGCTACACCAAAGAAGAACTCAAAATGGTTAACGAAACGAGAAAAATTCTCGGTATTCCCGACCTTCCCGTATCTGCAACTTGCGTAAGAGTTCCCGTAATGAACGCTCACGCCGTATCTATTATGGTTGAACTTGACAAACCTTTCACTTTGGAAGAAGTTAAAAAAGCGTTTGAAAGCCAAGAAGGTATTAAAGTTCTTGACGACCCTAAGAACTCAATTTACCCCGTTTCTACCGTAGCCAACGACAACGACTTAGTATACGTTGGTAGAATTAGGCGTGATTTATCTACCGCAAACGGCATACTTTTCTACTGCGTAAGCGACAATATTAGAAAGGGCGCTGCTGCAAACGCTATTCAAATAGCAAAAGCGCTTATTAAGGAAGGTAAAATATGATTACTGTTGCTAAATTCGGCGGTTCGTCACTTGCATCGAGCGAACAGTTTAACAAAGTTAAAAATATTATCGAAAAGGATAAAAAGCGCAAAATCGTAGTCGTTTCAGCGCCCGGTAAACGCTTTAAGGAAGATAGCAAAGTAACAGACCTATTATACCTTTTATGGTCGCACGTAAAGTACGGGGTAGACGCGTCTAACATCTTAAATGACATTAAACAAAGATATTTCGAAATTAAAAACGCACTCAATTTAAGCGTTGACGTCGAGCGTGAGTTTGAAATCATTATGCAAGACGTTAAAAGCGGTGCAGGCGAAGAATATTTAGTTAGCCGTGGCGAGTTTTTGTGCGCTAAACTTATGGCGTCGTACTTGGGTTTTGCTTTCGTTGACTCGGCGGAAGTAGTTAAGTTCAATTACGACGGTGTTTTGAACGAAGAACAAACGGTTGAAGCGATTAAAAGCAAGTTTGAAGAAGTTGGCGCTATGGTTGTTCCTGGTTTTTACGGGGCTTATCCGTCTGGCGAGATTAGACTTTTCTCGCGCGGTGGCTCTGACGTAAGCGGTTCTATAATGGCTATGTCCATCTCGGCTGAAAAGTACGAAAACTGGACTGACGTTAGCGGTGTTTTAGTTGCCGACCCAAGAATAGTTGACAACCCTTGTAGAATTGAAGAAGTAACCTACGACGAACTTAGAGAACTCTCTTATATGGGTGCAAGCGTTTTACACGAAGAAAGCGTTTTCCCCGTTCGCGAACTCAATATCCCTATCTACATACTCAACACCAACAAGCCCGACGAAAAGGGTACAAAAATTTGCGGAAAAGCAACCGCAAACGACAGGTTCGTTACGGGTATTGCAGGTAAAAAGAATTTTAGCGTATTTAACGTAACTAAAAGCGTTAATAGCGATAAACTTTCGGTAATAAGTGACGTTTTGCAAGAGTTCAAGCGCTTTGGCGTTAAGGTTGAACACATACACACTTCGGTTGATACTTTCAGTATCATCGTTAACAGTAAAGACGTTGACAAAACCGTTTTCGACCTTTTATCCGAATTAAAGCACGTTAAAGGCGTAGTTTCGGTTGACGTTGATAACGACTTAGCGCTCGTTGCGGTAGTTGGTAGAAATATGGTTCTAAAACCGGGTATTTCGGCAAAGATTTTCTCTATCTTTGGAAAGAACAATATCAACGTAAAAACCATTTCGCAAGGCACTAAGGAGATAAATATTATAGTAGGCGTGCAGAACGCTGACTTTGAAAAGGCTATCCGCGCGGTATATAGCGAAGTAGTAGAATAATTTATCAAAAAAGCCCGATTTTATAAAATCGGGTTTATTTTTTGCTTTATAGCGGATAATTTGTGAAAAAAACGGAGAAAAATACAAAATATTATTGACTTAAAGTTAGTTTACATTTATAATAATTAAGTATATATGTATAAATGGCGAATTTTTTCGCCACCATTTCTTCAAACCCTTACGGGAGGCTATAATGAGCAAGTTAAAATCAGGTATTATTTTAGGTATAATCGTATTTTTTACGGCTATACTTGCCGTGTTAGATTTTGCGTCGTTCAAAATTCCGTTTTACAAAAACGGTATTTACGACTACAATTCAATCGGTAGCACCATAGGTCTTGGTATCGACCTTAAAGGCGGTTACGCCGCGGTATTAACCCCCAAGTATACCGACGAGCAGGAAGACGATATCGATACGCTTTTCGAAAGCGCCGTTGATATTTTAAGAGCGCGTCTTGACAACAAGGGTTACACCGAAGCGGTTATCACCGTTCAAGGCGTTGGCGCAGGTAGGGAAATTAGAGTTGAAATCCCCGAAGTTGACAATGCCGACGAAATTCTTAAAATTATAGGTTCATCTGGTAAACTCACCTTTACCGACTCGGCTGACGCGGTTTATCTTGAAGGTTCGGATATTAAAGACTGTGCCGCCGGGTACGACGAAAACGGTCAACCTATCGTTTTACTCGAATTTACCGCGCAAGGTACTAACAAGTTCTCGCAAGCAACTAAGCAACTTGCAGGTCAAACTATGTACATTAAACTCGGCGGTGAAGTTATTTCTTCGCCCACGGTAAACGAGCAAATCACTAGCGATAGCGCGCAAATTACCGGTCTTGAAAGCATTGAGGCGGCTGAATCGATTGCAGCGGTTATCAAAGCGGGCAAAATTGATTTCGAGTTCGAAATCGGCTCTTCAAGTAAAATTAGCGCTACTCTTGGTGAAAACGCACTTCCCGCAAGCGTATTAGCAGGCGGTATAGCGCTCGTTATTATCTTTGCGATTATGATTTTCTTCTATCGTGGTATGGGTATAGCGTCGTCACTCGCGCTTGCGATATACACGGTGCTTATGATACTTCTTCTCGCGCTCGTTCCTTGGGTAGAACTTACTCTTCCGGGTATTGCGGGTATCATACTTTCTATCGGTATGGCGGTTGACGCGAACGTTATTATCTTCGAAAGAATTAAGGAAGAGTACGCGTCGGGTAAAACCGTTAAATCGGCAATTAACACCGGTTTCAAACGCGCGTTCGTTACGATATTTGACAGTAACATTACAACGATTTTAGCATCTATCGTGTTATGGATACTTTGCCCCGGTTCAATCAAAGGATTTGCAATAACTTTACTTATAGGTATCGTGCTTTCAATGATTACCGCGGTTGTAGTAACTAGAAGCCTTATTAAACTCATTAGCAACCTTTGCGAAGGCAAAAACACCTTCTTAGGTCTTAAAAGGGAGGTAGTTGAAGATGATGAAGATTAAAGATTTGAAACTTAAAATCGTTGAAAAATTCAAATTTTTCGCTCCCGTATCTCTCGCTATAATTTTAATCGGCGCAATACTTATGCTTATTATAGGTATGAACGTTGGTCTAGATTTTGGCGGTGGCGCTAAAATGGAAATTGACTTTGGCGAAGCGCTTTACAACCACGAAGACGTTAAAGGCGATTTAGTTAAAAAAGTAGAAGACACCATTAAAGCAGAAGGTTTTGAAATCGGTTCAACCCGTTGGTCAGGCGATGAAGAAACTGTTTTTGAAATTGGTATTAAATACTCGCTTAACGGCAAAAAGATAAACGCAAACAACAGCCAAGCGCAAGCGGAATTTATTGACAAAATTGAAAACACCGAAGAAGGTGGTTTGAAGGCTAAAATAGTAAACGCGGTTAAGGCTTCATATCCCGATTTCGAACTCGTAATAGACGATATCGGTGACACCGTAGTTAGCGGTTCTACTTCCCAACAACTTTTGAAAAACGCTATATGGGCAACCGTAGTTGCGGTAGTAATTATGCTTATATATATCGGGTTTAGATTTACTCTTGCGTCAGGCTTAGCGGCGGTTATTGCGCTCCTTCACGACGTGCTCGTTATGTTAGCGCTTACAACTATTTTCCAAATACAAGTAAACACTACGTTTATTGCAGCGGTTATTACGATAGTTGGTTACTCTATCAACGCAACGATAGTTATCTTCGATAGAATACGCGAAGTTTCCAAACTTGAATCAATGAAAGGTGCAAGTGATAGTGAAATTGCAAACAAGTCAATCGTAGATACGCTTGGAAGAAGTATTTTAACGACTATTACCACGCTTTCCGCTATCGTAGTTTTAGCGATAGTTTGCGCCGTTATGGGCGTTAGCACTATGGAAGAGTTTGCTCTTCCCATCATATTTGGTCTTGTTGCGGGAACTTATTCTTCCGTGTTCCTTTCTGCACCTATTTGGGTATATCTCCGTAAACTCGGGGCTAAAATCAAAAATAAGGCTAAAAAGACTGCTTAATTAGTTTGCTAATCTACAACGCACGGGAGTCCCCGTGCGTTGCTTGTTTTACAAAGGTACTTTTATGAAGATTGTTAAAAAAACTTATGACGAATATCAAAAAAACTGCATAAAAGACCTTGCTTTAAGTACGGGTATTTCAGAGTTCACCGCTGAAATTCTTTACGGCAGGGGGTACGATACGGCTAGTAAGATTGAGGCGTTTTTGTCCCCGCAGTCGCAAACTTTATTCTCGCCGTACACGCTTAGCGGTATGAACGATGCAGTAAGTAGAATAATAAAAGCAAAAGATAATAGTGAAACGGTAGTAATATACGGCGATTACGACGCTGACGGAATTTGTGCAACAACTTTATTATATAACGCGTTACTAAGGCTTGGAATTAACGTTCACGCGGTTATTCCCGAAAGGGAAAACGGCTACGGCTTAACCGAAGGCGTGTTGAGTGACGTTTTAGAGAACTTGTTCCCCGACCTTATTATAACGGTTGACTGTGGTATCAGCGCTAAACGTGAAGTTGAGTATCTTCAAGATTTAGGGGTAGACGTTATCGTTACCGACCACCACGAGTTCCCAGCCGAACTTCCAGATTGTACGATAGTTAGCACTAAAACGCCTAACCAAGAATATCCGTTTGAATACTTATCCGGAACGGGCGTTGCCTACGAAGTTGCGAAGGCGCTTATAGGCGACGAGGCAGACGGGTTTTTAGACCTAGTTGCCGTTGCAACGATAGCAGACAGTATGCCACTTGTAGGCGAGAATAGAATACTCGTTCACAAGGGCGTTGAACTTATAAAATTGGGAAGATGTTCAAAGGCTATAACTATGCTTTTGACGGCGGGTGGCGCGAAAGAGATAAATTCCGGCACGCTTGCATTTACCGTAGCGCCTAGAATTAACGCGGCGGGTAGAATGGGTGACGCGTACTCCGCGTTAAAACTATTATTAACCAAAGATAGCGCTGAGCGTGAAGAACTCGTTTCAATGCTAGTTAAATACAACGTTGATAGGCAAGTTGAGTGCGAAGAGTTGTATAAAAGCGCTAAAACTAAACTTAAAACGGATGGAAATTACGGCAACGTTATAGTACTTTGCGAAAATTCTTGGAAAGGCGGGCTTTTAGGTATAGTAGCCGCAAGGCTTACCGAAGAATATAATCTTCCAACCGTACTATTTTCGCAAATTGACGGGCGCTTGCACGGTTCGGCAAGGTCTATAGGCGATATAAACGTTTACGAGGCGATAGCGTCAACCAAGGAATTGTTGATAGATTACGGCGGGCACGCTCAGGCGGCGGGCGTTACGATAAGCGAAGAGAACTTAAACCTATTTGCAAAAAGACTGAGCGAGTATATAGGCGCTAACTACGGCGAAGAAGCGTTTGTAAAAACTATGGAAGTTGACGGGGTTATATCGTCAAGCGTATCCATTAAAACCGCCAAAGAAATAGTTAAGTTAGAGCCTTTCGGTACGGGCAATAAAAAACCCGTTTTCTTGTTATCAACAAGTTCATCTCAGGCAAAACTACTTAAAGAAGGCTCAAATCACGTTACGGTAAAATCAAAAGAAATTGATATGATTTACTTTAACGGCGTTAAGTATTTAGAAGCGCTTTCATCAAACTATAACAAAGATTTAATTATAGAAATTTCAACTTCTAACTACGCGGGAAGAGAGTACGTTAAAGGCTTTATTAAAAAGGCGTTTGTAACGTTTGAAGTTGATGAAAGCGGTGTTTATAAAGCCTTCAAGAACGCATTATTAGGGCTTAAAGGCGGTGTAAACTATTTGGGTGGCGACGACGTTGAAAGTATAATAAAAACGACGAAACCTAACGGTTTTGGAAGGTTATTCATAATAACTAACCCCGAAAATTACGACTTATACCCAGAACTTAAAAACTTTGAAGTTTGCCCGTTTAACTTAACGGTAAAAGGCGGTAAAAACGCAGTACTTATCGGGGCGGACTTATTAAACGTAGATTTATCAAGTTACGAAGAGTTGGTGTTTGTAGACAAACCGCTCAGCGAGATTTACGCCCACAAAAACCAAAAAATAACGGTTGGTAGCGTTAATTCTTTTAACCTAGTAGGCGTAGAAGTTGAAAGGGCGGTGCTTGGCGAAATTTTTAGAGATATTTGCGTTAAAGCGCGTAGCGGTATGACGCAAGACGAGATAGTTTTTGAAAGCGGTAATAAAATGCAAACTATATTTGCGCTTGAAGTTTTCAAAGAACTTGATTTTATAGAAGAAAGCGGTTTTATATTCGTTAAAAAATCTGAGAAAAAAGACCTTGTTAACTCTAAGATATACAAGGCGGTTTCGGAGATGAAAAATGCTTAACAATTACAACGTTTTAGACGAAATAAATAAAATTTATCCCGAAGAAGAAGTGAAATTTCTAACTAAGGCGTATCACTTTGCAAAAGACGCGCACAAAAACCAAAAGCGCGCGTCTGGGGAAGAGTATTTTACTCACCCTTGCGCTGTTGCGCAAATTCTTATCGGGCTTAAAATGGACTTCCGCACTATCGCTGCGGCATTTTTGCATGACGTTTTGGAAGATACCCCCGTTTCCGCCAAAGATATAGCGGGCGAGTTTGATGAAGAGGTTTTGGCGCTCGTTGAAGGCGTAACTAAACTTGATAAAATCGAGTTCAAGTCGCAAGAAGAAGAACAAGCCGAAAACTTTAAGAAGATTTTCGTTTCGATGGCGAAAGACATAAGGGTAATAATTATTAAACTTGCCGACCGCCTTCACAATATGCGTTCGCTTAACTTTTTATCCAAGGAACGCCAAACGCGTATGGCGAACGAAACGCTTGAAATTTTTGCTCCGCTTGCAAGAAGGCTTGGTATTTCTAAACTCAATTGCGAACTTGAAGATTTATGCTTAAAGTATATCGACCCAGACGCGTTCGAGTACCTTGCTGAAAATATTCACAATAAACTTGAAGAGCGCGAGGCTTTCGTTAACAAGATGGTTGACGAACTTAGGGGTGTTATTATCGAAAGTAACATAAAAGGCGAAGTTTTCGGTAGACCCAAGCATTTTTATAGCATTTACAAAAAAATGAAAAACAAAAACTTGGCGCTTGACCAAGTTTACGATTTAACCGCTTTAAGAGTTTTAGTTAACACCGTTGACGAGTGTTACGAACTACTTGGTAAAATCCATAAGCGTTGGACACCTATGCCGGGTAGGATTAAAGACTATATAGCAATTCCCAAAGAAAATATGTACCAAAGTTTGCATACTACGGTAGTAACTTCGTTTGGAAAAATTTTCGAAATTCAAATAAGAACTTACGAAATGAACAACACCGCCGAATATGGTATCGCGGCGCACTGGCAGTATAAGGAAAAGAAAAATTCTGCGGATAACTTTGATAAAAGGCTTTCGTGGATTAGGGAAGTTATGGAGTGGCAAGGCGGTCTTAAAGACAGTAAAGACTTCCTTGAATCGCTTAAAGGGGACATATACAACAGCGAACTTTTAGTGTTTACGCCAAAGGGCGAAGTTATATCGCTAGTTAAAGACAGTACGCCCGTTGACTTTGCTTACCGCATACACACGGCGGTTGGTAACCGTTGCGTAGGCGCGAGAGTAAACGGCAAAATGGTGCCTTTAACCACCGTGTTAAAGGTTGGCGACATAGTTGAAATTATAACTTCAAACACTAGTAACGGCCCGTCGTGGGACTGGTTGAAATTCGTTAAAACCAACGCTGCGCGCGCTAAGATTAAAGCCTTTTACAAAAAGGAAAAGGCTGACGATATGATTAAACTCGGCAAGCAAATGCTTGAAGCCGAGGCGAAGAACAAAGGCTATAACTTTGGCGAACTTCTATCCAAGGAAAACTTTAATAAACTCTCGGAAAAACTTTCTTTTTCGGGGCAAGACGAAATGTATATTGCAGTGGGTTCAGGCGCGGTAACCGTTAATCAAATACTAGTTAAACTCATTGATTACCACAATAAAGAACTCCGCCCGAAAATGAACCACTATCCTACGGGCATCACGTCAAAAGTAGTTCACTCAACGGGTGACGTTATGATTAAAGGGGTAGACGGTTTGCTTATCAGGTTTGCAAGGTGCTGTAACCCCGTTCCGGGCGATAAAATTTTAGGTTTCGTATCAAGGGGTAGAGGCGTGGTCGTTCACAGATGCGACTGCCCGAATATGAAAGTTGAAGACCCCGCAAGGTTTTTAGAGGCTAGTTGGACTGGCAAGGTCGGCGACGACGGCTACACCGTAAGTTTAAGAATAACCGCAAAAGAAGACGCTAGCGTTTTGGCACTCGTTTCTAACGCTTGTTCAAAATACAATATGTTCATACTTGCAATCAACGGCAGGGTCGACAATAAAAAGCACGTAGCAATCGTTGATATAACCTTAAAAATCAATAAAAAAGAAGACCTTGACGCTTTCGTTAAACAAATTAGTCAAGACGGTAGCGTTATAGACGTGTTTAGAAACAATAACTAAAATGAAACTTTTAACCTATCCCCTAGGGGAACTTTCAACTAACTGTTATATATTAGTAGACGAAAAAACTCTTGACGCTATCGCAATAGATATCGGTGGCGACGAAGGTTTTTTGCTAATGGAAGAACTAAAAAACGGCTTTAATATAAAAGCCGTTTTACTAACTCACGCGCATTTTGACCATATCAAAGGAACGCATAAGTTCTACGAGCGTGGGGCTGACGTTTACGTGGGCGAAAAAGACCTACCCGCAATTGATAACGGCAACCTTAATTTATCCGCAGTATTTGGTATAGACGTAAAGCCGTTTAAGGTAAAAACCGCCTTATCGGGTGGTGAAACGCTTAAATTTGGCGAGATAGAAGTTGAAGTTATAAACACCCCCGGTCACACCGTTGGCGGTGTAACGTATAAAGTAGGCGATATGCTTTTTTGCGGAGACGCACTTTTTGAAGGTAGTTTTGGTAGGGTTGATTTCCCGGGTGGCGACGTGGCTACTTTATGCCGTTCGGCAAAAACGCTTTTAGGCTACGACGGTTGCATTTTATACCCAGGGCACGGCAATAAAACTACCGTTGAAAAAGAAAAACTATCAAATCCTATAAACAACTATATAAAGTATTACTTATGATTGAAACTAACAGGCAAGATTATAAAAAAGAACTTGAAGAAGTCGTTTATATGTTTTCTACGGGCGAGGGGCTTGAAATTGCTCATACTCAAACGGAAAACGATGGCGAGTATTTAGATACCGTTACCATAAACGGCAAGGTTTATAATGCAAAAAATCAACACACGTACACCGATTTTTTAGACAAAAAGCGGTACGAAAAGCGGTTTTCTAAGTTGTGTTTATATAACGCGCTATCAAACCACTTTGGAATAACGCTTAAATGGGGTGCGTTAACGGGGATTCGCCCCGTCAAAATGGCAAGGGATTTAGGCGAGAATTTTGAAAGTGAGTTTTCTAGCGTTTTCGGCGTTCATGATAAAAAGATTAAACTCGTTAAAGAAATTTTGCAAGTTCAAGAGAAAATTTACGATAAATATTCCAACTACTCGGGGTTATTTATAGGTATACCGTTCTGCCCGTCAAGATGCTTATACTGTTCGTTTATATCCGAAGAAATAGGGAAAAGTAAGTATATAAAAGAGTATAAAAACGCGCTCGTTAAAGAAATAAACGCCTTACCTAATAGCGCGGTAAACGTTCGTAGCGTTTACGTCGGCGGTGGTACGCCCGTATGTTTAGAAGACGAAGATTTTTACGAGATTTTATCCGCGGTAAAGGGGAAAATTCCGCCTAATATCGAGTTTACCGTTGAGGCTGGTAGACCCGACGTTATAACTGAGAAAAAACTTCAAATTATGAAAGATGCGGGTGTAACGCGCGTATGCGTTAACCCCCAAACCTTTTCAAATGATACCCTTAAACTTATAGGCAGAAAACACACCGCAAGCGACGTTATTGAAAAGTTCAAACTCGTAAAAAGTTACGGTTTTATAGTTAACTGCGACGTTATCGCGGGGCTATCCGGGGAGAGTTTTGAAGACTTTCAAAACACGATAGATACTGCCGTTTCACTAAACGCCGACAATATAACCGTTCATACGCTATGCCTTAAAAAGGGCGCTAAGTTAAAAACTGAAACGGAGAGGTTAAAGGTTGATTTTATCGACCAAATGATAGACTATTCGTACACCGCGTTAAAGGGGGCTGGCTACAAACCTTATTATATGTACCGCCAAAAGTACGCTGCGGAAAACCTTGAAAACGTAGGCTACGCTAAGCCTAATACAGAGTGTATCTATAACGTTGACGTTATGGAAGAAAATTCCAACAACCCAGCCTGCGGTGCAAACGCCGTTTCTAAAAGGGTATACGCGAGCGAAAACCGCATAGAGAGATACGGCACGCCCAAAGATATAAAAACGTATATTGAAAAAATTGACAAAATAATCGACGAAAAGAATAAGTTTTTCGGTTAATATAGTAAAAACGTTTGCCTTTTCAAAAATTATATGATAATATAATCGTAGACTTTTTGCTGGGTTTAGCGAATACTCTACGCCTTGCTCGGCTTAAAGCGTAATAATTTCCATAACGGAGGATAAATAAAAATGGAAAAAGAATTAAAAACTAGTATCATTGAAAATTACAAAACTCACGAAGGTGACACGGGCTCAGTTGAAGTTCAAGTTGCACTTTTAACCGAAAGGATTAATCACCTTAACGAACACCTTAAACAAAACCATAAAGACAATCACAGCAGACGTGGTCTTATGAAAATGGTTGGTAAGAGAAAGGGCCTTTTGGACTATCTTAAATCAAAAGATATCGAAGCGTACAGAACGCTTATTGCTAAACTTGGTCTTAGAAAATAATAAAATGTGGGGGTGTATAACTATACTCCCCATTTTTCAATTTTAAGAAACGGTTTTTTCACGTTGAAATTTACTGTTTTTACGCAAAACGCGTAAAAATTTTACAGAGTAAAAGAGTATATAAGGAGAGTAAAATGTTAGAAAATTTTAAGGTTTTCAAAACTGAAATCGGCGGAAGAGAAGTTTCCGTTGAAGTAGGTAAGTACGCTCAACAGGCTAACGGCTCGTGTCTTATTAGATGCGGTGAAACGGTAGTTATGGTGAACGTTACTATGGCTCCCACCGCAAGAGAAGGTATGGATTTCTTCCCTTTAAGCGTGGACTATGAAGAAAAGATGTACGCCGTTGGTAAAATTCCCGGCGGTTTCAAAAAGAGAGAAGGTAGAGCGAGCGACAAGGCTATTTTAACTTCAAGGCTTATTGATAGACCTATCCGCCCCCTTTTCCCTAAGGGTATTTTTAACGACGTTACCGTAGTTGCTACCGCACTTTCCGTTGACGTTGATATTTCACCAGAACCTATTGCTATGCTCGGTAGTTCTATCGCGCTTTCAATTTCGGATATTCCGTGGCAAGGTCCTACGGGTTCGGTTCACGTTGGTATGGTTAATGGCGAATACGTTATAAATCCTGACGTTAAGGGTAGAGAAGAAAGCGAACTTAGTTTATACCTTTCCGGCACGAAAGACGCTATTATGATGGTTGAAGCGGGCGCTAAGGAAATTGAAGACGAGCAAATGATTAAGGCTATCTTGTTCGGCCACGAAGAAATCAAGCGTCAATGCGCTTTCATTGAAGAAATCGTTAAAGCGTGCGGTAAAGAGAAAATTCAAATGGATTTATACAAAATCCCCGAAGACCTCGATAACGAAGTTAGAGCGTACGCAGGCGCTAAACTCGACTACGCGCTCGATACTTTTGATAGACAAGTTCGTCAAGAGCGTCAAGACGAAGTTGAAAAAGACTGTTTAGAGCATTTTGCCGAAATCTTCCCCGATATGGCAAGAGAGATTAAAGACAGTTTATATTACATCACCAAAGAAAAGGTTAGAGCGAAAATTACCAACAACGGCGTTAGACCCGACGGTAGATCGTTAACTGAAATTAGACCTATTTGGTGTGAACACGGCGTTCTTCCTAGGGTTCACGGTTCGGGCGTATTCACGCGTGGACAAACCCAAGTGTTAACCACTTGTACCTTAGGTACTATTTCGGAAGTTCAAAAACTCGAAGGTTTAGACGAAGAAGTTTCTAAACGCTATATGCACCACTACAATATGCCGGGATACGCGTCTGGCGAAGCTAAACCGCTTAGAAGCCCAGGTCGCCGTGAAATCGGCCACGGCGCGCTCGCTGAAAGAGCGCTTGAACCCGTTATTCCTAGTGAAGAAGAGTTCCCGTACGCTATAAGGCTCGTTTCGGAAGTGTTGTCGTCTAACGGTTCTACTTCGCAAGGTTCGGTTTGCGGTTCTACTATGGCGCTTATGGACGCTGGCGTTCCTATTAAACGCCCCGTTGCAGGTATCGCTATGGGTCTTATTAAAGACGTTGAATCCGGCAAAGTTTCGGTTATGAGCGATATCCAAGGCTTAGAAGATTTCCTTGGCGATATGGACTTTAAGGTTGCAGGTACTACAAAGGGTATTACCGCAATTCAAATGGATATTAAAATTAAGGGTATTGACGAGGCTATCCTTCGCCAAGCAATTAAGCAAGCAAACGAGGGTAGACAACATATTCTTAACAAAATGCTTGAATGTATCCCCGAAGTTAGCGCTGAACTTTCTAAGTACGCGCCCAAGATTATTTCGTTTAATATCGACCCCGATAAGATTAAAGACGTTATCGGTTCTGGCGGTAAAACAATTAATAAAATTATTGACGAAACGGGTGTTAAAATCGACATTAACGACGATGGTAAGGTATTTATTGCAACTTACGGCGAAGATATGGAAAACGCTAATAAGGCAAAAGCAATTATCACTGCTATCGTAAGAGATTTAGAAGTGGGCGATATGTTCATTTCTACCGTTGTTAGAATTTTACCCAAGGTTGGTGCTTTCTGTGAACTTGCTCCCGGTAAAGACGGTATGATTCACATCTCTAAAATGAGCAAAGAAAGAATTAACAGCGTTGAAGACGTTTTATCGATAGGCGACACCGTTAAAGTTGAAATTATTAAAATTTCCGAAAAGGGCGTTGACCTTAAACTTCTTGAAAAAATGTAATAAATACTCGATTTCGGGTGTTTTATCTTAAATGAAATCGCTCGGAGCAAATCGTTCCGAGCGCTTTTAATAGGCGAATACCGCCTAAATAAGGAGACTTTATGAAAAATTACGATATTGATACCAAATGCGTTCAAGCAGGCTACACCCCTAAAAACGGTGAACCGAGAGAAATTCCTATTTACCAAAGCACTACCTTTAAGTACGATACTAGCGAAGATATGGGTAAACTTTTCGACCTTGAAGCAAGCGGTTATTTTTATTCAAGGCTTCAAAATCCTACTTGTGACTACGTTGCCGCTAAAATTTGCGCGTTAGAAGGCGGTTCGGCGGCGATGCTTACGTCGTCTGGGCAATCGGCAAACTTCTTTGCCGTGTTTAATATTGCAAACGCGGGCGACCACGTCGTTTCGTCGGCGTCGATTTACGGCGGTACTTTTAACCTTTTCAACGTTACTATGAAAAAGATGGGTATTGATTTTACCTTCGTTTCGCCAGACGCTAGCGAAGAAGAAATTCAAAACGCCATTAGACCTAACACTAAGGCAATATTTGGCGAGACTATTGCAAACCCGACTCTTCACGTTTTAGATATTGAAAAGTTTGCGCGCGTCGCTCACAAAAACGGCGTTCCGCTTATTATTGACAATACTTTCCCAACGCCTTATTTTTGTCGCCCGTTCGAGTGGGGTGCGGACATAGTTACTCACGCTACCACGAAATATATGGACGGGCATGCATCTACGATAGGTGGTTGTATAGTTGACGCGGGCAAGTTCGACTGGCTTAAATATAAAGATAAATTCCCTGGTCTCACCACGCCTGACGATAGTTATCACGGTATCGTTTACGCTGAAAAGTTTGGCAAAGAAGGCGCGTTTATCACAAAAGCAACCGCTCAACTTATGAGAGATTTCGGTTGCACTCAATCTCCGCAAAGCGCGTACTATATAAACTTAGGTTTAGAAAGTTTACACGTTCGTATGCCCAAGCACGCTGAAAACGGCTTAAAAGTTGCTGAATTTTTAAGTTCAGACGATAGAATTGACTGGGTTATCTACCCCGGTCTTAAAGGCGATAAGTACTACGACCTTGCTCAAAAGTATATGCCTAACGGCACTTGCGGTGTTGTAAGTTTCGGTGTTAAAGGCGGTAGAAAGGCTGCCGAAAAGTTTATGAAGAACTTAAAACTTGCAGCGATTGAAACCCACGTTGCCGACGCTAGAACTTGCGTTTTACACCCTGCTAACGCCACTCACCGTCAACTTAGTGACGAACAACTTAAAAACGCGGGTATTTCGCCCGAACTTATAAGGTTCTCGTGCGGAATAGAAAGCGCAAGCGATTTAATAAGTGATATAAAACAAGCACTTGATAATATTTAAGGAGCAGTTATGCCTATTAAAATTCCAAACGGTCTACCGGCTGCCGAACAACTTCTAAACGAAAATATATTCGTTATGAACGAGTTTAGGGCGGAAACTCAGGATATAAGACCGCTTAAAATTTTACTTCTTAATTTAATGCCTACCAAAATCGTTACCGAAACGCAGTTTTCAAGGTTACTTGGTAACACGCCTTTACAGGTTGAATTGACACTACTAAAAACTTCGTCACACGAGTCGAAAAACACGTCGAAAGAGCATATGATAGCCTTTTATAAGACGTTTGACGAGATTAAGAACGATAAGTTTGACGGTATGGTCATAACGGGCGCGCCCGTTGAGCAACTTGACTTTGAAAAAGTCGACTACTGGCAAGAACTTACCGAGATTTTCAACTGGACTAAAACTAACGTTCACAGCACGGTGTTTATTTGCTGGGGCGCTCAGGCGGGCTTATACCATTTTTACGGCGTTAAAAAAGTAATGCTTAGTGAAAAACTTTCAGGTGTTTACAAGCATAAAATCGTAGATAAAAAGTCAATGCTCGTTAGGGGTTTTGACGACGAGTTTTTTGCGCCCCACTCACGCCACAGCGGTGTTGATAGGGAAGAGATTTACTCTATAAAAAACCTTAAAGTTTTATCCGAGTCCGACGAGGCTGGCGTTTACCTTATTAAGTCGATAGACAACTCCCAAGTGTTTATAACCGGGCATTCCGAATACGATGCGGACACGCTTAAAAAAGAGTATGAAAGAGATAAACTTGCCGGGCTTAACCCAAGCGTTCCAAAGAACTATTTCCCCTTTGATAACGACAGTTTGCCACCGCTAGTTACTTGGCGTTCACACGCAAATTTACTCTTTTACAACTGGCTAAATTACTTCGTTTATCAGTCAACCCCGTATGACGTTTCTAAAATTAAAAAGTAAAAAATTACCTCCGCTAGGTAGCGGAGGTGTTTTGTTTTTTATAATACGTATTAAAAAATCGAGAATTTTGGCGTTTTTTTATAAAACTGATAAAAAGTATATACATTTTTTTATAAACCCCCTTGAAAAATTTGCATTTGTATTATATAATAACTATAATAACAAAATATGCGAACGTAGTTTAGTGGTAAAACTACGGCTTCCCAAGCCGTTGTTGTGGGTTCGATTCCCATCGTTCGCTCCATTGAAATCTAACTTTTTAGGTGTGTTGTGTATAGGCATTTTTTCAAAAGGTTATTCGATATACTGTTTTCGCTATTTGGCATAATAGTATTATCGCCGATACTTTTAATTTTAGCGGTTGCAATCAAACTAGATAGCAAGGGCCCCGTTATATTCAAGCAACAACGCATAGGTAGAAAAGGAAAAGTATTTAATATTTACAAATTTAGGTCGATGTGCGTAGGCGCTGAAAAGACGGGTAGCGGTGTGTATTCGAATAAAACCGATACGCGCGTAACTAGGGTTGGTAAGTTTATAAGAGCCACTTCGCTTGACGAACTTCCACAGTTTTTCAACGTCTTATTTGGGCATATGAGTTTTATAGGCCCTAGACCCCCTTTAACTTATCACCCGTGGACTTACGATAAGTATACTGACGAGCAACTTAAAATGTTTGACGTAAGGCCGGGCATTACCGGTTGGGCGCAGGTTAACGGTAGGCGTGAAGTTGAATGGAATAAGCGCATAAAACTAAACGTTTACTACGTTGAAAACGTATCGCTATTACTTGACTTAAAGATTTTGTTTATGACGATAGGCAAGGTTTTTGCGGGCGCTAATAACGAAAATAAAGGCGCTACCGTTATTAAAAATAAAAACCTTGAACTTATGTATATAACTTGCAATCCCGATATTGCCAAGGTGGCTGACGAGGCTGGGGTTGACTATATATTCGTAGATATGGAATATATAGGTAAAGAAGAACGCCAAAAAGGCAACACCGTAAAAAATCAACACGAAGTGCTTGACGTTAAGAACGTTAAAAGCGCAGTTAAAAATTCGAAAGTTTTAGTAAGGTGCAACTGTATTCACGACGCGACTGACGAGTATCCATCAATTGAAGACGAGATTGAAAGCGTTATAAAAGCAGGTGCCGACTATATAATGTTACCGTATTTCAAAACGGCGATGGAAGTTCAAAGGTTTTTATCGGCGGTTGACGGTAGAGTAAAGACCATATTACTTTTAGAAACGCCCGAGGCTGTTGAGAATTTAGACCAGATTTTAGCGCTTGACGGAATTGATAAAATACATATAGGTCTTAACGATTTAAGCCTAGGCTACAAGCAAGAATTTATGTTTGAACCGCTTGTAGACGGCACGGTTGATAATATCGTTAGCAAAATAAAAAGTAAAGGTATTCCGTACGGGTTTGGCGGTATAGCGTCGCTCGGTAAAGGCTTAGTTCCTGCCGAAATGGTCATTAAAGAACATTATAGATTAGGCTCGTCAATGGCAATACTTTCAAGAAGTTTTTGCAATACCCAACTTATTCACGACGTTAGCGAGATTAAAAAAGTGTTTACCGAAGGTATAGAAAAGATAAGGGCTTTTGAAAAGGAGTGTCAAGACGGTAAGTTTGACCTTGAAGAAAACAAAAAGCAAATCAAAATAGTGGTAGACGAAGTTGTAAAAAACGCAAAAGAACAAAAACAGCCGTAAAAGGCTGTTTTTAATTGCAAAAATCAAAGTTTTATAGTATTATGATAATATGATATATAATGACGTGTTACAAGCAATCGGGCATACCCCGATTATTAGGCTTAATAAAATTGCAGACCCAAACGGTGCGGAAATACTCGTTAAATTCGAAGGGCTTAACGTTGGTGGTTCAATAAAAACACGAACCGCCTACAATATGATACTTGACGCTGAAAGGCGGGGTATACTTAACGAAAACTCTATTATCGTAGAACCTACTAGCGGTAACCAAGGCATAGGGCTTGCGCTCGTTGGTGCGGTTAAGGGCTATAAAACGATAATTATTATGCCCGATTCAGTTAGTGAAGAAAGGCGTAAACTCGTTCGCCACTACGGTGCGGAAGTTATGATTGTTCACGATGAAGGCAATATCGGTGAGTGCATTGATAAATGCTTAAAAACCGCTATTCAAATGGCGAAAGAAAACCCAAACGTTTTCGTTCCGCAACAGTTTGAAAATCAGGCAAACCCAACCGTTCATCGCCACCACACCGGGCTTGAAATACTTGAACAAGTTGCAGGGCCTATTCACGGCTTTTGTTCGGGTATAGGCACGGGCGGTACGATAACGGGCATAGGCGAAGTGTTAAAGGCGCAAAACCCCGATATAAAGATTTGGGCTGTTGAACCTGAAAACGCCGCTATTTTAGCGGGTGGTACGGTTAGCGCTCATATTCAAATGGGGATAGGTGACGGGCTTATTCCACCCGTACTTAACACGTCGATATATGAAGATATATGCATAATTTCAGACGAGGAGGCTCTTCAAACCTCGAAAGACCTAGCAAGATATGAAGGAATTATGTGCGGTATATCCTCAGGCACGAACGTTGCAGCCGCTATAAAACTTGCAAAAGTTTTAGGTAAGGGAAAAACCGTTGTAACCGTTCTTCCAGATACCGCTGAAAGATATTTTTCAACCCCGCTTTTTGATGGAGAATAATAAAAAACTGCCTTATAAGGCAGTTTTTTAATACACGATTTCGGGCATTTTGTCAACGGTGAAGGAACTAGATATATCTTTGTCGGTAACGATACAGTCAATGTCGTTAACCGTGCAAATATAATAGGGTGAAATTTTACCCAACTTAGTACTGTCGGACAAAAACACCTTTTTAGTAGAGTTTTTAAGCATTGCAAGGCGCACGGGGTTTTCTTCTTCAAAAATATCGTAAATCTTTCCATCTGTGGTGACTGACGCGGCTGAGAAAAACGTTACGTCAGCATGATACTTTTCTATCATAGAAATAGCGTGTTCGCCAACTAGCACCGAGTTGTTGTTTTTCAAAATTATACCGCCCGTTGAGTAGGCTACTATTCCGTTTTTAGCAAGTAGTGAAAGGGTATCTATTCCGTTAGTTATAACTTTAATATCCTTAAACCCCGACAGGTATTCGCCTATAAAAAAGGCTGAGGTTGAACCGTCTAGAAAAATAACGTCACCGTTTTTGATGAGTTTGGTTGCCGATAAGGCAATCTTTTTCTTTTCCAAACTGTTTTGGTGGGTACGGAAGGAAAAACTAGGCGAGAAATTGCTTGCGTCGTTAATCTTAGCGCCACCGCGCGTTCTAATAACTAAACCCTTGTTTTGAAGTTTTTGAAGTTTTCGCCTTACCGTTGACGGGCTTATATAAAGCGTTTTAGATAACTCTTCAACCGATAGAACTTGCCTTTGTTGAATTAGTGATAAAATTTCTTTCTCTTGAATATCGCTCATAACTAACCATTTTGCTCAAATGAGCAGTTTATTTTGACTAAAAGTCAATAATAACGCCAAAATTATAAAAAATTTCAATTAAATATTGATTACTTTGACTATTTATAGTATAATTTCAATTATAAAAATTGTCAATAATAATTTTATGATTTGGAGTTATATGTTTGACGTATTAGTCGTAGGCGGTGGCGTTATAGGTGGCGCAACCTTGCGTGAGTTAACTAAATACAACTTAAAAGTTTGCATGGCGGAAAAGGAAAGTGACGTTGCCATGGGGCAAAGCAAGGCAAATAGCGGTATCGTTCACGCTGGGTACGACGCGAAAGTTGGAACTAACAAGGCAAAGTTCAACGTTTTAGGAAATGCTATGATGGAGCGCTATGCTAGCGACCTTGGAGTTAAGTATAAAAATAACGGCTCGCTCGTAGTTGCTTATTCAAGTAGTCAAATGGAAACGCTAAACGAACTAAAAACTCGCGGAGAAAAAAACGGCGTTACAAATCTTTATATTATTGACAGTGAAGAACTTAAAAAGTTAGAGCCTAATATTCAAGATAACGCGGTTGGCGCGTTGCTCGCTAAAACGGGTGGTATCGTTTGCCCGTATGAACTAACTATTGCCTCTATCGGCAACGCTATGGATAACGGTGCTAAACTCTATCTTAACTTTGAAGTTTGCAAAGTAGAAAAAATAGACGGCGGTTTTAAGGTTTATTCTAAAAACGGCGAAGTTATAAAAGCAAAAGTGGTTATAAACTGCGCTGGGCTTAATAGTGGAAAAATCTCAAAACTTTTTGGCGACGATAGTTTTGAAATCGGCGGAAGAAAGGGAGAGTATATTTTACTTGATAAAGAGAGTGGAAATTTCGTATCCCACACCATATTCAAAACGCCTACTGAAAAGGGCAAGGGAATACTCGTAACCCAAACGGTTGACGGGAATATTTTATTAGGCCCTACCGCGGAACTTGTGGAAAGCGGTGACACTGATACCACCGAAAACGGGCTTGCGTTTATTCAAAAATCGGCGAGTGAAACGTGTAAAAACGTGCCTTTTTACAATACTATAACGTCGTTTTCTGGGGTTAGAGCGTACTCGAATAGGCACGACTTTATAATTGAAGAAAGCAAACTCGTTAAAAACTTTATAAACGTTGCGGGCATTGAGTCGCCGGGGTTAACTTCCGCCCCAGCGATAGGCAAATACGTGGTTGACGAGTTAGTTTCGAAAATTTTACCGCTTGATAAAAATGAAAGTTTTAACGGCGTTAGAAAACCCGATTATTTTTTCAAAAATTTATCGGTAGAAGAAAAGAACGAAATAATTAAAAAAGACGCGCGCTACGGCAAAATCGTATGTAGGTGTGAAGAGATAACCGAAGGCGAAATAGTAAGGGCGATTTGTGAAAACCCCAAAGCCACCACGGTTGACGGGGTTAAAAGAAGAGTCCGTGCGGGTATGGGTAGATGCCAAGGCGGTTTTTGCCAGCCTCACGTTGCCGAGATTATCGCAAGGGAATTAAACGTTCCTATTACCGAAGTTACTAAAAGTGGTAACGAGTCAAAACTTTTGGTAGGTAAAACGAAATGAATAGTTACGACGTAATAATTATAGGCGGAGGCCCTGCTGGGCTTGCCTCGGCTATATCGTGCTACGATAACGGCGTAAAAAATATTTTAATACTAGAAAGGGAAAAGGAACTTGGCGGTATACTTAACCAGTGTATTCACAACGGTTTTGGTCTTGCAAGGTTCAAAGAAAGTTTAACGGGCCCTGAGTACGCCGAAAGGTTTATCGACGGAGTTAAGAAAAGAAATATCAAGTTTTTAACCGAAACTACCGTGCTTTCTATATCGAGAGATAAAACGGTAACGGCAATAAACGGTAGCGACGGGGTGTTTACCCTCAGCGGTAAAGCAATCGTTTTAGCGATGGGTTGCCGTGAAAGAAGTAGGGGTGCGCTCAACGTGGCAGGCACTCGCCCTGCGGGTGTGTACTCGGCGGGTACGGCTCAAAAATACGTAAATATTTTAGGGTATATGCCGGGGAAAAGCGTAGTAATACTAGGTTCTGGCGATATCGGGCTTATAATGGCAAGGCGTATGACGCTTGAAGGCGCAAAAGTCCACGCCGTGTGCGAGATAATGCCACACTCGTCTGGGCTTAAAAGGAATATCGTTCAATGTTTAGACGATTTTAATATCCCCTTATATCTTAACCACACGATAGTTAAAATTGAAGGCGATAAAAGGGTGACGGGCGTAGTTATAGCAAAAGTTGATGAAAACCGTAAGCCTATAAAGGGTACGGAAATACACTTTGATTGCGACACTGTGTTATTTTCAGTAGGTTTGATACCCGAAAACGAACTTTCTAAAACGTGCGGTGTTGAACTATCGCCTAAAACCAAAGGTGCTGTCGTTTATGAAAATCGTGAAACTAGCGTTGAAGGCGTGTTTGCGTGCGGTAACGTACTTCAAGTGCACGACCTTGTAGATTTCGTTTCGAAAGAGGCGGAAATCGCAGGCAAATCAGCCTCACAATACGTTAAAAACGGCGAGGCGGATAGGGAAATTATAAACGCCGTTTGCGGTGATAACGTTAGTTACGTTTTACCGCAAAAGATAAACGTAAAATCAAATGAAAACGTAGAATTGTTTTTTAGAGTTAACAAGGTTATAAAAAACTGCACGGTTTTAGTTGAGTGTAACGGAAAGATAGTTCTTCAAAAAAAGAAGAAAATTTGCGTTCCCGGTGAAATGGAAACGGCGCTACTGCTTTTAGACAAACTCGGCAGTTTAAGCGGGGATATAACGGTAACCGTTAAAGGAGACGTGTGATGGAACTTACTTGCGTTGAATGCCCTATGGGTTGTAAAATTACCGTAGAAGAAAAGGGTGGAAATAAAGAGTTTTTTGGGTATTCTTGTCCGCGCGGTAAACTTTACGCTGAAAACGAAGTGGTTGACCCTAAAAGGGTGGTAACTTCAACGGTTAAAACGGACTCTGGAAAAGTAATTCCCGTAAAAACCGATAGACCGATTAGCAAAAAATACACTTTCAAAGTTATGGAAGAAATAAATTCTATAATATGTACTTTACCCGTAAATACGGGCGATATTATAAAGGAAAACGTTTACGGCGCGAATATTATAAGCGCTAAAACTGTAAAATAGGTAACGATGCTTAATAAACTTTATGAACAACTAGGCTACTCGTCGGTGGCGGTAATAATTATATCTATTTCCCTAATACTGTTTTTGGGGTTTTTTGCCACGCGCATAACCAAACTGTTAAAACTGCCTAACGTTACGGCTTACGTTGCTACGGGCGTAATTATCGGCCCGTTTTGTCTAAACTTAGTTCCGCAAACGCTTATTGGCGGTATGGGGTTTATATCCGATATAGCCCTTGCTTTTATATCGTTTGGAATAGGTGAGTTTTTCAAGGTTGGCGTTGTTAAAAAGAACCTTAAAAGCGTAACGGTTATTACGCTTATGGGAATTGCCGTTACTACCGTTTTAATATTTGCGCTTTGCTACTTCGTGTTCGGGCTTAACTTAGCGGTTTCTATAATACTTGCGTCTATTTCGTTCGTGGTGTCGCCGGTGTCTACCGCTATGACCATTAGGCAAAAAGACGGTAAGGGCGATTTCGTTGACAACTTGCTTTCAGTAATTGCTTGTAACGATATATTAGGGCTAATATTTTTCTCGATAGCGATTTCGCTTGCAACGGGTTTGACGCTTGGTAGCGTAACCGTTAAAAGCGTGTTAACGCCTATACTTCTAAACCTAGTAATGATGGTTTTTGGCGCGATTTCGGGTGTTGTTTTGAAACTACTTATGACTGCTAAGCGCTCGAACGACAATAGGCTTATAGTATCTATTGCGCTACTGTTTTTACTTTGTGGCGTAGGCTCGGCGATAGGCGTATCACCGCTACTTGGTTGTATGATAATGGGTATGGTTTACGTAAACGTATCGGGTGATGAAAAACTATTTAAGCAAATTAGATATTTTAGCCCGCCTATACTTTTAATTTACTTCGTGCGTTCGGGCTTGAACTTCGATATAGGCGCGTTGTTTATAGATAATTCGTCTGTAACGGCGCTACCGCTTATCGTACTTTGTATATTCTTTATAATCGTTCAAACGCTTGGTAAATACGTAGGCTCGCGCTTAGGCTGTAAACTTATGAAAAAGCCTAAGCAATTTAAGAACTATTTCGGGCTTGCGCTTATTCCACAAGCAGGTATAGCGATAGGTCTTGCGGACTTGGCGTCGCGTTACCTCGTTGGCGGTGACGGAAACACCGTTAAAACTATTATCATTTCGGTTGGGCTTATATGTGAAATATTCGGGCCGTTACTTGCCGACTTTGCACTTAACAAATCCGGCTCGTACGGGGCGGAGGCAACCGTGGTTGACGAAGGGCTTTCAAAGCGACAGCGACACGACGATTTAATCAAAAAACTCAACGATATCAAACAAGAGATAAAAGATAGCGACTATTATAGGTCTGACAGCGAAGAGGCGTTTATGGAACTTGACGACGAAGAGCCTATAACCTTTTATAACCGCAATAAAAATTTCAAAAATAGGAGATAGATATGGAAGATATATTAGTAAAATTATTAGGTGAGTGGTCAACCGGCTTTGGTATAGGCGCGGTAGTACTTAAAGTTGTTCTTACTTTCGTGCTTGCTATGATAACGGGCGTTGAAAGGGCAACCAAGCGCCACGCAGCAGGCGTTAGAACTTTCGTTCTAGTTGCGCTCGTTTCGGTGCTTGCATCAATGTGTGACGAGTATATTATAGCAACGTTTGACGTTTCCTTTTCATTTATAACGGGCGCTACCGTTATAGGTATAGCAATACTTAGTTCAAACACTATATTATATAGTTCTAAAAACCAACTTAAAGGCGTAACTACTTCGGTTGCGCTTTGGGGTACGAGTATAATTTCTATATTTATCGGCTTTGAACTTTACTCGGTTGCAATACTCAGTTACGTAGTTTACTTTATTTGTATAGCGGTATTTCCTAAACTTGAAGAATATTTCAAAATGCGCTCCAACCACTTTGAAATTCACCTTGAACTAAAAGGTAAAAACCACCTTCAAGAATTTAACGAAACCATTAGAAGATTAGGGCTTAGAATTGACGATATCGAAATCAACCCCGCGTACGTAAATTCTGGCTTGGGCGTTTATTCGGTTGCGCTTACTATCGTTTCAAAAGAACTGCGCGAGTGCAAAACGCACGACGAAATCGTAAGCGTGCTTAGCGAACTTGAATACGTTAACTACATAGAAACGATAATGTAAAAAAACGGAGCGTTTGCTCCGTTTTTTAAGTTGAAATTACTGTGAAAACTATGCTTATAAGGCGATAATTTAAGTTACGATAAAAATATCGCTTAAAAAGATTGAAAAAAAATTGCAAACAGTATATTATATATATAATAAATATTTTTATATAATAGGTTATTATGGCTAAAAAGAAAAAAGGATTATTTACAAAACTAGTTGAAGGCCCCGAACGCTCGGAAGACTACGCTAGAAAAACGTTGCCTTCAAACAGGTGGCAACTTGGGTGGGATTTGTTTTCAACTAACACCTTAAAACTATTAAAGATAAATTTACTCGTATTTTTATTTATCTTTCCGTTATTTTTACTCTTATATTTCCGCTTTGCAATGATACAGTCAAGCGCTTTGGGGGCGGACTTTTCGCAAAATATAGGCATAGGCTATCCCGCTATACCTAGCACGTCGCTACTAGGCGTTCCCGAAAACATTACGTTTAGCGCAAACGTTACGTTTTTTATACTGCTATTTATTTGCTCGTTCTTATTCTCGGTAGGGCTAGCAGGCGGTTTCTACGTTATGCGAAATCTCGTGTGGACGGAAGGCGTTTTCGTAACTTCTGATTTTTGGCAAGGCGTTAAAAAGAACTATTTAGTAGTTTTAAGAGCAACGCTACTATTCGTGTTTTTCTTTGCGATAACCGTGTTAACGATAGATTTGTGCAACGTTCAAATAGCGCTTAAAACTAGCCTTTCGTGGCTGTTTATCATAGTTAAAATTTTAAGTTACGTTATAATGGTAACGGTTATAATAACTTACCTTTATATGCTTACTATGGGCGTAACTTATAAGCATACCTTCTTTGGCTTTATACAAAATTCCTTCTTACTTGCAATCGGCTTTTTACCGATAAACGCCTTCTTTGCGTTACTTGGTCTTTTGCCGTTCGGGTTATTGTTTACGGAAATTTCATCAGTATTTTTTGCACTTGGTTTAGTTCTAATCGTGTTTATGGCAATATCGATATTCCTACTTGTTTGGACAAACTATTCTCAATGGGTGTTCGACCAAGTTATTAACGACAACGTTAAGGGCGCTAAAAAATATCGCGGTATTTATAAAAAGACGGCAAGTGCCGAACCCGAAGAATTCGTATATAAGAAAAAATTCTTTGGCGACAAGGCTATCAAGCCTATTACCGATACTGAAATCGAGATTGCAACACTTCCTGAAAGTTATTCAAGAGCCGACCTTTTACGCCTTGAAGAAAGCAAAAAACTTATGATGGAAGATAGCGACCGCTACGCCGAAGAATACGGCAAAGAACTTACTGATAAAGAAGATATCGAACAAATTATGAAGGACTTTGAAGAGAGTGAATTAGCCCCCGAAAAGCCTTCTAATAAAAAGAGTAAAAAGTAATGATTTACAAATATTTATCTAAATATTATCAAGGCTTGATACTTGATAAAGATTACGACGGGTGGACAGATTATATGCTATCCGTCGTTAAAAATAGCCTGAGTTTCGGCACGGGGTACGACGTTGGCGCGGGTACGGGTATATTTACCCGCAAACTTAAAAAAGCGGGCTATAAGGTGGTTGGCGTTGATATTTCGCAAGAAATGTTATCTATTGCGAAAGATTTATCCTTAAAAGAAAACTTAAATATAAACTACCTAAAAGCCGATATGCGCAACCTTAAAACTTTTGAAAAGTTAGACTTTATAACGTGCGTAAACGACGGGCTAAATTATATTTCGCAAAAAGACGTTTCAAAAACTTTTTCAGCATTTTCAAAGTGTCTTAAAAAGGGCGGAATACTACTGTTTGATATATCAACTGAGTATAAACTTTCAAACGTTCTAAACGGCAATATGTACGGGTCTGACGACGAGGAACTATCCTACGTTTGGCTTAGCGAATACGATAGCGACACGAAATCGCTCAATATGAATTTATCATTCTTTGAAAAAGTTGGTGAATTTTATAAGCGGTACGACGAACAGCAAGTTGAGTACGCTCACGACGTAAACACTTTATCTAATTTACTATCGGCAAATTCGTTTGAAGTAATATCTATAACGGGTGCGTTTGGAGAGGAATTGTCTTCAAATTCGCAACGCGCAGTATATTTAGCAAGAAAAATTTGATATGGGAACTATTTATAAAACTTTACTTTTTGACGGTAAGATTTCGCTATCTATCTTAGAAACTACCGATATAGTAAACGAGGCAATTAAATTTCACAAACTAACGCCGTTAACTTCCGCAACGCTTGGTAGGGCGATGACGGCGTCGCTTTTTATGGCGTCAAACCTGAAAAACGAAGGGGACAAACTTTCCGTTTCCGTGTGTGGTGACGGGGTTGGCGGTCACGTTATCGTGAGCGTTGACAGTTCGCTTAGAGTTAGGGGGTATATTGACAACCCTTCGGCAACCCTTCCGCTCAACGAAAAAGGCAAGTTAGACGTTAAAGGTTGCGTAGGTAATGGCAGAATTACCGTTTGTAGAAGTATGGGGCTTAAAGAGCCGTACACCGGTTCGTGCGAAATAATTAGCGGTGAACTTGCGGAAGACTTTGCCTTTTACTACACCGTTTCCGAGCAAGAGCCTACCGCTATGGCGCTTGGCGTTCTTATGGGGAGTGACGGAAAGTGTTTATCCGCAGGCGGTATAGTTATGCAAGCGCTTCCCGGGTGTGACGACGAAACCGCAAAGCGTGCGCAAGATATAATATTAAAATACCAAGACATTAGCGCTCAGTTGCAAAAACTTTCTGCAAAAGGTATCGCGAAAGAGCATTTTTCGGGTTATTATTTTACCGAAAGAAACGCGGAATATAAGTGCATATGTTCAAGCGATTATATTGACGCGCTTATGATTTCGCTTGGAAAAGACGAACTCTACGATATATTAAAAGAACAAGGTGAAGTTAAAGTAGAGTGCCAGTACTGTGATAAAAAATACGTGTACGATAAAGAAAAAATAGATAAACTATTCGATAATTAAAATGGCTGAAATTTACACCGCCCCGCGCGACGAAAAGGCTTTTCTTAGCCTAATAGATAAAAAACTGAATAACAAAGACTATCTTTCGGCGCTACTAATTACTGATAGCGTGCTTTCGCTACCCAAGTTTGATAAACTTAATCTTTATGCGCTTAGGGCTAAGATTTATTATTGTATGAAACAGTACGCGCGTTCAAGTGAAGAGTGGTTTAAGTATTTAAGTTGCACCCAAAACGAAAAACTTTACGGCAGAGCGTATAACGGTTTGGGCGCTTGTTTTTATAAAATGGAAGATAAAAACGTTGCCGGGTATTACTTTAACCGCCAAATCGTGAACAACAAAAAGGCAATTTACGAATTTTCTAGCGTAACTGCTGAATTTTATGAAGACGTTTTGTCGGCAGATAAAAATTATTATCTTGCATACCCCTACGAAAAAGCAGACTTTAATCATCTTTTATTAAAGGCGGAAGACGCGCTAAGGGTAAATGAATTTAATAAGTGTATTGAAATGCTATCGGTTATTCCCGAAACTTCAAAAGACTATCCTAACGCGCTTATAACTAAATCTATTGCAAAATATTTCTTGGGCGACTTAGAAGGCGCAACGCTTGATATTGAAAAGTCTATCTCGCTTGATAAAAAAGCGGTAGCGATTTGCAACGCTATATCAATGTTTCACTCAACTCAAAACGAAGAAAAGGTAGAGTATTATCTAAATCTTTTAAGTAAAATGAGCGTTGAAAGTGAAGAAGATTTATATAAGGTTGCGGTTGTGTACGCTGAAAAAGGTATGCACCAAACGGCTATAACTTTTGCCGAAAAATACCTTAAACTTTGCCCGTACGATACGTCGATGCTACTTGTGTACGGCATTATGAACTATAACCTAAAACACTTTGAAAAAGCCGAAGAAACGTTTGAAAAAATATATAAAATAAACCGTTCTTACGTTGCGAAAAGTTATATTAAATTTTGTAGAGAAGATAGAGATGAAAACTTTCTTGAATTAGAATATTCCTTTGACCTGCACGTTGGCGACCGCCACGCGCTAATTAAAAAAATTAGTAGTTTAATGAAACTCTCTACAAAAGATAAACTATCGTTAGAAACCGAGATTTACGAACTTTCTAACTACGCGTTTTCAACTAGCGCTTATCAAATACAGTCAACTATTATTACCTTGCTTGGCGAACTAGCAACGGATAGAGCAACCCTTATTATGAAAAAAATGCTACTATCTCTTAACGTTTTCGATAGGGTAAAGTCGGGGATAATAGGGTATTTAGTAGCCTCTAACACGAGCGGTGAAGTGCCTTGCGTATTTGGTAATATTTTTAGAAAAATTACCCTTTATAGCGCAGAGTTTGATAGCGAACGCTTTACCGAGGCTTACGCTTACGTCGTTGCAAAACTAGCCCCACTCGAAAAGGACCTTTTGCCCCTTAAAACTAGCGCAGAAGCCTTATATCTTAAAGCGATAGATAAAGGCGTGTTAGAAGATATAAAAAACGTTAAGGCGCTATCTGCCGTGATTTACGAATTATCAACGATATCAAAGATAAAATCGCGTAGGGAATTTGCTAAATTTTTTGATGCAAACCCAAGTCAAATCAAGGCTATAAAAGAACTTTTACAAAACTAAAAAACAATGGGTTTTTCTTGCGAAAAACCCATTTTTTTTATTTCTTTTTTATAAGTATTTTTTCTAAGAGTGCAACTAGCGCGTACATAAGCCCTGCCAAGGCGCAAAGAATAATCGTACTTGCCATAACTAAATCGAGCCTAAACACTTGCCCGCCGTAAACAATTAGGTAGCCGATGCCTTGCTTTGAAACTAGGTATTCGCCCATAATCGAGCCTATCCACGCCATACCAACGTTGATTTTCAAGCAAGAAATGAACGTGGGAATTGACGACGGCAAAACGAGTTTATATAGCATTTGAAGTTTGGTAGCCCCAAGCGACCGCATAAGCAGTATTTTAGTTTGCTCGGTTGCTAAAAAGCCGTTTAGCATAGTAATTACCGTTACGATTATGGTTATTAAAACCGCCATAAAGATAATAGATTTCGTTCCCGCGCCAAACCAAACGATTATTATAGGCCCTAGCGCAATTTTAGGTAGGCTGTTAAGAACTACGATATACGGCTCTAACACTTTGCGTAAAAACTCACTCCACCAAAGTAGTAGCGCAATAATCGTTCCTAACGTCGTTGCTATTAAAAAGCCGAGTACCGTTTCGTAAAGGGTGGTGGTAAGGTGCATACCTAGTTCGCCCGACTTTGATAGTTCTATAATAGTAGAAACTATTTTAGACGGCATACTCATCAAAAACGAGTCTATAACGTTAAGCCTTGCTAAAACTTCCCACAGCCCTAGAAAGATTAAAAGTATTAAAATTCTCGTAACGTTTACTAAAATTTTATCGAGTTTTACCTTTTTAAGATAGCGTTTTCTTTCACTTGACGGTAAGTTATTCATTGTTAAGTTCACTCCATAGCGTGTTAAACGTTTTAGAAAAACCGCGCTCGTCACGCCGTTTTAGTGGGGATAAAGACTTATCAAAGTGAAGTTGGTGTTCTTTATAAACCTTAGCAGGTCTATTAGTTAAAACTATAATTCTATCCGACAGCGATATGGCCTCTGCAATATCGTGGGTAACTAATACCACCGTTTTACCTTCGCGTTTTATTATATCGTAAACGTCGTTAACAACTTTTAGTCGGGTTTGAGAATCAAGCGCGGAAAAAGGCTCGTCAAGTAGCAAAAGGTCGGGGTTGCTAGATAGCGTGCGAATTAGCGCAACTCTTTGTCGCATACCGCCAGACAGTTGCATTGGGTACGATTTAGAAAAATCTTTAAGCCCGTATTTATCGATGAGTTCTATTGCGCGGGAGCGGTTGTCGTGCGTGTCAATCTTCTTGATTTCCAAGGGTAGAAACACGTTTTTTTCAATAGTGCGCCATGAAAACAGTTCGTCGCGCTGTAACATATAGCCGATATTTTCACAAACTTTTTTAATCTCTTTTCCCTTGTATAAAATTTTACCGCGGGTTACGGGCATAAGCCCCGCAATTAGCGACAGTATCGTCGTTTTGCCCGAGCCAGACGGACCTATTATCGAAACGAACTCTTTTTCTTTAACTGAAAAACTAAGGTCTTTTACCGCCTCCGTTTCAAACAGGTCGCTTTGATAGGTTAAGCAAACGTTTTGAAGTTTTAATATATCGTCCATAAGTCTTCTCCTTAGTAATTAGTTTTTTATAGGTTGTAGAACTCTTTATAGCCCTTGCTTGCAAAGGTGTTGTCAACCACCTTTTGATAAGTTACCCCGGAAACCGATTCGCCTGCGCTGGACACTACGTCTAAAAGTTTATTAAACATACTTTCGGGCAAACTCATATCAGTCATCCAAGTATCAACGCTTAAATAGTTTTCAAGCGACTCGGCTGTTTGGGCAACGTTCGAGCCGGTAAAGTGTTTTACTAGTTCTTTTGCAACTTCGGTTGCAGGTGTGGTTTTTACGTAGTTAATCGCCTTATACATCGCTTTTACAAACTTTTCAACCTTTTTAGAATTGTCTTTAAGGTAACTTTCAAGCGCTATAAACGAAGTGTAGGGTATCTCGCCACTTTTCGCGCCTACGCTCGCTACGATATGCCCTTTGCCTTGGTTTACGAACTCGGTTGCAACGGGTTCAAAAAGCGTTACGTAATCGCCTACGCCAGAGTCGTAAGTGGGCGCCATTAGGTTAAACTGAATATCCGTTCTAAGCGTAACGTCAACGCCTTCTTGGTAGCCTAGGTTTTTCATAAGGTACTGGAAAGTCATTGCGGGAAGACCGCCTTTTCTACCGATTATAATTTCCTTGCCACTAAGGTTATCCCAAGAAAAGTTAGGTTCAGCGTTGCGGGAAACTAAAAAGCAACCGTCACGCTTAGTTAGTTGTGCAAAAACCTTAGGCGCGTCTTGGCGGTCGGCACGGTTTATGTAAACCGCAGTTTCAGGGCCAGCCAAAATTATATCGGCGTTTTTGGATAGAAGTGCCGTCATAGAAACGTCAGACCCACCGCCGTTAGTTAGTTCGATAGTTAAGCCTTCGTCTTTGAAAAAGCCCTTTTCGATAGCAACGTAGAAAGGGGCGTAGAAAAACGAGTCTGTAACTTCGTTAACTTTTATAACGCCGTCGTCTTCTTCCTTGCAACCCGTAAGGGGAAATAGAAAAATTAGAAAAGATAAGAATATGGTAATAAATTTTTTCATAAAATGCTCCGTTAATTAAACATAATACATTGTATGACGGCAAACTTTTATTTGACAATATTAAAAAAACATTATATACTAATATTCGCACGCAAAGAAAAACAACCTTTATCATAGATAAAATGGAGAGTATTTATGGAAATTTCAACTACCTACAATCCTAAGAGTTTTGAAGATAGGATTTATAAAGAGTGGGAAGAAAACGGCTATTTCAAAGCCCAACCCAACCCGAATAAAGTGCCTTTTACCGTAGTTATACCCCCACCGAATATCACGGGGCAACTTCATATGGGGCACGCGCTTAACGATTCTATTCAAGATAGTATCGTTAGATTTAAGCGTATGCAAGGCTACGAAACGCTTTGGTTACCTGGTACGGACCACGCGTCTATCGCAACCGAGGTAAAAATTGTTGACGCGCTTAAACAAGAAGGTCTTACGAAAGAACAAATCGGGCGTGAAGAATTTTTAGTTCGCGCTTGGGCTTGGAAGGAAAAGTACGGCGGTAGAATCGTTGAACAACTTAAAAAATTAGGTTCTTCGTGCGACTGGTCGCGCCTAGCGTTCACTATGGACGAAAGGTGTAACCGTGCCGTTAAAGAAGTTTTCGTTAACCTTTACGAAAAGGGCTTAATTTACCAAGGCAAAAGAATTATCAACTGGTGTCCCGTTTGTAAAACCGCGCTTTCCGACGCGGAAGTTGACTATACCGAAGAACAATCGGGCTTATGGCACGTAAAATACCAAGTTAAAGGCGAAGATAGATACGTGGTTGTTGCGACCACTCGTCCTGAAACTATGCTTGGTGACGTTGCCGTTGCGGTAAACCCCAAAGACGAAAGGTATAAAGACTTAGTAGGTAAAACCTTAATTTTACCTATCGTTAACCGTGAAATTCCGCTCGTTCAAGATAGTTACGTTGAACTTGACTTTGGTACGGGCGCAGTTAAAATTACTCCCGCGCACGACCCTAACGACTTTGAAGTTGGGCTTCGCCATAACCTTCCCGTTATCAAAACGATGAACGACGACGGTACTATGAACGAAGAGGCTGGAAAATATCAAGGGCTTGATAGGTTCGAGTGCAGAAAGCAAATCGTAAACGACCTTGAAAAGTTAGGTCTTTTAGAAAAAACCGAGGCTTACGCTCATAACGTGGGGCATTGTTACCGCTGTTCAACTATCGTTGAGCCGATAATTTCTAAGCAATGGTTCGTTAAAATGAAACCGCTTGCAAAACCCGCGATTGACGTCGTTAAGAAAAAGTCTATCAAGTTTACTCCCGAAAGATTTACCAAAATTTACTACAACTGGATGACTAATATTAGAGACTGGTGTATCTCTCGCCAACTTTGGTGGGGGCATAGAATTCCTGCGTATTACTGTGACGACTGCGGGGAAATGACCGTTTCTAAACACGATATCAGCGTTTGCCCTAAGTGTAATAGCAAAAAAGTCCGTCAAGATGAAGACGTTTTGGATACCTGGTTCAGTTCGGCGCTATGGCCGTTCTCTACGCTTGGATATCCTGAGGCTACGGAAGATTTGAAATATTTCTATCCTACCGACCTTTTGGTTACCGCGTACGACATAATCTTCTTCTGGGTTGCTCGTATGATATTTAGCGGGCTTGAACACACCAACCGTATTCCGTTTAAGGACGTGCTTATCCACGGCTTAGTTCGTGACGCGCAAGGCAGAAAAATGAGCAAGTCCTTAGGTAACGGTATCGACCCCCTTGAAATTATTGACGAGTACGGGGCGGACACGCTTAGATACGCGTTACTTGGCGGTATTGCCCCAGGTAGCGATACTAGATTTAGTAAAGATAAAATCGAAGGTTGCCGTAACTATATAAATAAGATTTGGAACGCATCGCGTTTCGTACTTATGAACTGCGAAGGCAAAAAGATTAAAGATATAGAAAACGTTAAACTCAACCTTGCCGATAAGTGGATAATTTCACGCCTTAATAACACCGTTAAAAAGGTTACCTTAAATATGGAAAAGTATGAAATCGGGCTTGCTTGTTCAGTTCTTCAAGACTTTTTCTGGAACGATTTCTGCGACTGGTATATTGAACTATGTAAACCGTATTTATACGGAACTGACGAGAATAAGAAGGCTGACGTTTTAAGCGTTTTAATCTACGTTCTTAAAAACACCTTAAAACTTCTTCATCCGTATATTCCGTTTATTACCGAAGAAATTTATCAACATATCCCCGGCGTTAAAGAAAGCATTATGGTTTCTAATTACCCAAGATATAACTCTAAACTCGCATACCGTAAAGACGCAGAAGATTGCAAATACGTTATGAGTATAATAACCGCAATTCGTCAAATTAGGGCGGATACGGGTTGCGCGCCTAGTAAAAAGGTTGACCTTTATATCGTAACCGAGAAAAAGCGCCTAATTGAAAAAGCGTCTATCTACGTTGAAAAACTTGCTAATATCGGTAGCGTTAAATTTATCGAAAGTAAAGACGAAATTACCGTAAAAACGGTATCTGTGGTACTTGATAAAACTTCACTTTTCGTTCCGCTTGGTGAACTCGTTGACCTTGAAAAAGAAGTTATAAGATTAAACGCTGAACTTGAAAAGGTAGAAAGTGAAATTGCAAGGGCAAACGGCAAACTTGCAAACAACGGTTTCTTAGCAAAAGCCCCCAAAGCACTCGTTGACCAAGAACGCGAAAAACTCAACAAGTATATTGATATGCGCAAGAAAATTAAGGCTAATATTAAGGAAATTTCCGACTAATTTTTAATCCCTTATAAGCGTCGTTATACTTTGTTACTGCGACTTTTTACCACCTCGATAACCAACAAGGTTAATCTCGGCGGTAAAAAATCTTGTGCCTCGTCTAACTCGCTTCTAAGGTCTTAAAAAGGTTGCAATAAAGAAATAAAAATAAACTCTCGTTTGAAATTAAACGAGAGTTTTTATATATGGAGATTATCAACACTAAAAACAAAATAGTGGCGCGAGTGAAATGCACCCCAAAAGTTAGACACTTTAAGGAGGTGCTTTTTTAATAATTTTGTCGAAAGGGGGCTCAATATAGAAACTAAGGCGATTATTTACTGTTTACAAAGTTATAAAACTGTGTTAAAATAATAATAATTATATTATTTTAAGGACTAGATTTATGAAAAATAAAAACACGTTAAAAGTTCGTTTTTTAGGCGGGGTTGGTGAAATCGGTAAGAATATGACCGCGCTTGAATACGGCAAAGATATAATTATAATCGACGCGGGGCTTACCTTTCCAACAAGCGAAATGCCCGGGGTTGACTTAGTTATTCCGGATATTACCTATCTTAATCAAAATAAAGAGCGCATACGCGGGCTATTTTTAACGCACGGGCACGAGGACCATATAGGCGGTGTTCCGTATCTTTTGAAAGAAATTGACGTGCCCGTTTACGGCACAAAACTAACGCTTACGCTACTTGATAGTAAAATTCGTGAACAAGGCGTAAAAGGGGCAAGGCTTTTTGCGGTTGAACCAAAATCTACGATAAAAGCGGGGGTGTTTTCGGTTGAGTTCGTAAACGTAAACCACTCGATACCCGGTGCGGTTGCACTTTCTGTTCAAACACCAGTTGGCGTGGTGTTCCACTCGGGCGATTTTAAGGTTGACTTAACGCCGATAGGCGGTGAAATTATAGACCTAGCGCGCCTTACCGAAATAGGTAAAAAGGGCGTAACGCTTATGCTATGCGAGTCGACTAACGTTGAGCGCTCGGGGTATTCTATGAGCGAAAGCGTGGTAACTGAAAACCTAGATAGGCTTTTTGCCCAGCATAAAACTAAGCGCTTAGTTATTGCAACGTTCGCGTCAAACGTTTATAGAATTCAACAAATACTCAACCTAGCGTACAAAAACAAGAGAAAAGTTGCGCTATCTGGTAGAAGTATGATAAACGTAATTGAAGCGTCTTCCAAAATAGGCGAACTTACTATTCCAAAAGACACTATCGTTGAGTTAGATAGAATTAAAAATATTCCAGATAGAGAACTAGTCGTAGTTTCAACGGGTTCACAAGGCGAGCCGATGAGCGCTTTAACGAGAATGGCGTCGGGCGAGTCGAAAGACGTAACTATCGGCAAAAACGACGTGATACTCATTTCTGCATCGCCTATCCCAGGTAACGAAAAGAGCATTTACCAAGTCATAAACAACCTATATAGAAAGGGTGCGGAAGTGTGTTACGAGAGTTTAGAAAAAATACACGCTTCCGGTCACGCTTGCCAAGAAGAACTTAAAATTATGCACTCGCTTATCCGCCCCAAGTTCTTTATTCCCGTGCACGGCGAATACCGCCACCTTATAAAGCACGTAGAACTTGCAAAAGAAATGGGTATGAGAGATAGTGCGTGCCTAATAGCCGATATAGGAGATACGGTTGAATTTACTCAAAAGTCAATGAAACGCCGTGAAAAGTTCCCGTCTGGAAGTAGGCTTGTCGACGGGTTATCGGTTGGCGAAGCGCCGAGCGTTGTTAGAGATAGAAAGTATATTTCCGCCGAAGGTATAGTGGTTGCGGTGTGCTGTATTTCAGCCGAAAGTGGGCTAGTACTTCAAGAGCCTGACGTTATCGGTAAAGGCGCAGGGCTTAGTGATAAGCAAATTGCCGAAATGAAATCGATAATCATTAAAACGTTTGATAGTTACAACGTAAAATCCGCGGGCGATAAAACTGAACTTAGAAATATTTTAAGAAAAAAATTACGTGATTACGTATTCAAAAAAATCAAGAAAAATCCTATGATTTTACCTATTATTACCGAAGTATGATAAACGAATTTACAAAAAATTTAACTGAAAAAAGCGCGGAGTTTTCACTCCCGCAGGAATTAAAAGATTTACGCGTATTTTATAAAGAAAGCGGAATTCCAACTATTTTAGACGAGAGTTTATCCGAACTACTTTTGATGGTTTCTATCAAAAACCCCGAAAACATCTTAGAACTAGGCACGGCTACGGGTTGTTCGGGAACGGCTATGCTACTCACGCAAAAAACGGCAAGGCTAACCACCATTGAAAAGTTCGAGCCTTCGCAAACCGAAGCCATTAAAAACTTCAAAAAATTCGGCGTTTACGATAGGGTTACGGCAATACTTGGCGATAGTTATGAAACTGCGCTTACGCTTACAGGCGAGTACGACTTTATATTTTTAGACTGTAATAAGGCAAGTTATACAAGGCTACTTCCCGTACTTAAAAACCTACTTAAAAAGGGTGGAGTACTGTTTACCGACAACGTTTTATTTAGGGGTTACGTATCGGGCGAAGTTAAAACGCCTAAAATATACAACTCACTCGCGCGTAAAATTCGCGAATTTGACGAAATTTTAGCATCCGACACCGACCTTATCACCTGCTTTTTCGACGTGGGTGACGGTATTGCCGTTTCTTACAAAAAATAAAAGGATAACATATGAAAAAAGTTGAATTATTAGCGCCAGCGGGCAATTTTTCAAAACTTAAAACAGCGCTTTATTACGGGGCAGACGCGGTATACGTAGGCGGAAAGAATTTTTCTCTCCGCGCGTTTTCGAATAACTTTTCTTACGACGAATTAAAAGAAGCAGTTTTATACACTCATAATTTAGGCAAAAAGTTATACGTTACCGTAAACGTTTACGCTAAAAACTGCGATTTTGAAGACCTTAAAACCTATCTTCCGTATCTTTACGATATCGGGGTAGACGGGGTTATCGTATCAGACCCCGGCGTTATCTATATAGCAAAACAAGTTGCGCCGAAACTTGAACTTCATCTTTCCACGCAAGCAAACACGCAAAACAAACTTTCGGCTAAATTTTGGGAAGAACAAGGCATAAAGCGCATAGTTCTTGCTAGGGAACTATCGCTTAATGAAATTAAAGAGATAAAAGGCGAATTGTCTAACACCGAACTTGAAGCCTTTATTCACGGCGCAATGTGTATAAGTTACAGTGGTAGGTGTTTACTGTCTGGGTATTTAACCGGGCGTGACGGTAATCGCGGGGAGTGCGTTCAAGCCTGCCGTTGGAATTACGCCATAAAAGAAGTAAATAAAGAAGGAAGTTTCTACCCTATTGAAGAAGACGAAAGGGGAACTTATATTCTCAACAGTAAAGACTTAAATTTACTAGACTATATAGGCGAAATGATATCTTCGGGCGTTAACTCGTTTAAGATTGAAGGGCGTATGAAAGGCGAGTATTATCTCGCAACGGTAATAAACGCCTACCGCCGTGCGATTGACGAGTATTATAGGGTAGGCTCGTCATACAAAGATAATCCCTTATATCAAGCCGAACTTAAAAAGACTTTTCATCGCGCTTTTACCACCGCTTACGCGTTTGGTAGAAACGACGATACCGTAAACTATGAAAACAGCCAGTCTACGGGGAATAGTTTATTTATAGCGTCGGTTTTAGGTTATGACGATGAAAAGGGCGCTATATTAGTTGAAATGCGCAACCGCTTTAAGGTGGGTGACGTTTTAGAAGTTCTATCCCCAAGCGATAATTTCAACAAGAAAATAGTAGTAACTAAGATTGAAACGGAAAACGGCGAAGTAGTAACCGACGCGAAAATCGTTCAACAAAAACTACTAATATTTACGGATATAAAACTAGATAGTGGCGATTTTTTACGGCGCGATATAGTATAATTCGACAAAACTTGACATAAACTCCACTAAGGAGTTAAGTTATGTTTTTAGAATTTATCAATTTTTTGGTTGGCAAAATACTTTTCTTTTGCGGAAGTATTAAAGGGGACTGTTTTCCAAAACCCCTATCCCAAGAAGATGAAAAGTACTATTTAGAAAGGTTTAAGACCTACGGCGATTTACAGGCGAAAGAAACGCTTATCAAGCACAATTTAAGACTTGTTGCGCACGTAGTTAAAAAATATCAAGGCGCTGGCGAGAACGACGATTTGATATCGACCGGCACTATCGGGCTTATTAAGGCAATAAACACGTATAATCCCGAGAAAAACACTCAACTTGCAACGTACACGGCAAAGTGTATTGAAAACGAGATTTTAATGCTACTTCGCGCAAACAAAAAGCACCTTAAAGACGTTTCGCTATCAGATAGCGTTGGAACGGATAAAGACGGGAACGAACTAACGCTTATGGACTTAATTCCCGACGATAAAGAGCCACTAGTTGAACAAGTTGAGATTAAAACTCAAAACAAAAAGTTTTTAATTATTGTAAAAAGGTGTTTATCCGCGCGAGAATACACGGTAATAAGGCTACGCTACGGGCTTGAAGGCGCGACACCGCTACCGCAACGCGAAGTTGCACGGCTGCTTAAAATATCTAGGTCGTACATATCTAGAATTGAGAAAAAAGCAATTGAAAAAATTAGAGAAGAAATCAAATTAGCGGGAGCGTTTTTCGACTAATGGAAAAGTACAGTTTAATATTCGGCGCAAGTGGTGGAATAGGTAAAGAGTTTTGCATAGCGCTTGCTAAACGGGGCGAAAACTTAGTGATATCGGGTAGGTGTGAAAACAAACTCGAACTACTAAAATGCGAACTTCAAACGATTAAAGAAGATATAAAAATTATCACTTTGCCACTCGATTTATCAAGTAGTGAAGAAAGGGTTTTAGCGTTTAATCGCCTTAAAGATTTAGGCGTTATAGTTAAAGGGCTATACTACGTTTCGGGTTTAGATACGAGAAAGGCGTTTTTGAAGTACACGGAAGAAAAAATAGTAGCCCAAGCGCGCGTAAATTTTGAAGGCGCGCTATCAACTACTAAGTTCGCGCTTGATAATCGTAGCGAAAACTTAGATATACTTATAGTATCGTCTGCCTGCGGTTTAACGCCTATGCCGTACTTTGCTGAGTATTCGGCAACTAAATCGGCGCTAATTTATTTTTACAAGGGCTTAAAGAAAGAGTTAAAAGATAGCGGTGTGAAAATAACGGTGCTTTGCCCGGGTAGCGTTCCTACACGGCAAGACATTATTAAAGATATAAAAAGCCAAGGTTTAACCGGGAAACTTTCTAAAAAATCGCCCAAATTCGTTGTGGAAAAGGGGCTAAAAGCACTTTCTAAAAACAAAACGATATGCGTGCCGGGATTTTACAATAAAGTGGTGTCGTTCATATCTAGGATAACGCCGTATAGTGTAAAGGCAAGCGTTATAGCAAAAAAGTTCAAAGATAAGGAAAAGGACGCGTTTTAGTCTTTACAATTAGTTATCGTTGTGCTAAAATATTAAAAAGGATGAAATTATGAGTTACGCAGATAAAATTTTTATTCAAAACTGTACTGATATCATTGAAAACGGCTACTGGGATACCGACCAAAACGTTCGCCCACGCTGGGCTGACGGTACGCCCGCGCATACCGTTAAAAAGTTCGGCGTAGTAAACAGATACGATTTACAAAAAGAGTTTCCAATTCTTACTATTAGAAAAACTTTTTTCAAGTCGTCAATTGACGAACTTTTGTGGATATGGCAGAAAAAAAGCAATAATATAAACGACCTTAATTCTAAAATTTGGGACCAATGGGCAGACGAAACGGGTTCGATAGGAAAGGCTTACGGCTACCAACTCGGCGTTAAGCACAAGTATAAAGAAGGCGAGATGGACCAAGTTGATAGAGTTTTATTCGACCTTAAAAACAACCCTTATTCGCGTAGAATTATGACGAATATTTATACCTTTCAAGACCTGCACGAAATGAATTTATACCCTTGCGCGTACTCTATGACTTTTAACGTTTCAGGCGGTAAACTTAACGGTATACTCAACCAACGCTCGAACGATATGGTGGTTGCTAATAACTGGAACGTCGTTCAGTACTCCATACTTCTTATTATGCTTGCCCAAGTTTCTAACTTAAAGGTGGGCGAACTCGTTCACGTTATATCTGACGCGCACGTCTACGATAGGCATATCCCCGCGCTTAAAGAGATGTTCAAACACGAACAGTTTGAAGCGCCTAAACTTATCGTAAACCCCGATATTAAGAATTTTTACGACTTTACGGTTGACGATTTCAAACTCGTTGACTATAAGTCTACACCACTTAACGATAAGTTGGAGGTCGCAATATAATGAAATCTATAGTTGCAGTAGATAAAAAGTGGGGCATAGGAAAGAATAACGATTTGCTTTTCTCTCTCCCCGAAGATATGAAGTTTTTCCGTGAAAAAACAGCGGGTAAAACCGTTTGTATGGGATATAACACCTTGCTTTCTTTTCCCGGTTCTAAACCACTAAAAAACAGAGTTAATATCGTTTTAGCGCCCGAAGGCGTTGAAAGAGACGATTGTATCGTCGTTCATACGCTTGATAAGTTGTCGAAAGAACTATCTAAGTATAATAGTGACGACGTTTTCGTTATCGGTGGCGCTATGTTTTATAAAACTATGGTGCCTTACTGTGACGAGTGTTATATCACCAAAGTTGATGCCGACGGTGACGCAACCGTATTTTATCCTAACCTTGACGAAATGGGGTTTGAAGTTACCTATCAATCACAGCCTATTGAAACTAACGGTTACACGATTAGGTTTACTACCTACAAAAACCCAAAACCGCTTAAATTTTGACGGCAAACTGCTTCAAATTACTGCAGTTTTGCTCGGTTACGTACAAAAGGTACGCGCCCTTACAAGAACTTTGTAATTTATTGCATTTTATCCGTCAAACGCAAACTGTTTCAAATTTTTATAATCGTAATAAATTAAAAGACCTTTTAGGTCTTTTTTTATTTATTATTTACAAAAATTATCGTTTGGGTTATAATAATGTTATAAGGAGATTATTTTATGGCAACACCACACAATAGCGCAAACTTTGGCGATTTTGCTAAAACCGTACTTATGCCGGGCGACCCTAAGCGTTCGCAATTTATTGCAAAAACTTATCTTACCGATGTAAAACTTATAAACGACGTTAGGGGTGTAAAAGGTTACACCGGCTACTATAACGGGGTTAAAGTTTCGGTAATGGCGTCTGGTATGGGTATGCCGTCTATGGGCATATATTCATACGAACTATATAAGTTTTACGGGGTTGAAAATATTATAAGAGTAGGCTCGGCGGGTGCGCTTAGCGATAAACTTGACCTTTACGATATCGTTCTTGCCCAAGGCGCTTGCACGGATAGTAATTTTGCATCTCAATACGCACTCCCCGGGGACTTTGCGCCCATTTGCGATTATACCTTACTAAAAACTGCCGATAAGGTGTGCGAAAGTTTAGGTAAAAAAGCGTTTGTTGGAAACGTTTTATCAAGCGACAGGTTTTATAGCGACAAAACTAGCGGGCTTGACTTTTCTAAGATGGGAGTACTAGCCGTTGAAATGGAAAGTGCCGCGCTTTATATGACGGCGTCTTTTCTAGGTAAAAGGGCGCTTTCGATACTAACCGTTTCAGATAGTTTAGTAACGGGTAAAGAAACTACCGCAAAAGAAAGAGAACAATCTTTTACCGATATGATGAAAGTTGCGCTTGAAACTGCATATATTATGGATAAAAGATGAAAAAACGCGTATTTTTAATGGTTCTTGACAGTCTTGGAATAGGTGGCGCAAGCGATGCGGATAAATTTGGCGATTTAGGTTCAAACACCTTGCGTTCAATATCTAAAAACCAAAACTTCAAGGCGGAAAACTTAATAAAACTAGGGCTTTATAATATAGACGGGGTAGGTGGCGGAATTGAAAATCCGCTTGGTGTGTTCGCCCGCCTAAAAGAAAAAAGCGCAGGTAAAGACACTACGCTTGGGCATTGGGAAATGGCGGGCGTTATATCAAACGCGCCTATGCCGACGTATGAAAGCGGTTTTCCTACCGAAATCATTTTAGAGTTTGAAAGGCTAATAGGTACTAAAACGCTGTGTAATAAGCCGTATTCGGGTACGGAAGTTATTAAAGATTACGGAAAAGAGCATATAAAAACGGGATATCCTATCGTATATACGTCAGCAGACAGCGTTTTTCAAATTGCAACGCACGATAGCGTAGTTTCGCTAGAAAAATTGTATGAGTACTGTGAAATTGCTAGAAAATTATTAGTAGGCAAGCACGCCGTGGGTAGAGTTATTGCACGGCCGTTTACGGGCGAGTACCCCTATATTAGAACGGCTTATAGAAAGGACTATTCGCTACCGCCACCCAAAAAGACTATGCTCGATAAGTTGAAAGAAAACGGCAAAACGGTTTTAGCGGTTGGTAAAATTAACGATATTTTTGCAGGCGTTGGAATAACGAGTAGTGTAAAAACCAAGTCAAATAGCGACGGGTTTAGTAAAGTTTTAGATATCCAAAACCAAGATTTTAAGGGTTTGTGTTTTATAAACTTCGTTGATTTTGATAGCGTTTTCGGGCATAGAAACGATATAGACGGCTATGCAAAAGCGATAGCCGAGTTCGACGAGTTTTTAGGTGATTTTCTAAGCGGTATGAAAGATAACGACGTCTTAATTATCACTGCCGACCACGGGTGCGACCCGTCGACCCCGTCAACCGACCACTCGCGGGAAGACGTTCCGTTTATATCGTACTATAAAGGCGTAACGCCCAAAAACCTAGGCACTATTTCGGGGTTTGACTTCGTTTCAAAAACCGTTCTTGATATATTATTATGAGAGTTTACGATATTATAAAGAAAAAGCGTGACGGGTTTGAACTAACCCGAGAAGAACTATCTGTGATAGTTAAGGGCGCAACGAATAAAACTATTCCTAACTATCAACTATCCGCATTTTTAATGGCGGTGTATTTTAGGGGTATGACGAGGCGTGAAACGCTTGATTTTACCTTGGAAATTGCAAGTTCCGGCGACGTTATTTCTCCGCTTGATTTAAGTGGAATTAAGGTTGACAAGCACTCAACGGGTGGGGTTGGAGATAAAACTAGTTTAATAATATCCCCCGTTCTATCCGCGCTTGGGCTTAAAGTTTTGAAAATGAGTGGGCGTGGGCTTGGGCATACGGGCGGAACGGTTGATAAACTATCGTCAATTAAGGGTTTTAACACTGAACTATCGTATAGCGATTTTATAAGCGTTTGCAAAAAAACGGGGCTATCAATTATAGGGCAAACTAAAAACCTAGCGCCTGCCGACAAGATTTTTTACGCCCTTCGTGACGTTACCGCCACGGTTGACAGTATTCCGCTAATCGCGTCAAGCATAATGGGTAAAAAACTCACCGCGAGTGACGACGTTATCGTTCTAGACGTAAAGGTTGGAGACGGCGCTTTTATGAAAAGTCAAGGCGACGCTAAACGTCTAGCAAGCGTTATGGTTGATATAGGAAAGGGCGCAGGTAAAAAGATTTCAGCAGTTATTACCGATATGAACGAGCCGTTAGGCTACGCGATAGGCAACGCTTTGGAAGTTAAAGAAGCGATAGACGTGCTTAAAGGTAAGGTAAAGGGCGACTTATATAAAGTTTGTAAACACCTAACCGCAGAAATATTATATTTATCTAACTACGGCGATTTTATATCTTGCGAAAAGGCTTTTGAAAACGCGATAAGTAGTAAAAAAGCGTATAATAAGTTTGTAGAGTTCGTAACCGCGCAAGGTGGAAGTTTAGAAGATTTTGAAACGGGTAATTACCTACCTAAATATAAAATGGAAGTTTTATCTAAAAATAGCGGATACCTTTCAAAACTGAACGCTGAAAAGGTAGGTGTTTCGGCGCTCTATCTCGGCGCGGGTAGGCAAAAGGTAGACGACGTTATCGACCTAAGTTCTGGCATAATTTTGAATAAAAAAGTGGGCGATAGGGTGGAAAAAGGCGAAATTCTTTGCACGCTTTATGCAAATGACGAGAGTTTATTTGAAAGGGCAAAGGCGGAATTTTTATCCGCGGTTGAAATATCTTCTAAAAAGCCTAGCGATATAATTTTAATTAAAGAAATCATAAGATAAAAAACCGCCAAACGGCGGTTTTTCGTTTTACAAAACTATATTTATTTTGTATAATTAAAATATTATGAGTAATAAAAAATTAAATCTTGTAGGGCAACTTATGTTGCTACTTGCAACGCTTGCGTGGGGTACGTCGTTTTTTATTCTTAAAGAAACTATTGAAACCGTATACGAACTTTTCGTTTTAGCAATAAGGTTTTTGTTTTCGGGAATAGTTTTAGGGCTTATTTATATTAAACGCATAAAAAAGGCAAGCAAAAAAACTATAATTCACGGCTTAACGCTTGGCGGAATTTTAGTTTCAGCGTATATCGTTCAAACGTACGGGCTTAGTTTTACAACGCCTAGCCGTAACGCCTTTTTAACGTCAAGTTACTGCGTTATGGTGCCGTTTCTTGCCTGGTTAATTACTAAAATTGCGCCAAAGCCGTTTAACGTAATATCGGCGGTTATGTGTATTGTAGGTATAGGTTTCGTAGCCTTTTCAGGAGAAAGCGAGCAAGCCTCAAACACCTTGCTTGGTGACGGGCTTACCCTAGTTTGCGCTATATTTTACGGCTTGCAAATTATATTTATATCAAGGTATCAAGACGCGGGCGAAGATACTTCCGTACTACTCGTACTTCAACTGCTAACGGTTGGCGTAGTTTGTGCGGTGCTATCTGTTATATTTGAACTTCCACAAGGCACGGCAGGGTATAGTTTAGACATTGAAAAGATATTAAAAATAGGGTATTTAGCAGTAGTTTGCACTATGCTTGCGCAAATGGCGCAAATATACGGGCAAAAGTTTACAACCCCAAATCAAGCAAGTTTAATACTAAGTTTAGAAGCGGTTTTTGGAACGCTATTTTCAGTAATACTTGGTGACGAGAAGTTAACCGTAGGCTTAGTTATAGGTTTTATAATAATTTTTATCGCTATGATAATAAACGAACTAAAACTCGACCCGTTAAAACTATTTAACAACAAAAAATCAATAGAATAAATTAAACCCACGGCTCAGCCGTGGGTTTTGTATATTATTTTCTGTTTTTAGCCCATTCTTTCATACGTAAATCGTGAGAGAGAATTTTCTTTCTAAGCCTTATTGATACGGGGGTAACTTCGAGTAGTTCGTCGTCTGCAATAAATTCCATACATTGTTCTAAACTCATTTGGGTAGGGGGTATAAGTTTGAGTGCATCGTCACTACCGCTAGCGCGAGAGTTGGTTAAGTGTTTTTGTTTGCAAACGTTTACGGACAAATCGTCTTCACGCGAGTTAACGCCAACTATCATACCTTCGTAAACTTTTAAGCCTGCGCCAACGAATAGAGTTGAACGCTCTTGCGCGTTAAATAAGCCGTATTGAGTGGTAACGCCCGATTCAAAGCAAACTAGCGAACCTCGGTTTCTCTCTTTTATATCGCCTTTATACGGCTCGTAGCCAGCAAACGTTGACGCCATTGTACCGAAACCTTTGGTGTCGGTAAGCATTTCGTTTCTATAACCGATTAAGCATCTCGACGGAATTTTGAAGGTAAGTTTCGTGCCACCTCTATCGTCGGCGTCCATAGAAACGAGTTCGCCACGGCGCTCGCCAAGTTTACTCATAACCGCGCCTACGTATTCGGTAGGAACGTCGACAACCAAATCTTCCATCGGCTCGCATAAAGTACCGTCAATCGTCTTATAGATAACTTTTGGGCGTGAAACTTGGAATTCGTAACCCTCACGGCGCATCTCTTCAATAAGTATTGATAAGTGTAGTTCACCGCGACCGAAAACTTTGAAAGTGTCAGTATTATCCGTTTCTTCAACGCGCATTGAAACGTTGGTTTGAACTTCCCTGAATAACCTTGCCCTTAAATGGCGTGACGTTACGAACTTGCCTTCTTTACCTGCAAAAGGGGAGTTGTTAACCATAAACATCATAGAAATCGTAGGCTCGTCAATCGCAACGAAGGGGAGCGGGTCAGCCTTATTAAGCGAGCAAATCGTTTCGCCTATGTTTATATCGGCTATACCTGAAATTGCTATAATATCGCCAACGGTTGCGTTTTCAACTTCGGCGCGTTTAAGACCTTCAAATTGATAAAGTCTTCCTATTTTGGCAATTGACGTAGTTCCGTCAGTATGGCAAACGGTAACGGTTTCCGCGTCTTTTACCGAGCCCCTTACAATTCTACCAACGCCGATACGACCAACGTATTCGTCGTAGTCAACGTTGCAAATTATAGTTTGAAGCCCGCCTTCAAAATCGCCTTCGGGGGCGGGTACTTCGCTTACGATAACGTCAAGTAGCGCGGACATATCTTCCGTTTGGTGGCTAGGGTCGTTAGTTGCAAAGCCTGCGCGGGCTGACGCGTACACCGTTTTGAAGTCGAGTTGGTCGTCGTTTGCGCCGAGTTCGATAAATAAATCGATAACCCCGTCCATCGTCTTATCAAGGTCACCGCCTTTATCTATTTTATTTATAACGACTACGGGTTTTTTGCCAAGCGACAACGCCTTTTTCAAAACGTAACGAGTTTGGGGCATACAGCCTTCAACCGCGTCAACGAGTAGAATTACCCCGTCAACCATAGAAAGTATGCGTTCAACTTCACCGCCAAAGTCGGCGTGGCCGGGCGTGTCTATTATATTGATTTTAACGCCTTTGTAGTTAACGGCGGTATTCTTTGCAAGTATAGTTATGCCTCTTTCACGCTCTAAATCGTTACTGTCCATAACTCTATCTTGAACTACTTCGTTCGTTCTAAATATGCCGTTTTGTTTAAGAAGCGCGTCAACTAGCGTAGTTTTGCCGTGGTCAACGTGCGCTATTATTGCAACGTTTCTAACGTTTTGTCTTACTGCCATAAAATTCTCCTAAGGTTTATACCTTAAAAATTTTAGTATTTTGAATTGAATTTGTCAACTTATTGTAGCCAAAGAATAAAAAAGTTGAAAAAATTTTATTTGGTGCGGTAAAATACTTGCTTTTTGCTTTAACACTTTGCTATAATAAAGTTAACTTAATTAGCCGTTGAAACACGCGGAATTTTATAAACCGTGTGCGTAGGCACTCTGGAGAATCTCGTTAAATCGAGTACCGAAGGTGCAAGTGGGTAATTCCACGAAACTCTCAGGTGAAAGGACAGATTTTTTATATCGCGTTTTGCGTATAACTTGATTTTTTTGGAGTTGTTTACAGTCGTAAGTAACTCCATTTTTATTTTATCAATATTATTTATTAGGAGTATGTTTTATGTGGGCAAATATCGAAGCGAGTTTACTTGAATTTTTCGCGAACTTTAACACGTATTTTTCGGGTTATTTTTTAGTGATTTTACTCGTTGGCGTGGGCTTGTTTTTTACGATAAAGACAAAGTTCGTTCAAGTTCGTTATTTCGGTCAAGGCGCTAAGCAAGTTTTTGGCAATATTAAACTTGTAGGCGATAAGCAAAAGAGCGGTATGAGTTCTTTCCAAGCGTTTGCAACCGCAGTTGCAGGTCAAGTTGGTACTGGTAACATTATAGGTGCAACGGGCGCTATCTTAACGGGTGGCCCGGGCGCAATATTTTGGATGTGGATTATTGCCTTTTTAGGTATGGCTACCATTTACGCGGAAGCAGTTCTCGCTCAAAAAACCCGCGTTGTCAATGAAGACGGTAGCGTGTCGGGTGGCCCCGTATACTATATTAAAAAGGCGTTTGGGGGCGGTTTTGGTAAATTCCTTACGGTGTTTTTCGCTATCGCAACCGTTATAGCGCTTGGTTTTATAGGTAGTATGGTTCAGTCAAACTCTATCGGCGAAGCAGTTAGTAACGCGGTTGCCGGTGAAAACGTTTGGTGGATTAGTCTTACCGTAGGCGTAATTATTGCAGTAGTTGCAGGGTTCGTATTTATCGGCGGTGCTAAGCGCTTGGCGTCGGTTACTGAAAAACTCGTTCCTATAATGGCGCTTATTTATATAGTTGGCGGTATCGTTATTCTATGTTGCAGAATTACTTCTCTCCCAAGGGCGTTCGGTATGATTTTCGAATACGCTTTTAATCCCCAAGCGATTATCGGCGGTGGGTTCTGGGGCGCTATCGTTATAGCAATTCAGCAAGGCGCTAAACGCGGGCTTTTCTCGAACGAAGCGGGTATGGGTTCAACCCCGCACGCTCACGCGCAAGCAAACGTTAAAACCGCACACGAACAAGGCTGTTCGGCAATGTTTGGCGTGTTTATGGATACCTTTATCGTTCTTACGATGACTGCGCTTATCGTTATCACCACGCTTTACGCTAACGGGTCAAACAGTTCTAATTTATGGACTACCGTTTCCAAAACCAACGCAGTTGCAACGGGGTTTGCCATCGCGTTTGGCGGTGGTAGCGTAGTTCAAACTATCGGCAATATCTTCGTTGCGGTTTGCCTTACTTTCTTTGCTTTTTCAACTATACTTTCTTGGAACTTATTTGGTAAAATCAACTTCGAGTATTTGTTTAAGGGTAAAGGAACGCTTATTTATACCGTAATTTCGCTCGTGTTTATAGTTCTTGGTTCGGTATTCCAAAACGATTTAGTTTGGGAACTGACTGACTTTTTCAATTACCTAATGGTTATCCCGAACGTTATAGGTTTAATAGCGCTTTATAAACTCGTTGTAAAAGAAGTTAAAGATGCCGACGATATTAGTAAGGGTGAAAAATTGTTAAAAGATTAAAAATTTTGAAACTTCCGCTCAAATTTTAGGCGGAAGTTTTTTTGTTGGCATAAATAAAAACTTATAAAATTTAACTGAGTAAAAGTAATAAAAATTTTTTTTGAAAATGGCGAAAAAACGCTTGCAATAATTTCAATGTTATGCTAATATGTTTAAGTAATCGAAAGATTACAGGCGCACAACTAAAATTAGCGCCCACGCTTAAAATTTAGTTTAGTATCGCAAATTGCTTGACAAATTTTTTCGTTTATTATATTATAAACGGGCTAAGCGTAATCGGGGTGTAGCGCAGTTGGTAGCGCGCGTGCTTTGGGAGCATGATGTCGGGAGTTCGAGTCTCTTCACCCCGACCACTATCTTTCGGGCCTTTAGCTCAGTTGGTTAGAGCGGTCGGCTCATAACCGATTGGTCCGCGGTTCGAGTCCGTGAAGGCCCACCACTTATAGTTATGAATAAAAAATTAAAAATGGCCATGGCCCGTTACTTCAGTTGGTTAGAACGCCAGCCTGTCACGCTGGAGGTCGACGGTTCGAGCCCGTTCCGGGTCGCCATTTTTTTTGCCTCGGTAGCTCAGTCGGTAGAGCAGGGGACTGAAAATCCCCGTGTCGGTGGTTCGATTCCGCCCCGAGGCACCATAACTATTATGCTGGCGTAGCTCAATTGGCAGAGCAGCTGACTTGTAATCAGCAGGTTGTG
>JAZRKO010000009.1:0-12771 GCA_045646405.1 Christensenellaceae bacterium | reverse complement strand
TACATAATATATCTTGACTTTGAAAGGTGGTTAATTATGGCGACTAACGAACAAATAATAAAATATGTAGAAACGGTTTACCCCGTGGCACAAAAAGTATGTAATGAACGCGGGTACGCGTCACACCTTGCCGAAGTATGTTTAATACAAGGCGCTTTGGAAAGTGGCTACGGTACGGCGTCAATTATGATAAAACATAACGCGTTGTTTGGTGTAAAGGCTACCGCCGACGATATAAAAAGCGGTAAATATTACGAAGCGAACACGGTCGAATACGACAAGACGTTAAAAAAGTATGTTAGTGTGTTAGCAAAATTTAGGGCGTTTGATAGCCTTTACGACAACGTGGTACATTATTTCAACCTTATAAGTAACAAGCGTTATTGTGGTTGTTTGATGAGTAAGGACGTAAAAGAAGCGTTGACGATCATATGGTCTTGTGGTTACGCAACCGCACCCGACTATGTATCGAAATGTTTGAACGTTCAGAAAATATTAAACAAGTTTATGATACAAAACTATAATTATATAGTTTGTACCGAAAAAGATAACTTAAACGTGCGTGAAAAACCCAACGGTAATATACTTACTTCTTTACCGAAGGGTACGAAAATATATGCCGTTGACGACTGGTTATATATACCGATGTATAACGGTTTCGTATCACGAAAATATTTAAAGGGGGTAAACGAAGTATGACGGAATTTATAAACGCGGTTTCGGTTGTGGGATTTCCTATTGTAAGTTTCTTTGTTTGTGCGTGGTTCATTTATTATTCGTATAATAAATCGCTTGCTATGTACGACAAGTCACTTGAAAAACTGGGTACACTTGCGGACGCAATAAACCATAACACCGAAGTTCTTTTACGATTTACGAAGGATAATGAAGACAATGAAAACATTAATTAAACTTTACGGCGCACCGTCGATTGACGCCGAATACTATACCGAAGTTGACGCAATCGACGAAAGCAAATTGACACCTTATAACGGTGAGTTTTACAAGTATGGGGCGTACTTGTATGTTAATAAACTCGATGTAGCAAACAAACCAACTAAAACAACGAAAGGACGTAAGAAAAATGACACTTAAACAAATGGCAAGCCTTATTAACGGGGCGTTGCTTCCTAACCAGTTAAACGAAAACGCGTCGGCACTTGCCGAAGATATGAGTAACTACGTTGATGTAGGTACAAGTATTGCGTCGTTAAGCGCGGACGATCTCAAAACATTTCAGAAAAACCTTGCCGTAGGTATAAGAAATATTGTAGTATTCGGTGATGTTTACGAACCGGATACATACGGTATTTACAAGGACGTTGAAAACTTCGGTAAGGCAATTCAGCGTGTAGCGATAAAAAACCTTCCTACGGTGCAGGATAGCCACGCAATTAACCTTGTAAACGGTACTAATTATATTGACGGTACATACTACGGTGCGGACTTTGACGCGAAAGTATACGTCGATACAAAAACGTTTAAGGTTTCGTATTCTTGGTCGGACGATACTTGGGAAAAATGCGTAGCCGACTACGAAGAAATGAACAAACTTTTAACACTTTGGCTTAACGCCGTACAGACCCAGTTAAACGTTATCGACAAGGGTATTGTCGATATGACACTTAACAAGCGTATTGTTGACGCGATCACGGGCAGTAAATATGTTGACCTTATTTCGGCATATAATACACGTTTTGGTACTTCAGAAACTAAAACAAGTATTAACGCCGACGAAGGAAAGTCACGTAGGTTCGCCGAATTTTGCAATACTGTTAAGAGTATGATTGAACGTGGTATCGCCGAATACGGCAAGAAGTACAACGACGGTACTATAAATTGTTACACACCGTCAAACCGTATTACTTCAATCTTCCTTACCCAGTTTGTAAAGGATATTGAAAACTACGGTCTTTCAACTATTTTCCATAACGAAGAACTCGGACTCGGTAAAGTATTCGACAAGTTGTCGTGGCAGACTTCGGGAACTGGTATGTTACCGTCATACGGCGTAACCGATGTTATTAACGACAACGGCACAACTTACGATGATATTGTGGGCGTTATTGCCGATAACGATACTTGGGGCGTAACAAATAAGTTCAACAAGATTACAAGTGAATACGTAGGTAGTGAAGGTTATACAACTTTCCACCACCACGTAGCGGTCGACAACTATATTGACGGACGCGGTAACGCGGTTGTACTTCGTCTTAAATAAGGGGGTGTTAATAATGATAAACGGATATAAAGTAGTTGACTTTAAAGGCGCGTCGCGTGACATTGCGACAAAACAGACCGTAGCGGGCATTTACAAAGATTGTAAAGACGCGGTCGACAATGCAATACCTATTCGCGACGTTAATATGATGATGGGTACAGTACTTACTAAAAAGCCACTTACAAGTAACTATAACCGCGCTTATATGGACGGTACAAACGTAGTTATTGAAGTTGGCGCGGGCAAGAAGGCAACAGTCGGGACGGATAACGGCGTAACTTTTGCGTCGCTTTCATAAACATTTTATTTCCTTCTCACACGGGGACGTTAACGCGTCCCCGTATTTTTAAAGGTGGTGACAATATGAACATAACGTTATATACGTGTAATGCTGACCCGTTAACGGCTAATAAAAGCGGTAGCCTTACCACACTTGCCACGATAACGGGCGCGACTATTTACGGCGAAATGAATATACTTACGCCAAAAATAAAACTTGACGCAAACAATAATTCGTTAACCGCTAATTATTGTTATATAAGTGATCTTGACCGATACTTTTTTATTAAAGATAAAGTCGGTGTAACGGCAACGCACGTAATTTTACAACTTGAAAACGATAGGCGTTATAACTTCTTGAATACGATAAAGAATAGCGACGTAACGGCGACACGTAGCAATATGCAAAATAAAAACATACCCGATACAATGGCTATGAATATACCACAAGAAAAAGTAACGTACCGCAAACTTTCAAGTGCCTTAACCGGCGAAAACTATATTTTAATAGTAGGGGGTTGATGATATGCAATTAGCCGAAAACGGCGGTAACGTTGTTACCGTCAACTTTATAAAAAATACTTTTGAATTTAATAAACCTTCATATCATTGTCGTATTGTTATTGTAGATAAACTGGGACAATTAACACTTAATTATACGTTACGTCCCGTTTCGGGAGCGCATATGGTATGTGGTTGTTTCAATAATGCTTATTATTACAATAAGTATAACTGGTCGGATTATTTTTATTTGTTCGACGGTTTCAATATTAGTTCAAACACTTGGAATAGGGACAATGTAACCGTTGAAGTTACGGACGTTGGCACACATACTTATAGTATATTGCAAGCGGGTAGTATCGGTATTACGGGTAGTATGGTACAGTTACCCCAAAACGATGTTACAATAACTATCGACGCGGACTTTCCTATATTTGCAATGGATAGTACAACAAGTGAAGACGGTACGGGTGGTAGTTACGTAAGGTTCGCTAATACAAATTTCAATACATACGAAAGCGAAATAAAAGTAGAAAATACTGAACATATTAACCTTGCGGTTAACTATAAAAACGTTATAAATGAAATACCGTCGGATCACATATGGACGATACGTTGCAATCTTAAAAAGAACGGTAGTTTTGTAAGTGGCACTAACAAGGCGTATGACTTTAAAATACAACCCGACGCCCGTATATGGCTTGTTTATACCGATAGGTTAAACGGTGACGCGTCCCCGAACTTCATTTTACATTTAAATAAGTCGCCGTGGTTACAAAAGAACGCATACGCACCCGATAGTACATACGCCGAAACATCAAGTCTTGATACTGACTACTGGTGGGGTAACTGGCAAGACTACGACACGGGCGATAGTTATACGGGTATAGCAAGTACAAACATACCGATATTTGATAGTGACGAAAAGGGCGACGCATACGGACGCGGTGAAATAGGTATAGACGAAGCGTTAAACGGGGGTGATACATCGTTTAGCCGTTCAACTATCGGCAACGATCTTTCGGCGTCCGATATACCCACCGTAAACCTTGCTGTAAGTGGTTGTGGTTCATACATTTACGCGTTAAGTAGTAGCGACTTAAAAGACGTTATGAGTAACTACGTATACACAACCGACGAAACTTTACAAGGCAATATACAAGGTGGTTTATGGTTATGGGGTAACAACCCTGCCGACTTTATAATTGACCTTTATTATATACCGTTTGCGATCACAAACTTTTACGATACAATTAACGCTAATTTGAAGTTCGGTACGTATCAGATACCCGACACGACATATAGTGCGGTAAAGGAAGCAAACGGAAACCGTATAACACTTTTTAACACAACGTTTGAAGGTATATACGGCGACTGGCGGGACTTCACACAATTTGACTATGAACTATTCCTACCGTTTAAAGGTTTTGTAACACTGGACGTATACAAGATACTTAACCGCACGGTACGTTGTGAAATGATGTTTGATATCACAACCCACAATATACGTTATTATCTTTTCGCCGATGATGTTATTATTGAACGTTTCGACGCGTCGGTAGGCGTAAATATGCCTATTATGGCGTCGGATATGGTAAACAAGGCTAAAGCCGAACACGAAGCGACTTTAGGCGCGGTTAAGTCGGGCGCTAACGCGGTAGGCGGTCTTATAGGTAACGGCGCGAAACTTTTTGCGGGCGACGTGGTAGGCGGTGTAACTGGCTTAATACAGACAAGCACAAACGCCGTAATAGACGGTATTAAGACTTACGATACTTTCGCAAGTCACGAAACCCAGTCGGTACAAGGTTCGTTTAGTTCTTCAATGAATATATATGACATTACATACGCATATATAAAAATAACTGAACGTGGCTTGATTATTCCCGACAAGTTACACACGCTTTACAATTACCCTTCCTACTATATGGGTAAGGCGTCGGCGCTTTCGGGGTATTGTGAAATAAGCGATATAAGGCTTAACGGTTTTACGGGAACGAAGGACGAAGCAATAGCATTAAAAAATGATCTGAAAGAAGGTGTTATATTATGACGGATATAGTAAGTAATTTTAACTGGTACTCAAAACTTAAAGAAAAAGCAAAAAAGGACGCTACAAACTTGTCGTATACAAAAATGTTTATCGAAAGTTTGTCAAGTATGTTTTGGTATTCTACGGAACGAACCGAAGACGAAATAAAATACCTTGTAAATGTAATGAACCATAAACTCGAACGGTGGTTACGTGCCTACGGTAAAATCGCTTTTGCTATGGACGGGAACGAACTTTACTTTGGTATTTGCGCTTTTACGGGTGGACGTCTTAACCGTTACGGACTTATGGACAAAGTGACAATATTTACCCTTAACGGCGAAAGTAAGACGTTCAACGTGGAAGACGTAGTAATTATGTACAATAATACTGCGGGTGAACCCGAAATAAACACACTTCGTTACGCTGACAAGTTAACCGAAATAGATACGTCGTGGGATTGCGCCGTTAAAAATTGTCGCTATACCCCGTTGGTACTTGTTAAAAATGAAAAGGTTAAAACAAATATTGAAAACGCTATAGCACAAAGTAACGACGGTAAGCCGTTTATTGTAAGCGGTAAAGACTTACTCGGTAGCGACTTAATGGGAACGGGCGAAAGTAAGGGTGTTGAAATCTTCAATATTACCGACGTTGCAAATAGTGATAAATTACAATACTTAACACACGCCCACGACGACTTAACAAGGACGTTCTATCAGATATACGGTATAGATACTAATAGCACGGGCAAAATGGCGCAACAGTCAACCGAAGAAATAGAAGGAAACGTCGGACGATCATTTATCATACCCAACGATAATTACAACTGGCGTAAAAAGGCACTTGAAGAAATTAAAGAAAAGTTCGGTATTGAGATAACTATATCTTGGGGTGAAAGTTGGGGTATTGAATTAAGCAAATATAAAGCCGATACGGACGACGACGGCGAACTTGTGGAAGAAATACCGACCGACGAAAAGGGGGTAAAAGACAATGGCACTGACAATTAAAGATATAAACATTAAAGATATGTTTGAAGCCTATTTGACCGATGATACCACGTTTAGCGGTATGGCGGTTACACTGGGTAATAACGACGATATAACAACGACCATTACCCCCGCGCTTATATTCAACGTGTTACAAAACTATTTGTCGTGGACTATACCGTGTTACTCATACGGGACACCCACACCGACCGACACTACCTTATTTATAAATAAGTGGGTTGACTTCAAAAACCGCCGTAAGGACGCGTGGGATAGGATTGCTATAGCGCTTTTAACTGAATACTCACCGCTTGAAAACTACGATAAGCATAGTGAAATCACGGTTAAAAACCCACTTGTGGAAACTGAAGTAACGATTGCGTCACGTACGAATAGTGATGTTATCGCCAGTAAAACGGTTCACGAAAAAGAAACGTCTTACCAGTCAGCAACGGCGGTTGAAAGTGGTAGCACTACCGCCGACGGGTACACCGATACACACACGGCGGGCGGTGGTACAGATACCACAAAAGTAAAGGCACACGACGTTATTACCGATGACTATACACACGGTAACGTCGGCGTTACTAAATCACAAGAAATGGCACTTGACGAAATCAAATTACGGGCGTATGACATTACAAAGATTATTGTAAACGAATTTATTACCGAATACGCTTACTTGATCTAATAAAAATACGGGGACTAATTGTCCCCGTATATTTTTTTACATAGTTCGGCTAAAAATAATGTTTTCGTGATCTTTTGCGAAAACTTTGTAAATTCTTCAATACCCATTAGTTCAACTAACTTCTTTTCGTATTCATTACAAATTATTTTTAAGTGTTTTTCGTACATTTTGTTTACCTTCCTTTCATACACCGAATATTTCTTTTACTTTCATTCTTATATTGTGCGCCGTGTAAATGCTTTTACTTGATCGTAACCACGTTACCAAACTGTCATAACCATTAATACAGTGTTTAACCTTAACGTATATATGCCCCTTATACGTAAACGCGGTACTTTCGTTGTATAAGTGCCAATCTTTAGCGATCTTGATAAGTTTCGTCGCGTCCACTGGGTAGTTGCTTTCGTCGTCGCGGTAAATGTTTTCCCCGTACTCTTTTATAATTGTCAATTTGTCTTTTTGCATTGAACAAATAGTAATTACATCGCTTGTATTTAAATAGTGCTTCATACTTTTTCCTTTCGTCTTCGGTGATGTTTAAACGTTCAATAAATGCGATACGGTCATAGTCGGTATAGTCCCACCATATATTATCACTCATAAAGAAGTTATAAGCGGTTCTTACTTCGTGCCATTTATCCCGCAACGTATAGTATTGTGCTTTTGTTTTAGGGGTATAGGACGCGATATACTCGCGCCCTTTTACCCAGTCTTCACACGCACGGCATATTACAGCACACGCTAAACCGTAATACATAATTACCCTTCCTTTACTTCGTCGATTTTGTCTACGATAATATCAGTAGTGTACATTGTCTTACCGTCCTTTTTGTAACTTCCGGTACTTAAATGACCTTCAATATGTACGAAGTCATCAACCGCCCACGCACCGTCCGTACTAAATTCAGTTACATTTAAGTAAGCGTGGGACACCTTGCCGTTCGGGGTTTCACTGGGTACGTCGATAGAATACTTATTGACGTTTTCACCTTCAAACAAAACACGTTTGATATGCCCACGGATAACTACGGCGTTAAAATAAGCACCCTTCTTTGTTTCTTTTACTTCGTTGTTCTTTGTACTTCTTGCCATTTTTCTACTTCCTTTCATAAGTAAATTTAGTTTATGTTAAACGCCCTATTGCGTATTAACCGTTAGTCTATACACACAAGGCGTTTACCACTTGTTACGAATAGCACCCTGCCCGTGTAGTATGCTTTTAAGTCGTCCGTTAAGACGATCTGTTTTAGTTGTACGAAGTGGGGTAGTATTTCGCCCACTTCGTAAAAGTTCCCGTCTTCAAGATTTATAACCCACATACCGACGGTTATTTCTTTCAAGTTAAATGTTTTCATTCTTAATACCAACACTTCAAAAGTGATTGTCTTTCGTCATAATCGTAATTATTGAACTTCTCATTTTGAAAAATTCTAACCAACGCCCACGAACCGTCTAAATTTGTGTCAATGTTTACAATGTGGAAGTCACCGAAAATAAGTTGGATATAATCGGGGTTGTTTTGTGTCATATACTCTTTTAATGTTTTCATATTATCACCGCCTTAATATGTATACTTTGCATACCCAAAATATTTGTTAACTATATCAATAATTACTTTTAACCCGCGCCACGCGTCCTTATAAGAAGTATAAGGGGTTTTGTTAAGCGACCAGTCACGATACCATTTTAACGTTTTACCGTCTAAATTCTTATTATTGCAAGGCATACGGTAAATATCTTGCATAAGTGCAACCGTTAACTTTATAAATTTTTTTCTTGTCATAATGTGTACCACCTTTCGTTGTGTCGTGTTTTGTTTATGTAAGGCGGTTCGGTAGGTTGTCGCCTTGCGCCCTTACCCGCCCGTAGGCTTTTGCCGTGGTTTTGTACCGCCTTACAAGTATAAATATATACTATGGCGTTATATATTTCTATTCGCAATTTATACAAATATAATTAAATATATTGTAAATTTTTGACAAAGTCGTTTAACATCGTACCGCAATCGTTAGTGGCATAAAACACGCGCCCGTATGCCATATTTAACATTAGCCATTTCATATTACGGCGGTTGCCTTTTACGTGGTTACGTTTAAAGCAATTATTTTCGTCGTCGGTTATAACGATCGCGTCGTCTTGTGGTTCGGTTCGTGTATACGGTCTTACATTTATACACGGCAAATCACCCGTCATAATTTCGCATACCATTAAACGCCCCATAAATTCAAGATATACGGTACGGTCGACAACTTCGTTCTTAATATCTTTAGGAAGTCGCGGGAAGTTCTTATATTCCCAGTCACCGCCGTAAATGGCTTTTAACTTTTCGTTTGCAAAACCGTGGTAAGATAACGACGCCTTTTTAAATATGGTAGTTTTGTGCATATCCACGTCAACCCATTGTGTGTATACCACCGCCCCAAGTTCGGCAGTTACGACCATTTCACCGCCCTTATTAAGTCCTTTTAATTGCTTATGTATACCAAGTTCGACCAAGTAAGGGTGGTTCGGATTTACCGTGTTTGATAACATCACTATACGTAAACTCTCGCGGTCACGCCTTATCGTGGCAATCATATTGTTAAACGCTACCCAGTCGTCGGGTTTATATGTACCGCGTGAGAACTCGTCAAAAATAATTAAGTCGCCGTAAGGAAGTGATAAGCCGTAATAACGATCACTTTCAGACACCGCAAGTATTATACAAAACGGTTCAGTGCTTATTTCGTCAATAAGTCCCGCGTCGTCACGGTGACAATAGAATACTTCTTTACTTACTTTGTCTATGTGTACGCTATTATATTTTCCGTCGGTTAAGTATGAAATATATCCGTATTCCTTCATACAAAGTACATTAAACAACTTTTCATTAAATGTACGGGTTGTCATTTCTTTATTTGTTCGTACATAAACTACGGTAGTACCGTAAAGCGCGTTCATTGTCATACCGTATAAAAGCCACTGGGTAGTTTTTGACGTACTACGTTCCGATAAAAACACTTCCCAGTTATATTTATCTATACGGGTTTTACTCGGCATAAATAAACCTTTAGGCGCTTTACACACTTTTAACATTTTGTTAAACGTCTTGTTTATTAAGTCGTAGTCGTATTTTATACCGTACTTTGGTTCGTTATATATAAATTCCTTTTCCGCTAATCGTAACATTTTCCAACACCTCTTTTAAACTATATTCAGATAACGTTTTGTCTACTTTTGATATTATAGCACAATTACCACATTTTATTTTACGCCCGTTTATTTCGCGGACTTCCAACGGCTTATTGATATACGTTATGGAAGTACCGCCACACTTACGAAACTTAAAGCCTTTTTTAAGGTTGTTTAAGTCCTTTAGTTCGTCTTCACGGGTTATAAATATAGGTTCGTCGTGATCGTCTATACCGACGCACTCACGACGCCTTACACCCGCTACGGTGATGTCAAGATTGCCGACCATATCAATAGTACCGTAACATTTAGCGTGTAGGAACTTAAACGCGGTGTAGTCGGGTTCACTATCGAACTTGTCAAAATACTTAATATCTCCATTATCCAGTACCACACAAAAATTATTATCTTTTGCATATTGTAACCGCCTTTCGTCGTCTTCATTCAGCGCCTTTTCTACTTCGTCGTTTGATAAATAGAATATACTATCGGTGTCCCCGTAAAGGAATAACCCGCCGTGATCTTCAATAATATATTTTTTGTTTAGTAGTTCAAGTCGTGCGTACGCCGTACAATAAGTACCCACGGCGTATTGTAAACAGTTATTACGGCTTTTGTAATACTTCTTTAGGGTTTCGGCGGTGTCGCCTTGTGTGGGGTAGTATTTGCCGTTTTCGTCCATTTCGTAAGAAGTTCTTACAATTTGCGTTGCGCTCATACCGTAAATACTGTTTAAAAGTTCTTTTGACTTCAATAAGTTTAATTGCGCTTCGTATAATTCGTCGTACATATCTTTTCCTTCTTCTATTTCTTTTTCAATTTGTTTTACTATCTTTTTTAATTCGTTCTTTTGCTTGTATAACTCTTTTATAACATCGGTTAACCACGTCGGTAAATAATCTTTTTTACACGTATATACCTTTAGTATAAGCATTTTGAACGTGTATTGACGCTTCAAAATTTGATAATCAACTTCGTTTAACGTTACGATACTACCGCCGTTTTGTTTAACAATACGTCCATTGTCGTAAACGCCGTACATTTTATGATTTTGTCTAAACTTGCATTCTTGCGCGTACGGTAATGTTTCGGACGCGTTACGTAGTTCAAGGTTTTTTATTTCACACATAAATAGTACCGCTTTACCGTCGTTTATTTCCTTTTCTAACATATCCTTCGTGAACGACTTTTTGCACTCGGAACGATCATATAATTTTAACCACCTACCACACGGATATTTTTTAGTTATAAGTTGTGTTGGGTAGTGACTATCGAAATCGCGGTGTTTACCGTAGGGTAAACGCTTGTTAACCTTTACAATTTTATTCGCATAAAATCTATTTCCGTGAGTTAGCGCACCTTGAAATTCCATACGTAACATTTCGTAAAGTTCGGGTGTTATCGCGCTATTTGTAAATTCTTTAAATGCTTCGTCGTTGTGCGTTAAGTTGTACTGGCGGTATGAATTGCGTACTAAACGTCGTACATATCCCGTACTTGTAAGGGGTATTGACGCCATATTGTCGCCGTATAAGTCCAGTTGGGCGCGTATGCACTCATATTGTGCTACTACATCGTGCCACATATACACGTCGTCTTTTTCGGTACGTTCTTCGTGTGGGTAATGTTTTATTTCGTAGTCCACGAAACCTATTTTCTTTTTGTGTTCGGTGTTTAAGTCTTTTGACCATTTGTCAAGCGACTTATTACTTAACCTATATGAACAGACAAACGTCAAATTATTACTAAACGCTAACGATATATCCTTGTGTTTATCGGTTGCAATTACTTTAGGCGTCCCGTACTTTTCAATACACGCTTGTATTATATACGTTGCGTCATAGCCTAAATTGTGTACGTAGATTTTACGCGTGCCGTACAATGAATTATTAGCGATATAGTCAAGTGTTACCATAAGTTCGTCGATCGTATCGCCGTTTATGATTGCGTCGCGTGTACATAATGCCCACTGGTAAACCCACGCGTTAGTTTGTTCTTTATCAATACACCCCTTAACGTCGTACACCGCTTCGTATGATGTTTCGGTATCAAGTGTTATTATATCTTCGTATATGTATCGTGAACCCCTTTTAACGGCTTTAGCGCCTAAATTAAAGGGATAGTTATACCGTACTATCTTTCGGTTTGCGTAAGTTTGTATCATACCGTTTCTTCGTCGCTTTCGTCCAATCTATATTTTACTTCAAAATATTCATACATACCCATTTGTGAACTTGCCCCGCTTTCGTACATACCTTTTAAAGCGTCGTCAAAAGATACACTAAATTTGTCGCTTATATCTTCAGCCATATTTACGATTTCCGATACGCCGAAACGCTTTACAAGTTCGTTAAAATTTGTATTTTGCCATAAGTCCGAAAAGTCGTTAAATGATCCCGTAAACCCAGTTTTATTTTTAAAACCTTCGTAACTATCTTTGTACGCGTCCGTTACGCCTATTTTCGTACTACTTTTTGCTTCAGTAAATCCCGTTGCTAATTTTACAACCGCGTTATATACGTTAGCGTTAGCCTTTTTCAACGTGGCTAAATCCGTACGGAACTTTATTTGTCCACTTGACGTTAACGTAAACATTTTTGTTTTTGTCGGACTTGCCATATTTTTTTGTGCTTTATTCATAATGAATTGATACGCTTTTGACTGGTTCGCGAGTCCGTCTTTTTCAAGTTGTCGTAAACGTTGGTTCGCGCGCTTTATTAGTTTTTCAACGTCTACACTTACCGCCCTACTTCTTGCCATATTATGTTACCTACCTTTCGTATGTTTTTGAAACTTTAGTATATCAAATTATTTATATTTAAGGTAGTAAAGATATGACGAAAATATTATTAACTTTTTGTTAACAATTCCCATTGACAAGGGG
>JAZRKO010000008.1:0-1065 GCA_045646405.1 Christensenellaceae bacterium | reverse complement strand
CTTCATTTTTCAACTTTTCTTCTTCGAGTATGTTTTTTGCTTTAAGTGACTCACAACCCAATAAAAACAAAGCAACGATGCTACAAAAAAGCAATAAATAAAGTAAAAGTTTCATCATTAAATCTAACAAATTCATTTTTTATACCTACCTTTTGATTAAAAATCATTTATCAATGACTTCTTTTTTATAAAAATATCATTTATCAATGACTTTGTCAATCACTTTTTCAAAAAAAGTAGAATAAAAATGACTTTTTGGTAAAATTTTTATAGGGAGATGGGGAAATGACTGTATCAGAACTAAAATCTTATATCAAAGAAAAAAAAATTAAATATAAAACAATTTCAGAAAAAAGCGGTATACCACTTGGAACTTTACGTAATATTTTTAGTAATTCGCAAAATATAAACCCACGTATTGACACTATACGCAAAATCGAACAAGCGCTTGATATTGACACAACGCCAAAGTTCGTTGAAACCTATTACACGGCGCAAGAAGAAAGGCTAATTCAAATCTACCGCACGTTGTCGGACCGCGATAAAAAAATGGTAGACAATATTTTTAACTCGTTTGTTAGCGACGTTCCCAGCAAGAACGTTCGCGCCTAAATTAAACTTTAAGGAGAAATTTTTATGTTACAACTTTTAGCAACGGCAATTGAAACCGAAAAGCCTTCTGCTTTTGAGGGCTTAATTACGCAAATTATTACGGACCCTGCAACTCAGTTATTTATAGGCAGTATTTTAGCAATACTTCCAATAATATTCGCTTTAAGTATTATTCAAGCAATTTTCCTTTTCTTTCAACCGTTTTACTTCCGTTCAATGAAAAAATCACAAAAACGTATCGCTGAAGCGCAAGAAGACCTTTACAAAATGGAAAAACAACGTTACTTAAACGAAGTTGAAATTCTTCGTACTGAAAAAGAAAAACTTGAACTTGAAAAAGCGCGACTTGAAAGTCAAGGTATAAAGGTTATTACAACGAATAAAGAGTAACTATTTATTTTGTAAAAATTTCAGGCGCTGAAATTTTTAACTACCGTAATACGCCGTAACGCT
>JAZRKO010000007.1:0-19705 GCA_045646405.1 Christensenellaceae bacterium | reverse complement strand
GGAGGTAGAAAAGCTGCTTAACTCGAAGTCGGGACTTCTCGGCGTTTCGGGCGTATCCAGCGACTGCAGAGACATCAGAGCGGCTGCTGCAAACGGAAACCACCGTGCAGAGCTCGCAATGAAGATACTCGTACACAATATCAAGAAGATCATCGGCTCTTATGTAGCAGAGATGAACGGCGTTGACGCCCTCGTATTTACCGCGGGTATCGGCGAAAACGACAGAGCGCTCCGCGAAGAAGTTGCAAGCGACCTTTCGTTTATCGGCGTTGATTTCGATAAACAAGCGAACGACACTATTCCGTCGGGTACGGTTGGCGAAATTACTAAACAAGGCTCGAAAGTTAAAGTTTACGTAATTCCTACCAACGAAGAGTATATGATTGCACTTGATACTCTTAACTTATCTAAATAATTTATATAGTAAAAAGCGTAGGTTTTCCTACGCTTTTTTTATTTATGAGTAATTGTTTTTTATATTATAATTTATAATTGCAACCCGTATTTTTAAGCCGTTAGAAACAAGTTAGGCAAGGCGTTTGCAGTTTTTGTGGAAGGGAGCGACCTTGTCGGTCGCAGGAATTTCACAAAAACGCAAAGAACAAAGCATAATGCCCAAAATGGTGGATTAAAAACGTTCGTCAATCGTATAAGTTTCCACGAGTTCCTTAACCGAATACTTCATATTTTCGGTTTCTTCGTAAGCTTCTTTATATAAACGGTCGAGTATGGTCCAGAGTTTAGTTTCGTCAATATTGATAGGTTTTGCAACGCTTATTTGACCGTTAGAAGTTTTTTGTAAACCCTCTTCGTCCATAAGCCTTTCTTCGTAGAGTTTTTCGCCCGGGCGAAGACCAGTGCAAACGATATCAATATCGACGTTGGGCTCGTAACCAGATAATCTTATAAGGTTGCAAGCAAGGTCGTAAATTCTAACTTGTTCGCCCATATCTAAAACGAAGATTTGACCGCTTTTTGCAAACGCGCCCGCTTGAAGAACTAGGGTTACTGCTTCTTGAATAGTCATAAAGTAGCGAACCACGTCTTTATGCGTAACGGTAACTGGGCCACCTTCTTCGATTTGCTTTTTGAAAAGGGGTATTACCGAACCGTTTGAGCCAAGAACGTTACCAAACCTTACGGCAACGAACTTAGTCGACTTACTATGCTTGCCTATCGTTTGAATAATCATCTCGCAAATGCGCTTGGTTGCACCCATAATGTTCGTGGGGTTAACCGCCTTATCGGTGGATATTTGAACGAAAGTTTCCACCCCGAACTTGTCCGCACAACGGGCGAGATTTAGCGTTCCAAACACGTTGTTTTTAACGGCTTCGTTTGGGCTAGTTTCCATAAGCGGAACGTGTTTATGCGCGGCGGCGTGAAAGACTATTTGCGGTTTATATTTTGAAAATACTTTTTCCATTTTACCCATTTCGCGAATATTTGCAATAAGGGCAAGTATATCGCGATGGGGGTATCTGCGCTTTAATTCTTGTTCAATTTCGTAGGCGTTGTTCTCGTAGTTATCTAAAATTATAAGTTGAGCGGGGTTAAAGGTTATAATTTGACGGCAAAGTTCGCTACCTATCGAACCGCCACCGCCCGTTACTAAAACTACTTTATCTTTGATGTAGCCTTTAATTTGTTCAATGTTAACTTCCGTTTGTTCACGGCCTAATAAATCTTTAACGTCAACCGTCTTTAAGTTGTCAAGCGTAACTTTGCCGTTGGCAAGTTGAGATAGGTCGGGTAGCGTTTTAACCACGCAACCCGTGTTTTTACATTTTCTAACGATATCGTTAACGCGCTTTTTAGAAACAGACGGCATCGTAATAAAAATTTCTTTAACGGAATATTCTTTAACTAAACTTTCAACGTCGTTAGTCGTTCCGCAAACCTTTATACCGCCTACGTATTCGTTTTGCTTTTCCAAATCGTCGTCAACGATACAAACGGGAACGTATTTAACTTTATCTAAAACGTTCATTTCTTTAATGAGTTGAACGCCGGCACTTCCCGCACCTACTATCATAACGTGGGTGCGCTTGTCGTTTTTATTTATATAGTTATGGTGAATTACGGAAGTTATTTTTCTAAGTATAAGTAGCGCTATCGTTGAAAGCATTCCGTAAAGCATAAATATTAAAACGCCACGGAAAGATATTACTTTTTGAAATGAAATCGCTGCAAATAAAACGTTTAAGCCACCTATTAGTATTATGATTGCAGTTATTCTTACGATTTCGTAAAAACTTATCATCTTAAATACTATTGAGTAATGCCCGGTAAAGTAAAAAGAAAAAGTTATAATAACCACGTTAAACATTATCCACAGCATTGCGGGATAGGTAAGTTGTTCTTTATACCCTTCCGCCATAAGCGCTATGGAAGCGGAGATGAATATTGCCAAAACGTCACCCATTATAGGGAAAAAAGCGTTTCTAACTTTTACGTTGTTTCTTCTTTTCATAATACACCTTGATATAAAAACGCAAGAATTTTTACAATACGTGTTTATATTTTAACAAATTTTATCGCACAAGTCAACCTTGCGATAAAACGCATTCGCTATTTGCTTATAAACTCTAAAATATCGCCCGTTACCGCGCTCTTAAAAAGCGGTTCATTCAAAATTTCGTGGCGAGCGTTTTCGTAAATTTTAACTTTTACGGCGCAGTCGTTTTCTTTTAGGTTCTTATATACTTCTAAAACGCCTTTTCCGTAATCGCCAACGGGGTCGTCACCGCCCGAAACGAGTAAAACGGGCAACTTTTTCGGGAAATTTTTATACCATTTAGATAGGTTTGCTTGCTTGTTTAGGGTTATTAAATCTTGCATAGCAGAAAGAGTAAAGCGGTAATTACAAAACTCGTCTTTATCGTATTTTTGGCGCACGGTTTCGTCGGTTGTGAGCCAACTTCGTTTACTCCCTTCTTTTTCAAACTTTTTGTTGTACGAGCCGAACGCCATATCGTCGATAAATTTACTAACGTGTCTATCGCCCTTAAAAAGTTTAAGAATTTTAATAATTAAAATACCTGCGCTTGCAAGCGGGTTTTTACCGCCCGTACCCATTACGATAAGTTTGGTAGGCTGTTTTACGAAAACGCTTGCATACCTAACGATAAACGAACCCATACTATGCCCCATTAAATAGTGGGGGTATTCGCCGTATTCACTCTTTACGGCGTTATAAAATTCGAAAACGTCGCTACATAAAAGTTTATAACCGTTTTTCTTAGCGATATAACCTAGTTCCGTTTTATCCGTTGCGGTATAGCCGTGCCCTAGGTTATCGAACGCAAAAGCAATATAGCCGTTTTTTGCAATTTCTAGCAAAAATTCGTGGTATCTACCTATGTGTTCGGTCATACCGTGAACCACTTGAAAATATCCCTTGATATCCCCTTGCGGAAGGTAAACTTTTCCTTTAAGATAGTGAATTTTATCCGTGGAAAGTACGCTTTTTTCAATAATTTGAACGTTCATATTATCTCCTATAAAATAGTTTTTCTAACCGCGTTTTGCCAACCTTTTATAAGGCTTTCTCGCTTATCTTTATCAATTTTAGGTTGGTAAGTTTTGGTTATTGATAGTTTATTAAAAACTTCTTCTTTATCTAGCGTTTTAGCGGTTAAACCTGCTAGCATAGCAACGCCCATTGCGGTAGCCTCTAACGATTTAGTTTTAATTACTGAAACGTTTGAAATATCTGCCTGAAACTGCATTAAAAAGCCGTTTTGCGATGCGCCACCGTCAACTTTAAGGCTTTTTAGCCCTTCGCCTAGTTCTTCGCCTATTGCGTTTATTACGTCGCCCGTTTGATAGGCAATAGATTCTAGCCCCGCACGTATTATATGATTGCGGTTAGTTCCGCGCGTTATTCCGCTTATCGTACCGCGCGCGTTCATATCCCAGTACGGCGCGCCCAAACCTGCGAACGCTGGAACGAGATACACTCCGCCACTATCTTCAACTTTATTTGCTAAGCGTTCGCTATCTTTTGATGAAGATAGTAATTTAAGTTCGTCACGTAGCCATTGAATAACTGCACCGCCTATGAAAACGCTACCTTCTAGTGCGTAACCTATCGGCTCGCCTTTAAGACTTGCAGTAACGGTAGTAAGTAACCCGTGTTTACTAGCAACGAAAGTTTCGCCCGTGTTTGCTAGCAAGAAACAACCCGTGCCGTACGTGCATTTTGCATCGCCTTTATTTATACAGCCTTGCCCGTATAGCGCTGACTGCTGGTCGCCTGCAACCGCCGAAACGACTACGCTTTCACCTAAAATATTTATCTTTGCATACTCGTCACCCGACGGCTTAATTTCAGGGAGCATTGATTTAGGAATATTGAATATTTCTAGCAGTTTACTGTCCCATAGGTCGGTTTTTACGTTGTAAAGCATCGTTCGTGAAGCGTTAGTTCTATCCGTTAAATGAACGTCGCCGTTTGTGAGTTTCCATAGTAGATACGTGTCAACCGTGCCGAATAGAAGTTCGCCACGCTCTGCTTTTTCACGCGCGCCACAAACGTTATCTAGTATCCATTTGATTTTGGAAGCGCTGAAATACGCGTCCATTTTAAGACCCGTTGCGTTCGCAATATACTCGCCGTAGCCTTTATCTTCAAGTTCCCTCATAATATCCGCAGTGCGACGGCATTGCCAAACAATGGCGTTATATACCGGCTTTCCGCTAGACTTTTCCCACACGATAGTCGTTTCGCGTTGGTTAGTTATTCCCACACACGAAATTTCGCTAACTGAGATATCGCTTTTTGCGATGCACTCGGTCATAGCGGATACTTGGGCGGAATAAATTTCCAAGGGGTTTTGCTCCACCCAGCCCGGTTTTGGATAAATTTGGGTTATAGGGTGCTGTGCAACCGAAACGGCGTTGAAGTCTTTATCAAAAAGTATTGCGCGGGCGCTAGTAGTTCCTTCGTCAAGCGCTAAGATATATTTTTTCATAATTTTATTTTACCACAACTTGCTTTATTTTTCAATAGCGTTAAAGTACTACTTAAAAATTAACGATTATAAAAGCACGCCTAGTTTCAAAGTTTGAAACTAGGCGTGCTAATTCTACGCATTTTTATTTTTTTACTGATAATATCGTACCCGTTTTGTCGTTTTTAAGCGTTCTATCGCCCATACCTAAATAAAAGGTATCCCCGTCTTTATCAAAACTTAAAGGTCTTACGGAATATTCAAAATCTAAAACTTTTTCAAAGTCTTCTTCATTTTCCGTTTGATAGATGGATACTTGATAATCTCCATCACTTCCCGAATAGGCTAAAAGATACATTTTATCCCCCTCAACGAGAAGGTCGCAAACGTTTTCGCCGTTAGGTAAATTTACCACGCTAAAACTTTGCAAATCGCTAGATTTATAAAGAACTCCCCTTGAAAAATACATATTCGAACCAAACGCAACCTTGCCTTCTAGCAAGTTCGTGCCGTACTGCCTAGTAGAAAGCATACTGCTAGCATCGGCAAAATAGTCAAGCCTATCTCCGTTGAGTTTATAAACTTCTAAGATTGAGCCCGATTGTTTTGTAAAGCACACCAAAGCGTATAAGTTTTGGTTGTGAACGAACAAGTCGTAAGCCCTATAACTCCACAAACCCATATTAGTAGCGTTAACGGGCGAGCCGTTCTTGTAAATGGGAACGAATTCAAACTTTTCGCTAATCGCCGTTCCAACTACTACGGGCGAATTATCAAAATCAACACCTAAGCCCGCATAAATTTTACCACCAAACTCCAACATATCAAAGTTGTGTATGCCGTTGGGTATTGATTTGGAATAAGTTTTCCACTTGCCGTCTATCAATTGATAAACGTTGCCGTATGTCCAAGACTCCATAGGGTCGGTACCGGGAACGGTAAGTTTACCGCCTATTACTTCAAATAGGGTAACGGCATTATCTCGAACAGCGCCCGTTTTTACCCACTTTTTACTGCTAATATCGTACGCCCAAATTACGATAGGCCCCGTGTTTTGGCTGTAATCACCGCTACCGACGTAGACTTTTCCCTCAAAAACTTTTATATCCCACGGGCAACACGCCATTTCGCCTAACGAAAACTGGTTTTTAGAAGGGTTGCCAAGTTCTTTAACTTCGGCTTTATTGCAACCGCTAAACGAAAAGGTGGTTAAGGCAAGTGCTAAAAGTAATGATAAAATTTTAATAAGCCTTTTTTTCATAGTTTGTATTATAACATAAAATTTTAACCTTTTCAATATTTATTTATATCGCTACTAAAATTAAAAGCGTATCTTTCGATACGCTTTCGTATTATTTCTTTAAGGTTTGTAAATAGTCGCCAATGTCGTACATTGCTTGACGTAAAGTTTGATGTTCAGGAAGCATTACCACGCGGAAGTGGTCGGGTGTTTTGTAGCCAAAGCCCGTTCCTGCAACGATTAAAATCTTCTTTGCTTCAAGTAAACCCCTTGCAAAAGCCTTATCGTCGGTCACGTTAAATCTTTCAGTGTCGATTTTGGGGAAGATGTAGAAAGCACCGTCGTTAGGAACTACCGACAACCCGTCAATTTCGTTAATCGCTTCAACGCACGCCTTTCTTTGAAGATAAAGTCTACCCGTTTCGCAAAGCATTTGCTTGGTGTATTCGGTATCTTTAAGCGCGGTGGGGATAATAAGTTGCATAAGCGCGTTCGAGCATAGTCTTACCGACGCTATCGCCACGAGTGCCTTGTTGAGTTCTTTTGCTTTTTCGGTGTTACCACTTAAACATATCCAACCGCATCTTAAACCGCATACGCAGTGAGATTTTGAAAGACCGTTCAAGGTAACAACGGTAAGGTCGGGTGCAAGTTTAGCAAACGAAGTGTGAACTTTACCGTCGAATACGAGCCTATCGTAAATTTCGTCAGAGAAAACGATTATGTCGTTTTGTCTAGCAATTTCAGCAATTTCAAGTAGTACGCTATCAGGATATAAAACACCGGTCGGGTTGTTGGGGTTGATAACTACTATCGCCTTAGTTTTTTTAGTGATTTTACTCTTGATATCGTCAATATCCGGGCTCCAATTGAGTTCTTCGTTACAGTCGTAGAAAACGGGAACGCCACCAGATGCTAAAACGGAGTTCGACCAAAGCGAATAACAGGGGCTAGGCATTAAAACTTCGTCACCAATACCAACGAGTGCGGTAGTTAACATGCTTGCCGCTTCACTAACGCCGTTAGTAATAAACACGTCGTCAGGAGTTAAGCCTTGAATACCTTTTGACGTTTCGTATTCAACAATCGCTTCTTGCGCAGTCTTCATACCTCTAAGACCGCAGTATCCTAATGACTTTTCTACGTCTTTTATAATAACTTCTTTAATAGATTCAGGCATCTTAAAGCCGAAAGTTGCGGGGTTACCCGTGTTTAACTTTAATACCTTTTCACCACTTGCTTCCATTTCGAGCGCCCTGAAAAATACGGGACCGCGAATGTCTGAGTGGATGTTTTCCATACGTTCTGCCATAAATTTATATTGCATAGTACCACCTCGGTTTTTTATTTTCAAGTATAATTTTACACGCCTTTATTTTTTTTGTCAATATCTTGCGATACTTCTTTGAAATTATTTTTATTCCGCGCTATCTTTGCTAACTTTTAATAGTATGCCGTTTTTTGTAGACGAAGTATATTTAGAACCGCCCATTGAAACGTAGAATTCATCGCCTACCTTATCAAAGGTGAGCGGGGGTATCTCGTATTCGAAACTAACTACTTCGGTAAAGGAATCTTTTTGCATAGTTTCGCTTACGTAAATTCTAGTTATACACTTTGTGTCTTTCTCGACACTTTCGTCACCCTCGACATCTTCGCCATTATTAAGTTTTTCATGAGTTAACAAATAATACTTACCGTCTTTATAAACGGCGTCGGTTACGACTTCGTCGTTAGGTAAAGTGTATTTTTCAAACCCACCTACGTCGGCAAAATCGCTTACTGCGTAAACAACGCCAACTATCAAATAATAAGTTCCGTCAACCTCAAAATCGTTGCACCAAGTGTTTTCATTATTACTATATATTCCGTAAGGCGCTTCTGCGTTTACGCAAACCATATCAGTTCCGTCGTATTTATAAATACCGTACTCGCCTTTATAGATTACGTATGCGTATAACTCTTCTTTATAGATAAATAATTCGTAAACTCTTACCCCCGTTAAACCTTGCGCGCTCTGTGAGAAATCGAGTTTAACACCGTCTTTATCATAGAAGTCAACGGAAGTATAATCAACGCCGTTTTCAGTATAGTTAAGCGGTGATTTACCGTAATTTACGCCCAAGCCGTAGAAGATTTTGCCTTCGAACTCAATAACGTCAAACATATGCACGCCGTTAGGAACGCTGGTATCTTTTCTCCACCCGTCTTCACCTAATTCGTAATAGTTGCCCCATCTCCAACTTTCGGTTTCCCCAACGGGGTCAGCACCTGGAACTACGAGTTTTCCATCAATTTCCACGAAACGGTGTATGGCGGCGTCGTCAGTAACGAATTCTTTATACCATCTAGCATTTTCAACGTCGTATGCCCATATCGGCGATGGTGAATATTCATTTATCGTGCCACAACCACGATAAATTCTTCCGTTATAATAGTAGGTGTCCCAAGCGCTATTTCTAATATCTCCTCCATCGTAAGATAAATTTGTTGGTATGCCAAGTTCTACTACGCTAGCCGTCATATCGTCAGCAAAAACGCTATAACAGTTTTTACAGAAATTATTACTGTCTATATCATGACTTGACGCACCGCTATACAACCCACCACAAACCGTACAAACGGCTTGCTCTCCGCAAATAGGAATTTCACCCGTACATTTCGTAGTTAGAACGTGACTTCCGTCGTTAAGGCAAATTTGAACGTGATTTCCGTTCCCGTCAGACACCGCTTCGCCGTAAGCATGCCCAAGTTCTTCGCCGTACTCAAAATAGTCAGTTCCCTTTTCACCACACTCGCAAGAATAGTAGTATTTTGCCTTGTTTTCGCAAGTTGCTGGGCTTTTTAGATATTTTATATCTACCACTTTTTGGCTAAAAACGTGTGAGTCGGTTGAAACAACGCCGTATTCTTGGCTACATTTTGAACAAACCGCCCTACTCGTTTGAGTAGCCGTTCCGCCGGTATGCGCTTCTTTGCCACTTATCTCGCCACATACGCACTCGTACCAGTGATTACTCATATCGTAGTTTAACTTGGAATAATCGCAAGTATGCGCGCCAACGTCAAGCCACCACTTTTGTAAAATTACGAGTTCCCAACGAGCAGAGTTTGAACCAACGTACATAGCGTAGAAGTCAACTTCAAGAGTTTCCTTTGGGGTATTAGCCCAAGAATCCGCTGCCGCACCACCGTACGGGATTTTAGCTTCCCAACTACTCCCTACGTTTGCATTTAGAACGTTATCGAGTAAACTTACGTAAAGTTTTGAAATCTTTATATCGCCAAACTTGGTAATTTCAGATTCCGATTTGTAATGAAGCATGTTTGTTCTCGTAGCATTTCTACTTGCCTTGGTAGACGAATCTCCATAAAATCTTGCGCCGAAAACGTCACCCTTAAATCTAACTATGGTCATCGGCTTTATATCGGTTGTGAAAGTCGACTCCCAAACCTCACTTGAACTTAACGTTACTGCTTTATCAAACGAATAATTTACTATATTGCCACTCGATATAACCGTATCAGCGTTAGCAGGGTTATTATCGCCAAATTCTATATAGTTTTGGTTGATGGTAACCGCGTCTTCACACACGGAACCTTTTATGAGAACTTCGTCGCCGTAAGTGTATTGCTTAGTGTAAGTCCACTTAGGGTTAGATGCAACGTATTTGGCAAAATTCTTTCTTACACCGATAATACTATCGCTGTCTTTGTCTTTAATTAAAAGTTGGGTTTTGGTGTAATTATTATCAGCGTCTCTCGATTTAACGTCAAGGTTAACAACGCCTACGTAGTAACCTCTTATTATAACTTCTTCGTCTACGTTGCATTCAAGCGCTTGCGAAACCGACTTAACGTCGCCACCGTAGGTAGCTTTTGCAACCACTAAAACGCCGTTATCTATAATGAAGAAGGTTTCTTTAACGCCAAGTTTAGAATAATCTACGGTAAACACGATTTGACCGTCTTCGTCAACAGTGTAGTCTACTCCCTTTTCAAGTGCGCCGTTACTACTAAAAACTACTGTGTTTTGAGTAGCGGTGAAATTTTCTAAACCTAAAACGCCGTCGTAAAAATTGAGCGATACGTCTTGAACGCTAGCCGAAGTGAAGTAATTAAGTGCTAAGGTTTTATAACTTTGGTTATTTTCGCTTTCGCCAAGCGCGTAAGTTTTTGCCGCCACTTGATACATCGAAGTCGAGAAGATATTCGTGTATATCGTTTTGCCGTTAACAACCGCGTAAGACCTTGCGGTAAATTCTTTATTATAAAGGTTTTTAAGAACGGAGTTTACAAGTTCGTCACTAGCGGTTGCACCTTTACCTTCAATCCCTTCTATAACCGATTGCCTATCGTAAACAATCGATGCGTTAAACGTAACCCCCGCCGTTAAACTTTTGTTTTGTACGTGGATAATATTTGACGCGTCTACACCATCTACGTTTTCGCTAATCGATTTGTTATAGTCGAACAAATCTTCTTTGTCGGTGGGGTAAATAAGTGTACCAAAAGTGTACTTATCCGCCTTATTTTCACTCAGCCACGTATCGTTTACAGACGACTGAAATTTTAAGCCGATAAGCCCGTCACTTTCGCCGTTTCTAATCGACGCGCTTTGCATAATAGAAAAGTCTGCAAGTTCTTGCGCCTTTGCCGGCATTGAAGTTATTGCAAAACCTATGCAAACTGCAAATAGCACGGACAACGCCTTAATAAGATTTAATCTAAACTTACTCATTTTGCTCTCCTAATTGCCTTGGCCTATATTAAGCCAGTCTTCATCAATCCACGAACCTTTAATCGTAGTATAGTCTTGACCTGTAATTGATGCGGTTACTATGTCAACTTGGTTGTATAAAACAACTTCTATCGACGGTGATATATAAGATTTTTTCATAACCCCTCCTTAAAAAAAATACGCCCAAATATATTGAGCGTATAACTAGCAATTAATCGCGAGTAAAACTCGTTCATTTTCAAAAAATCACGTAACGCTATATAAAATTATAGCACTAGCACGCGCGTGAGTCAATAGTCGCCTTGTAAACTCGTTGCTTTTTTAATGAAATACTAATTTTCTATAACGTCGTTAAGATAAGTAACCGTTCTATTGAAAATGGCTTCTTCCTCAACGTTTATAACAGAAATGTTTCGTTTGATTTCTTGTGCTTTTAGTTTGTATTCGTCTTTTTCGGTTTGGCTTTTTTCAGTATAATTAAGTATTGATAAATATAGCGCTTCGGCGTATAAATGTTCTTTTACAAATTCTAGTTCTAAAAAAGAAAGCGACTCGTGGCTAGATATAAATATTTTTTTAACGAAATATCTATTCTCTATTGATTTGCAAATGCTTTCTTGCCAGCGTTTATCTTCGGGAAAATCATTATTTACTAAACAGCAAAGAAGGTCTATGCGCGCTTTGTTAAAAGAAATATAGCCTTTCCACAACATGTCGTTTTCACTACTTAATATCGCGTTATCAAATGCGTTTTGCGCTTCTTTTAAGTAACTGTTTATCTCCATTTTTTCGCTTTGAGAATACTTAAAATTAGAAATAATGTCCATGTTGGCTTTAACAAATTCTTCACCGCTAAATTTAGTTATTTCTTTTATCTTGTTTAAGGCTTTTTTATGATATTCTAACCCCAAATAATCGTAATATATGGTTTTAGAAACGCTGTTTGTAAGCATTCTTCCACGAATATTTAGCATCTCGCCGTCAGCGTCAATCTCCTTGCCTTCGTGGGTTATAGATTGATAATTTAATACGTTTTTTATAAGTTTAATGTGTTCTTTTAAGACGTATTGATTGCCATTACTTATAGCGTTAAAATCATAGTATTTTTTCTCTAATTTATTTATTAGTTCTGCTATCGCTATACTGCTTTCTGCATTTTTAACGTCTACGTAAGCAAACCATAATAATCTGTCTATTATAAACTGCAAAGTGTCGGTAAATTCCATACAGGTTTTACTGTGCTTTTGAAAAAACTCGTCTACGTCTTGAATAAGTTTTCGCCTTAACGCCACTTGTGTTTTACAGTCGCTATATTGTTTTACAATTAAAACGTATTCGGCATTATAGTTTTCGTTAGATAAAACGTTGCCTTCCATTGACGATAGCGCATTAACTGAATCTATCGATACGTACGTAACAACCGAAAAAATCAACGCCACGATAGACACTAAAAAAGATACTAGCCCTATCGCTAGCGTAATTATACTATTTATGCTATCAAAATACCCCGTGTTAAAGTATAACTGATAAACCACGTACATTACCAACAACGCTACTATTGATAAAAATATTGAAATTATCCAGTATTTTAATTTATATTTCCACTTCATTTAACACTTTCTCCGCTGTTTAATATAAAAATTATACAGTATAATATAGAAAAAATCAACAGTGAAAAATACAAAATCGGCTAGTTTATACTAACCGATTTATTTCTCGTAACGTTAAAATTTTTTCACCTTTTATAACGTAGTCTTTATTTAAGCCAAACGCTAAGTTGTTATAATCGCTTTCTCTATACGTAACGAACCTTTTTTTGCCGTACATAATTGCCTTTTCAAATGCGTGGCGAGAACCACTATCGCCTTCGCCTTTACTTTGTTTGGTGACCCCTACGAGATACAACCGAAACCCTATAAATAGGGAAACCCTCGGTTGACGCAAGCGCCGAACTACGTTCTCTCGCAACTGTTTATTAAAGGCTAACGCCTTTCTACGAGATACTGCCGTTTCCCGTAAACGGGAACCCCTCGGCAGGTTGCCACCTTTGGTGGACAACCGAACTCTACGAGTTCGTCTATCCTTACAGGATAGCATAAAAAAAGCACAGGTTGTATCCTGTGCTTTTTTTATGGTGACCCCTACGAGATTCGAACTCGTGTTACCGCCGTGAAAGGGCGATGTCTTAACCGCTTGACCAAGGGGCCATATCTTGTTAAACGGTGTAGATTGGTAGCGGCGGTCAGATTCGAACCAACGACCTGCCGGGTATGAACCGGCCGCTCTAACCAGCTAAGCTACGCCGCCATAACAAACTGCTTTTGCAGTTAAATGCCTTAGTATTATATATAAAATTTTCAAACTTGTCAAACATATTCCGCCGTTTTTCGAAAATTTTTTTATAACGGCTAATTACTAACGTTTTTACGCTACGACTTACTTCTTTTTACTAGTTAAATCTACAAACAGCCACACGAAAGAAATGAAGTATAGAAAATAGCCTATACATTTTACAATTAGCCAAAGAACGCTACCTATTCCCTTCATAACCTTAGTAAATTTATTTATAATTTCATTATACACTAAACTTAGGCGTTTTGCAACAAACTTAATTGACAAAATTTCCCTTACACTATATAATCTTACCAAGTTAAGGAGAATTATTATGCAAGAAATTTCAAACAAAAAAGGCAATTGGCTTGCACTACTTCCAATTGCCGTATTTTTAATAGTTTATATAGGAATAAGCCTAATATTTAGCGACTTTTACGCAATGAGCGTTGTAGTTGCCTTTTTAATTGCCATACTAGTTGCTTGCTTTCAAAACAGAAAGTTAAAGTTCGACGATAAACTTTCAGTTATGGCAAATGGCGTTGCCGACAAAAATATTATAACTATGATACTTATCTTTCTCACGGCAGGCATTTTTGCAGGAACGCTCGGGAGAGACGGGGCAAAGGCGGTAGCCGACCTATTTTTGAGTTTTATTCCTGCAAAATACTCCGCGCTTATTCTGTTTATAGTTTCGTGTTTCGTATCTACTGCGATGGGTACGTCTTGCGGAACTATTTCCGTTATAGCGCCTATCGGCGTTGAACTTGCCATTTTAACGGGAACGCCTCTTCCTCTTTGCGTTGGCTCGATAATAGGCGGTGCTATGTTTGGCGACAACTTATCGTTTATTTCCGACACGACTATCGCCGCCACCTCAACCCAAGGCTGTAAAATGAAAGACAAGTTTAAGGAGAACTTTTTTATCGCTCTTCCCGCGGCGGTACTTACCGTAGTAGTTTTACTTATCTTTGCGCTTAGTGGCGACGCGTCTAGTGGCTACGTTCCCGAAAGCGTTAACCTTTGGCTACTTATCCCCTACGTTTTAGTTTTGATAGGCGGTATTTTGGGAATTAACGTTTTTATAGTACTTCTTACGGGCATTATTACGGCAGTTATAATTAAACTTTGCTTATCTACCCCGTTTTTGACGGTAATATCTTCAATGGGCGTTGGCGCTAGCGGTATGTTTGAAGTTATTATGGTAACGCTACTAGTTACTATGCTTTCTGCTCTTATGCGTGAATACGGTGGGTTTGACGCGCTACTTTCAGCCATTAAAAAAGTATTTAAGGGTAACGTTGGCGGTCAACTTGGAATATCTCTACTCGTTTCCGCGATGGACGTTGCTACTGCAAACAACACCGTTGCTATCGTAATGGCTGCGCCTATTGCTAAAACAATTAGCGAAGAATACGGCATAACCAACACCAAAACCGCATCGCTACTAGATATTTTCGGTAGCGTCGTTCAAGGAATTATCCCATACGGCGCGCAAATGGTAACGGCGGTTAGTTTAACGGGCGCTCAGGCAGGCGCTATTATACCGTATTTGTTTTATCCCTATCTTCTTGCAATTAGCGCGTTAGCGTTTATGCTTATACCGTCGCTTATTAAAAAGAAATAGTAAATTAAAGCGTTGGCTAACTGCCAACGCTTTTTTATTATAATTACCCAACGATATCTTTTCCAGAATAACTATTAAGTTTTTTTAAGCGTTCCATTTCTATTTCTTCTGGGCTTTTCCATTCAACGTTATATTTTTGTTTCAAAATCTCTTTTTTTGTCCACCAATACATTCTACACGTTTGAATATTAAGAACTTGTTCGTTTTTGGTTTACTCGTCGTCTTGTAAGGTCGTATCAATAAGGTTTTAAATTTTTTTGATGCGTTTGGGCTTATAATAAATTTTATATTTCACAAAATTTATAAACACCCATCTTTCGATGAGTGTTTTTGTTTTAGTTGCGGGGGTGGTGAACCAGCAGAGCCGTAAAGATAAAAGCGTTAGTAAATTTCTAACGCTTTTTACACTTTTAAAAAATCATTTTATCTTTCCTTTAATTTTGAATTTGTCCAAAAAAAATTTTAATTCTTCTTCTGTTTTACAAAACTCGGCTCTTGTTTCAACATATCTATCAAAAAAATAACGTCTATTGCTACCGTCCCAATTTTTATAATATATTATTTCAATTATATTAGATTTTGACAAATTGCAAATTTCTTTCCACACATTGTCAATTACAATTTTATCTATTATTTTTACAGCACGTTCAATAAAAAATTCATTAACGCTAGATTCTGTTGAAATTAAATCTTCCTCTGGCTCGTCAGCAGTATAGATATATCCCTTTTTATTGAACAACTCATCAAACATTCCCTCATATAATTCATAAACCTTTATGGGATATTTCCCAAATTCTATATGAGATGTAAATGCACTAGCATCCAAATTTACATTATGGTTAATAAAATAGGATTTTATTGGGTTTACACTATATAATAAAGCGGTTATTTTATCGGTAGTAACATAAACCCCTTTACTGTAAATATCCAAATTAAACGCTTGCCTAGGCTCTATAACCTCGTTTATTATATCAACTGGACTTCCGTGATAGACTATCATTTAAAACCTAATTAACTTTATTAAATCATAATAATTATATTTTTGTTCTTTCCAATAACTGTTTCTACCTTTCGGTGAAGTATATGTTACCCTACATTTTATTACAATGTCTGATTTTGGTTTTTTTAGTTTTTTTGATTTAAAAACTTTATCTTCATATTTCTTAAATTTATCTTTTGGAAATTTGATTTGCACACCATCATCTTCCGTAATTTCAGAATTAAGATTATTGTATTTGTTTAAATACAAATCGTATTGTACACTATTAAAATTTATTGAATCAATTAAACTACGGAATATGTATTCGTTATTTTTTATAACACTGATAAAATAGTTATCCATATATAAATTATCAAACTGCCTTTTTGAGCTACATTCTTTATGATAACTATATCTTGTTTGTATTTGCCTAAAAGAAAATTGTTTGTTTATCTCTAATAATTTGTTAATTTTTTTGCTGTGTTTTGATACTATTTTTTTATTTTTTAAATCTATACTTATAATGATTGCAAAGATCATTAACAAAACACTAGCAATACAAGCAGATATTATAAGTATCTTCTCAAGATTTTCTTCATTTTTTTGTTCTTGTATTTTTGAATTGTTAATATCTTCAAAAATTCCAATATAACTGCTTTCAATTTCCGAAATTCTTTTAATGTTTCGGTTGCCCCACTCTGACTGCAAATACACATCAACGGCATTATCAGGAACATAAACCGTAAACTCTACTTCGGGACTATTATAAAAACCATCGTTCCACCAATCAGCAAAAAGCCCACTAGAACCACTGGGTGGAATTTCATTATAGATAACTAGACTTGACAAATTATCACACGCATAAAAACAGCCATAACCAAAACTTTCAAAGTCTTTTGGAACAATAAATAATTCTAATTTATGACAATGAAAAAAGGAATTACTTCCTATTGATTTCAGATTTCCATCTTTAGGAAATATTACTTTTTTTAAGTCCATATGAGATATGTCAGAAAAATGACCGAAAGCATCTTTTTCTATTCTTGCTAAATTTTTAGAACCGATAATATCTATTAAATCAAAACATGCAAAAGACCCCTCTAAATTTACTACAGGTTTACTATTATAATATTCAGGAATTATCATTGTACTTGGTGGTTGTTTATTATAATTAAGATAATTCCTTTTCATTGTATATGAGCTGCCATCTTCATTTAACAGAAATTCGGCACTTTTATGCGTTGTCATGTCTTGATATTTTGAAGCACACCCACTTGCAACCATCGTAAACAACAAAATTAAACCTAAAAAAATAAAACTTATTTTTTTCATAAAAAAGTGCGCCCCTTTGAGAGACGCACCGAAAAATGCACCTCTCCATATTGCTACATACTTAACCTAATTCAAAGGCGAGAGAATACACTTTTACCGATAGTATTCCCTTTGAATTAGAATATTAAAGTATGTAGCATTTTTATTTTAACATAAAATATAAAAATTTACAACTTTTATAGCAAATAATAAAGTCAAAAACATAGTTATAAATCATAAATTGTTTTTTCAACATCCGTTATTTTTAATTTTTCACTTTCCTTGCTTAATAATTTAGAAAACTTTTCTTGATCTTCCCTTAAAATAGATAGCATTTCGTCAATTTTATCTTTTCCCCATAAGCTTTTTAAATATTTTTTTACCTGTTTCTCTTCTTCAACATTCTTAAATAAATTTCTTTTTTGCTCATTAATGTCAATTAGTCCCATTTTTGAAATAGCACCAGCACGTTGTCTTCTTTGATTAACATTTATACTATCAATTATCATGTTGTCAATATAATTAAGAATTTCAACAAGCTTAGAAATGCTTTCCAGTTTTGACTTTCTAACTTCTTCCTTTTTTGTTAACCATATATCCATAATAATAGTTGGTATTGCAAAAATAAAAGAAACCATTATTCCCACCCAATCAATAATTCCATTAAAATATAAAATTGCGCACACAATAATCCAAACTAGTCCTATAACAATATATAACTTTAATCTTGTTTTAAAATTATCCAAAATATTACCTCTATATATTTTTAGCAAAATATACCATTGCCTTTTTCATTATATCACTTTTTATTGTCTAAAACAACAAAATAAAAAAGCGAAAACTTTTCACGGTTTTTGCTTTTTAAAATGATTAGATATTTACTAATAAAAAACACCATTGAACCTGATGAGGTTCAACAGTGTCTCACTTGGTTGCGGGGATGGGCATTTCTTCTTGACTTTTGCAAAGCAATTAACGGAACTCTCCAACTTGTGCTTTGCAAAAATCTTCGGTCACCGCTAAAACGGTAGGTGTCTACCGTTTCTTAACGCTACTTCAAATCCCACCCAACTATCTCACTACAATTAAATTAAAAAAGGAACAACACACGGTTGTTCCTTTTTTAATTGGTTGCACGTCCGCAAAACTAATTGAACTTTTTAGTTATAAATGGTCAGTCGGCGTAATTTTAAGTTTGTAAAACATAAAAGGCGTTAGAAAAACACTAACGCCCTTTTTGATTTATTTTTATAAAGAATTTTCTATATCTTCACAATTGCTTAATGCTATTTCTAGCGCATTAACATATTCTTTAAACTCAGACGCAAGAAGCTTTATCGCCATATTTACATCCTTTTGAGCATTGGGGATATTAGCCATAATATTTATAACCACCTCTGTATTATCTTTTAATTTGATAAATGTATTTCTTAATCCTGCAACGGCATTTCTTAACAAAAGTTTGTCTTTTTCTTCGTTGTTAAATGATAAAATATTTTTTAATGATATATGAATATTCCCCCACTTTATCAAAAACTGTTCGGTAAATGCATGTACTTTTCCCCGATATGCATGGGTTTCTTTAGCATAATTTTTGAACAGTAATAGTATTCTCTGTTGGTTTGATGATTTTTTTAGCATCTCAAGTTCTTGAGCAAAATTTTCTGTCTTAAATGTGTACTGTTGCATATCATAGTTGTAAATTTCGGTTAACTTTGTTATTTCAGCACACAATTCTGTCACAATAACTACACTATCATAAAACCCATCTTGATTTGAAGTTTTATCAATATTATTATTTGTATGAATTAATTCTTTATTTGTTAATTCTACATCATCCTCTTTAATTATATTCTCTTCCTTTTGTATTCCCAACAACCACAAGCCACTTTCTTGTGTAGCTAATGTTTTGAAAGACTCTTTGTCGCTAAATTCTTTATAATATGCTTTTTGTTGTTGTGTTTGTTTATAATGTTGCAAATCTGTCAATTGCTGCAAACAGTCTTGTCGGTTTAAATTAATTCTTGGATTAATATTAAAAAGCAACGAAACATGTTTACTTTGTTGAATCATTAAGTCAATTTCTTCAGCTGTACCACAAGGATATTCATGAACAGGAGTTCCCAATCTTGCATTAAATATCGCCATCAGTCCGTCACTTTGATTTACTAATTGCTTATTTATACTTTCTTGAGCTGGAGTAGCCGCATCAGATATTGTATCTGTAACCCAATAAGTCAATTCTACAAAATCATCATCTCTTATTCTATTTATTTGTTCTACACATTCTTTTAAATATTCTTTTTCTTCCGTAACATCACCTGGACAAGAAATCATTAAATAATAATGCTTTTTAACTTTCACTGATCTTCTCCTTCGTTATTTGCTAGTTTTAACTATACTTTTTGTTGCTTCGATTTTTGAATCGGCATACAAAACCACGTCTTTAATGACGAGTTTTTGTATTGCCGATGTATAGTTTTTCATAAACTCATAATCTGGAGCATCACCTTTTACTGGC
>JAZRKO010000006.1:0-3164 GCA_045646405.1 Christensenellaceae bacterium | reverse complement strand
TTAAGTCAGACGTTGCCGAAGTAGAAATGAAAAAAGCCCTTTAAGGGCAAAAGAAAACCGCAACGGTGGAACTTTGGCGAGTCTAGACCGTTACGGACTTGTCAAGCACGCTTGCGCGCACCTTTATTTTATTATAACACGGACCGTTAATTTATGCAACAATTATACGTATATATTTTTTTGACCTAAAACTGTCCAAAAATCAATACCCGGTTATATTGCGCCACAACAAAAACGGACTGAAACTGTCCAAAATAGCGCGACGTTGCGCTTTAATAAAAATTAGGAAGGTATAAAAAATGAGAAGAACCAAGTCAGAACTTAAAGAAACGCGAAATTTCAGGAATATGCCGAACGTCTACGTTCCGTATCCGCTTAAATTCGCACTTAAACACAATTTGACGTGCACTCAAACGCTTTTATTTTCGATTATTCGGCAATACTCTAAACTCGAATATAAAGCGTATACGGGTAGTATTCAAACGCTTCAAGTAACGTTAAACGTTGCACGCGTTACTGTTGAGAGCGCGTTAAAAGAAATCGTTCAGCGTGGTTTTGTTAAAAAAAGCGTTGACGAGAACGGGCGCAACGTCTATAAATGCGCCGTAGAACTCGAAAAGGGGGAAGCCTACGTTCCGTATCCCCTTAAATACGCCGTAGAGTACGGGTTAACACCGTGTCAAACGCTTATTTATTCAATTATCGTTCGGTATACAAAATTAAAGCATAAAGCGTATACGGGTAGCATAAACACGTTAAAAAACGCGTTAAACTGCTCGCGAGATACGGTCATACGAGCGCTTGAAACACTTATACGTCGTGGGTTTGTGCTTAAATATAAAGACGAGTCGGCAAACGTCACGTTCGTTGATGGGCTTAGCCATAAGCCCGGAAAGACCGCTTCAGAACTTGAACTTAATGCTTGCTGGGTTGAAGTAAACGGGCTGACTCGTGCAAAAAGGGGTCGTAGTGTGCGTAAAAAAGGTGTAGGCGCGCCGTATTTCAACGAAAAGAAAAACGACGCTCATTTCGAAAACGAGCGTAAATACACTCAGTCTGAACTTGACGAATTGTTTGACGCGTTTAAGAATTTTGGACCTTAAAGTGCTTAAAATAGCAACAAAAAAGACGGTTTTTTGAAAAATCGTCTTTTTAATTGCGGAAAATTTTCAAAATGCGCCTATTTTTCGTAAAAAATGGTGTAGCAATATTGCGCAACAATATAGCAAAAAAATGTATATACGCGTAAGGCATAAAAGTTATACAGTAAATATAAAAGTTTAATAAAGAATTTATAAATATATTCACGCGCAGGCGCGTGTAAATGGTCGCGTATCGCCTTTTAGGGAATAATGCTATTCTCTCGCGAAACTGTTCTTTTTTGTGACTAAATCGGGCGCGCCGTTGCTTTTAGCGTATACGTACGTATAGCACGCGCTACGTCTATTATATGAAAGGCTGATAAAGTGAATTTATATAGAAAACCGACTTTGTTTTTTTGGGTACAAATCGGGCGTTAAGTATAAATTATTAAAAACATAAGGAAATATCGGCAATTTTGAATTTTTTAATAAAAATTTGTGGTTGCTCTGACTCCGTCATCCGTAGGTTCGAATCCTACTACCCCAGCCAAAAATTAGCATTTTACCGAAGTTTTTACAATTCCGCTAAAATCGGCAAAATGCTTTTTTTATGCTCAAAATGGCTGTTTTTTGGGTGTAATTTGGGAGTAGTTTTAATTAAAATCGACGAAATAATCGACTTTTTTGGCTTCTTCTTGCAAATATTCTTGGGAATACACGGTATAACGGCGGTTGACACGCGATGTTAAAACGTCTTTATCTTCTTCGTGCCCAGCCCAAAGCATAACTACTTCAGGGTTAACGCCACGTTCTTTGCAACGTGATATAAACGTATAGCGCAGTTCGTGTGGGTGGCGCTTAGGAAATAAACGCTTAAATACCGTGTAAATGGTGTTTACGCTTAAGTTTTTCGCCTTTTCAAAGTTAACGTATGGTAGCACGCGCTTAAACACCGGTGTAAACGGTATGGTCCTTTTGACTTCGTTTTTACCAAGACGGGTTTTGCTTGTAGTAAACGTTAGCGACGTTTCGTTCACCTGCATTGTTTTAAGTTCTGAGCGCCGTATTCCGAAATACAAAATAATAAGTAGCGCTGAGCTTGCCGTTCCCCCGGTTAAACAATACTTTACAAGTTCCGCTTCTTCAGATAACGAAAGCGGAGTACCGCGTTCCTTTTCGTATCCAGGAAGAACGATTTTCTTCATTGGCGAAGGGATATTATAATCGCTTTCGGCTAAATCAAAGATACACTTTAACGTCAACTGCAGTTTGTGCGCGGTCCTTAACTTGCCTGCATCCACTTTGGTAAAAAGATAATCTTGTATCGTTTCGCGCTTAATTTCGTGAAGCGATTTGTTTTTGAAAGTGGGTTTAAGGTCCTTTTCGATTAAACGAACGTATTCTTTGTACGTGCTTTCTTTTGTGGTCCGCTTTTTAATGGTAAGCCATTTATCCGCAAAAACTGAAAACGGCGCGCTCGTAGTATCTTTCGGGTCCTTTGGAATAACAACGTCGTTTAAGTTTTTAATAAATTTGCGTTTTGCAACTTCTAAAATTTTGCTTGAAGCGGTTACGTTTTGTCCAAACACGCGACAGCGTATCTCGTAAACGCCTCTGCGCTGGCGAACGCCTGCACGTATTTTACCGGCTTTGAATAATAGTTTGAATTGTTTCGGCATTGATTCTATCTCCTTTTCAGTAAAATTAAATGCCGATATTTCCTTATTAGCAATTAAAACCGCGCTATTAGGCGCGGTTGTTTTTTGCTCTTCTCGTTGCGCTTTGAATTTTTCGTCTTTAAGTGTAAAAATAATAGGCTCCTTTCGATTTTCGATAGAAGCCCCGACTTCTTCCTTTTTATCGGTTGCGCTGAACCCCATCGGCGCAACCGTTTCTTTATTTTGGTTAAATTTACCGCCGTAAATAACTTTGAAAGACGACTTGTATTCGTCGTGTTTACTGAGTACGGCGTTAACGTCGCGTGAAATTTGCATAATTTCAGCGCTTAATTCTTGTAGCCTTAAAGTGCATTTTTCTAAAAATTCGTAAACGTTTATCATATCGCCTATTTTAAGGCAAAAG
>JAZRKO010000005.1:0-32754 GCA_045646405.1 Christensenellaceae bacterium | reverse complement strand
GTGCTGTTTTCGTTTACGACTTTGATAAGTTTAGCGCAAGCGATATTTTACCTATGTTCGCAAAATATAACATAACTACTTTCTGCGCTCCACCTACTATGCTTAGAATGCTTATCCGTGGCGACTTATCTAAGTTCGACTTGTCGTCAATTCACCATATGACAACGGCTGGCGAGGCGTTGAACCCCGAAGTGTTCAAGCAGTTCAAAGAGGCAACGGGGCTTGAAATTATGGAAGGCTTTGGTCAAACCGAAACCACGCTTGCTATCGCAAACCTTTACGGCACTACGCCTAAAATCGGCGCTATGGGTAAAGCAAGCCCGCAGTTTGACGTGGATATCGTAGACCCTGACGGCAACACCGTTGCCCCCGGCGAAGTAGGCGAAATCGTAATTCATACCGACAAAGAAGTGCCTTGCGGACTTTTCAAAGAATATTATCTTGACGACGTTAAGACCAAAGAAGCGTGGCACGACGGGGTTTATCACACCGGCGACACCGCTTGGCGCGATGAAGACGGGTATTTCTGGTACGTCGGCCGTGTTGACGACGTTATTAAGTCAAGTGGCTACCGCATAGGGCCTTTCGAAATAGAGTCTGTAATAATGGAACTTCCTTACGTTTTAGAGTGTGGCGTTTCCGCCGAGCCTGACGAAGTTCGCGGTCAAGTAGTAAAGGCAAGTATCGTACTTACTAAGGGTACTCAGCCCAGCGAAGAACTTAAAAAGGAAATTCAAAAATACGTTAAAGACCATACCGCGCCCTATAAATATCCAAGAGTGGTTGTGTTTAGAGACGAACTTCCCAAGACGATTAGCGGTAAAATCCAAAGAAACAAGTTATAAACGGCGCGAGTACTGCGTTTCTGCCGTCGCCGTGTGTCTGCAATGACCGATAAGGTCTATTGCAACCACCCGTCTAGGCGAGCCTTGTCTTGCTTGTTTCTAACTCGTTTCTTATACGGGAAATTGCAAAAAAGAGATTAACGCCTTTCTTGTATAATAAATAAAACTTGTAAAAACACTTAAAAATCGTTGACAATATTCGAAAGTAGTGTTAAATTTAATATAATTAAATTAAAAGCGATGACGAAAAGTTACTTAAAACCCCACTTTTTTTAGAGAATCGGCGTTTGGTGCAAGCCGTAAAAAGTCTTTTAAGTATGTAGTTTCCGAGCTGAGAGAAAGAAAGGTTTACCGATTAGAATCTCTCCGTGACTTCTGCGTTAACGAATAGGAATTGTTAGATTCCAAAAGTGGCAACTTAGGTTGCAATTTGAGTGGTACCGCGGGATAAAACTCGTCTCAAAGCAATTTGGGGCGAGTTTTTTGTTTACAAAGTCAAGCGCCCTTAAAAAGACACTTGGAGAAAGGTATGGAAGAATTAAAGTTAAAAATCAAAGAAATTAGCGAGCGTATCAAAGAACTTCGTGAAATTGAAAACGTATCGGTTGCCGAAATGGCAAAGTTAACGGGCGTAACGGAACAAGAATATTTAGACTGTGAAAACGGTGTAAGCGACTTAAACTTTGCGTTCATTTACCGTTTAGCGAACGCTCTTAAAGTCAACGTAACCGAACTTATCGAAGGCTATACACCAAACCTTAAATCGTATACGGTAACTAGAAACGGCAACGCGCCTATGGTAAGTAACGCCCACGGTATGACTTATTACAACCTAGCAAGCGCTTTCAAGAAAAAGATTGCAGAACCCCTTTACGTCGTTAGTAAGTACAGCGAAGAGGCGCAAAATACTCCGCTTGAACTCACCACCCACAACGGTCAAGAGTGCGACCTTATTATCGAGGGTAACTTGCTAGTTCAAATAGGTAAGCACCAAGAAGTTTTAGGCCCTGGCGACAGTATTTATTACAATTCTGACACTCCGCACGGTCTTAGAGCCGTTGGCGGAAAAGACTGTATTTTTTACGCTATCGTTCTAAACCCCACCGGCGAGCCTATCCCAGAACTATGTAAGGAAATTATTCCGTCAAAACCCGTCAAGGTGGAAGACGGTAGAAAAAAGAGGGTTTACAAGCAGTATATCGACACCGTTCTTAACGAAAACGGCACGCCAACTTCTATCACTTTCAAAAACTACGAAAAGTTCAACTTTGCGTTTGACGTGTTAGACGCTATTGCGGAAAAAGACCCTGATAAACTTGCAATGCTACATATTAGCAAGGATAAAACCGAAAGAAGGTTCACTTTCAAGGACATTAAAAAGGAAAGTAACCGCGTAGCCAACTACTTAAAATCGCTAGGCATTAAAAAGGGCGATAGGGTACTTTTAGTATTAAAGCGCCACTATCAATACTGGCCTACTATGATGGCGCTTAACAAACTTGGCGCTATCGCGATACCTGCAACCAACCAACTTCAACCGCACGATTTTGAGTACCGCTTTAACGCTGCGGGCGTAGGGGCGGTTATCGCCACGGCTGACGAGGCGGTTGCGGATAATATTGAAAAAGTTTTAGATGCTTGCCCCACCGTTAAAACTAAAATTTTAGTTAACGGCAAAAGGGAAGGCTGGCACGACTTCAACGAAGAATACACCTTGTATTCAACCCACTTTAACCGCACCGAAGACACCGCTTGTGGTGACGATTTGATGCTTATGTTCTTTACGTCTGGAACGACGGGATATCCCAAAATCGCCGCTCACTCGTTTACCTATCCGCTTGGGCATTTCCACACGGCAAAGTACTGGCACAACGTAGACCCTGACGGTATTCACTTTACAATATCCGACACCGGCTGGGCAAAGTCAATGTGGGGAAAACTCTACGGTCAATGGCTATGCGAAGGCGCAATTTTCGTTTACGACTTCGATAGGTTTGACGCTAGCGAAATTCTTCCTATGTTCGCTAAACACAAAATTACTACCTTCTGCGCTCCGCCGACTATGCTTAGAATGCTCGTTAAAGAAGACATTTCTAAATACGACTTATCGTCGATTAAGCATATGACGACGGCTGGCGAGGCGTTGAACCCCGAAGTATACCGCCAGTTCGAAAAGGCTACGGGCTTACAGATTATGGAAGGCTTTGGTCAAACCGAAAGCACTATGATTATCGGCAATATGACGGGGGCTTCGCACAAAATCGGCTCAATGGGTAAACCCGCACCTATATACGACGTTGATATCGTAGATAGTGACGGTAATTCCGTAGAAGACGGTGAAACGGGCGAAATCGTTATCAAAATAGGCGACAAAGCACCTTGCGGTTTATTCAAAGGCTATTATCGTGACGAAGAAAAGACTCGCGAAGTTTGGCACGACGGGTATTATCACACCGGCGACACCGCTTGGCGCGATGAAGACGGGTTTTATTGGTACGTTGGCAGAGTTGACGACGTTATTAAGTCAAGTGGCTACCGCATAGGGCCTTTCGAAATAGAATCGGTAATAATGGAACTTCCTTACGTTTTAGAGTGTGGCGTTTCCGCCGAGCCTGATGAAGTTCGCGGTCAAGTAGTAAAGGCAAGTATCGTACTTACTAAGGGTACTCAGCCTAGCGAAGAATTAAAGAAAGAAATTCAAAACTACGTTAAAAAGAACACCGCGCCCTATAAGTATCCGCGTATAGTTGTATTCCGTGATGAACTTCCCAAGACTATTAGCGGTAAAATCCAACGTAACAAGTTATAAACTTCGTTAGGCTGTGTTTACTGCCACAAAGTTGTGTCCGCCACAACCAAAAAGGTTAGTGTCGACCACACTTTGTGTCGAGCCTTGCCTAACTTGTTTCTAACTCGTTACGCAAGTTGTAATTGTCAACTAAAATCAACAAGTAACTGACAAAAACAAAAATTCAATAAAATGGAAAAGAGAATTATTATATTTAGTGGGCATTACGGTAGCGGTAAAACTAATATTGCCGTTAACTTTGCAATCGACCTTAAAAAAAGGCACGACAAAGTTGCGGTAGCCGACCTTGATATCGTAAACCCATATTTTAGAACCAAAGACAGTCTTGACCTTTTCAACAAAGAAGGCATAAGGCTAATATGTTCAAAGTACGCCAACAGCAACGTAGATATACCTGCGCTTCCGCAAGATATTTACGCCGTAACCGACGATACTAGTTACAAAATGGTAGTTGACGTTGGCGGTGACGATAGGGGCGCGTTAGCGCTTGGTAGGTTAACCCCTAAAATCACTGCGGAAAACGACTATGAAATGCTACTAGTTATAAACTGCTATCGCCCCCTAACGCCTGATGCTAGTTCTGCGGTAGAAGTTGCTAGGGAGATAGAAACGGCGTGCAAAATAAAGTTTACGGGCATAGTAAACAATTCCAACCTTGGAGATTTAACTAGCGAAGAAGACGTTTTAAGTTCGCTGTCTTACGCCCAAAAAATTTCTTCACTTATGAAAATTCCCGTAAAATACACAACGGTAAAAAGTGACTTATATAAAAGTCTTAGCGGTAAAATCGAAAACCTTTACCCACTTAACTTACAAAAAAAGATTTAAGGAGAAAAATTATGGCAAAACTTACGATTAACGTTGAAAAATGCAAAGGCTGTGGTCTTTGTGTTGACGTTTGTCCCAAAAACGTTTTGGAACTCTCGCCAAATAAAATCAATAAAAAAGGGCATAAACCCGTAGAAGCGGTTAGAGAAGAAAGTTGCATAGGTTGTGCGTTCTGCGCCACTATGTGTCCCGACTGCATTATTAAGGTAGAAAGGTGATATTATGGCAAATAAAGTTTTAATGAAAGGTAACGAAGCAATTGCCGAAGCAGCAATCAAAGCAGGTTGCAAACACTACTTTGGCTATCCCATAACTCCGCAAACGGAAATTGCCGCTTATATGGCTAAAAAGATGCCTAAAATCGGCGGTACTTTCTTACAAGCGGAAAGTGAAATTGCCGCTATCAATATGGTATACGGCGTATCTTCGGCTGGTTATAGGGTTATGACTAGTTCGTCAAGCCCGGGCATTTCGCTTAAAAGCGAAGGCTTATCCTACTTAGCAGGCGCGGACCTTCCCGCCGTAGTTATAAACGTTCAGCGTGGCGGTCCTGGTCTTGGCGGTATTCAACCCAGCCAGTCCGACTATTTCCAAGCAACTCGTGGCGGTGGTCACGGTGACTTCCATATGATAGTTTTAGCGCCTGGTAGCGTTCAAGAAATGGCGTCGCTTACCGTAAAGGGCTTTGAACTTGCGGACAAGTATAGAATGACTGCTATGATTCTTGCCGACGGTACTATGGGGCAAATGATGGAGCCCGTTGAACTCGATTTCGACGTTGCGCCCGCACCCGAAAAGCCTTGGGCAACCAACGGTACTAAAATGCAAAGAAAGCACAATATTACTAACTCTTTATCGCTCGTTCCCGAAGAACTTGAAAAGTTTAACTTCGCTAGGTACGAAAGATACAAACTTATCGAAGAAACGGAAGCGTTGTGCGAAGAGTATTTGATGGATGACGCTGAAATCGCCGTAACTGCTTACGGTATTGCGTCAAGAGTAACCAAAAACGCCGTTGACGAAGCGCGCAAAATGGGTATAAAGGTAGGTTTAATTAGACCTATAACCGTATGGCCTTTCCCAAAAGCGCCATATGAAAAAGCAGTAGAAAAAGTTAACCATATAATTACCGTTGAACTTTCAATGGGTCAAATGATAGAAGACGTTATGCTTGCAACCAAGTGTAAAGTTCCCGTAACGCTTTGCAACCGCGCTGGTGGTATGATACCTTCGGTTGAACAAGTGTTAGAAGAAATTAAAAAATACGCTAAAAGGGGGGAATAAGAAATGGTAGTATTTGATAAACCTAAATCACTTGCAGATATCTCTATGCACTATTGCCCCGGTTGTACCCACGGCATAGTTCACCGCTTAGTTGCCGAAGTTATTGACGAACTCGGTATCGAAGGCAAAACTATCGGTATCGCGCCCGTTGGTTGTTCGGTTATGGCGTACAACTACTTTAATTGCGATATGATAGAAGCCGCTCACGGCAGAGCGCCCGCCGTTGCTACCGGCGTTAAAAGAGTAAACCCCGACGAGCATATCGTATTCACCTACCAAGGCGACGGTGACTTAGCGTCAATCGGTATGGCTGAAACGGTACACGCTGCGGCTCGTAACGAAAACATAACTATAATCTTTATAAACAACGCCATCTACGGTATGACGGGCGGTCAAATGGCGCCCACGTCACTTCCCGGTCAAGTAACGCAAACGTCTCCATACGGGCGTGACGTTAACGCCTGCGGTTACCCCGTTAAAGTGTGTGAAATGCTTGCAACCTTAGAAGGTCCAGAATATTTAGAAAGAGTTACCGTAAACAGCGTAAAAGCAGTTAAAAACGCTAAAAAGGCAATTAAAAAAGCCTTCCAAAATCAAATTGACAAGAAAGGTTTTTCTCTTATAGAAGTTTTATCTACTTGCCCAACCAACTGGGGTATGACTCCGCAAAACGCCCTTAAATGGATAGACGAAAAGATGATTCCGTATTACCCCTTAGGCGTTTATAAAGACAGAAGTAATAAGGAGAATAACTGATATGAAAACTACTAAATATTTATTCTCTGGTTTTGGCGGTCAAGGTATACTTTTCTCGGGTAAATTCTTAGCATATAAAGGTCTTACGGCTGACAAAAACGTTAGTTGGTTACCTTCTTACGGCCCCGAAATGCGCGGTGGCACGGCTAGTTGTGGCGTTATTATATCTGACGGGTCTATCGGCTCGCCTATTATCGATAAGCCTGACGTTTTGATTGCAATGAACCTTCCTTCGCTCGATAAATACGAAAGCACGGTAGTAGAGGGCGGTACTATTATTTTAGATAGTTCGCTTATAGATAGAAAGGTTGAAAGAACTGACGTTAACGTCGTTTACGTTCCCGCAACCAAGTTAGCAAGTGAAAACGGTATGCCAACCTTAGCAAATATGATAATCGTAGGTAAACTTTTAGCGCTTGAAGGCGAAACGGGTAGCGAAATTATTGACGAAACTCTTAAAAAAGTAATTTCAGCAAAACGTGCGGATATGCTTGAAATTAACAAAAAAGCAATGCAAATCGGCGCTGAGTATAAGGAGTAAAATTATGGAAATTAAAATAGTTAAAACTCAAAATAAAAAAGTTAAACCCGAGGCTAGCACTTTGGGGTTCGGCAAATATTTTTCAGACCATATGGCTATGATGACTTGGTCGCAAGAAAAGGGTTGGCACAACGCTCGTATCGTTCCGTTTGAAAATTTATCTATCCACCCTGCAAGCACCGTTCTTCACTACGGCGCGGAAATCTTTGAAGGCTTAAAGGCGTATAGAAGAAAAGACGGTGGCGTTCAAATGTTTAGACCTATTGAAAACGTTAGAAGACTTAACCGTTCGGCTGAAAGACTTTGCCTTCCCACAATCCCCGAAGATATGGCTTTTGAACTTTTAACTAAGTTCGTTGAAGTTGAACAGGAATGGACTCCGTCAAACGAAGGCACTTCCCTTTATTTAAGACCGTTTATGTTCGGTAACGATGAAACGCTTGGCGTTCACTCGGTACACAATGCGGAATTCGTGATTATCGCGTCGCCCGTTGGCAGTTACTATAAAGAAGGTATCAACCCCGTTAAAATTATGATAGAAAATGAAGACGTTAGAGCCGTTCGCGGTGGTACGGGTTATGCTAAATGCGGTGGTAACTACGCCGCAAGTACTAGGGCTGGTAAGCGCGCGGAAGATAAAGGCTACTCGCAAGTGTTGTGGCTTGACGGTGTTGAAAGAAAGTATATCGAAGAAGTTGGCGCTATGAACGTTATGTTCAAAATAAACGGCAAAATCGTTACGCCTATGCTTTCGGGCTCAATTCTTCCAGGTATTACTCGTATGAGTTGTATCGAAGTGTTAAAGTCAAAGGGTTTTGACGTTGAAGAAAGGCTTTTATCGGTTGACGAACTCGTTTCCGCTATGAAAGACGGTACGCTCGAAGAGGCTTTCGGTTGCGGTACGGCTGCCGTTATTTCGCCTATCGGCGAACTTATGTACGACGGGGTTAAATACACCGTAAACGGCGGTAAAATCGGCGAAACTACTCAAATGCTTTACGACACCTTAACCGGTATTCAATGGGGTAAGGTAGAAGATACGTTCGGCTGGGTTTATAAAATCTAATTTTAATACCTTATAAGCGTCGTTATACTTTGTTACTGTGACTTTTTACCACCTCGATAACCAAAAAGGTTAATCTCGTCGGTAAAAAATCTTGTGCCTCGTCTAACTCGCTTCTAAGGGCTTAAAATAAGGGGTGTAATATACGACTAGCAAGGTCGTTCCCTTTCGCAAAAGCGCAAACGCCTCGTCTAACACCCAAACTAGCCACTTATTTGGCGTATCTATCGACTTGCAACTAACGTCTTAAAAGTAAGTTGTAATAGGCTTGTTAACAAATAAAATTAACTCCCGTTTATATAAAACGGGAGTTTTTATATATAAGAATACGTATAATAAAAGCCTTATAGTCATTTTGACTATAAGGCATATTTTACTTTTTAAGTCCTAGAATTTCGTCGGCAGAAACGTCTAAAATTTCGCATAAATTTGCAAAAGTGTCAATAGCGGGGTATTTATCTTGCCTTAAATATTTACTTACGGTTGACGGGTTTATCCCTAATTTATCCGCAATTTCTTTTTGTGTTAAATTGCTATTTTTAATTTCTTCACGCAAGCGTTTTTGAATATCCTTAATATCTATCATATTAAAACAATAGCACATTGTACAATTTTTGTTTGACAAAAGGCACAATGTGCCCTATAATGTTTTTAATTATGGTGATAATATGAATAGTGAAAGAAAAACCAAGTTAATAAATTATTTATATCCAACGGTTGAAATAGCCGAGTTTATGACGTATGATTTTTACCCTGAACTAACGTTTGTTCTTGATAAAAAAGTTTGTTTTAGTGTTGAAAACGAAAAAGAAAGTGTTCGAAAAATAAATTTTGAAAAAGCAAAACGTATCGTGAGCGAATTTATTGACAAAAACTTAAATTATAAAAGGCGATTAGTAGAGTTAAATCGCCGTAAAATAGACGATAGTTTTATTGAAGAAATGTTATGGGGATACGTTTTATTTATAACGTATAACATAAATCGTGGCACTGGTGCAGACGTATTTAGAGATAGTAGAAGCGTGTGTTACAAACGAGTTTCGGTTTTAGACTTGTAGTAATTTCACTAAAAAACTTTATAATACCCTAAAAATAATTGACAACGGGGAAAAGTATTGATATAATTATTTCAATATTTTTTATAAATGCAGTGATGGAATTATTAAAAATTCGTTAGTCGCTTTTAGAGAGTTGGCGGTAGGTGTGAGTCAATAGGGCTGAGTTTTTAAGTCTCGTTCCGGAGCAGAGTTTTTGAACTAACAGTAGGAAACTTCGGCTTGCCCCGTTATCATGGCATAGAGTTTGTTTGAACTCGATTTGAGCCCGAATATAAATTTCGGGGAAATAGGGTGGTACCACGGTGATAATAATCGTCCCTAACTTGCAAATAGTTGCGAGTTAGGGATTTTTTAAGTGATTATTTGCTAAATCTATCTGCGTTACTGCTACGGTCTTACGACCACCACAACCGACAAGGTTAATGTTGTCCGCAAGCCCTTGCGAGCCTTGATATATTTGCAACTAATCCCTTAAATTAGTTGTAATAACGTTGCCTAACTAAAACAAAAAACTAAACTTTATCTATATATATAAAGGAGATTATAAAATGAAAAAAATCAAAATCATAGACGTTACGCTTAAAAAACTCAGTGAAGAACGCGAAGTATCGCTTTTGTTCCGTGAAAAATCGGCAATTGCAAACAATGCCGAACTACTAGGCGCTAACGCTATTGAACTCCCTGCGGTTAAAAACTATCGCGAAGATTCTATCATTTATAAATCTATCTCGCAAAATATTCAAAACGCAACTCTTTCTATCCCCGTTGGGTTTAGTAAAGAAGGCGTCTCTACCGCTTGGGAGTGCATTAAAACTGCTAAAAACCCACGCCTTCAAGTAGAACTTCCCGTATCTACTATTCAAATGGAATACACCTATCACGTAAAGCAAGAAAAAATGCTTGTTAAAATTGCTGAACTCGTAAAAGAAGCCAAATCTTATTGCAGTGACGTTGAGTTTTCCGCGCTTGACGCTACTCGCGCTAGCGTTGACTTTTTAGTTTCAGCCGTTCAAGAAGCCGAAAGTAGCGGTGCAACTTCTATAAGCATTTGCGATAATTCGGGTACGTCAATGCCGAGTGATTTTGCAAGTTTAGTAGAAGCGGTTATAAACGCCGTTTCAATTCCCGTATACGTATCCGTTTCCGACCGTATAAATATGGGCGTAGCATCTGCGATTGAATCTATCTCAAAAGGCGTTTGCGGATTAAAGTGCGCCATGATAGGAAAGGACGTGTTACTCTCTGGCGAAATTTCCGACGCGATGAGCGTTTGCGGTGCAAAAATAGGCGCTGAAATCGAACTTAAAAACACTAAAATTCACGCAAGTATCGACGAATTGCTTTCTAAAATTAACCACAAGTCTTACGAAACCACTTCGAGCGTAGAAGACGGCAACCAAATTTTACTTGACGACCAGTCTACGTTAACAGACGTTATGAATTCGGCAATAAAACTCGGTTACGACTTATCCGCCGCTGACTGTGGCAACGTTTACAAAGCGCTTATTACCGTTTGCGAAAAAAGAGGAACGGTAGGTGCAAAGGAATTTGAAGCGCTTATTGCAAGTAACGCTATGCAAGCGCCGTCTACTTATCACTTTGAAAGTTACACTACGACTAGTAGCAACGTATCAAAATCAATGTCGCAAGTTACCTTAAAGGCGGGTGACGAAATTATTTGCGGTGTAGCGTCGGGCGACGGTCCTATCGACTCTGCTTTCCGCGCTATCGAACAATGTATAGGCTACCACTACGAACTTGACAACTTCGAAGTTCAATCGGTTACAGAAGGTAAAGAAGCGCTTGGTTCTGCTCTCGTTAGACTTAGAAATAACGGTAAACTATATTCGGGCAACGGCACTTCAACGGATATCGTTGGCGCTAGTATTAGGGCGTATATAAACGCTATTAACAAAATCGTAGCCGAGGAGGCTTAATATGAAAATTGTATTTTCTACGAAAAACGTAAATCGTTCGTCTTTTCTCGATACCTGCCGTTACGCTTACGATTACGGGTTTAAGGGTTTTGAGATATACGACGCGATTAAAGAAAGATTAAATCATCACGATAGCATTTTGCGCCGTGACCGCATAGCCGACTCTAAAAGAAAACTCGTAAATAGGGGGCTTTCAGTTTCCGCACTTAGAATGCCCACTGCTATCGACAGCCAAGAAACAACGGCAAGCACCGTTGAAAAGTACGTGGAAATGGCTGGCGTTTCAGGCGTTGAAAACGTTATAGTTTATATTGATAACAAAGTAGAGTTTTCCGTTTTAGACGAAAAACTTTTATCCGCCGTTAAAAAGGCTGAGAAGTTAGACGTTAATATTTTATTTGAAACGGTAGGTTATCTTTGCCATACCGAAAACGTAATTGAGATAATAAACCATTTCTCGTCGGCGGTGATAGGCGTTTCTTGGAACGTAAGGGGAACGTATTTTACGGCAAAAGAGTCAGCCGAGTCAACCATTAAAACTTTGGGCGCGTACATAAAGTACGTTCGACTTGGAGATATGCGTGGTGGTAAAACCGTTTTAATAGGCGAGGGCGAACTCGACGTTGAAAAACTTATAAACGCTTTATCTTCACTTAATTACGACGGGTTTATCTGCGCCGCTTGGAACGATGAAATTAACGATGCCGATATCGTTTTAACCCACTTTTCTAACTACGTATCGTCGCTCAACCGCGAAAAAACCACCGCTGGTGGCGAGTACTTTAACAGGGCTAAAACGGGCACTTACGTATGGAAAAAGTACGACGTTATTGACGCAACTTTTTCAAAAGTGTTAGATACAATGGTAGAAAACTATCCCGACCAGTACGCGTTTAAGTTTCCTACGCTTGACTATACTAGAACTTACCAGCAGTTCCGCCGTGACGTTGACGAGTGCGCCGCAGCGCTTATATCCTTAGGCGTAAAGGCGGGCGACCACGTAGCCGTTTGGGCAACTAACGTTCCCGAGTGGTATATAACTTTCTGGGCAACTACTAAAATCGGCGCGGTACTCGTTACCGTTAACACCGCTTATAAAATTCACGAAATCGAGTATTTGTTAAAGCAGTCTGACACGCATACTCTTGTAATGATAGAATACTCAAAAGACATCAATTACAAACAAATAATAAGTGAACTTTGCCCTGAACTTGAAACGCTTGAACCAGGAAAACCCTTATATTCTAAAAACTTACCTTTCCTTAGAAACGTAGTAACGGTAGGCTTTTCAATGAACGGGTGCTTAACTTTCGAGCAAATGCTTAATCGCGCGTCGCTTATCCCACAAGAAGAAGTTAGAAGGCGCGCCTCTCTCGTAAAGCCTGACGACGTTTGCAATATGCAATACACGTCGGGAACGACGGGTTTCCCAAAAGGCGTTATGCTTACCCACCGCAATATCGTAAACAACGGTAAAACTATCGGCGATAGAATGGATTTATCTACTGCCGACCGTATGATGATACAAGTGCCTATGTTCCACTGTTTTGGCATGGTACTTTCAATGACTTCAATGATGACTCACGGCGGAACGCTTTGTCCTATTCCGTACTTCTCGCCGAAATCGTCACTCGCGTGTGTTAACGACGAAAGAATCACTTGTTTCAACGGCGTTCCCACTATGTTTATCGCTATGTTTAACCACCCCGACTTTGCTAAGACCGACTTCTCGTATATGAGAACGGGTATTATGGCGGGGGCAAACTGTCCGCCCGATTTGATGAGGCGCGCGTCGGTTGAAATGAACATGCGCGAAATTATTTCGGTTTACGGGCAGACGGAAGCGTCGCCGGGTTGTACTATGGGCGAAGTTAACGAAGACTTAGACCACCGCGTTGAAACGGTTGGTAGCGCTTTCCCCGGCGTTGAATGTAAGATTATCGACCCCGAAACGGGCAAAGAACTCCCAGACGGAGAAAGTGGCGAATTCGTTGCGCGTGGCTTTAACATTATGAAAGGCTACTATAAAATGCCCGAGGCAACTGCGCAAGCGATAGATAAAGACGGATGGCTCCACTCAGGCGATATTTGTATGAGAACGCCCGACGGATATTATAAGGTAACGGGTAGACTTAAAGATATGATAATTCGCGGTGGCGAAAACTTATACCCCCGCGAGATTGAAGAGTTTTATTTAACTAACCCAAAAGTAAGAGATATCCAAGTGGTAGGCGTTCCCGACGAAAAGTACGGCGAAGAGTGTTGCGCGTGGATAATACTTCACAAGGGCGAAACGGCTGACGAAAACGAAATGAAAGAGTATGGAAACGCGTCTATTGCAAGGCATAAAGTTCCAAAGTACTTTATGTTTGTTGACGAGTTCCCCATGAACGCTGCGGGCAAAATTCTTAAATATAAGATGAGAGAAGAGTCGGCAAAAAAATTAGGGCTTAAAAAATAATTATGGTAAACGGATACGAAATTATTGACGCGCATTGTCACATATACCCCGATAAAATAGCCGAACGCGCCGTTCACGGAACGGATACTTTTTACGATATCGTTTCAAAACACAAAGGCACGTTTAAGGACTTGGTTAGCCAAAAAGAAAGTAGCGGTATAGATAAATTCGTAGTTCAATCGGTGGCAACAACGCCCCACCAAGTTAAAAGCATAAACGAGTTCGTTGCGCGAGAAATCGACCTATACGGCGATTTTCTCATAGGTCTTGGCACTTTGCATCAAAACAGCGAAACCATGAAAGAAGACGTTTTGCACCTTATAGAACTCGGGCTTAAAGGCGTTAAACTACACCCCGATATACAGAATTTCAAAATAGACGACGAAAGGTATTTTGAAATTTACGAACTCTGTGAAAAGCATAACCTTCCTATTTTAATGCACACGGGCGATTTTCGGTACGACAACTCAAACCCCAACCGCCTAATACCCGTGCTTGAAACTTTCAAGAACTTAAAAATCATAGGCGCGCATTTCGGCGGTTGGTCTATCTATGAAGACGCTAGCAAAAAACTAAATAAATACGACAACTTATTCGTAGACTGTTCGTCATCTTTTTACGCGCTTAAAAAACCCCTTGCGAAAGAAATTATAAACCGCTACGGCGCGGACAAGGTACTTTTCGGCTCAGACTATCCTATGTGGGACGCGGGCGAAGAACTAGACTACTTTTTCTCGCTTGGTCTTAGCCGTGAAGAAAATGAAAAAATCTTATCTAAAAACGTTAAAACTCTACTTAAATTCTAATAAAAAAATCTCCTTTTTCAAGGAGATTTTTTTAGTCTTTATTGTTTTTAATTTTCAGTTTTTGACACCTACGCTTATAGATTAACCTTTCAAAAGGTTCTTCTTTAACGTGTGGTTTGCGGTGTTCAATAAACGCTAGTGCCGAAGAATATAGTAGCATAGGCCCTAGTTGGAAGAAGTAACAGTCAAGTAAACTCATAAGAAGTAGCGCAAGTATTGATAGCGCTATAAACGCGTTTTCTATCGTGGGGTTTTTCATAACGAGTTTTAGAGTGTTTATTCTGTGAACTAAATACGCTATAAAACAAACTGTTCCGCCCGTTGCTAAGACTTGCAAAATATTGTTGTGCCACATGCGTGGGAAGAAGGAATTCCAACCAACTTCGCTGGGGTGAAGAGTACTGTTAATACCGTAAAACCCACCGCCAAGCAAGGGGTATGAATAAAACGTTTCAATCGCGTGCTTGTAAAGTTCATCACGACCGTTAGAATTAAGCCCGTTCGCAAAGGAAAAACTAAGCATATTAAACACGTAGTGGTTGAATAAATAAACGCCTGTTAAAAGTAAAATTATAAATAGCGCGGTTATTATTTTGGTTGATATCTTTTTACATTTTGAAAACGTTATTATTTGGCAAACAACGTACAGAAAACCGCCTACTAAAATAGAATTTCTCGATAATGATAAAGCGTTTGCAAAGAATAAAAACAGTATTATAACGTTTGATAAAAACGCGTTCTTATCTTTTGCGAGGTAGTAAAAGGCAAACGGGATAGCAAGCGTAACCATTGCACCCATATTAGTACTAACGCCCCAACCGCTATATATATACACGTTATTTGGCTTGCCGTTAACCATAACGCCGTTTGTAAAATACGCAAAAATTATTTGACAGCCAACTACTAACCCAAAGCAAAGCACGGTAAAGGCAAGATAGTCTTTAACTACTTTGTTCCACTTAACCCCGAAAGATATAATTAGATACGGAACTACCATTGCTAAAAACTGAATACCTGCAAAAATTAGGTTTTTTGTTTCAAACCCTTCAAGCGTGGCGCTACCTAGCCCTGACGTAAGGAAAGAAACACCTAAAAACAGCATACCGCCAAGCAGTTTATACTTGGTAGTTACTGCCTTCTTAAAACCTATTTCTCTATCAAAAATTAGCCTAATAATTAAAAATAGTGCAACGGCGCAACCCATAATTATAAGGGTTTTACCACCGTTTTCAAGTAAAAAAATTGAGTTTCCAGATTTACTTGGGTTGTTTTTTATGCTCGGCGCGATATACGAAAATATCATAAGCGGAATATACGGAAGATAATCTTTACCGAAAACGCTTATATAAATTGCAATACTTGCAACCGCAATATAAAAATAATAGTCGTACCCAAAAGCGTTAGAAAGAGCGCAAAAAACCGCTAAACAAAAAACGAACCATTTTGAGCGGATAAAAGCGCTTATCCAACTAAAAAAAGGTAGGTTTGAAAGAATATATCTGTTTTGTGCGGTTTTAATCATGGAAACTCCGTGTGGGCTTTCGTATAATATATATACATTATGCCATATATTTACTTTTTTGTAAAGTGGTTTTTCTGTTAGTTATTATTGACTTTATAAAACTATTTTTATACCCCTTTTTGCGTAAATTTTCTAGGGAAAACCCCACTTTTCTTAAACGAGTGCCAAAGTAAAAAATGCAAGGCGTTTGCCTTGCATTTAGTCTATATTGCTTTTCCTAAAACGAATACTTTTTTAACGTTTATATCGCCGTCAAACACGATAACGTCGGCATCTTTTCCGCTTTCTAAAACTCCGGTATTTAGCGATAGTAACTTCGCGGGGTTTTTAGTTAGCATTTTTACAGCCGTTGGGATAGAAACGCCACAGTCTTTAACTAGCGTTCTTATTAAAACGTTTGCGGTAGCGCAACTTGCTGCAAACGCCGAACGGTCTAGAAGTTTACATACCCCGTCTTCAACGATAAACGGCGTTCCCGTTAGGTTGCCTTCTTTTATATCCGAGCCGGCAACGTAAGAACTGTCAGTCGTTAAAATAATCTTATCAGTTCCTTTAATCTTGATAATCATATTTATAAGGTCGGGAGGAAGGTGCTTACCGTCGCAAATAAGTTCAACGCTTAATTCGTCGCGAAGGAAAGCCGATTCTATAACGCCTAAAATTCTAAAACCCTTATCGCGAGTTATTGTTGAAGTGCAACTGTATAAATGCGTAACTAAATTACAGCCGTTATCAATTGCCACCTTCATATCGTCGTAAGTCGCGTCCGTATGCCCGGCTGATGCAATAATATTATGGCTAGTTAAATACTTACAAAATTCACCGCCCGCGTCAAGTTCGGGAGCGTACGACCATCTTGCGATACAATCGCCAAACTCACTAATTAAACTTTCGTAATCTTTTTTAACGGGTGGGGTGATATGCGTTGGGCATTGAGCGCCCGCTTGCTTTTGTGAAAAGTAAGGACCTTCTAAGTGCGCGCCTAAAAGGTTAGGAATAACTTTACCGCTTTTTTTTGCGATAGAAACGTTTTCAACCGCTTCTTTCATAACGGCAAAAGGCGCTGCCGACGAAGTAGGGCAAATAGTCGTAACGCCGAACTTAGCGTGAAAGTTGCAGGCGTTAATAACGTCTTCTGCCGAAGAGTTAGTGTAGGCGTAACCGCCCGTACCGTGACTGTGCGTTTCGATAAAGCCCGGGGATACGTAATAGCCCGTGTAATCGTAAAATTCGTCACAAGAAAGGTCTTTTTTTGATACGCTTGATATTTTATCGCCTTCTATATACAAAAACCCGTCGAAAAGGTCTTCGTTTACGATAATTTTATCACTTTTTATTTTAATCATAAGAGTTTTGAACTTTGGTCGTCAAGATATAATATTGCGTTTTCTTGAAGTCTTAAAATACTTGCAGGGCAATGCTCGTCAATCGAGCCGTTAAGCGTTTCGTAAACGGCGTTTGCCTTGGTGGGCGCGGGAACTATGCAGAAAAGGTACGGCGCTTTAACGAGAGTGGGAACGGTAAGCGTCATAGCGTGGGTAGGAACGTCACTTATACTTGCAAAGCAACCGTCGTTTACTTGTTGTTGACGGCAAATTTCGTCAAGTTTAACGGGTTTTACTACTTTCTTATCGTTAAAGTCTGCAACCGGTGGGTCGTTAAACGCGATGTGACCGTTCTCGCCGATACCCATAATAACTATATCGGTGGGGTTTTCAAGTAAAAGTTTACCATATCTTTCGGCTTCGCCTTCTGGGTTAGTAGTGGTAATATCTATGTAGTTTACGCTCTTGAACGGAACGAGCCCGAATATATGTGATTTAAGGAAGTTGCCAAAGCCTTGCGGGGCGTTTTTGTCAAGCCCGATATACTCGTCCATATGATAAGCGTTAACTCTATTCCACTCTATGTCCTTATCTTCAACGAGTGCTTTAAGCACGTCGTTTTGCGAAGGTGCTGCCGCAAATATCATATTGATTTCGGGTTTTTGAGATAATAAAGATATAATTCTTTCTTTAATATCTTTTGCAGCCGCCTCGCCCATAAGGGTACGGTTTTCGTAAACGTTAACTTTAAGTTTGTCTTTAACAAAAGTTTTCATAACTAGTTCTCCTTGTAGTTTATAATAAATACTTAACTATTATTATATACTTAATCGCTCTAAAAGTAAATAACTAATAGCAACTTAATTTTTTATTTTGTCAATACCGTTTACCGTTTCGCTGGGTGCACAGCCGAAAGTCTTTTTATAAGTTTTTGAAAAATTACTTAAATCGACGTAACCACACTCAAAACACGCCTCGGTAACGCTTTTTCCGCCTAACAGCAACTCGCGCGCAACGTTCATTCGATAAGAAATTAAAAAAGAAACTATACTTTCGCCACGCTCTACTGAAAACACCTTGCTAAGGTATTGTGGCGTAACGTGTAAAGCGTTTGCTATATGCGAAATTTTAAGGTCGAAATTTTTATAGTTGAGTTTTATATATTCAATAACTTTGTCGCAATACGTTTTAGAAGTAGTTAGTACCAAGGTGTTTTTGTTTTGAACGAGATGCGCAATCTTGTAAAGCGCAGAAAGCGCCAAATATTCGCTAGTTTTATTCGTTTCCCAAACCAAGTTGAAAAAAGCGCTTTTGATATCCTCAGCGTTTTCAGGATAATATACGGGTGAGTTTTTTGAAAGGTTTAGAGTTTGTAAAATTTCTTCCGTCTTATCCCCGATAAAATTTATCCAGTAGTAAACGTATGGGTTTTCTTTTGACGTGTGATACGTCATAAGCGTATTTTTAGGGCATAAAAACATAGCCCCCTTTTTTAGCGGATACGCCTTATCTTCAATATAAAGCGTGCCTTCTCCCTTTATCACGTAGTGAACGGAATAGTGGTTTATTTTGTGAAACGGGCTGGTAATTTGTTTGTTTTCAAACGTTTCGTAACCGTAGCCTACGACTACTGCGTCACCGTCTTTTTCATTAGGAAAGAAACAATACTTATAATCTTTCATATTTTTATTGTATCATAAAGATTAAAAAAATACAAATAAAAAAAGCGTGCTAATAAAACGAACCTTAAAAAGCATCTAAACTTTTAGGAAACGCAACTAGATAGCACGCTTTATATATTTATTTATGCGACCATTGACGGGCGAAGTACAGCGTATCTTTCGTAAGCAAACACGGTTACTAAAACGTGTGATTTATTGTACTGGTCGTTAGTCATGGTAACGAGTTTAACTTTTCCGTTTGAATTAGTGGTGCAAGATACTACTTGCATATCGCCAACGTAAACGTAAACTACTCGGTCGGGGTATATTTCACCTTCAAAAAAATTGTCGCTTTCCGCGATAATTATATCGCCAACGGTTAAGTTTTCGGTAGTTATAAGCCTTATAACGTCTTTATTAGCGCGGTAGATTTTAGCAACTTTTTGCCCGCCGTAAAGGTCGGGTGCTACCATTGACGAAAGGCTAGAATTTTTAACGTTCTCGTTTTCAGTATCTAAAATATCGTCGAGCGCAAGCGATAAATTCTCATAGTCGAAAAGGGTGATATTAAGAGCGTCTTTATACAAACTTTCTACCATATCGATAGGGTTTGCAAAAACTTTTTGTTCGGTAGCGTATTGTTTTGCTTTGGTGGCAATCGCTTGAAGGTTTGCACTAGAAAGTTTTGAAACGCTGTGCTTTATTGTTGCTTGACCCACGCCTTGAACGGTAGTTTTATCACTAACTATAACCGAACCTATGGTAGCGGTGTCTTTAACTTTTGCAGTCCACGAAACGGTTACGGTCTCGCCCGACTTTATTTCCTTATTAAAGGTTACCGTTTGACCGTTATTTGAAACCCCGTCACTTCCCGAAACGAAGGCAAGATTATCATCTAAAACGTCTTTAATTTCAACGTTTTTATACGCAACGTCACGGTGGTTTTTAAGTGTTAAGGTGTAAGTTACTTCTTCGCCCTTAGTAAGTGCGGTATTTACGCCTTTATTTGAAGTTTTTTCCCCGTCAAGCCCCTTGGCGAGCATGCGCGCTTGGCTTTCAGCGGTAGCGGTTAAACCGCGCGCTATCGGTCTAAGAACGCAGAAATTAACTTTGTTTGAACCAAAAAGATATCTATCGTGAGATTTGTTGGTGAACAACGCGTCAAGTTCAAGAAGTTGAACCGTTCCGTTCAATTCCTTTCCCTTTTGACCTTCGCTCGTATTTTCAGGGCGAGAACTTTCTAAAAAGTCGTTTCCCATAGAGTGAATTATTTTATCGCCACCAACGTAGATAAGAGCGTGACCTGCACTTGCAGTACGATAATCGATAACGTCACCCGGTTTAAGTTGAGATTTTACCGAATTTAGAAGCGTTGTGCGCGCATCTTCCGTAGTGTAATCAGCCGTGTTCCACGCGCCTACAACGTCAGGACTATCAAGGTGTTCAAACGCGTAGTTCATAAAGTTAAGTGTTTGCGGTGGAGTTTCAATCGTAGCGTACGGCATTATATTTTCGCCGAACGCTTCGTAATAAACGGCGTTTACGAAAGAAGAACAGTCCAAAAATATCATATGTTGAGAAGTGGCTTCTTCCGGCGACGGGTTTATATTTCGCCTTGACATAGTTTGGCTGTAATTTTGTTGAAGTTCTTGGCGTAAATACGCGTTAGCAACTTCAACGGCCACGTCTTCTAGTGTGTAACTAGCGTCTTTCGACGAGTCTGCATACTCAACGTCTTCACAAGCCGAAAACGTTAATAGCGAAATTGATAATGAAAGCGCTAAAATAATAGATAATAATTTTTTCATAAGGCTATTATACTACATATTTTTTACTTTGTAAATACATTTGTATACAAAAGATAAGCCGTAATAAAATTTATTAGATTAAAAAAATACAAACAAAAATTAAATAAAACATAACCGCACGGCTGAAAATGGTTTATAATGTAAAAAAACGATTAAGGAGTTTTTTATGGAAAATCAAATTCGTATAGGTATTATAGGTTGCGGTAAACGCGGGCGCTCGATATTTAGATGCGTTCTTGAAAAGAGAGAAGACGTTAAAGTCGTTGCTATTTGTGACACGCACGAGCCGTTCATGGATAAAGTTATGGGTTGGCTTGAACAAGACGGGACTGCCGAAGGCGTATTACGCACCACCGATTATAAAGAAGCCCTTGCTTGCAAGGAACTTGACTGCGTTTATATTGCTTGTTCGTGGGAAAAGCATTGTGAAGTTGCTATCGAAGCGCTTAGAAGGGGTATCCCCGTAGCGTGTGAAGTAGGTGGCGCGTACGACCTTGACGAGTGCTATGAACTAATTAAGGTATATGAAGAAACCAAAACACCGCTTATGTTTATGGAAAACTGTTTCTATAACAAGATAGAAATGACTATATTTAATATGCACAAAGCAGGTTTGTTTGGTGACGTTGTTTATTGTAGCGGTGCTTACGGGCACGACCTTCGCGAAGAAGTTACTACGGGCGTTGAAAAACACCACTACCGCGAAGTAAACTATTTAACTAGAAACTGCGAAAACTATCCAACTCACGAACTTGGTCCTATCGCTAGAATTCTTAATATAAATAGAGGAAACCGCTTTACGTCGCTCGTTAGTATGTCGAGTTGCGCAAAAGGCGTTAACGAGTATATAAAAGCAGGTAAAAAGCACGACAAAGAAGTTGAAGGAAAAGAATTTAAGCAAGGCGACATATTCTTAACCACTTTAACTTGTGAAGACGGAAGTTTAGTTCAAATAAAACTTGACACCACGCTCCCGCGTTCTTATTCTCGTGAACTTCACGTTGCAGGCACGAAAGGTAGATACACCGAACTTTACGACGAAGTTTTCTTAGACGGTGACGACGAGATGAAAAAGAGCAAATCTCTTGCAGAGTACAGCGAATACGTTCCCGAAGAATGGTCGCCTGAAAACGAAGCGAAAATTAAAGAAAGTGGCCACGGCGGTATGGATTGGCTTGTGTTTGACGATTTCTTTAAGCATTTAAGGTCAGGCGAGCCTATGCCGATAGACGTTTACGATATGGCAGTTCTTATGGCGGTAACTCCGCTTAGTGAAATATCTATTAAGGAAAAGAGAATTGTAGAATTCCCCGATTTTAAGAAGTTATAAACTTCGTTAAAGTGCGTTTACTGCCACTAAGTTGTGACCGTAATGACCAAAAAGGTCTATTCCGTCCACCCCTTAGTGTCGAGCCTTCTTTAACTTGTTTCTAACTACTTAAAATACTGCATTACATAGGCAATAAGTAGATTTAGTTTCACAAAATATTTTTAGTTTATAAACTTCGTTAAAGTGCGTTTACTGCCACTAAGTTGTGACCGTAATGACCAAAAAGGTCTATTTCAGCCTATCGACTTAAAAATCATTAAAACGTAACGAAAAAACAGCCAACGTTGGCTGTTTTTTATTACAAATTTTCAAAATGTGTTGACAGTTTATATTTTTGTAAATATAATTATCTCATAAAGTAATATCTTTTTATTGAGCAGGGGGTTATATGAAAAAACTTGTTAAGTATTTATCGGCGTTAACGCTATCGGCTACGATGTTATTTTCGGTTGCCTGTGGCGGTGACGATGGTTCCGGTGGCGGTGGCTTGATTGACGAGGCGTATTATTACTGCGTTAACAAACTCGAAAATGCAGACCTTTCTTTTAACTTTACTAATAAAGAAGAAGGCGGTGTATCGCTTATGAGTTTAACTGCTAACACGCCAAGCGCTCAAAGTGATATAACGTACACGGGCGGGCCCAACTATTACGTTGACCCGGGTTGGCATACCTATTTAGGCTGGCAAACTTTTGAACTTAAAGACGTTGCCGAGCGAGCCCGCATGGGAATTGACGAACTTACCCAAACGGTAACCGTTCTTAATAAATTAGTACTCTTTAACGGCGTTACCGCAAGATATATCGGGTACGACGAAGAAAACGATATCGTGACGGGTTTCGTTGGCTACGTTAAAAACGAATATATTCAAGATAAAGACGAGGGTATCGACAGCGGTATCGTTATGGAAGGCGTAGGCTCGACTGACGGTGGCGCGTACGTTGACCCCAACGGTTTACTTCCTAACGACACGTTAACCGGCGCAATACTTATAAAAATTTACGACGACGCAGACGGCGACGAAGTTATTGAATATTCCACCTTTGACTACGTTGGTATAGACAGTTTCAACCAAAACAGGGGCAAATATAACTGTTATAGAATAAAATACGCACCGCTTAAAGAATACTTTGTTGAGCGTTCAGTATTATATACCAACCCATCTAGTTTAGAAGTGTTAGAAAACCAAGGCGAAGGCAGTGTGTTTAGGGCGATAAACGTAAACGGTAACTTTATAGGTAGTAAGGCTATATTTGATTTTTCTACCGCAAACGACCCCGTTATCGAAGGCGAATCGTTTATTGAAATGGACGGCGGGTTTTTCGTTTTCGACCTTAAAGACGAAGATAAGCGTTATTACAGTATCGGCTATGACACTATCGACCTTAACTTTAATATAAACGAAGTTAGCGAGTATTTCTTTTCACTTAAAAACGTTGACGGTTGGGATAGTTTTACTCATAACGTAAAGGACGTAAACCATGACGGTACTATTGATAATAACGACTACCTTTCAACTCTTCAAGGCACGGTATATTTTTACGATGACGACCACGTTTTACTTAAAAACGGCAAAAAATTATATCCTAACTCTATTTGGAGTAAAAACGACGGGTTTTTAAGGTTTAACGATAACGAATTAACCTTTACCAAAGAAGACGGCACCGTTTTATCTCACGACGAGTTTATCGAGTATTATAATAGCGTTGATTACGATTTCTTATACATAGGAGAAATTACAATTCAACCGCATTACACCCAAGACGTTATCGATACGGGCGTTATTTACAACGGGATTATTTACACCACGCTATTTAACAATTTTCAAATATCCACGCCTAGCGGTGCGTTAGGTGGTGGGGAAGTGAAAAGGCCGTTTATCGACGTGTTTGCCGAATTTTTAGATGAAAACGGCTTGACGTTTAACGGTTGCAATCCGCTTAAACTTTTCGAGTACAACGAGTCGGCAAGTTATTTAAGAACCCAAATTATTGAAAGAGAGTTCAAAAACGCCTTGGGTGAAGATTTTAATAAGCAAGGTTTCCAAAATCTAATTAGCGGAATAATAAATAACACTAAAAACTTTGTGGCAACTTGTAGAAGTAACTACACGTCGTTTGAAAGAGTTTTAAGAAAGGATATGCCCAAGCGTGAAGAAGGTGTTAGCATAGTTTCTATACAAAACGGCGTAAAGGGAAAAGTAACCGTAAGTGACGGAAAACTCGACCTTAGCGGTATTAGTGTAACTATTCCTAAAAATAACCTTTTAGGAAGTGGTAGCACCTACGGCGTTAAACTTTATCTCGACGGAACTACCCGCATCGAAATTGAAGGCGCTTTCGACGTTATCACCTACGACAAAAAGGAAACGGTAGTAACGGGCAAAAAAGACTTAGTAATTCCCAACGCAGTTGAAGGCAAGTATACTTTAAGGGTGGTTTTTGGTAGAGTTAGGCAAAACAACTTTATGGAACTATCTGAGTTCGTTACGCTTGAAGTTAATAATTTTACCAAGGTTGAAAAGAACGCGTCGGTTAATGGCAACAACTATAAAATCACTTACGAGAGTGACGGTAATCATTTTATGATGATTAGTGAAATAAGCGATAGCGGGCTTCCTACCGTTTCAGGTGGCGACTACGACGGTAGCGTTATCAAAATAAAAGTTAGCAGTAACGCAGTGGTTGCAGACCTTATAAAACAGTTAACTGTTTATGACGAAGTTGACGGAAATATTTCAATATCGGCAAGTAACGTTACGCTTGACGGTGTAGCCGTTAAATTTAGCGATAGCGTTGATTTTGAAAAGACGTATCTTTTAACCGTTAAAGACAGCGCGGGTAACACGGTTACAGTAGATATAAAAGCAGTACAAGAATAGTAAAAAAGAGAGAATAAATCGGCAATACCGAGATATTCTCTCTTTTTAGTTATGAGTTATGGTTGGCTATATTTCTTCAACCATTAAATCGTGCGCGATTTTTATATCAACGCCGTATTTATTTTGATATTCTTTGCAAAGGTTTTCGCATTTTTCATAGGCCCAAGCGCCATCTTTAGTTTGCGCGGGGGTTTCAATACCGTACCAAAATAAAAATAATTGAGTTTTAATAAAAAACGGCTATTAAAAGCCGTTTTCGTTTTTATTTGATTTTGCTTGAATTTCAAGCGTTTGTCTAGTAGAAGACAACACTTCGCTCATAGGAAGTACTTGATTTTCCTCTCCGTTTACAACTCTTAAAAAGTCAGTTAAATAATTGTCTGCGTCAACTTCTTCAAGTGGGATAGGGTCTGCCACGCCTTTAACGTAGTAAAAGGCAGGTTGTTCTTCGCCACCCACTTTGAATTGTTTTTCGGATAGTGAAAATCCTATCATACCTTCCGTACCCCAAATAAAGTATTGCCAATAGTAAGGGAGTTTGAACTCAATACCGTCTGGAATTGCGTAAGAAACGTCTGCCACTACGCCGGCACCGTTATCTAGGGTTAACATAAACTGCGCGCTGTCTAAAAAGTTGGGTTCTTCTTTGGCGTAAGCGTTCCAACACCTTGAACCGTTTATTTTTTGGGTTTTACCGCCGAACAAGAAGGAAAGCGTGTCAATTCCGTGAATTGCTATGTCGTTAATAACGCCACCGTGCTTGCCTTTTTCAAAGTACCAAGAAGGTCTTCTCCCGTATTGAAGTGGGTGTTGACCACCAAAATATACGTTGTTGATTTTGCCAAGTTTTCCGCTGTCGATAAGTTTTTTAACCGAAACGATTTTCTTATCAAATCGCATTGTGAACATGCAACTTACGGTTAAGCCTTTTTCTTTTGAGAGTTTTTCAATTTCGTCAAGTTCTTCAAGGCTAGTGCATAGCGGTTTATCACATATAACGTGCTTACCTGATTTTAGCGCTTCAATCGCCATTTGCCCTCTATCTCCGTAAGCGCTACCTATTGCTACAACCTCAACTGATTTATCGTCTAAAAGCGACCTATAAGTCGAATAATTAAAGGTTACGCCGTTTTTCTCTGCGGTTTTACGAGCATCATCATTTTCTTCGAACGCGCCAACGATTTCAAAATTATCGTGGTTTTTAGCCATTTCGTAAAGTACGAAAATATGCCCGTGGCGAAACCCTGCAAATGCTATTTTCATAGTGGCACCTTAGATTTCGGGGTAGGTAATTTCTACGCGCTTGCCTGATTCGTAAGAACGGATAATAGCGTCCATAAAAATAACGGGAGCAACGAGTTGTTCGTAAGAGTGGGGCATAACGCCTTCTTTAACTACTTTTTCAAACACGTCGATTTCGCATTTATAGGTGTAGTCGAGTTCGATATTTCTAAACTCAGATTTTTCTTCGCCCGTTATTACACCGCAGTAAGAGAAATAGCAGTTTTCAGCAAATTCAAGGTTAACGGCAAAGTTGTCGTATTCAACGATTGCAAGTACGCTTTTATTCTTTTCGATAGCGGTAACGGCAACGGGTTTCCAACCGAAAACTTCTAAACAAATTTCAGCAAGGTGACCTGCATAGAACCAGAAATTACCGTAGTCGTTTACGAAACTAATAGGAGCGCAAGCGTAACCACCGCGGAATTTTTCGCCCATTTCTTCCTTTGCTTTTTTAAGGGCTAAAACGTCGTCGTTATATTTCATTGACGAGCCACCGCAAAGTGCAACGCCTTTTTCTTTTGCAAGGCGAACGAGTTCAACCGCTTCGTTTACGTCGCACGTTAAAGGCTTATCGATAAATAACGGTTTGCCCGCTTGGATAAAGGGTTTTGCGTATTTAGCGTGGAACTTACCGTCACGGCAAGTTACCATAGCGCAGTCAACTTCTTCAACCATTTGTTCAAGTGAAGATGCAATAGCGTCTGCCTTACATTTGTCTACCGTTTTTTGGCTTGCTTCGGGGTAGTCGCCGTATACGAGCGTTGCGTGAAAGTCAGGATACAAGGTCGTTCCGTTTTCTTTAACTATGTTGAATGCTTTACAAAATGCGTTAGCGTGAGAGTTTTCAGTTCCTACAAGGCCTACTTTATATTTAGCCATAATTATCTCCTTAATCTTTATTATAATAATTTATTCGCGTTTACGCGAACGAGTTCGTAGTAATTTTTAGGTTAAATAAACGTAAAAATTATATAAATTTCTTTGCGATATTATAAAAGCAAAAGTAAATATAAATTAGATACTTTTGCTTTAATAAAATAACCTTATTTAGAGTTTTTTGCAGACGTTTGGTATATAGTTTCTATAACCTTAACTGCTTTTTTGCCTTCGTTTGCGTCAATTAAAAGTTTTTCTTCACCGTTAATTGCCGAAATTAAGTTTGTAAGTTGGCGTTTATGATATTCGTAACTTACGCTAGCAGGGTCGTTTGACGCCGATACTTTATTAAGGTCGTATTCTTCGCATACGGTATCTTTAATAACGAGTTTTTCAACGCTATTTTCAGATAAAATTACGTAACCATCACTTCCGTTGATAGTAATCTTTCTGTTAAATCCCGGGTACGCGCAAGACGATGCCATTATAGTTCCTAACGCACCGTTAGAAAACTCTACGGTAGCAACGGCAGAATCTTCAACTTCAATATCGTGAACGAGAGTTTTTATCACGCCGTTTACGTTTTTAATTTCACCTATCATATACTCGAAAAGGTCAACGCCGTGTATGCCTTGGTTCATAAGCGCACCGCCACCGTCAAATTTAAGAGTGCCTTTCCACGGGCTAGACGAGTAGTAGTCGGGGCTACGATAATATCTCATATTGAGTTCGCAAAGCGTAATTTTACCAAGCGCGCCTTCTTCTATTAACTTCTTAACGCGAAGTATATCTTCGGAAAATCTAAGTTGTGAAATAACCGTTAAAAGTTTACCCGTTTTCTTGCAAGTTTCAATAACTAAGTCCGCGTCTTTAGTGGAAAGAGCCATAGGCTTTTCAAGTACTACGTGCTTGCCGTTATTGAGCGCGTCAATAGCGTTTTGAGCGTGGAAACAACTAGGCGTGCAAATACAAACCACGTCAATTTCCGGAGAAGATAACATCTCAAAATAGTCGTTAAACACCTTAACGCCTCGCTTTTCAGCAAAATTTTGAGCGAATTCACGATTGTTGTCGGCAACGCCTACTAAGGTGGCGTTTTCAATACGGCTAATAGCGTCAGCATGTACCGACGCTATTAGTCCGCATCCTAAGATGCCGAATTTTGTTATGTTTTTAGAAGTACTCATATAATTAATTCTTCTTTTTTTGTTGTTCTTCTGCGTTTTCAGCACCGTGCCATCTACCACCAGAAGTCTTGTCTACGTCGCCTTCTAAGAGTTCAAGGTAGTTGTCGCAAACCTTTTTGTAAACTGCAGCGTAGCGTTCAATCCATTCTTTGTTGTATTTTATGAAACGAGGAACTGATACGCACTCGATATATTCAGAAGGCGTACACTTTTCGTCGTCAAGTCTAACGTCGCGGTCGCTAAATGCGATACGGCTAGGCTTATCGGTGTTCATAAGGTTAAACGTCTTGAAGAACTTGTGGGTATGTAAGCAGAAGTTTACACCTTCCCAGCAAGTAAAGCATTTGTTGAATTCAGCAGTTACTGCTTGGCAGAAACGCTTTGAAGAAAGACCACCGAGTTTAGTGCGGTCGTATACTGCAACGGGGCAGTAGAAACCACCCATCGTAGAACCTTCTTCTTCGTTAGTTCTAAGCGGAGTAAGACCAGGTAAATCTTTGATAAGGTCAAAGAAGTAGTTCATAGCCTTTCTAATTTCAGCAGTTCTTTCATCGTAGTATTTAAGTTGACCAAGAGCAAGTGCAGAACTTACTTGGTTTGCTCTACCTTTGCAACCGCCGATACCGATGTGGAAGTAATCTTTAAGGTCGTCGCATTCAACGATGAACTTATCGTTGTTTCTTTCGTAGTGACCAAATGCAATAGCGCGTTCGTAAAGTTTTCTATCGTCGGTTACGAACATACCTAATTCGCCGGCAGCAAAAGTCTTCATACTCATCATACTCATCGCTGCGATATGACCGAACGTACCAACTTTTCTACCTTTATATAAAGTGCCGTGTGAGTGCGAGCAGTCTTCAATAACGTAAAGGTTGTGCTTGTTAGCAATTTCCATAATGCGGTCCATATCACAGGGGTAACCAAGATAGTGAACTACCATTATTGCTTTGGTTTTGGGGGTGATGCAACGCTCTAAATCGTCAGGGTCCATACTTAAATGTTCGTCAATATTACAGAATACTGCCGATGCACCAAAGTTAATTGCTTGCGAAACGCTACCCCAGTAAGTTTTGGTAGGGCAGATAATTTCGTCGCCAACGCCAAGACCAACTGCGAACATTGCAGCAGTTATCGACATGGTACCGTTAGTGAACGCTAAAGCGTATTTTCTACCTTGCCATTTTGCAAATTCGTCTTGGAACTTAATGGTTATATCCGTGCCAGAAAATTTATTTCTTCTAACAATGTCTAAAACCGCTTCTTCATCTTCTTTGGTGATGATGGGCCACTTAAAGTATTCTTCTTTAGGTGCGCCTTGTCTTTCTACTTCAAATAACGGCTTACCGCCTACAAGTGCTAATTTTGCCATAATAAATCTCCTTATTTATCTAAATTTAATAATTTTATCGCGTTACCGCGTACAAATTTGTAGTAGTTTTCGGGGCTGATGTACCCGTCGTCCAACATCTTGTTTAAGAAATCTTCATATTCAAACTGGTGAGTGTTGAACGAGTTGCATATGTCGTAACCGAGAAGTATTCTATCAGAAAACTCTTCAATAAACCTTGCCGCATATTCGGGGTCCCTCGCGAGTGCGTTAAGCCCACTTCCTGCGGAAAAGTCACAGTATAACCCTTCGTAATTTCTCATAAGATGGGCTATCTTGCCTTCCGTTACTTTGCCTTTTGGATAACCCGTGCGTTGCTTTTCCTGAACGTCACTTGAAAGTTCAGCCCAGAAACACTGAGAGTGACCAAGAATTTTAAGATTTTTGTGCTTTTTAAGCATCTTTTCAAGTCTAGGAAGCCCCATATCGTCAACCATGCCGTAGGTATAACCTATTCTTGGCGATAAGTGTATCGTAACAGGCATGTCGCAAAGGCTAGCGTGGTAAAATAAATTGTCCATCTTCGGGTCGTCAACGTAAAGTTGCGCCGTAACTTCACCAACACCTTTCGCTCCAAGTGATTTATAGTGGTTCATCAAAAAGGATAAATCCGCCGTGTCTTTATTGTAACAAGAACGCGGGTCTACGTTACAAAACCATAAAAATCTATCGGGATATTTGTCAACGATATACTTTATATCACACGAGTTAAACGTTTGAAAATGACTTTCAGTCGATTCAAGCGGTAAAAGTACGCCTTTTTCAACGCCTAATTTGTCGTAAAACGAGATGAGATCTTCCGGGCTTATCCAAGGATATCCTAAATGCCACTTGGGTGCGTATTCAGGAAACGGATTAGCATGCGCGTGAATATCTATCTTTTTAATGCTTTTTACGTCCATATCCTATCTCCTTATATCTATATTATATTATCGTCACGTAAAAATGTAATGGGCAATTTTGCTTGTTTATTGGACAATATTGCACTTTTTTAATTATTTTAGTAAAATTTTAGGGTAAAAAGCCCTTGCTTTGTTCAATAATTACTAATTTTATTGCTTTCTTGCCTTCATAGGCGATACGCCTTTGAGTTTTTTGTAAGTGCGGTAAAAATAACTAACGTCGTCAAAGCCACATAGGTACGCCACGCTTTCAACGCTGTTATCCGTTGATTTTAACATGGTTTCTGCTATCGATATGCGATACGATATTATATATTGAATAACCGAAAGCCCCGTTTCTTCTTTGAACAGTCTACAAAAATAATATTTTGAAACGTTGCATAGTTTAGCGAGTTCCTCAACCGTAATTTTCTCGTTGTAGTCTTTGAAAATTTTAGATAGAGCAGGCGATATAACTTCGGCGCGTTTCGTGTAAGTTTCCGCGTTATACGTAGGCTTTTCCGCGTTTACGTAATCTCTAAGTAAAATAACGAAAAACTCCGTTATAAGCCCGTAAACTACCAAGCGATAGTTCTCTTTTTCCTCGGTTATCTCGTCGTAAGCGCGTTTGATTATGGTTTGTAACCTTTCGTTGTTAGATACGTGGTTGTAAAACTTTACGCCTTTTAGTATTAGTGCGCGCCTAAGGTCTAAACCGTTGGGGTTTAGTTCCTTCAAAAAGTCAATACTTAAAATTATTGATATGTATTTGCCTTGGGTTTGACCGATTTCAACGTTGGCGTGTAGTTCAAACGGGTTTACAATAGTAACGTCACCGGGTTTTGCAACGATAACGTTTTTATCTATCATAAGCGTAGAAACGCCTTCGTAAAAATATTTTATTTCAATTTCTTCGTGAAAGGTCTTGTCAAAAGCGCGCGTCTTACCATCGCCGATTATTATTTTGAAATCGCCGTGAGGAAAGGAGATATATTGCTTTGAAAGTTTTTCGTTTTTAGTTTTCATAACCTTGCAAAATTAAGCGGTTACGCTACCGCAAACGTCGGGGTTTATTATAGGGTTGCGCCAAAGTCCGAAACTATTACTTGACCGGTTATTGCCCTAGATTCGTCGCTCGCAAGGAATAATAAAATGTTCGCAACGTCAATAGGCATGCACGGCTTAACGGATAAGTTCATATGCTTATTCATTTGCCCCATCATGTTTTGGTCAAGAGTTTTGGGGTCGGTAGTCATAGTCATGGGCGTTACGATAGTGCTGGGGTTTACCGAGTTGCATCTAATGCCCGTACCGGTAAATCTAAGCGCGGTGTGTTTCGTAAGACCGATTACCGCCGCTTTACTCGTAACGTATGACGCGCCACCCGTACCAAACGCGCCCGCAACCGAGTCAAGGTTAATGATTGAACCCGAGTTTTGCTTAATCATTTCTTTAACCACCGCGCGAGTGCAGTATAAGCAACCTTTGGTGTTGATGCCGAGAACGTATTCAAGGTCTTCGTCAGTACAGCAGTCAATAGGTTTAAGCCCTGCTTCTAAAACGCCGGCGTTGTTAACTAAAACGTCAATTTTACCATATGCTTTAACGGCTTCTTGAACCATTGCTTCAACGTCTTCCACTTTCGAAACGTCACAGCGAACGGGTAAAACTTCACCACCTTGCGAACGAATTTTTTCCGCAACTTCTTCAAGTTGAGGAACTCTGCGCGCAGTAATAACTACTTTTGCGCCTTCTTTTGCAAAGAGTTCAGCAGTAGCAGCGCCAACGCCTGAATTACCACCGGTAATAATAGCAACTTTTCCATCTAAACGACCCATCATTGTTCTCCTTTAAGGTGTTTTTTATTTTATTATATCGCTAATTTTCAATTAGGTCAATACAAAAAATAAAATCATTTTACTTATTGTTTGCTATTTTGTTGATATTTTTTTCGTTGTATGTTAAAATTGTTAAAGTCAGCATCGTCGCGATGGTTTCCGCGTGAGGCTTCACTAAATAACGTAGCGGTTTATTTGCTTTAATTTAATATTTGCTTCCTTAGTTAAATGGATATAACAGCCCCCTCCTAAGGGTTTACTATATTCCTAAATATAGTATAGCGTAGCTATATATACCACAATATATTGTGTTTTTTGTTCAAAACGTGCAGTATTGTGGTATAAAATTGGTATATTTTGTATCGTAAAATAACTTTTAAAATGTA
>JAZRKO010000004.1:0-18589 GCA_045646405.1 Christensenellaceae bacterium | reverse complement strand
TGATCCAAACCTGAACCTTCGCACCCTCTTTGGTAATGTTAAAGGGAATACCGCGAGTGAAATTCTTGTTCTTGTCCTCGTCGATTTCGATACCAAGCCAGCTCATATTCTCGCAGATCTCGGAACGAACGTCCGACTGGTTTTCACCGATTCCCGCGGTGAATACGATAGCGTCAACACCGTTCATTTCAGCAACGTACGAGCCGATAATTTTTTTGATGTTGTGCTTTAAGATTTCAAGCGCGAGTTTAGCGCGGTAGTTGCCTTCGCTGGCTGCTTGTCTTATATCTCTGCAATCGCTAGATACGCCCGATACGCCAAGTAAACCACCTTTTTGAGTGATGAGTTTATCAGCCTCTTCGGCAGAAATACCTTTTACCTTTTGGATATAAGGAACGATAGTCGGGTCGATAGCACCGCTACGAGTTCCCATAGGAACACCGTCTTGCGGGGTGAAGCCCATTGACGTATCTACCGCCTTTCCGTTAACTGTTGCGGTAATTGACGAGCCGTTACCCAAGTGGCAGGTAATAATTTTGCTTTGCTTGTTCTTCAAAAGGTCCATCGCGATACCCGCAACGTATCTGTGCGAAGTGCCGTGGAAACCGTATCTTCTAATTTTAAGTTCTTCAAAAAGTTCATAGGGAATGGGGTAAACGTAAGCGTAAGGCTCGATAGTCGAGTAGTACGAAGTATCGAAAACGCCAACGTGGTTAACGTTAGGCATAACTTCTTTACAAGCCTTAAAGCCGTTGATAGCCGGTGGGCCGTGTAAGGGGTTAATACCCACTATGCTTTCAAGATATTTAACTTCTTCTTCACCTAAGATGCACGATTTTTTAAGTTCGCCACCGTGAGCAAAGCGGTGACCTACCGCAACGATTTCGTCAACCGACGAGATAACGCCCTTATCCTTATCCGTTAAAAGTTCAAGAACGAGTTTAATAGCGGCGCGGTGGTCGGGGAAATCTGCATTGATTTTATAGTCGGGCTTGCCGGGGCATTTGTGAGTGATAATACCGTCAATCCCGATGCGTTCGCAGTTGCCTTTTGCTAAAACGGTGTTAGTGCTCATATCGAAAAGTTGATATTTAAGCGACGAACTACCTGCGTTTAGAACTAAGATTTTCATTTATTTCTCTCCTTTATTTTTATAAAGTTACGGTCGAGCGCGTTTTTTACAAAAAACGACTAACGCGTAAACACCTTACTGCGATATAATATCACAATTTTTTGGTTTTGTCTATATTTGTTTATAACGTTACGCAAAAAAACTTCAAAAAAAGAACGGCGTTAAAGCCGTTCTTTAATTTGCGAATTTATTTATTGAATAATGCTTTATAAGACTTGCTGAATTTCGCATTTGGTGCTTTGCATGCAGGAATAACAACCTTTTCTTTGGTTGCGGGATTAACGCCTTCTCTTGCATTTTTTGCTTTAAGGTCAAAGGTAGCAAAGCCTGAGATGTGTACGTACTCGCCATTTTGTAAGCACTCGGTAATAGTGTCAATAAAAGTTGCAACTAAAACTTCCGCCTCCTTAATGGTAACGCCGAGCCTATCGGCATACGCTCTTGTAAATTCGCTTTTGTTCATAAAAACCCCCTTATTTGTATTGTATACAATACATTATAATACAATTATAGCATATATTTATATAATTTCAAGGGGTTTTGAAAATTTTTTATACTGTTGACAATCTTAGTAATTTTTATTAAAATACATATATGAAAAGGTTATACAGTTTAGAAAAAGAATTTAATAGTGAAAATACGGATAAAGAGTTTTCAAATCTCGTATGCGTTGGCAGTCTTTTAGATGCTTTTTCAAGCCGTAAAGCCGAACTTTCCCGCGGGAAAATCGAGGTAATTATGACGGAAAGCGATTTTTCAAAAGTGGGCAGTTTAGTTCTTAACCCACTAAAATCGTGCGGGATACAACCGTTGCTACTACTTATTGAAGAAAACGATTTTCACTATACTTCGGTTAAAAAGTCTTTTTCTACGGGGCTTAGCGGTGTAATTGTCGTTGGCGATAAAAATTTATTGTCTTCTGTTAGGTACTACGCGTCTTTAAGCGATATTCCTTGCTACGCCCTTCCAACGACACCGTACTTTGAAAGCATTTCTTCAAGTAACGTTTACCTTAAAACGGGTGGGCTTTTAGCCGTTATGCCCGCAAAGCCATACAAAAACGTTTTTATTGACGAAGTGGTTATCTTAAAGGCGGAAAACAAGCATTTTTCCAAGGCGTATATCTCGGTTATGAGTAAACTCACCGCGCTTATCGATTATAAAATCGACTGTTTTTTATCGGGGAATAAGGTTGACGCCGAGTTGTTTTCTACCGTAAAAAAAGCAATAAACACGCTTGCTACGATAACGGCGTATGAAAACTACAAAACGGCTATAATAGGTGCGGAACTTCTTATACTATCAATAAATTTTAATTCGCCTTTTTCAGGTAGCGGTGTTTGGGTGATTAAAAACGCGCTTTCGCTATTTAGTAAAAAGTTAAGCGGTGGGGACAAAACGCTTATCGCTTTTGAAAAAACGGCAAAGATATACCATATGCTTTTCTCTAACGACTTTTCAGACCTTTTATCCGTTCCCGACTATGAAGGCGACCTTTTAACCCTTGAAGAATATTCGGGTTACGAGCGCGCTCATTTTTATAAAAACCTAAAAATTCCCAGTGAAAAGCGTAGAAAACTAATAAACTTACTACTTGATAAAACGCGAGATGATTTCAAAAAGGAAACTGCGGTTATACTTTCAGCACTTCCAAGCGTTATAAAAATTTATAGCCAACTAAACGGCAAAAACAGACAGACAATATCGTATAAACAAACAAAAAACGCGGTAAATTTAGGCAGTTACTTAACGGATAGAACTTCCGCTTTAACCCTATGCCGTGACTTGGGGATATTAAAATGCGCAAACTAGATAAAAACTTAACCGAAACTTTAAGAAAAATTAAATACTTTCTTCTCGATTTAGACGGAACTTTGTACCTTGAAAACAAGCCTATCGGCGATATGAAAAACACTCTTAAATTTTTAAGAGACAAGGGCAAAAAACTAATATACTTGACCAACAACTCGTCAAAGGGCGCTCACACCTACGTTGAAAAACTTAAAAATATAGGTTTTTACGAAGAGGGAGATTTGGTGTATTCGTCGGGCGTGGCGACTATCGAGTACTTAAACAGGTATTATAAAGATAAATCGGTTTGTCTTTTGGGAACGGAATCGTTTAAGCAAGAAATGATAAACGGCGGTATAAACGTTGTAGACGGGGATAGGGCGGATATTGCCGTTTTATCCTACGACACCGAACTTAATTATAAAAAACTTTGCAATTTCGTAAGGGCTATTCACTTTGGCGCAACCTATATCGCAACCCACCCTGACGTTAATTGCCCCGCGGAAGACGTGTATCTTCCAGACGCCGGCTCGTTTATAAAAATGATAGAAACGGCGCTCGGCTACCAGCCTAAGATAATAATAGGTAAGCCTAATAACATAATGGGCGAAAACTTAAAGGCAAAGTTTTTAGAAAGTAACGACGACGCATTTATGATGGTTGGCGATAGGCTTTACACGGATATTGCTTTCGGCAAAAATTGCAACTTCCCTACCATGCTAGTTTTAAGTGGCGAAACCACCGAAGATATGATACCAAGCGCCGAAAAGCAACCTGATTTTATCTTAGAGAGTTTTAACGACGTGAAAAATTATTTTTAATAGGGTATAAAACCCAAAATATACGGCAATAATTCCTACTGCTAAGGCGGTGGGAATTTTTTTATGCTAAAAAGTACGTTTTCTATTTTATCGTTTATATTTATTTTATTTTTTTGCTTGCCGTTTGGGTATTTAGACGGGGCTGTATTCTCAACCCAAAAATCAAGCGGTGATTTTATAGACGGTAAAAACCTAAAACTAGAAAACTGTTTCGATATAGACGGGGCAACCATCACCCTGCCTAGCGGTTACGATTTTTACGATACGGTTGAACTTTTAAGCGCAAAGCGCGTGCATTATTTTAGTGACGGAACGGTCGAAAACTACTACTTTTTCAGTGAAAAACTGCCAAAATGCGAAATAATAAACGGCAAAAAAGTAAATATGCACGTTGCCGTATCAAAGGGTAAAGTAACGGTGGGTAGCCCGATAATTTATTACGGCTACTAGTACATAAACGGAGGTATATTATGTCAAAAAATTCAAAAGTAACAGATTTTATAAGAAGAAACGCATACTATTTAGCGTTCGTGTTGTGTTTGGCGGTGCTTGCGGTTATTACCGTTGCGCTAGTTACGTCGGGAACGAATAACGACTCTATTCAAACTGGCGGAAACGACCAAATCGTAGACACTCCCAACGACGGAGACGAGCCAAACGGCGGTGAAGATACGCCTAGCGACCAAAATCCCGTAAACCCACCGAAAGACGAAGAACCCACCCCAACCGTTATCATTTTCGATATGCCGGTTTTTGGCGGTAGCGTAATTAAAGATTACGTTGGCGCTAGCGTAGTTTACAACCAAACGCTTGGGCTATATAGCGGTCACAAAGCGATAGACTTTGGCGCGGAAGAGGGAACGCAAGTCGTTTGCGTGTACGACGGCGTTATCGAAAGCATTGAAATTTCAAAGGTGAACGGCACTAGCGTTACCGTTAATCACGGAAACGGCTTAAAGTCGGTTTACAATTCTATCGAAGTGGCAGAAGACTTGCAAGAAGGCGCAACCGTATATAAAGGCGATGCGCTCGGCACGGTATCAACCAACAATAAAACCGAGCATTTAGACGGCGCTCACCTTCACTTTGAAGTGTGGGAAAACGGCGAAAAAATAGACCCTAACAAATACCTAATTAGCGAAGGTAAGTAATAAAATTAAAGCCCTTAAAGTAAAATATTTCGAGGGCTTTTTTTAATGAAAAAAATTATAGTTTTAACCTTAATTATAGCGTTTTCTATCCCGCTGTTTGCTTGCAGTGAAAAAAGTGATAAAAAAATTGCCACCTACGATATAGCGGTATCGCTAAACGAGGATATGACGCTTGACGGAAAAATGACTTATTCTTTCACCCCGAATAGCGACGTATCAAGCGTGTATTTTTCGCTTTATCCCAACGCCTTTTCAAATACCGCAGAGATATCGCCCGTGTATAAAGACGACGAACTCTTTGCATACCCGAACGGAAAAAGTTACGGAGATATACAAATAATAACCGCAAAAGCGCTGGGAAAACCCCTTGATTTTGAAGTTACGGGCATAAATAAAGGCACGTTAAAGTTGGGGCTTAACGAAACGGCTAAAAAGGGTAAAGAGATAGATATCTATATTGAATTTAGAATAAAACTAGCAAACGTTAAACATAGAACGGGTTACGGCGAAAATACGGTAAACTTAACTAACTTTTACCCCGTTGCTTGCGTTTTAGAAAACGGAAAGTACTACGAAAGCGTATACTACCCCGCAGGCGACCCGTTTTATTTAGAGTGTTCAAATTACAAAGTTAGCCTAGCCGTTCCTTCAAATTACGTAGTTGCTAGTTCGTTAACGCCAAAATCGACCGTATGGTCGGCGGATAAAACGGAGTATTCCTACGAGCGGGAAAAAGTTCGAGATATAGCGTTTATTTTATCAAAAAACTATAACGTATTAGAAAAAACTTGCAACGGAGTTAGCGTAAAATACTATTATTACGCGGATAAAAATCCTGAAAAAACGCTTGAAACGGCGTGTAGTTCGCTCGCCTTTTTTAGCGATAAATACCACGCGTATCCGTATGCAGAATACGTGGTGGCGGAGGGCGATTTTATCTACGGCGGTATGGAATACCCTTGTTTGAGTTTGATATCTAGTAGCGTTTCTAACGACTACCGCGATTACGTAGTAGCGCACGAAACGGCCCATCAATGGTTTTACGGAATTTTAGGCGTTAACCAAAACGAAATAGGCTTTTTCGACGAGGGCTTAACCGAACTATCTACCGCGCTATTTTTAAGCGAATATACGGGTACGCCGTTAAAAAATTATATGGAAAAAGCGGTAAATTCTTATTTGTCGATTAGGGAAGCGCTAGTGTACGCGGGCAATACGCGCCCACCTATAATGGATAGAAATTTGAAAGATTTTTCAAGTGAGGCAGAGTACGTTATGATAGCGTATAACCGTTCGCAAATAGCGTTTAACGAAGTTCGAGAAAGGCTTGGCAACGAAAAGTTTTTTAAGTTCATAAAAGGCTTTATAAAGCAAAACGCCTATAAAAACGTAACGCTTAGCGATTTTGAAAAGGCGTTAAATAAAACGTCAAAAAACGCGGGAAAAGTCTTTAATTCGTACGTAAACGGCGAAAAAGTCGTTCAAAAAGCCGATTAAAAAACCTATTTTATAAATTCATTTATAAAAAACATTGACAATAAGACTTTATAATGATAAAATTAAAAAAATGTCCGCGTAGCGGACTTGGTTACATAAATTAAGGAGTCTTTTTAATGTCAAAACTACTAAAAACCTTAACTACGATTATACTTGCGCTCATGCTTTCAACCGCCCTTATCGCTTGTGGTGACGATGGCGACGACGGTAACGATGCAACCGTAACCGGCGAATTCGTTTACGAACTTGAAACGGGGGAAGACGAAAACGGTGACGAGTACGATTATTACAAAATCACGGGCTACACCGTAACGAGTGAAGACTCGCTCAAAATGGCACAAGGCGATTTCTCTTCGGTTAACGACGCTCAGCGCAAAATTAAAATACCCGCAACGCACAAAAATCTTCCGGTTGAAGAAATTGCAAGCATGGCTTTTTCAGACCAAGTAATTTTAACCAGCGTTGACTTTGAAAATAGCAATATCAAAAAGATAGGCGTAGGCGCTTTCTCGGGCTGTACTTCACTTACCGAGATTAAAAATCTTCCTTTTATAGGCGCGTCTAGCAAAGCCGTTGGTGCGGAAAGGGTTTTAGGTCACCTTTTCGGCTCGTCGTCTACTAGCGACAAAAACACCGAGGTAACTGCAAAAGTTTATTACGAAGTTGAGGAGGCGGACACTTCGTTTAACGTTCCCACTTCGCTTAAAAAAGTTTCAACTACCGCTACTGAAATTCCCGAATGCGCTTTCTACGGCTTTACTATGCTTGAAGAAGTTTCTTACCCGAACGCCACGGAATTTGGCAAAGGCGCTTTCTCGGGCTGTTCGGTTATGTTGACGGCAGACTTATCAAAAGCCGTTTATATCTACGACGGTGCTTTTGAAAACTGCACGGCGCTCCAAGAAATTAACCTTTCTAAAAACACCGCGCTTTTACACGTTGGCGACAATGCGTTTATGGGCTGTTCGCGTTTAGGTTATAACTTCGTTATAAGTGACGAGGCTATAATTACCGTTTCTCTTCCAGACACCGTTACTTATCTCGGCGCAAACGCTTTCAAACATTGTTCTACCTTAAAATACGTAGTTTTAGGCTCAGGAATAACCGAAATTAAAACGGGTACGTTTAGCGGTTGTTCTTCACTTGCAAAAGTAACCGTTAAAAAAGACGGGGTTATCGTAAGGGCAAGTTCGTTCGTTGACGTTGAAACCGTAAAAATTTACAAGGCTGACGGGGTTACTGAAATAACCTTATCAAACGAGGCTTTCGGCAATCCTACCAAGGCTTAATTACAACTAAATTTACAAAAGAATTTAATTTTTCATAGGGGGTTATATGGAAAAGAAGAATTTTGGCGTATACCTTAAAGGGGTGTACAAAGGCTGTAACTTGTTCGCTTGTTTAATAGCGGGCGTACTCATCGGAGCGCTCGTATACACGGGCGAATTGCTTGGCGCTTTTGAGAAGTTTTCGGGCTTAACACTAGTTTATAAACTTATCGTTTTAATTCCGTTAGGGCTTGGCGCTTTGGCACTACTAGGCGTGGCGATTAAAGGCTTGTTTGAAAAAACTATCGGTGTAACCGATAGCGTTGCGTTAACGGGCGTAGTTTTAACCGTATTATCGCTCGTTTATGCGATAACGTCAGTTAGCACGGATACTTTCGTTTGGAAACTTATCGCGTTTATAATAATTTTGGCTTTAACCGCCTTAGTAATCGTAGTTAGAGTAAGAAAGTGTGACGGTACAGTTAAAGTTAATTATGACGACGTTCCGCCCGCAAACGCTACTTTCAAAACTTATTATAAAACTTTTTTCAAAAAATATTTGGCGTTCGCTATCGCGTTTGCCGTGATTATGGTGGTAGGGCTTATCCTTATGGATAAAGCAAACTTCGTAACCACTTTATTTACCGCTAAAAACCTTCCCGTAACCGTAACCGTGCTAGTTATGGTAGCAATATTATTCTTAACGCTTTACGTTGCAAGGCTTAAAGATAGAGATATCGATTTCGTTGACGTTTTAGTTTTCGTAATGCTATTTGCAGGGCTTACTATGGTTGCAATTACCTTTATGGTAGGTAAGGACAGTCAAGTTTTAGTAGGTTCGTTCGCGGGCGCAACGCTCGTTTTATCAATAGCGATGTCGGTTATTGCGATTAAGAACACTCATATCGAAACCAACGCTGAAATTAAAGAATACTCAAACGCTAAATCTGGCGTTAAGGCGTATTTAATATCGCTTAAAAAACACGTTAACGTTATAACGCTTATTGCCGTTTCGCTTATCGTAGCGAGCGCAGTTGCTTGGCTTTTAATATCGGGTTCTGCATCGGCGCTTATCAACGGCTTAAAACTTGAAAACAGAAAGGAATTCACGATAGCAATACTAGTCGTTGCGGTGTTCGTTTTAGCCCTTATGTTTGCTGACGTTTCGCTCCACAGAGTTGAAACGATTGACCTTATTATGGTAGTAACGGCGGTGGCAAGTATTCTTGCGCTTGTCGTTGACCAGTTCATAATGAAACAAACGTATATAATCGGCGGTTTATTATTTACCGTGGTGGCGGTTATATCGATAGCGTTTATCGTTATAAGAACTCGCTTTGTAAAACTTATGCCCGAAAAGGCGGTAGAAGAAGTTGAAGTTAAAGCGGAAGAACCTACCGTTGAAACGGCTACTGAAACCGCAGTTCAAACTGAAAGCGAAGTAGTTGCTATTGAAGAAACGGTAGCGACCGAATCGCCCGAACTTACGCTTGTTGAAGAAGAAGTTCCTGTAAAACTCAAACGCGTTAACGTTAAAAAATCGTTTGAAATTTACCTTAGAACGGGTGACGAGCAAGTTAAGGAAAACTACTCGGCAATAAAGAACGAACTTTTAAGTTACGGCATACATTCAAGACTTACCAACATGAGAGAAAATTTCTCTAAAAAAGGTTTGTCAATGAGTAGGGTTAAACCCGAAAAGAATTTAAGAATTCAAGCAAAACTTTTAATTCGTGGCAAGTTCTTAAAACTTTATCTCAACGTTGACCCAAGCAGTATTGACGCTAAGTATTTTAGGATAAAAGACGTGTCGTCAAAATTACCCGACCAACCCACGTTCATAAAAGTTCGCTCAAAACTCTCGCTTAAACGCGCGCTTGAACTCATTACTTTGCTTGCCGAAAAAGAAGGCTTTAAGAAGAAAAAGAAGTTCACGCCTATTGATTACAAGTTAGAACTTGGCGATGAAAACCTTTCGTATATGCAAAAACTCGGCTACGACTATATGGTTAAAGATAGCGTTACCTATCAAGAAGTTTTACAGTACAAAGAAGAATGGGCTGAAAGGGCTATAAAGACCAAAATCGTGCCAGACGCTGAAAGGTACATTTACGACGAAATTTCGCTTAAATACATAGAAAAAGAGTATGAAGACGGCGCCGTTATTGACCTTGAATCTCTAAGGCAAAAAGGTCTTATCAAAATCAACTGTAACCACTTAACCGTAACCGCTAGCGAAACGCTTTCTAAAAAACTTTATATCGAGGCGAACGCTATCGATAACAAAACCGCGCAAATGGTTATTATTGCAGGTGGCGAAGTAACTAAACTTATATTTGACTAATGAAAAAAGAGAGTTCAAAATTTTGAACTCTCTTTTTTATTTATCCGTTTTAGGTTTGCTTTTAACGAGTTTAACTATAAAAATAGTTAACATTATAATTGCGATAATAAGTAGTATCGTAATAATTAAATCGACGTACGCGCCGAAAATATAGGTAATAAGCGTAATGATTGAACCTGCGATTAAGTTGCCTATAATTATCGGCAAGAAAGCGTCGCGAAATTTCATATTCAAAAATACGGCGATACCAGTCCCTGTCCAAACCCCCGTTACGGGAAAGGGTATGGCAACGAAAATAAAAAGCGCAAACATCAAAAACCTTCTCACTTGGTTTTCGGGTTTTTGGGTGGCGTTTTTAGAAACGCTTTTAGCCTTTTCTTCAAATACCGTTTCAATCTTTTGAATAATTTTTTTGATAAACTTTATTTTTTTAAGAAGGTTAAATATAGGTATCAAAAGGAAGAAAATAGGAATAACGATAAGTGACGAGCCGATATATGCTAGCGTAGCCGACGTTAAAAGGTCAAGCCCAAGCTTCGTACCTATCGGGATAGCGCCTTTTAGTTCTATAAGCGGAAACATTGAAACAAGTAGCGTTATAAGTTCGCTATTATCCGTTATGCTTTTGAAAAAATTTAATAAGATTTCGCCCATAACTCTCCTAAAACTATTGCATTTACTTAAAAAGTATTTTATCATATTCGTATAAATATTGCAAGGGGTAAAAATGTATACTTTACAACAACTTATGTCGCCCGTGCGCCGTGCGGTAAGCGATTTTCATATGATAAAAGAAGGCGATAAAATCGCGGTAGGGCTATCGGGTGGAAAAGATAGTATCGCGCTACTTTCAGCACTTGCGGGGCTTAGGCGATTTTACCCTGAAAGGTTTGACGTTGTTGCCGTTAGAATAGATACGGGCATAGGTTACAACGAACAAGAAGAAAAAAGCCTAGCAGATTATTGCGAGCAAATAGGCGTAGACTACCACGTAGAAAAAACTCAAATTTATCAAGTGGTGTTTGACGAGAGAAAGGAGAAAAACCCCTGTTCACTCTGTGCGAATATGCGCCGTGGCGCGCTTAATTCCACCGCAAAGAAATTAGGTTGCAACAAAGTGGCGCTCGGCCACCATGCCGACGATTTGATTGAAACTTTTTTCCTTTCAATGATATACGAAGGTAGGCTTTCAACCTTTCAGCCGGTAACGTATCTATCAAAGGCAGATTTATCCGTTATTCGCCCGCTTATCTACGTTAAAGAACACGAGATAGTTTCCTTTTCAAAAGATAAGCCGATACTTAAAAACCCTTGCCCGGTAGACAAGTTTACCAAGCGTGAAGAAATAAAGAAAACGCTTAAAGTTTTAAGCGTAGATTACCCCTTACTTAAAGAGAACGTTTTCAACGCGCTAGTAGACGACAGTAGGCACAATTTAATTAAAAAACCGCTTGAAACGAGCGACGAATAATGTTATACTATTATTATATATAGAAAAGGAGTTAAAAATGTATTATTTAGCAGTTGATATAGGCGCTTCAAGCGGTAGGCATATTTTATGTAACTACGAAAACGGCAAACTTTCCCTTAAAGAAATTTATCGTTTTTCTAACGGCGCAGTTAAAAAGAACGGAACTTTGGTGTGGGACACGAAGTCGCTTTTTTCTAATATTGTAGCAGGTATTAAAGAGTGTAAAAACCTAGGCGTTATACCGTATTCAGTAGGTATAGACACTTGGGGGGTAGACTACGCTCTTTTAGACGAGAACGACAATTTGATAGGTGACGTTATTTCCTATCGTGACGCTAGAACCGAAAAATCTATTATAGAAGTTGAAAAGATTATTCCGTTTGAAGAAAGTTATAAAATAACGGGTATACAACGCGCTCAATACAACACCGTTTACCAACTTTACGCGGACAAATTAAGCGGAAAACTCGCAAAGGCAAAAACTATGCTTTCTATCCCAGACTACTTGCATTTCTTACTCAGCGGTGTAAAAAAGAACGAGTATACTCACGCAACTACGTCTGGTCTTATTGATGCAAAAACGGGCGACTGGTCGTTTGAAATGATAGATAAACTCGGTTACCCGCGCGAAATATTCGGTAAACTATATAAGCCGGGCGAAGTTCTTGGCGACCTTAGAAAAGAAATTCAAGAAGAAGTTGGCTTTAACACCAAAGTAGTATTTCCCGCATCGCACGACACGGCTAGCGCCGTTATGGCAGTTCCTGCAATTAAAGGCTGTCCCCTTTACATTTCAAGCGGTACTTGGTCGCTACTCGGCACGGAACTTGACGCGCCTATCACAAACGAACAAGCGTTTAAGTTCAACGCCACCAACGAAGGCGGTTTCGGTGGCACGATAAGATTTTTAAGAAACATTACGGGTATGTGGGCTATCCAAAGCGTTAAAAAAGAACTCGGCGGTAAATACAGTTATGACGACCTTATGAATTTAGCGATAGAATGCAAATCAACGGGTAGCATTATCGACCTTAACGACAATAGGTTTTTAGCGCCCGAAAGTATGATAGGCGCAATCAAGGGCTACTGTGAAGAACACGGGTTAGTAGTTCCCGAAACGGTTGGCGAGATTATGGACGTTATTTATCGTAGTTTAGCAACCATTTACGCCGAAACTATTCAAGCCACCGAAAAAATTACGGGTAAGAAGTTTGACGTTTTGAATATCGTAGGCGGTGGCAGTAAAGACGGATATCTTAATAAACTTACCAAACAATACACGGGTAAAAGAGTTCTTGCAGGTCCTACCGAAGGTACTGCAGTTGGCAACTTATTAGCACAAATAATTTCCGCTGGCGAGATTAAAGACTTACGCGAAGGTCGTGAAGTGGTTAAGAATTCGTTTGACGTAATCGAAATTTAATTTTTAAGCCGTTATAAACTTCGTCTATCTTCGTTTCTACTCAGTCGATAGACTTCGTTGACCACCAAGGTCTAACTCAGCCTATTGCCTTCGTGAGCCTTGATATACTTGTTTCTAACGTCTTAAATGTCGCTTGGTATAGGCTTGTGGCGAGCCTTGTCTTGCTTGTTTCTAACGTCTTAAATACAAGTTGTAATAAGCAAATAAAAATTAAAAGCGTAGGTTTTCCCTACGCTTTTTTAATTACTTTTTAATACTTTTATCTTCGTAAACTGCCGTGCTAGTTGACACAATACCGAGTTTTCTTAGCATTTTGCTATCAATGTGCGGTAGTAGTACCGACGTGTGCATCTGCGCACCGCTAAGCATAGGTAGTTTAGATATGGCAAGTTGAGCGTACTTATTCGTTACCGACGAACTCGATAACGCTATAAGCATTTCGTCAATATGTAGCCTTGGCGTTACCGACGATAGATATTTTACTTTAAGTTCGGTTATAGGAACTATTCTTTCGGGAAGTAAAATTTTAATATCGTCGTCTATCCCCGCAAGGTATTTAAGCGCGTTTATAAGCATAGCGCTTTGGCTTTCTAAAAGTTCGCTAGTTTTACCCGTTATTATAGTTCCGTCTTCAAGTTCGATAGCGCTACAAGGAACTTTTTCCTTTACGGATTTTTCCGTGCAAAAAACGTACACTTTTCTATCTTCAACCGAAACGTTAAGCCCTTGCATAAGGTGGTAAATTTTTTCGCTTTCGTCAGGGTCTAAATTGTTTCTTCTCTCGTTTTCAAGCGCTTTGAAATAACGGCGTATAATCTCTTGTTTAGAGGCTTCTTGACATACTTCGTCGTTAGAAATAGCAAAGCCCGCCATATTCACGCCCATATCGGTAGGCGACTTATAGGGCGATATTCCCATAAGTTTTTCAAACAAGGTGTTAAGAACGGGGAAAATCTCCACGTCACGATTATAATTAGTGGTGGTTACGCCGTAAGCAGATAAATGCCACGGGTCTATCATATTAACGTCATTAAGGTCGGCGGTTGCCGCTTCGTACGCCACGTTTACGGGGTGCTTTAAGGGTAAGTTCCAAATAGGAAACGTTTCGTATTTAGCGTACCCCGATTTAATACCCCTTTTAAGGTCGTGATAAATGTTAGATAAGCAAGTAGCCATCTTACCGCTACCGGGACCGGGGGCGGTTACCACTACTAAATTTCTAGAAGTTTCAATATAGTCGTTCTTGCCGTAACCCTCGTCACTAATAATATGTTGAACGTTAGAAGGATATCCTTTAATAAGATAGTGGCGGTAAACTTTAAGCCCCATCTTTTTAAGGCGTTTAGCAAATAAAACGGCAGGCTCGTTAGACTGGTCGAACTTAGATAACACCACGCTACCAACGAGTAACCCGTAACTTCTAAAAATACCGATAAGGCGCACCACGTCTTGGTCGTAGGTTATGCCAAGGTCTGAACGGACTTTATTTTTTTGGATATCAAGCGAGTTGATAACGATAACGATTTCAGCCTTGTCTTTAAGTTTAGAAAGCATTTTAATCTTATTGTCGGGCGCAAAGCCGGGAAGAACGCGCGCAGCGTGATTATCGTCAAAAAGTTTACCGCCGAATTCAAGGTATAACTTTCCGCCGAACTCGTTTATGCGTTCGGAAATCTTTTCAGATTGCATAGATAAATACTTCTCGCTGTCAAACCCGATTTTCATCATACGTTTACCCCTAAGATTAAATACCCCTATATTTTACCACACTTAACTACTTTAATCAACACAAAGCGCGAAAAAATAATTTTTTTCTTGTTAAATAAACCGTTTACATAAATTAAAAATAAGTATATAATAAATACGTATCACTAAATTTTTCGGGAGGATATATGAGTAGTTGTAATCACGACTGTTCGTCTTGCAATAAAGGCGACTGCAAAGATAGAGATTTTACCGTAAAGGCAAAGCCCGGCACGGAATTTAAGAAAATTATCGCCGTTATGAGTGGTAAAGGTGGGGTAGGCAAATCGCTTATCACAACCCTTTTAGCGGTAGAGGCAAACAAGCGCGGTCTTAAAACCGCCGTTTTAGATGCTGACGTTACAGGGCCTTCAATTCCCAAGGCTTTCGGTCTTACCGAAAACGATAGGGCGCAAGGGTCTGACGACGGGCTTTTCCCAGTAGAAACCAAGTCTGGCGTTAAAATTATGAGTATGAACTCTTTACTTGAAGAACCGTCAATGCCCGTTGTTTGGCGCGGTCCTATAATATCGGGCGTTGTAAAGCAGTTTTATACTGACGTTTTGTGGGGAAAAAACGACGTTATGTTTATCGATATGCCCCCTGGCACGGGTGACGTTCCCTTAACAGTTTTCCAAAGTTTCAAAATTGACGGTATCGTCGTAGTAACAACCCCGCAAGACCTTGTTTCTATGATAGTTGAAAAGTCTGTAAAAATGGCTAATATGATGAACGTTCCTATCGTGGGTATCGTTGAAAATATGAGTTACGCCGTGTGTCCTGACTGTAAAAAGCCCATATATATTTTCGGCAAAGGTAAAACTGACGAAATTGCAAGCGAATACGGGCTTGAAGTTTTAGCAAAACTTCCAATAAACCCCGAAGTTGCAACGCTTATCGACGAGGGCTTGGCAGACGAGATTGACACCTCACCCCTCAAAAACGCAATAGATAAAATTATTAAGGAGTAGTATTATGATGCTTGAACAGTTCAAAAAAGAAAAAATCGAGGCGATGAAACAAAAGGATAAAGATAAAGTTTCCGCCCTCAACGTAATTATAACTAAAATTATGGCGCTCACTATCGAAAGGCGCGCAAGCGGTTTAGAAGTAACGGAAGGCGACGTTGATAGTCTACTTCAAAAAGCCGAGAAAGAACTTACCGAAGAGCGCGAAGGCTTTATAAAAGCATGTAGAGAAGAAAACGTTATATCCTTAACTAACCAAATCGAAGTTATCAAAAAATATTTACCAAAACTTTTACAAGAAGACGAAATTAAAGAAATAATTTCCACCCTTGAAGATAAGTCGATGCCGTCTATTATGAAACATTTTAAGCAAAACTACCAAGGCAAAGTGGATATGAGGGTAGTCAGCGCGCTTGCAAAGGCTCAAAATTAACGAAAAATAGTCTATAAGGCGGAAATTTTAATAAAACTATTGATATTTTTGTAAAACTACGCTATACTTAATAACGTAAAAGTTAAACGGCTTTTTAAGGTATTAAAACGAAGGTGTAAATTTATGGCATACGACAATAAAGATTTTATTCAAGAAGACGTGTTGTTTAAGGCACAAAAAAAGGTAGAAGAAGTTTCTTCCCCCGTTGAGAGTTTTGACAGTTTTGATTTGGGTTCGGAAGTGTTGTTTTCTCGCCCCGTAAATAGAGGTGGCGAAATTGAAGAATTTTCTTTCAGCGAAGAATCGCCCATTGAAAATCTTTTAATGGAGAACGACGAAGTCGTTGAAGAAGCGCTTTTCGTAAACGAGCGCCCCGCAGTATCAAGCGTTGAAGAACTTTCGCCGATAGAAGAACTCTCCGTTTTCGAAGAGCCTATCGAAGTTGTTGAAGAGCCTGTTATCGCCGAAGAAAACTTGGAGTTTTCAGAACCCAACCGCCCGACCGTGGTTGCGGAAGAAGTTTTATTTAGCGGGGAAGAAGAGCCTGCATCTACTGAGGTTGATAATTCGCAAACCGTCGTTTCCCCCGAACTTACCGCACTTGGTTCGGCTAGTGATGATTTAGCAGTTGAAAAGGCTGAAAAACCCGTTTATATCGAGAAAAACTTTGCTCAAAAGTTCTTAGAAGCGGATAAAGAAATTCTTAAACGATATGACGAACTTAAAAACATTATCCTTTTATACAAAGGCGTAAAATCGCGCGTATCCAACGATTTTGACAGTTTTAATATGGGAAGAACTCAACTTTTCAAACTTGGTTTCTCTACCCAGTCGTTAAAACTTTACTTAAACCTTGATTATAGCGAAGTTGAGCCAAGGCTCAAATGTAAAGACGTTTCGCACAAAAAAGCCTACGCCCAAGTTCCCGTATTTTTAAGAATTAAATCGCCAAGAGCGATGAGAAACGCTAAATACCTTATCGAAAAAGTAGTTGAAAAACACGGTCTTAAAGAAAACCCCAAAGCCGTTTACGTAGACAGTATTCAAATACTTAAAGAGAAGGCTAAAACCTACAACAAATAATTTTTAAGCCGTTATAAACGGCGCAATACTGCGTTTCTGCCGTCGCCGTGTGTCTGCAATGACCAACAAGGTCTATTGCAACCACCCGTCTAGGCGAGCCTTGTCTTGCTTGTTTCTAACGTCTTAAAATATGGCTTAGTATAAGTTTGGCGTTTAGCCTAACTCGTTTCTAACGTCTTAAATACAAGTCGTAATAAGCGTTTATAATATAATTATAAAATAAAACACGGTGCTAATTAAAGCACCGTGTTTTTTAGTGGTTTATTTTTTAACGTTGAGTATTTCGTCGGCAGAAACGTCTAAAATTTCACAAAGTTTAGAAAAGGTTGCAAGCGTTGGCTGTGCTCTACCTGATAAATACTGCGAAATAGTTGCTTTCGATATGCCTAACTTACTTGCAATTTCACACTTTTTAAGCCCCGACTGTTCAATCTCACGCCTTATATTTTCAGTTATTATCAAATCTAAATTTTTATCCATAACTTAATTATATTAGGTAACGCCTAACTTTTGTTTGACAATTAGGCAACGCCTAACTATAATATACGTATAAATTAAACGATTATTTTATGAACTAAATATGTGTGGAGGTAATACAAATGAGCAAAAAGGGATTAATAAAAACAATGCTGTATATTTTAAGTGTTGTTTTTTCAGGTTTGTTAATTTGTTTAGTTGCGTGTGATACGGAACATGAAAATATTGACGAGAACGTTGGCGTATATACTTTAACGATTAACTGTATTAATGGTCAAGAAAATATAGTAATAACGCAACCATACGGTTCTAAAATAGATGTTCAAGAACCTCAAAAGGAGGGTTATTCTTTTGTTGGATGGAGTGAAGAAATTCCCTTAACTATGCCTGCAGAAGATTTATATATTTATGCAAAATGGCAAAAAAATAAATATACGTTAACTATTGAGTATGGAGTAGGGCAAGATAGTTTACTAATAACTCAAGAATATGGGACAAAAATAGAAATTGATGAACCTCAAAGAGAAGGTAATCACTTTATGGGATGGGATAAAGTTATTCCTACCACAATGCCCGCTGAAAATATAACTATTACTGCTAAATGGAAAGCAATATTTAAAACGTCAACCGTTGGTGTAGCTGGACTAACTGATTATGGTAAAACTTTTACGGAAATTGTTATACCCAAAAAGATATATGGTACGATAAGAGCTGTTAACGTAACGAGTATTGTGGATAATGCTTTTAGTGGTTGTTCTTCATTAACGTCAATAATTATACCCGATAGCGTAACGAGTATTGGGGATAACGCTTTTAGTGGTTGTTCTTCATTAACGTCAATAACTATACCCGATAGTGTAACGAGTATAGGGGCATATGCTTTTAGTGATTGTCCTTCATTAACGTCAATAACTATACCCGATAGCGTAACGAGTATTGGGGATAATGCTTTTAGTGGTTGTTCTTCATTAACGTCAATAACTATAC
>JAZRKO010000003.1:0-2606 GCA_045646405.1 Christensenellaceae bacterium | reverse complement strand
TGGGGTGTCGTAGTACTTTGTTACTTCGCTTGTGCGCGGGTACATTCGGTCTATTATATAACCGTCGCTTGCGTTCGCCGCACGGGTTATATAAAGATTTGCCGCGCCGATTTCGGTTTTATAAGTTGCCAGTACATCAGTTTCAAGCGTAATAATACATAGACCAGTTCGCGCCATTGTCTTTGAAGTTATCCAATAATAACGGTCAAGCATATAAGCATAGTTATATGCTTTGACCGTATCATAACTAATAGACAACGTAATTGTTGGGTTTACAACGTCTGTACCGTCTTTAAAAACAACGTCGTATTCCTTCCACGCCGAAACATCGGGGCGGGCGGTGCTTTCTAAATATTTACTTATTGTTCCAAGTTTTATTTTATACGACATTGTTATATACCTTTACGCCATGTAATAAAGTATCATATTTTCGGTCTGGTCAAACTTGTAATTGTGCGTCCAATGGTGAATAGTATTTACGTATTCGCCACGCGGATTAATTCCCGTGGAAAGTGTAGACCTATGTTTAATACTGGTTACAAGTGCGTCACGGTCGAACAGAAGACCAACGACGTTATCAAGGGCAACCGCCGTTCCGTTTGTACTCTGTCCAGTTGCGGTGTCTAACTGGTTCGGGGTAACGCTAACCGCCATTGGTACGTTCGGGTTCTGCCAATACTCTACGCCTATATAGTTAGAAAGTTTAACGTAACTATCGTTAAAGAGTGACGGGAAAACGGAAGTTTCAACGTCGCGAATAAGCGGCATATACAGTATAAGACGTCTATCTTCGGGCGCGGTGTGGCGCGGAAGTGTAAGGGCGTTTCCGCTATCATCGTTGCGGGCGGGGTAAATATGGAAAAGGTCGTTTCTTTCACTCATAAGTTCCATATCGCCTTTCATCTTTGCGACCATAAACGCGACAAACTCCGCAAGGTATGTAGTCATCAACTGCGCGACGCTATAAGACGTTCCGTACTTTGTGTTAAACTCTGTACGAAGATTTACTTTCTGCCTTGTTGCACCTACGTTATAAGTCGCGCCAATGGCGTTAAGGACAATAAGTCTGTTTTCGGCGTCTTCCTTTGTTTCAAAGTCGTTAGCAATATCAACAAGTTTTGCGCTCACGAAATCACTAAACGCCTGTTCCGAAGTAAACGCAAATTTAATGGCGGCAATAAAACTGGTATCGTCATACTGAAGCGTCTTTGCACCGCAAAAATTAATCTGAAGCGGGTATTTCTTATTGATTACCCACGGGTCAATAGAAGAACCGTCGTCCAACTGCGTACCCGCAATATCGGTGTTATAATTGGTAGACGCATTTTCGCCCTTTGCATAGAAAGAAATTTTTCTTTCAATTCCGCCCCACTCTGCGGGGGTCTTCATTATTACCTTAAACTTTCCGTTATAACGGCGAACCGCATATATGGTGCGGGAAAGCACCACGGAAAGTGCGTCGTACGTATTAGTAACGCCCGTGCGAAGCATTGTTTCGCCTACGGTCACAAAAGAAGACGTATTAAACGCGGTAATTGTGTTGTTCTGCCCGAACATTTCGGCAGCCATACTATTGACTATGCCGTAAACATCGGTCGGTGTAAGTGTGTTAGCCATTTTGTTTAATCTCCTTTAAAAAAGTTGTCTATTATATCGTCAAGTCCTTTAGGCTCGACACTATCCATTGACGGGTTCACCGCCAGTTTTGCCATATTATTATATAGTTCCTGAAAAGGCTTTAACGCCGTTTCGATTGCCGCGTTTATCTTCTCCGCGGGGTCTTCCTTTGGCGTTTCTTCCTTTGACGCTTCGGGCTTTTCTTCCTTTGGCGTTTCGCTCTTTTCTTCCTTTGGTGTCGCCTTTTCGTAGTTCGCCAGTTTTACGATTTCTTCTTTAGTAAAGCCCGCGTCTACAAGTTTTAAAATCTTTTCTACGTCCATTTTTCCTACTCCTTTATGATTATCTTTTGCCCCGCGTATATCAAGTTCGGGTTTATTATATGATTATCCTTTACCAATTTTGCAACGGTGGTATTAAAACGCCTTGCTATTTTGGTTAGGTTATCACCGATTTTAACAATGTATATTATCGGTTCTTTCGTGTTCTTTTTAACTATTATTTTATCGCCAGTTATAATCAAGTTCGGGTTTTCAATATTATTCCATTCGACCAACTGCGAAACGGTAGTATTAAACATCTTCGCAATTTTGGTTAACGTGTCGCCGCGCTGAATGGTATAATATACAATTTCGGGTTGTGGTTCGGGCTTGTCGTTCGGCTGATAAATGAACGTCAAGAACGGGTAGTTCTGCCCCCAGTTGCCGTCTCCGCGCTTGCGGGTTACTCTACGTACGATAGGTTCACCGCGATAATTCCACCCGCTTTCTAATGTTTCCACGGTGTCGGGGTCTTTAGTTACATCGACAAACGCCACGTGACCGTCACCCGTGCCGCCCCATACCATACACGCCCCGACTTTCGGGGTCTGTCCTGTTGGTAGTTTCTGTTGTTCCGCAAACATGGTAAACTCTTTGGCGTTGCGGTTTCCAAGATAAGGGCAACCGTCCGCGCCCGCATACTGATTGTACGCGCCGACAATTAGCCCA
>JAZRKO010000002.1:0-63528 GCA_045646405.1 Christensenellaceae bacterium | reverse complement strand
TTACCCTATTCCACATATCGTTGATTTTATCTAGGGTTTCACCGCTAAAATTTGCCATAACGGTACAGCGTTTAATGGTGTCGTAATCGGGGTACTGCGTTGCAAGCCTACCGTATTTACTAGCAACGGTAACTTTATAGTCGCTACCACTATAATTTGTGCCTTTGAAGAAATAGCCTAAATCAATTTGCTCTTCGCCTTCTTCTTCGTTTTCTAAAATATATTCAAACACTTCATCTTGCGCCATACAACTAGTGTAGCCGATATATTCCATATTTCTTATAACGTTATCAGGCTCTGAAACGAAGTTTATAAACTTAGTTGCTAAACTCTCGTTTGCGCCGTTTGGCATAACCCAACCGTCAAACCAAACGTTACTGCCTTCTTCGGGAACTACGTAACCAAACTCTAAACCTGCAAGTTCCGCCTCGTCGATAGTGTAAACCGCGTCACCACTCCAAGCAAAGTTAACTTCGATTTTGCCGGTTATCATATCGGTTTTACCGCTATCTACTTCAAAGCCGTAAAGCCTTTGTTTTGCGGTTTTTAGAAACTCTTCTACTTTTTTAAGCGTTTCGTCGTCAGTACGGTTAAAAATTTCGGCTATTTTTTGAGAGTAATCAGGCGCATTTTTATCTAAACTTTTAAGTTCTTCTTCGTAAACAGCGCCTACTGCTAAAATGTAGGTATCTCTAATACTGTCTTTAATAGTTACTTTTTGATTAAACTTATCGCTTAAAATCGAGTCCCAGTTTTTAAGTTCTTCGGGCATGGTGTTTGCGGTGTTATAAATGTAGCCCATCGTTCCCCACATATAGCCGGTTGCGTAAACTTTATCTTCGCCACTTGTAAGCCCTAGCCTTGAAAACTCCGATTTTATATACGGCGAACCGTAATTTTGCCAACTTTCAGGGGTTGTGTACGGTTTGATAAGCCCCTCGTCTTTCATTCGCATTATCATATATTCAGAAGGGCAAATAAGGTCTGGTCCACTTGGGTTGTTTATGAGTTCGTTATACATTTCTTCGTTAGTTGCAAACGTTCTATACTCAACCGTAACGCCGTATTCTTCTTCGAAAACGTCGGTTAAACCCGATAAGAGTTCGTCGCTAGAAAAACGGTCAAGCAACGAACTTGATAAATCTTCTAAATCTTCTTCCTCGTAGCCTAAATCTAAGTAGTCTTCCCAACTGTATATTACTAACGTGTTATCGTCTTTTGCGAGTACTTGGTTTTGGGGCTTAGTTAAGGTAAACGACGCTAATATTAAAGATAAAAAAACAATGAGTAATTTCTTCACTTCGTTCTCCTTATTTTCTAGAATTTTCCTTTTTGTTAGACTTTAAGTTCATAACTATAACGATAACTACCGTTATAACGAAAATAATCGTCGTTAGCGCTCTGTATACAGGAACGTTTTTACTTGCCTGAGCCGTAGTTAACGCTATCGACTTATATACCGCCGTACTTATAGTGTCAAAGCCGAGCGGAGATAGGGTTGCCGTAATAATATAGTCGTCAAGCGACAAAGTAATTGCAAGCATAAACCCGGTAAATACGCCTGGGAGAATTTGCGGAATAACTACTTTCCAAAGCGCTTGAAAAGGGGTGTCGCCCAAGTCTAGCGCCGCCTCGTACAAACTAGAATCCATTTGCTTTAATTTAGGAATAACGGATAAAACTACGAAAGGTGCAGTTAGTACTATATGCCCGACGTATAAGCCGAATATCGACCTATTTGAACTACCTAAAAGCATCAAAAGCATAACGAGTGCGCAACCCGTAACTACTTCCGAGTTAACAACGGGAATTTGCGAGCCAACGTTTACGTATTTGCCGAACTTTCCCTTGCTATAAAACATACCGATAGCGCCAAGCGTTCCTAAAATAGTTGATATGCTTGCCGAAATAATGGCTAGTAAAACGGTGTTTATAACCACGCCTTTAACGGTATCTAATCTCTCGTACCACTTAAAAGAAAAACCTTCCCATACGCCGATATTTTTACCTTCGTTAAAACTATATATAATGAGTAAAAATATAGGAATATAGATAAATGCAAGAACTAAAATAACGTAGCCTATCGACAATAATTTTTTCATCATAAGTTAGTCCCCCTTGCAGTTTCGGAATTCTTAAACCCGCCCGTTAAAAGCATAGTAACTACCATTATAACGAGCATAATAAGGGAAATTGCAGCGCCTTCGTTGATTTGGATAGGCGCACCGTTTTCGCCAAGGAAACATTTAGCGATAAGTTTACCTATGAGCGAAAAACCCGTACTTCCGCTAAACGTATCGGTTATAACGTAGCAACTCATAACGGGTAAAAATACCATAGTAACGCCACTTATAATACCCGGTTTTGAAAGGGGTAATGTAACAGACGTAAATACTTTTACTTTGCTTGCGCCAAGGTCTGCCGCGGCTTCTTCAAAACTCTTATCCATTTTGATAAGCGTTGAGTAAAGTGGCATTATCATAAAGGGCATAAAGTCGTAAACTAAACCGATAATACTTGCAGTGCTACCTAGGGGTATACCTATAAAGGATAGCAATTCTTTCATAGCCATTGCGCGAAGTACGAAGTTAAGCCAAGTTGGAAGAATAAATAAAAGCAGTAGCACGAAAGCAAGGTTTGAGTTTTTAAGCCTTGATAAAATATAGGCTACGGGGTAACTGATTAGTAAACATATAACCGTTACGACGAAACTTACTAGTATACTTATAATTAGCGTGCTAATATTAGTAGGTTCGGTAAAAAACGCGGTAAAATTACTTAAACTAAACGAACCTGTTTTAGAAGTAAACGCGTAATAAATAATTAAAAGTAACGGAAATATTACGAACACCGATAAAAATAGCCCGTACGGAATACAAAGTTGGCTACGCTTGAATTTTAACAAGCCACCGCCTTTATTTTCCGTTATGAAAGGCTCTTTTTTTATAACTTTTGCTCCTTTCATCTTTTGGTCTCCTGTTTTAAGGTGAGTTTAATTTTATCTTTGGGAATTCTAACAGATACTCTATCTTGTTCGTTCCAAGTGTATTCGGTATCGCAAACGAAGTCTTCTTCCTCTTCGTCGGTTCTAATAATTACTTGATAGTGGTCGCCTTTATACACGATAGAAATTATTGAACCGCAGGCGTTACCGTCTTCGTCGTTATCGATAATTTCAATGTCTTTAAGCCCTACTTCAACTTTAACGTCAACGCCCGATAGGTCGATTTTCTCGCCCGTTTTTAATACTAAGTACCCTTCGTCGTCAAGCGTTGAACCTTCGTATAACTGCGTAACGTCACACGCGAACTCACCGTCGGCAAAACATACGGTGTTATTTTTTGTGATATACCCGTCGTACACGTTGGAAACGAATTCCTTCTTCATAATATGGATATCTTGCGGTGCAATTTTAATAAACACTTTTTCGCCAACGTCGTAGCCTTTTGTCGATTGAATAACCACTTCGGACCTACCTACCATCATAGTCATTTGATAGTGAACGCCTTTGAATATGCAAGAAGATATAACTCCCCCTACCATACCGCTTTCTTCTTTTACGATTTTAACGTCTTCGGGGCGAACTACGACGTCAACTTTTTCATTCTTTTCGAAATCGTCAACACAGTCGAAAACCTTGTTTATAAACCTAACTTTCTTTTCGCCAACCATAGTTCCGCTGAATATGTTACTTTCGCCGATAAAGTCTGCAACGAAAGAGTTGATAGGCTCGTTGTAGATGTCTTGCGGAGTGCCTATTTGCTGAATTTTACCGTCTTTCATAACGACTACGGTGTCGCTCATAGTAAGCGCTTCTTCTTGGTCGTGCGTTACGTAGATAAAGGTTATGCCGAGTTTTTTGTGCATCTCTTTAAGTTCGAGTTGCATATCCTTTCTCATTTTAAGGTCGAGTGCGCCGAGCGGTTCGTCAAGCAATAAAATTTCAGGCTCGTTAACGATAGCGCGCGCTATCGCAATACGCTGTTGTTGACCACCAGATAGCGTCGTTACGCTACGCTTTTCAAAATCTTCAAGGTCAACCATTTTAAGCGCTTTTTTAACCTTTTCGTCAATCTCTTCCTTGGTGTAGTTTTCAATGCGCTCGATTTGGTTGCCTACCGTGTCTTCATAGGTTACTTTTAACTTTTTAAGTTTTAAGCCGTACGCTATATTTTCATAAACGTTGAGGTGTGGAAATAACGCGTAGCGTTGAAACACCGTGTTAACGGGGCGCTTATGCGGTGGAAGATGAGTAATATCTTTGCCGTTAAGCATAATTTTACCAGCGGTGGGAAGTTCAAAGCCCGCTATCATTCTAAGCGTGGTGGTTTTACCGCAACCAGATGGACCTAAAAAGGTAATAAATTCGCCCTTTCTAACGTAAAGGTTAACGTCTTCTACCGCCAAAGTTCCGTCGTATTCTTTATATACTCCGGTAAGTTCAATAATTTTTTGCTTAGCCATAATCGTATCTCCTTAAAGAGTTTTATTTCTAATTAATAGAGGTGAAATCTAAATAAACGCCGATTGTAAAGTGGACTTCAAACGCAAGTAAGGCACGGCTTGTACCCGAAGTTAAGAGTATACATCTTTACAAGGGTAAAAGACTTGTATTACGCCGTGTTTCAAGTTCACTAATCGGTGGCTTATTAAGATTTAGCCTCCTTAAAAAGTTGGTGGCGACGAAATCCATAAAAACTTCGCCGTTTTTTCCTTAGTATTTATAATGTAGTGTGATTTGCCCGAATTAAAATAAAAACTTTCGCCTTTTTTGCAAACGTATTTTTTCTTGCCTAAATGAATAACTATCTCGCCTTCTAGAACAAACCCAAACTCTTCGCCTTCGTGCGGAACGTCTTCTTCCGTGGCGCAGTTTTTGTTAAGTTCTATAAGCACCGGCTCCATACTGTTTTTTTGAGCGTTGGGAACTAACCAGTTAAGCGTCATCTGCTCGGTTTTTTTCTCAATAAAGTCTTGCTCTAAAAATACTATCTTTTCTTCAACTTCTTCACTAAAAAAATCTTTAAGCGACGTGCCTAGCGCCGAAAGTATATCTATAAGCGTTGCTATCGACGGGCTAGTCAAATCGTTTTCAAGTTGAGAAATGTAACCCTTTGACAGTTCGCATCTATTAGCGAGTTCTTCCTGCGTTAAATCGCATTGTAGCCTTAACTCTTTAATTTTATCGCCTATTACCATTTTTTACACCGTTTATATACTGTAAACTTTTTGTTTAGCAAAACTAAACAAGCATATTATATAAACGCCAAGCCGTATTGTCAATAAATTTAAGGCATTTTATTAAAATTTTGTCGAAAAATTAAATTAGCGCGGGCAAGTAGCCCGCGCTATTAGTTATTTATTGAACTTTTCGTCAAAAGTTTCGTAAATTTTACCATTTATTTCCACAAGTAAATCTCTGTTTAGTTTAAGCGCTCTATCAAAGGTTAAAATTCCGTTAACTTCGTCTTCTACGTCGGTAAGTTCGGTGTACACCGTGGCGCATAGCCCTTGATTTTTAATAAGGGGAATAATTTCGTTTTCGTAAAGGTTTTCGTATGCGTTTTCTAAATCTTTTTGAGTTTTGAAGAACTTATACCCAAACTTTTTGTTTGAAAATACGTGGCCTTTAACTTGTAGACTGTATCCACCGAACTCAGTTAGGGCAAGAATTCGCTTTCCGTCGTTTTTCATGCGCGCTTTTCTAAAATAGATATGCCTACTTTGAAAATCGCCCGCGCCCATATCTTGCCAACCGCTAGCGTGGTCGTAAAGCCTAGTGTTATCTCTTTGTCTTAAATCGCTAGTTACCTTAACCGCGTCGAACTGCCCCCACGCTTCGTTAAACGGGGTGTAAACGCAAAGGGATACTACGTTATACAAAAGGTCTTGCAGTCCGTACGCTTCCTTGTAGTATTGCTCGCGAGATTTTTCACTTCTTCCCATTGACTTGTAGTTTTTATCGTTAAGTTTTAGGTTTATAAACGGAGCAAGCATAATTCGATGGCTTTTGTATTTCGCGCCACCGTTTATCATATCTTGCCAAACTAGAACGCCCAAAACGTCACAATAATAATACCAAAGCAACGGCTCTACTTTAATGTGTTTTCTAAGCATATTGTAGCCGAGGGTTTTTGCCGTTAAAACGTCGTCGTACATACGCTTATTGCTCTCTGGCGTGTAAAAACCTTTGTGGTAGTAGCCTTGGTCGAGTAGCCCGTTGTTAAACACGGGCTTATTATTAAGGGCAAAAAGTTTGTATCCGCCTTTTTCTATGATAGAAAATTTTCTAAGCCCAAAATAACTTTCAACCTTATCGTCGCAAAAAGTTATAAAAACTTTATATAGTTCGGGGGAGTTTAAGTTCCACTCTTTGCAACGCGATACGTCAAGCGTAACTTCGCTAGCGCCAAATGCTTTTGCTACGGTAATATCCCCGTCTAATACTTCAACTTTAATTTCACCGCTACCTACCGTGTCTGCGGTAACTTTAAGGGTTTTTTCGTCGTAGTTTGGCGTTAATTTTATAGAACGTATATAGTTTTTAGGAACGCTTTCTAAAAATACCGTTTGCCAAATACCGCTAGTTGCCGTGTACCAAATACCGCCACGCTTATAAGTTTGCTTACCGCGACCGTAGATATCGCTATTCGCATCGTCTAAAACCACTACTTTAAGGGTGTTTTCGCCATCTTTTAACTGCGCCGTTATATCAAAGGTGAACGGAAGGTATCCGCCGTAGTTTTCGCCTACTTTTTCGCCGTTTACGTAAACGGTAGTTTCTTGGTCGCACCCGCCGAAATTGAGTAGAACTACCCCTTCGTTAAAATCTTTTGGAAGAGTGAAAGTTCTCTCGTACGTCAAAACGTCACCGCCCTTGACTTGATAAAGTACGCCTGATAAGTCGCTTTCGGGCGAGTACGGAACGTTTATTTTACCTTGCGACACAATACTGCCGTTCCTTTCAATTTTATAGCCCCAAAACCCGTTAAGGCACAGATAACTTTGGCGCTTAAACTGTGGGCGCGGGTACTCTAAAAGGGGGATAGTGCTATCTTTTTCAAATTTAACGTCAAATATCATAGCATAAATTATAAAGGTAAATTAAAGTTTTGTAAAGAATAATTTTCTTATCGCTCATATTCGCTTTTTTTATTGCAATTATTAAGTTAATATGTTAAAATTAACGCATGGAAGAACTTTTACTACAAAAACTAAACGCCCCCACCGCTAGCGAGCGCTTATCCGCGCTTGAAAGCCTAGTAAAATGCGAAAAGGAAAAACCCCTTCGCCGTGATGACGATGCTAATAACCATATCCACACGACGTACTCTTTTTCACCTTATTCGCCAACTAAGGCTGCGTATATGGCGTATAAGTCTGGGCTTACCTCGGCAGGCATTATGGACCACGATTCGCTATCTGGCGCTATCGAGTTCAAAAAGGCTTGCCAAATTCTAAATATCGGCTCTACTTGCGGTGTTGAGGTTAGAACTAAATTTAACAAGGGTTTTGGCAAAATCAACCACCCCGACCAGCCCGATTGCGTTTATATGGCTGCTCACGGCGTTCCTACTCAAAACCTTAAAAAGTTTAACGAATATTTGGCATTTTACCGCGAAAAAAGGTATATACGCGACCAAAAGATGTGTAACCTTATAACCGAAAAGTACGGTAAATTCGGTTTGGGGTTAGATTTTTATAAAGACGTGTATCCCCTATCCCAAGCCCACGAAGGCGGTACTATTACCGAAAGGCATCTTTTATACGCGCTTGCTATTAAACTTGCTAATTCCTTTGGCAAAACTAACCGCTTAGTAGAGTTTTTAGAAAACGACTTAAATCTTGCCGTACCCGATAAAGTTAAAGGCTATTTGATAGACGAGGATAATCCGCATTTTATCTACGACCTATTAGGCGTTTTGAAGGCGGACACTAAGTTTTTCTATATAGATGCCGACGAAGAGATGCCCCTTGCCGAAGACTTTATTAAGTTTGCAAAGAGTATGGGCGCAATACCCGCCTACGCGTATCTTGGTGACGTTGGCGATTCGGTTACCGGCGATAAAAAGTCGGCTAAATTTGAAGATTCTTTCTTAGACGAACTCGTTATAGAACTTAAAAAAGCAGGGTTTTTAGCGATAGCGTATATGCCGACGCGAAACACCCCCAAACAACTTCAAAGAATTATGAAGTTATGTCGCGATAACGGATTTTTTGAAATCAGCGGTGAAGACATCAACTCTTCAAGGCAAAAATTCGATTGCGAGGCGCTTTCAAAACCAGAGTTTTCACACCTCATAAACTCTACTTGGGCGCTAATAGGTCACGAATACGTATCTTCAACCAAAGGCTTAGAGTATGGTATGTTTAGCGAAAGTACCATATCAAAAACGCCCAGTTTAGAAGATAGAATAAAAGAGTTTTCATTAATCGGTAAAAACACCGTTATAAATAATTAGGAGGCATTATGGGTTTAATTGATTTGAAAAACAAAGTTGCAGTAGTAACCGGCGCGAGCCAAGGTCTTGGCGAAGCGCTTGCTAAAAGGCTTGACGAAGAAGGCTGTAAAGTTGCAGTATGCGATATTAACTACGAAGGCGCAAGCAAAGTTGCTAGTTCGCTTAAAGACGCTATCGCTATCGCGGTTGACGTTACCAACTACGAACAATTACAGCAAGCGGCTAAAACCGTTATTGATAAGTGGGGTAAAGTTGATATTTTAATTAGCAACGCGGCAATCGTTAAAAGCGGTGATATATTTAGCCTTTCACCCGAGGCGTTTGCTTTGGTTACCAACATTAACTTAAACGGCTACTTCAACACCGTTAAAGCGTTCGCACCTTATATGCTTGAAAGAAAATGCGGTAGCATTATTCAAATTAACAGTAAATCGGGTAGAAAAGGCAGTTTCAAAAACGGCGCTTACGCATCTAGTAAATTCGGTGGCGTTGGCTTAACTCAAAGTTTAGCGCTTGAATTTGCAGAGTCCGGCGTTAGAGTTAACTGTATTTGCCCGGGCAACCTTCTCAATTCGCCGTTATGGGTTAACAGTTTATTTAAGCAATATGCTCAAAACCAAGGCATTACCGAAGAAGCGGTTAGAGAAAAATATATCAATCAAGTTCCTATGAAACGTTCTTGCGAATACGAAGATATCGCAAACGCTATGGTATTTTTAGCGTCGGATCAGTCTTCGTATATGACTGGTCAAGCAATCAACGTTACCGGCGGACAACAAATGTAAACTTAGCGCTTTTATAAGTTAAGCGCACGATAATTATTTTTATAGGATGTGTATTATGAAGACGAAAGCAGTTAGATTATACGGTAAAAACGACCTTAAACTTCAAGAGTTCGATTTACCCGAAATTAAAGATGATGAAATTTTAGTTCGCGTTATTTCAGATAGTATCTGTATGTCGAGTTATAAGGCGGTTATTCAAGGTGAAGACCACAAGCGCGTTCCAGAAGATATTTCAACCAACCCCGTTATTATCGGGCACGAATTTTGCGGTGATATAGTAAAAGTCGGCGCTAAATGGCAAGAAAAATACAAAGAAGGCGACAAGTTTGGTATTCAACCTGCATACGGCCCTTTACAAACCCCGGGCTACTCTTTCCCGTTCGTAGGTGGAGATTCTACCTACTCGATTATTCCAAACGCTATTATCGAGGCTGACTGTCTTATCAAATACGACGGTGACGCTTACTATAAAGCGTCGTTAGCCGAGCCTATGTCTTGCATAATTGCAGGATATCATGAAAACTTCCACTCGGTATACGAAAAACACACCCACACTATGGGCATTAAAGAAGGTGGCGCAGTTGCTATTTTAGCAGGCGTTGGTCCTATGGGGTTAGGCGCTATCGACTACGGTATCCACTGCGATAGAAAACCGTCGCTTATGGTGGTAACCGATATCGACCAAGCAAGGCTTGATAGAGCGGCATCACTACTTACGGTGGAAGATGCAGAGAAAAACGGCGTAAAACTCATCTACGTTAACACTTCAACGGTAGAAGACCCCGTTGCTTACTTAAAGAGCCTTAACGGTGGTAACGGATATGACGACGTTTTCGTTTACGCGCCAGTATCTGCACTCGTTGAACAAGGTGACGCACTCTTAGGCGAAGGCGGTTGCCTAAACTTCTTTGCAGGCCCTACCAACCCGCAATTCTCGGCAAAATTCAATTTCTACGACGTTCACTATATGTTCCACAGAATAACCGGTACGTCAGGCGGTAATACCGACGACCTTAAAGAAGCCCTTAAACTTGCGGGCGAAGGTAGAATTAACCCGTCTATTATGATTTCGCACGTTGGTGGTTTAGATAGCGTTATCGACACTACGCTTAACCTTCCCAACATCAAAGGCGCAAAGAAACTCGTTTACACGCATATCTCTATGCCGATGACTGCAATTGCAGATTTTGCAAAACTTGGCGAAACCGACCCTTTCTATAAAGAACTTGCTGAAATTTGCGAAAGAAATAACGGTATTTGGTCTACCGAGGCTGAAAAATATCTTCTTACAAACGCTAAGAAAATTTAATTATAAAGCGATAAAAAGCGCCACCTTTGAGGTGGCGCTTTTTTAAGTTAAATTGATTGGTTTTATATATAAAAACTCTCGCTTGTAACCAAACGAGAGTTTATTTTTATGCGTATTTTAAGACCTTAGAAGCAAGCAGAACAAGGCTCGCAAAGTTTTCGGGGTGAGATAGACCTTTCAGGTCAACGAAGTCCATTTTTATAAAGCCTATTACAACCGTTTTAAGGCGTTAGTTGCAAGTTAAAGAAGGCTCGCCTAGACGAGTGGTTGCAATAGACCTTGTTGGTCACAAGAAAAGCATAGGAAAACCTATGCTTTTAATTTACTATTTACTTATTGCAACTTGCTTTTAAGCCACCAGTTTGGGTATTAGGCTAGGCTCACGAAGGCGATAGGACGAGTTAGACCTTTTCGGTCAACGAAGTCTATCGGCTAAGTAGAAACGACGCATAATGCCCGAAATGGGGGCTTAAAAAATTAGTAGTTGTTATAAATATCAGACATCTTCCTATCATGATAAACGTTTTCAATAGCGAGCGCGAAAAGTTTAGCGCAGGATACGACTTCGATTTTATCAATTTTCTTTTCTTCGGGGAGTTGGATAGTGTCGAGAACTACGAGTTTAGTGATGTGCGAATTTTTAATTCTTTCAATAGCAGGGCCACTAAATACGGCGTGCGAACAGCAAGCGTAAATTTCACTTGCACCGTTTTTGTAAAGGGCTTCCGCACCTTGAACGATAGTGCCTGCGGTGTCAATCATATCGTCAACCATCAAGCATTTTTTACCCTTAATGTCGCCGATTATGTTCATAACTTCAAGTTGGTTTGCTTTGGGACGGCGCTTATCGATAATAGCCATCGAGCAACCGAGTTTGCTTGCAACGTTTCTAGCCCTAGTAACCGAGCCAACGTCAGGCGAAACTACTACGAAATCTTCGTCAACTTTATCTTGGAAGTATCTAAAAAGGAGAGGACCGCCTACTAAGTGGTCAACGGGGATATTGAAGAACCCTTGAATTTGAAGGGCGTGAAGATCCATCGTTAACACTCTGTCAGCACCCGCGGTGTGAATAAGATCTGCTACGAGTTTAGCGGTAATCGGGTCTCTCGGCCTTGCCTTTCTATCTTGGCGAGCATACCCAAAGTAAGGTATAACCGCAGTAATACGACCGGCAGACGCTCTTTTAGCCGCGTCAATCATAACGAGTAATTCCATTAAATTATCGTTAACGGGTTGCGAGGTTGATTGAATTAAGAATACGTCTTTACCTCTTACCGTTTCGCCGAGGTGAACATTTATCTCCCCGTCACTAAAACGACCCACTTCGATATTGCTAAGTTGCAAACCGAGTTCTTTTGCAATTGCTTCTGCAAAAGGCTTGTTGGAATTACCAGCGAAAATCTTTATCTCTGTTCCGTGTGTTATCATAACTCCTCCGTAAAAAATATTTAATTTAGGCAAATGTAGCCTATATATATTGTAATAAATTAAACAAATTAAGTCAATTAAACGGCTTACCTTTTATCGTTTTTCACTAAAAAACTTTTTTATAAGGCTTGAACACTCTTCCTCTAATATTCCGCCTTCCGCGTCAGCCTTGTGGTTTAGCGCGCCACCGAACAGTATTCGGTAGTTGCTCATAACCGCACCGCTTTTTTTCTCGTACGCGCCAAAGTAAACCTTTTTAATTCTAGCGTTCACTATCGCGCCTGCGCACATAGGGCAAGGCTCTAACGTAACGAAAATTTCAGCGCCTTCAAGTCGCCAGTCGCCAAGTTTTTTGCAGGCTTTTTTTATGGCTAGAACTTCGGCGTGGGCAGTCGCATCGTGGCTACTGTTTCGCTTGTTGTAGGCGCTTGCTATGACTTTCCCGTCTAAAACGATTACTGCGCCGATAGGAACTTCGCCTATACTTTCCGCCTTATAGGCTTGTTTTATAGCCTTTTTCATATAAAATTCAGGTGTTTTCATTTGTGGTACTTCCCGTCTTCTAAAATAGTGAACGCGCGATATAACTGCTCGGACAATATAAGCCTTAAAAGGGTATGCGGAAAGGTCATATCGGATATTGATATATTTTCGCTTGCTAAACTTTTAACGCTATCGTCAAGCCCGTAAGAACCGCCTATTACGAAGGTTATTTCACCGCACGCATTTTTTGCTTTTTCAATAAAAGTTGCAAAGCCCTTTGAACTGAGTTTTTTACCTTCGATAGCCATAGCCACCACGTAGCCTTTAAGTTCTTTTTTGATATCTTCGCCCTCACGCCTTAAAATCTCTTGTATTTGCGCGGGGTTAGGCTCGGTGGTAATATTTTTTTCTTTAACTTCGATAATATTTAGTTTTGCATAGCGCGATAGGCGTTTAACGTACTCGTCAATCCCGTTTTGAAAGTACTTTTCTTTAACCTTTCCCACCGCAACGATATTTATCTTAACCATCAAATAAGCCCCTGTATCCACATAAACAAAGACGCTATCGCCCCCATTATAGCACCTAGTAAAAAGTTTATTCTATTTTGCTTTTTCTCGGCTTTATCTAAGGAAATTTCACGCCTTTTATAAACTAGTAGAACTATTCCAACGGCGAGCGAAATCAAGCCTAAAATAGTTAAGCCTAAGTCTACCGTGATATTGAAATAGTAGTAGTTAAGAACGATATATAAGTTGTTTATAAAGTGAATAATTATAGTATATAGTAAGTTTCCACCGCAAATTATAATGAGCGAGTAAATTACGCCCACGATAAATTGATACACCGTTTGCGCGGGCGACATATGAAACAGCGAAAATAACGCGCCCGATATAAGCGTTGCAAATACAACGCCCGTCTTTTTAAGGCTTGATAGAATTATTCCCCTAAACAAAAACTCTTCGAAAATAGACGGCAAAACGCAAACGCTTAAAATTACGAGTATTACGTTTATAGGCGAATAACTAGGTAGTGACGGGGTTGAAATTTTAAGACCAAGCCCTTGCAAAAAGGTTACGAAAATAGCGTTTATCTCGGCCAGCCCAAAGGTTAGCCCAAAGCCTATTAAAAGGGTTGCTATAAGCGGTTTTATCTCGAACTTTTTATTAGTTGCAAGCGCGATATAGTTCTTTTTATTTTTGTAACGCAAAATGCCGATTGCAAGTAAAATTGCAATCGGCGAAAGCACGTAGTTGAGTATAATAACCGCGTTAGACGAAAAAACGGATAAATTTTTACCCGCTATAACCGACAATACGGTTGAATATATTATTGATATTAGCAAAATTGAAATTACTGAAAAGGAAAAGGCAAAGCCCCCGTCTTCCGCAGTTATAGTTTGTAAATTTTGCTTACCGTTTTTATTCATATTTATATGATATACCAAACGGCTAACTTTTTCAAGTGATTTTTTGAAAAAACTACTCGTCTTGAAACCCGTCGAACTCGATATCACAGCAGTTGTTTATTTCGGCGCAAGGCGGTTCGGGCTTACAGGGCTTGGGCGGTTTACAATCATTTGATAAATCTACCAAAATAACGTCGTCGCCTATCTTTTGAATTTTAGAGTACTTTATTTCTAAGTTTTCACAACTTAAAAAACCACCCCTTTTACCGGGCACTATAATTTTTTGTATTTTGCCCGACTTTTTTTCAATAATAAGGTCGGTAATCTTGCCTAAATTTTTGCCTGACGAAACTTCTAATACGTCTTTCCGTTTTAGTTCTTGAAAGGTAATCATACCCTATTATATGAAAATAACTCCCCGAAAATTCGGGGAGTTATAAATTTTAGTATTTGTAGTAGTAATAATCTTGGCTCTTAACGAGTAACTGTGCCACTACGCTGGGGTCTGACAAGTCGCCCGAACGATAATATCCACCCGTGTAACTTGCGTTTTGAGTATAATACCAACCCGAATAGTTAGTTCCAAGGTTGATGCCCGTTATACTACTGTTTGAGGCGTAGAACGCCGTTCTATCTATCTTTCTAAGAGTAGTGGGAAGATTGATAGTGGTTGCGCCGGTACTGTAAAGGGCGTACTCGCCTATTTTGGTTATACCGCTAGGTACTGTAAGAACACCGTCGTCACCAACCGTGCCTTGGTATTTAACGAGAGTAACTTCGTCACCCGAATTATAGGTGATGAACCCGTCTTGATTTTCAAACTTGTAGAATATTATCGAAGTTGTATTTACAAACTTGTCGATAGCAACCGCAGAGTTGGATAAGTCGTCGGTAACGCGTGATAAACTGCGAAGTTCGTAACCGGTGTTGCCTTGATACCAACCGTCGGCATCTTCTATAACGAGTTCGGTTAAAGTGCCAACTCTTAACCCCCAGTATCCAACGTGAGTAACGGTTGAAGGAAGGGTTATTTTTTGAAGTTTGGTAGTGTATAACGCGTATTTGTTGATTTCGGTAATACCGCTAGGTATTGCGAGTTCGGTTTGGTCGCCGTAGTAGTGAACGAGAACTTTCTTAGCGCCGTAATCAAGTATAGCCATATCGTTTTCGAACACCATCTTCTTTTGCGAAGCCGAATTCCAAACGACGTAAGCGTTGTACGCTAAGTCACCGTAACTTGAAGAACCTGCTTTAACGTCAAGCGAAGAAAGGTTAACGACTTCGGCAAGTTTATTGTATCTTAAAGCGAACGCGCTGGTGCCGATAGTAGTTACGTTTTTGCCTATTACCACTTGCGTTAAGTCTGCGCAACTTGAGAAAGCGGAATCGCCAATGGTGGTAACGTTATCGCCAAGAGTTACGCTAACGAGTTTATCTACGCCCATAAACGCGTAATTAGAAACGTCAACGTCGATAGTGATTATGGACTGAACTTCTCCGCCTATATATAATTTACCGCCCGTTTGGAAGGGATTTGACGAACTGTTTACAAAATTTATACCTGCCCAGTCGTTGACGTTGCCACCAAAGTAAACGTCTCTTTTCGACGCTTCACTGTAAACGTAGAAAGCGCCACCGCCTATGGTAGTTAAGTTTCCAGAAAGGGTAATTTTTGTAAGACTAGTACACGACGCGAAAGCACTGCTTGCAAGCGAAGTTATACCGCTACCCACGGTTACTTCTTCAAGGGCGGACGAACTTCTAAACGCGCTATCGCAAAGGCTAGTAACCCCGTCTTGAATAACTAAGGTTTTAAGAACGCTGTTAGACTCGTACGCTTTATTTACCGCACCGCTAACGATAGTAAGGTGTTCGCAGTAATTCTTAGGAACGAATGATATTTGACCGCCGTATATAACGAATTCATTTACGCTACTTTCCTTAAACGCCTGGTTATTTACCGAAGTTAAAGTAGACGGATAAGTTACCTTTACAACGCTTGATTTATAGAACGCGTATTTGTAAATTGAAGTTACGCCTTCGGGAATAATTAGTTCAACTCCGTCGCCAACGTAGGCAACTAACGTACGAGCGCTACCGTCGTTATAGAAAATCATATCGCCGTCGGTAGTAATTTTACTAGTACCGTCTGCACCGTAGGTATTAAGCGCGTATTCAGTTAATAAAGTAAACTCTATATCCGCACTTGAAAGGTTGCAAACTTCAACTAATCTTTCGCAGTATAAGAAAGCCCAGTTTCCTATTTCTTCAACGCTTTCGGGAATAACTATCGTAGTGAGCGCAGTGTGATTTCTAAAAGCGCCTTCGCAGATAATTTTTAACGTTTCGGGAAGTACGATTTGAGCGTAAGATTTATCTATTTGATAGTATAAAATCGTTAAGTCTTTATCGTAAAGCCCGCCGTTATAAATAACGAAGTTTTCGTTTTCAGGGTCGATAGTAACTTCTTTAATCGAGTAATCGTCAGAGAAAGCATCAACCGCGATAGTGTGTAAATTTTTGCCGATATGGAATAAATCAAGGTTTACGCAATAGAAAGCGTAAGTGTCAATTTCTTCAACGGTGTCACTAAGAATTACTCTTCTTAATTTTTCCGCCTCGAAGAACGCTTGCTCGCCTATCTTGATAACGCCACTTGGAATTACTATTTCTTCCACGCTACTATTTGAGTCGAACGCGTACTTAGGAATTTCAGTAAACGTGCCGTTTAAGGTAATCTTCGTAAGATAATAGTTGCCTGAGAAAACGCCTTCGCCAAGTTCCTTTACGCCGCTACCAAGCACGATTTCAGTCGCCTTAGTTTTTGATAAGGCGTATTTGCCTATTACTTCAACGTCGTCACTAAGGATAATCTTAGAAACGTCAGCACAGTATAGCGAGTACGGTCTTAACTCTTTTGCGGTAATAGTGGCTTCCATACCCGTTTGACCGTTGTAGTAAACTTTATCAGCCTTGTACGCTGGGTTAGAATAATTGTTTTCAAATTCCATTGAAGCCCAGTCGTTCAATTCGCCAAGATAGTAAAGTTCAGCGTATTTTGTAGTGAAGTAGAAGGCGTTTTTGCCCGCGCTTTCAAAGTTACTACCAAGCGTAATCTTAGTCATAGTGCTACACTCGAAAGCGTTTTCGCCTACGGTTATTAAAGACGTAAGGTCAAGTTCTGTGAGTTTAACTTGATAGAAAGCCGATTTACCGATATATTTTACCGATTTAAGCGAGTCAAACGTTGCAAGTTGATAACAGTATGCAAAGGCGTATTGACCTATTTCTTCAAGGCTCTCGCCTACCGTTACGGTAGTTAACGCGCTACATTCGTAGAACGCTTGTATGCCTATCTTAGTAACGCCGTTACCTAAATGAACTTCACTTAAATTCTCTGCGTTTTCAAACGCGTAATCGCCAACTTCGGTAACGCTATCTAATAAGGTTACTTTGGTAATCGAGTTGTTATGATAGAACGCAAAAGGTTTAACGTTTACCGATAAGGTAAGTTCGGTAATTACTTCGCCGTTAAATTTGAGCGTGCCCCTATTAGCAATATTGTCGGTATAACTTTCAAATTCAATGCTTGCCCAATCGTCAGGCGTGCCTAAGAAGTTGATAACGCTTGCCGTGAAATTACTAAACGCATACTCTTTAACCTTTTTAAGGCTATTGCTAATGGTTAAAGTTTCAACTGCATTAACGCTGTTGAAAGCGTAAGTTTCTAACTCTTCAACGTCAGTCATAGTGATAGTTTTTAGGTTGTCACACATACTGAACGCGTTATAATCTACCCTTTTAACGCCTTTAAGGTCAATCTCTTCAAGCGCGCTATTATAGAAGGCGCATCTGCCGATGCTTTCTAACTTATCGTGGCCGGTAAACTTTTTGATATACGGGTTGCCGTAGAACAAGTAACTGCCGATTTCGGTTACCGATTCAGGAACTACTATTTCAGTTAATTCTACGCCTTGAACGATAATTTTACCGTATTTGCTAGCATCCCACGAATATACGGGTGACGCTTGTTCACTATCAAGTTGTAAGTTAAGATACGTTTCAAGTGAAGATAAAATTAACTTATCTACCTTCTTAATTGCTTGGTTTTCAATTACTTTTACGTTGTTACCTAAAACGATTTCGGTAAGCCCCGTGTTGTAAAGCGCGCCTTTCTTGATAACTTCAATGCTCGAAGGAAGTGAAACGCTAGTTAAATTATTACAGTCTTCAAACGCGTACGTTTCAATTTCTTTAAGAACGCTATCTGCGTCAAATATAACTTCGCTAAGGTTTGCACAAGATAAGAACGCATACTCGCCAAGGTAAATAGTATCTTTTGGAATTGATACCGTATAAATTGCGGTTTGCGCAAAAGCGTAATCGCCTATATATTTAACGGTGCTAGGTAGGTTAATTTCAGTTAAACCCTTTCCTTTGAAAGCGTTTTTACCTATACCAACTAAACCGCTAGGCAAGGTAATTGAGTTAACGGAAACGTTATAGAAAGAGTCGCCAGCGATAACCTTACAGTCGTCGTTTATAATAACGGTGTTGGTTTCGCTATCAATGCCCGCTTTTACTAAAACTAAGTAGGGGTTTTCTTCGTTACCCATATAGTAACTGTTTTTATACTCTTCGCCCGTGCATCCTGAGAAGGCGTTCGTGCCTACGTATTCGATAGTAGACGGAATCGTAACTTTATCGCTAAACGAATAGTAGAAGGCTTCGTCGCCAACGTATTTAAGGTTATTTCCTAGGCTACCGCCGGTAATTGAGTAGTTATAGAAGGCTCTAAACCTTACAACTTCTACGCCCGACATATTAACCACGCCTCCACCGTAGCCAACGTAGAAGGCTTCGTCGCCGATTTCTTTAACGTTTTCTAAGGTGATTTTAGTTAAACTACTGCACGATGCAAACGCTTGATATCCTATATAGTTAACGTTTTTGATGATAACTTCTTTAATCGAACTATTAGCAAACGCTTTTTGTTCAATGCGGTCAACACCGTCGATAGTAACTTTTTTAAGCCCTACAATCTTATTAAACGCGTTGTAACTTATATAGTCGCAGTCGTCACCCGTAATGGTAATTTCTTCTGCTAAAACGCCGTCGATATAAAGGCTAGCGCCCGATAAGAATAAGCCTGCTTTGTTGTAGGTAGTTAAGAATTGTTTAAGAGTTTTAACGTGTACTTCTTGAACGGTTGCGTTAAAGTAGTCTGCAATCGCAGGTACGCAGTTTTCACTAAACACTAACTTTTTAATAATAGTTTTATAGAAACTTGATTCTTCTAACGTTTTAAGCGACGCGGGAAGAACTAATTCGTCAACGTTAGCGTTATTATGGAAAGCGTAACGTTTAATAGTTTCAACCGAACTGCCCAAAGTGATTAGGCTAAGGTTAGTTGCCCCACTAAACGCGTAGTCGCCGATAACTTTTACGCCGTTACCTATAATAACTTCTTGTACGGGAGTTCCTTCAAACGCGTAAGCGCCGATTTCGGTAACGCAGTCAGGAATAGTTAACTTGGTAACGTTTCCACCGCGCATAAAGTTTTTGTAGATTTTATAACCACCGTCTTTTACAGGAAGAGTGATTTCTCCACCCTCGCCGGTGTAGGCAATTAAGTTGAGTTCGCCGTTTATATTTGCAAACACGTAGTCGCCCTCGATTATGAGTTGGCTAGTTGACGATGAAAGAGGAACTTCTACTTTGCTAACGTTATTCGGGTCAACGATTTCAATGAGTTTGTCAATTTCATACGTCATTGAGAACTCTCTAAGCCCTTTTCCTAAAACGATTTGATAAAGCATATCGCAATCGTAGAAAGCAGATGCGTTTACGCTTGTTAACGAGTCAGGGAAAACTACCCTAGAAATATTAGTTACCGCAAACGCCGAAGAACCTATATACGTTAAGCCCTCGTTAAAGGTTACGCTAGAAAGGTTGCTAGAACCGTAGAAGGCGCTATCGCTAATATACGTTACGCTTGACGGAATTACCACGCTTTCAATCGTATCGTTAAAGTAGAACGCCCTTTGCCCGATTCTATAACTATCGTAAGTTTTGCTACCTATCGTTACGGTAGACGGTAAAGTTACGTCTCCGCCCTCGCCTAAATATCTAAACATATAAACGATAGGCGTTTCATCATCTGAAAGAGTAAAGGCAAACCCGTCACTCGTGATGGCAACGCGCCTTTCTTCGCCCTCTTGCGTGTAAATTGCGTTAGCATTTTTCGTTAAGTAACCGTAACTACTGCTACCCGTATTTAAGGTATAAGTCGTGTAGTTGTAAATTTCAAACAAGTTATCGCAGTTGTAGAAAGCGTACGAACCGATATTGCTAGGATTAAACGTTGACGGCAAGGTTACGCTTCGTAAAGAAACTACGTTATTAAACGCGTAACTACGTATTCTATTAACGTTTGCAGGAATTACTAAATCTTGCAAAAGTTGATATTCGTAACGGTCTTTACCAGACGGCAACGTTTCTACGAATTCGTAGGTGTATAGGTTGATTTTAGGAAGTCTATCGTAAGAGTAGAACAACCCGTTAGTCATAAATTCTTCAAGCGTACCGCCGTAGAAGATATTTATCTTGGTAGGTCTTCTATTTGCTTCGTAACCAAAACCGTAAGAGTCTAAGAACCTTGCACCCGAAGGAAGGTAAAGGTTTTCAAGCGAAGTTAAACCTTCAAGTTCGTAACTAGAAATAGTATCGTATCCAAGATATACGGTTTTAAGTGACGCAGGCACGTTACCGTTACCGCCAAAGTAATCGTATACGTGGTTACAATAGGGGTCTGCAAGCCCTAAATATTCAAGTTTATTACAGCCTTTTAATATATTTTGGCTAACTGATGCGCTCTTGTCAGATACGGTAAACGACCTAACGTTGCTACCAGCAAAAGCGTATTCGTAAATTCTAACGGCGTTGTTTGTAGGAAGAACTACGCCTGTTAAGTTTTGGCAGTTAGCAAACGCGTATCTACCTATTTTTGAAACGCCTTTGTAGTTAGCGGGTAAAGAACTCATGTTGTAGCCCGCTTCGGGGGTAAGAATAACCGTACCTATAACGCCCTTTGCATTATAGAAAGCGTAGTCGCCTATTTCCGATAAGTACTCAATGCCCTTTATAGGCGCTTTGAAACCTGCCATAACGTAAGGTTTAAGCGCGTAAGGCTCACCGTCTGCCGGGGTAAGGTCAGCACCGAGTTCAGCGGTAGTACCGTAGATTAAACCGTTAAACAAATAAACGTCTGCATTACCTGCGTGCAAGGGGTTAGAATAAACGTCGGTAAACGAAGTGTTTATCCATTCGGTGAGTTTAGTTTTACTATAATATATAGAAGTAATTGCATCACAGCCTTCAAACGCCTTTGAGCCAACGTAAGAAATTGATGCGGGGTAGGTTAACTTTTCAAGTGATGAACAACCCTTAAACGCGTAAGCGTTAATTCTAGTTAAGGTGCAATTCGAGTTACTAGAATACGGGTGAAGTTCAACTTCTTTAAGGTTAATACAGTTTTCAAACGCGTTACCGTATATTTCGGTTATGCCCGACGGAAGCGCCACTTTAACTAAATCGTAGCAACCGCTAAACATATACGAGTCGATTATAGTATCGTTTTCTAAAAGTTCAGGGGTAAAGAAAGAACTATCAATAACGATATCGCCGTAAGGGATAGAGCCCGTATCAGTCTTTTTATAGAAGTGGTGGGCGTAAGTTAACGGGTTACCAGAACTTGAGAAAGAAATTTTAGCCCAGTCTTTAATATCGTCAACTATAACCTTTTTAAGTGCGGTACACCCGTCGAAAGCGTAGTTACTTATTCTAGTAACCGTGCTTGGAATATAAATTTCTTCAAGCGAAGAACAGTTTATAAACGCTCTATCTGAAATATATGTAATAGGTGCGTCAATAACGATATTTTCAAGCGAAGTACAGCCTTGGAATACTTGACTGCTAATATTATTAAAATCACCTTTTATGGTAAACGATTTAAGTGACGAGCAACCGTAAAAAGCAGCGCCCGACATACCTGTTAAGGTAAAATCGCTAGGCGTAGTAAAGGTATCAAGCGCGGTAAGGTTTGCAAACGCGTTTGAATCAAGATACAAACTATGCGATTTAACTACTATTTCTTTAACCGAAGTGTTTAGACCTTGTAGATACGAACAAATAGTAACTTCTTCAATATTTTCAGGGATAATTATCTTTTTAACACCGTCAAGATTAAAATAGTCTTGATATAGTTGTATTTTGGTTACCTTTGCGCCCTTATAGGTGTTGGGGAAGATTAAAACTTCACTCTTTACCCAGTCGCCAAGACCTACTACGGTGTAAGTCGAGTAATATTTTTCCCCGTCCCAGTAGGTGTTTTCGCTCATTTGTAAGCCAACTGAGAACTCGTCACACGTACAGTTAGTACATTTACCGCTAACGAAAGAGTGTTCAAGCGCAGAGTTTTCAGTAATTCTATCTTCGTAATGAGGACAATCCGTTCTCGCACACGAGTACCTTTTAACTTCGTCAATCTCACAATCTGCCTCAACCAAAGTTGAAACGTTAGATAAGTCGTGTTCAAGCGCAGGGATAATTACGTCTTCTTCATAATCAAGTTCTGTTTGACCGTTTTCGTCAGCATAGTATTTATAACAGTTCCAGCAGTAGTAGTACTCAACGTTACCACTCATAGTACAAGTAGGAGCAGAATATTCTTGGTGACTGTTAGAAAAATAGTGGCTAGCGTTCTCAATAACGTCCGCTTGGGTAAGTTTTACGTTGCCGTACGCGTCACTAAAAAGGTCGCCACACGAGGTACACTTATAGTGCGAGAAAACACCGGGCTCTGTACAACTAGCGTATACTCTACCTTGATACGAAATGTTGTGTTCGCCTTCGATTTCAAGTTCTTCAAGCGTAGTTTCTACCATACTTTCAGTGTAAACCACGTCACACCTATCGCATTTGTAGTGCGCTAAGTAACCAGTAGACGTACAACTCGAAGGCTCTTGCCTATCAACCCACGTTTGAGTATGCCCTTTCGCAGGTATGATTGCTTTTGAGTAAGCCTCGTCGTAATCGTCAAATTCCTTGAACAATTCGTCAACGTAGTATTTTCCGCATTTACTACACGAAGAAATAGTCAAATTGCCATCTTCTAAACAACTGCCGTTTTTTCTTTCAAGCAAAGTCGTGTATTCGTGCTCGCAAGCACCGCCTTCGTCACCACAAGCGGTAAGACCGAATAGCGCCGTTAGAGATGCCGTTAGTGAAAGTAAAATAACGAGTAATTTCTTTCCCATAATTGCTCCTTAAAAAAAATTTGCGTTTTTTAGCGTTATATATTTTACAATATATAAGTTGATTATAGCATTTATGATTTGCTATTGCAAACGATTTGCCCAAAAAAATTATACCGTATTGATTTTTCACGTCAATACGATATATATTTTAATATGAAATTTTTGACTTTAATACTTTAAGCGCGCTCTTTTCAAGGCGACTAACTTGCGCTTGTGAAAGCCCTACCGCGCCCGATATTTCGGTTTGAGTTCTGCCTTCAAAATAGCGCATATAAAGTATCTTTTTCTCCCTTTCGTCAAGTTTATCCATGGCTATTTTTAGGCAAGCGTTTTCAGTCCAGCGCTCGTCGTTTTGCTTTTCGTCGCTAATTTGGTCCATTAAATACAGTTCTTCCCCCTCTTTTGAGTACACGGGGTCGTAAAGGGAAACGGGGTCGGAAATCGCGTCGAGCGCGTACACCACTTCACTTTCGGCTATCGATAGTTTTTCTGCGATTTTAGAAGGGGTGGCAATCTCGTCTTGCCGTTCGAGTTCCCCACGCGTTTTTAGTACTTGATACGCCGTATCTCTTATCGAACGCGAAACCCTTAGACTGTTAGCCGTTCTTAAAACCCTTTTTATCTCGCCTATTATCATAGGTACTGCGTAAGTTGAAAAGGTTACCCCTACTGATAAATCAAAATTGTCAACTGCTTTTATAAGACCTATGCAACCTGCTTGAAACAAATCGTCTCGCGAGACTTTGGCGCTAGGAAACCTTTTAATTATCGATAGCACTAACCTTACGTTTGCTGTGATGAATTTTTGCTTGGCGCTCTCGTCGCCCTTTGAAATTTTAGTTAAAAGTTCAAAACTTTCTTCCTTTTTAATACGCGGTAACGTAGACGTATCTACCCCGCATATCACGACTTTATTATCTAACATAACACCTCCTATGTATGCGCCTTTGGGGTGTATGATAAGTTTACCCTTTATTAAAATTTTTATACCCTATCTAACGAGTAAAAAGTTATCAACGTAAGCACTCTTTATATTTTGGGAAATTTTGTCGATTTCGAAAAGTTTTCAACATGGGTTATCAACAATGTTAATAACTTTTTTATAGGCTTTTAATATAACTTGATTTTAAGTAGTTTTCGTGCTATACTAAGCGCATGGAAAAAATGCTTGAACGCTCAGCCCGTTTGTACGGCGAAAGCGGAATTCGTAAACTTAAAAATTCGCACGTTGCAGTTTTTGGGCTTGGCGGTGTTGGAAGTTACGCCGTTGAGGCTTTGGCGCGCGCAGGCGTTGGTGAAATTACCGTTGTGGATAGTGACGAGTACGAAGTTACTAATCTCAACCGCCAACTCTACGCCACGCTCGATACCTTAGGCGTTAAAAAAACTACCGCTACGCTAGATAGAATTAAGATAATTTCACCCAACACGAAAGTTAACGAGATTGACGGGTTTATTACCGAAAATGATAATTTAGGAATAAACTTTTCTTCTTTTTCATTTGTTTTAGACGCTATTGATACCATTTCTGGTAAAATAGCGATAATATCAGCGTGCAAAAAAGCGGGTGTTCCCGTAATATCGTGTATGGGTACGGGCAACAAAATAGACCCCACTCTATTTAAGGTTGAAGACTTGTCTAAAACCAAGGTATGCCCACTTTGTAGGGTTATGCGAAAGGCGCTTAAAGATAGGGGTATCGAGGGGGTAAAAGTGGTGTACTCGCAGGAAGTTCCTAAACGTGCGGGCGGGAGAGAGCCTTCTAGCAACTCTTTCGTGCCGGCGGTTGCAGGGCTTATATCGGCGGGCGAGATAATAAACTGTTTAACGGGAGATAAAAATGACTAAACGCGAACTTGGAGAGAGTTATTTCAAAGAAGGTTACAACTGTGCGCAAGCGGTAGCGCTTGCATTTGAAAACGAACTAAAATTAGATAGAGATTTTATAGCAAAATCCGTATCGGGTTTCGGCGGTGGTTTTGGGCGCATGCGCGAAGTGTGTGGCGCGGTTTCTGGTATGGTTTTCGTGCTAAGCGTTCTTGAAGGAAACACCAATCCGCTTGACAATAACGCAAAAATGCAAACGTATCAAAAAGTTCAACACCTTATGAAACAGTTCAAAGAAAAAAACGGCACTTATATTTGCCGTGAACTTTTAGCGCTTCCCGAAGAAAATTCCGCCCCAACCCCCGAAAAGCGCACCGAAACTTACTATAAAAAACGCCCGTGTGCAAGTTTGGTTGGCGACGCGTGCGAAATTTTAGAAAACTACTTAAATTAGAGGTTTTATATGTGGAATTTTACCTTTTTCTTTAACAGCGCGCTACTCGGCGTTGGGCTAGCGATGGACGCGTTCTCCGTATCGCTAGCAAACGGTCTTAACGAGCCGTGTATGAAAAAAAGCAAAACGCTTGGTATAGCGGGCGTGTTTTCGTTTTTTCAATTCGCAATGCCGATGATAGGTTTTTTATGCGTATCTACACTAGCCCATCATTTTGCGGTATTTGAAAAGTTTATTCCGTGGATAGCCTTGTTTTTATTGTGTTTTATAGGCGCTAAAATGCTTATTGAAGGAATTAAGCATAAAGACTGCGCTTGTGAGGAAAAACCCGCCGTAACGCTTGGCGCGTTGATAGTTCAAGGCATAGCAACGTCAATCGACGCGCTTTCCGTAGGCTTTACGATAGCAGAATACGATTTACTTCACGCTTTCGTTTCTTGCCTAGTTATAGCGGTTGTTACCTTTGCTATTTGTTTAGGCGGTTTGTTTTTAGGTAAAAAGTTCGGCACTAAACTATCTAATAAAGCAAGCCTTTTAGGTGGCGCAATTTTAATTTTTATAGGTATTGAAATTTTTATTAAAGGGCTTATAGGCTAATTAAAACTAAAACGCTTGGCAACCGCCAAGCGTTTTTTATTTTATTGAAATAAGTCCGTTTTTCTCGCGTTTTTGAAGTAATATCATACCCACAAATAACAAAACAGGGAAAGCGGTTGCGACTAAAATTCCGAGTTTAACGCTAAACTTACTTGCAAGCGCACCGACGACTAGCGGTCCTAACGTACAACCTAAATCTCCGCCAAGGGCTAGCATTGAAAACATAGCCGTTCCGCCGTAGGAAAACAACTTTCCACCTATCGAGTAAACGCCCGGCCACATAATTCCAACGAATAACCCGCTTAACGCAATAAACACGAGTGATATTATCGGGCTTGGTTGAACTACGCTTAGTAAATAGCACGCGATAAGCCCTACCGCGCATACGGTAATTACGATATTTAAGTTTAGTTTAGCTTTACTTAGCCCGTATAAAAACCGCGATACGAACATAAATAAAGCAAACGCGCTTGCGCCTATAAGGTCGCCCGTGGTTTTAGAAACTTTTAGCCCGCTTTCGGCAAAGTAACTTGCCCACTGGGCTATTGCTTGCTCGGAAGCGCCTGCACAAATCATCAAAACGAACAATAAAATAAAGGTTTTATCCTTAAACAGTTCAAGTTTTTTAACCTTTTTTTCATCTTCCGTTGGGTTTACTATCGGGCTTTTTATAAACAGTAGTATTTCTATTATAGGAATTATCGTTAACGCTAGCGCTAAATAGTTCCAGTTTTTTATACCGCAAAGAGTGAAAAATCCCGTTGCTAATAAAATTATGAATAAATGCCCTAATGGATAAAATGAGTGTAAAAAACTCATTTTTGACGATTTGTTGTCAAAAGGCAAGGCTTCAACTATCGGGCTAAGAGCCACTTCACTTAAACCGCTACCTATCGCCATTACCGTTACGGCAACGGCTACCGATATAAAAATTCTAGCGGTATCGTTAAACAAAATCGGGGTAAAGCCTAGCACTAAAAACGCAACGAGCCCTAGCGTTGCCGAAAGTATTCCAGCCGACTTATAGCCCATTTTTATTATTACTTTTGATGAAAATAGGTCGATAAATATTTGAATTATAAAGTTGTACGAAATTAAAACCGTTATAAACGATAGGGGTATGCCGTATTCTAGCGTAAAGTACACAAAAAGTAGCGGTAACAAGTTGTTTATCGACGCTTGTAGTATATACCCCACCGAACAAGCGGTTAAAGTAAGGTTGTAATTTTTAGTCATAAAAAAATTATAAATCATTTTGAATTTTTAATCAAACTAAAACGCTTGATTTTAACAATTATTATAATAATTTCATACGATAGTACTGAACGATATTTATCGAGGTGAAATCTATCAATGTGTTTATTTAATAATAATTGTAACTGTAATTGCAATAACAATTGTAGACAAAGAGTAATAATAGGTCCACAAGGTCCCGTTGGTCCTAGGGGCCCCGTCGGTCCTACCGGACCTACCGGTGCAACGGGTGCTACGGGCGCAACCGGTCCGCAAGGTCCTATCGGTTTAACAGGTGCAACGGGCGCTACGGGTGCAACTGGTCCGCAAGGTCCTATCGGCTTGACGGGTGCAACCGGCCCACAAGGTCCTGCTGGTCCTACGGGGGCTACGGGTGCAACGGGCGCTACTGGTCCACAAGGCCCTACCGGTCCGCAAGGCCCACAAGGCGAACCTGGTAGCGCAGACGCGATTTTCGCAAGTAGCGGTGCATCTACCGTAGTAGCAGGTGCTACCGCGCCTATAACTTTAACTACCGCAACGCCCGACACTACTATCACGGTTGGCGCTAACGCGATAACTTTAACTGAGGGCGGGTATTATTTAGTAAGTTATTATCTCAGTAGAACGTCTGCTGACGTTAACTACTCGCTCAATCTAAACGGAACGCAAATTAGCGTAATTAGCGATTTACAAGGAAACGATACTCCGCTATCTAAAACCTTACTAGTAAACGCTTCGGCTGGTTCAACTTTAACGCTTGTAAACACGGCTAGTACTACTTTATCTTTAACCGATACGGGTATTACCGTATTAAAAGTTGCTTAAAATAAGCGAAAACCTCGGCTTTTGCCGAGGTTTTTTAATTATTTAAGAAACACTTCGATAACGGGCGTTATTTTTTGCGGTTGAACTACCGGAAGTTCAAATTTAACCTTTCCGTCTTTTTCGGTGAATAAGATTTCGCTACCGTCGTGAAGGAATTGCGAGTATTCTACCTTGCCTTCAAGCCCGTCGAACACGAGCGCTTTGAAAGGATAGTCAACTAAGTGAATATAAAGCCTATCCCCTTCTTCCGACTGGGTAAGGAAAGTACCTATCGGTGCGGTAAATTCGGGCTCTGCCATAGTACAGCCGTAAATTGAACGAGAGTTATACTTCATCCAGTCGGCATACGCTTGAAGCGCGTCGTCTGCACGGTGGTCAAATACCCCCCTAGACGTTGGGCCAACGTTCATAAGAACGTTACCGCCGTATGCTACTGATTTTATAAGCGTGTCGATAAGCATTTTGTGAGACTTCCAAGAAGTTTCGTCTCTAAAATATCCCCACGAACCCGAGAAGGTGTGGCAAACTTCCCAAGTTAAGTATTCGCCAGTTTCTTTATCCCTTCTCCAACTATAAGCGTTGGCTTGTTCGGGGGTAACGGTGTCGCCACCGATTTCTAAACGGTCGTTAATAACGATATCGGGTTGAAGAGACCTAACGAGTTTAACGAGTTCTTCCGACTCCCACTCGTTTTTACCCTTACCGCCGTTGCCTTGCATCCAAGGTTTTTTGTTGGGGTCTGGCGGGGGGTTACCCTTATCAAACGCGAGCATCTTAACGGGGTCTGGGTTCTTAGCGTAAGAAAAGTCAAACCAAATAACGTCAATTTTACCGTAGTTGGTTAAAAGTTCGGTAACTTGGTTACGCATATACTCTGCGTACTTTTTCATATCTCTACCCTTATCCATTTCCTCGCCGTCTTCACGCCTTGGGTGAATAACGTCTATCGGGAAATCTGGGTGATGCCAGTCGAGAAGCGAGTAGTAAAAACCTATTTTAATACCTTCTGCCCTAAACGCGTCAACGTACTCTTTAACGATATCTTTGCCGTAAGGGGTGTTCATAACGGTATAGTCGGTATATTTAGAATCGAATAAGCAGAAACCTTCGTGGTGTTTGGTGGTTAAAACTGCGTATTTCATACCCGCTGCCTTTGCCTTTCTCGCCCATTCTTTACAATCGATTAAATCGGGATTGAAGTGCTTAAAATACACGTCGTACTTCTCTTCGCTAATTCTCTCCATCGTTTTAATCCACTCGTGCCTTGCGGGAAGTGAATAAAGACCGAAGTGAATAAACATACCAAACCTATCGTGAACGAGCCAAGAAGTATCGCCAACGGTTTTCTTTCTCTTATAAGAACTCATAATTCTCTCCTTAAAAATATCGGCGTTTTCGCCGTTTTTTATAGTATAGCACAACCCCAAATTAAAAACAATAAAAAATGCGGAAAAATTCCGCATTTATTAAAAGAGTTGAAGCACGTCAACTAGTATTGAAAAACCTAAAAGTAAAACTAAGCCAACCGCGTGAATTACACCTTCAACCTTGCGGTTTACGGGTTTTTTGCGTATCCACTCGATTATGCAAAATACCACACGGCTACCGTCAAGCGCGGGAATAGGCAGTAGGTTGAACACTGCAAGGTTTATGCCGATAAACCCCGCAATTTCTAAAAAGTAATTAAAACCGCCGAGTTTAATCGCTTCTGCGGTGACGGATATCGTAGTTATCGTGCCACCCATAGCGTTTATTCCTAGTTTTCCCGTTAGAAGTTCGCCAAGCGTTCTAAATATAGTACCCGCGATAGAAACCGAATACGCCAAGCCCCTTTCAATCGTTTCAAAGAAGGAAAACTTAACGTTCTCGGTAGAGTATTTAAGTAGCGTTGACGTTTCTTTTATTCCTAAAATTTCTAAAATTTCACCGTCTTGTTTTTGCGATAAATCTTGGGTTATCTCGATGGACTTTTCCTGCTTATCGCTACCGCCAGCCGAGTAGTAAAAAGTAAGCGTTTGGTTGGCGCTAAAAGTCTTAGCGTAAGCGATAAGGTCACTAAGATAAAAAATTCTCGTACAGTCTTCGTAAACTTCACTATCTTTAACGCGTAAAAGATATTTTCCTTCTAACGCGCTATCAGTAGAACTATCTATGCGCTCGATAGTAGAAATTCCAAGCGCGGTATAGGCTGAAAAACTCTCGGCTAAATTTTTAATATCAACGTCGTTTCTAAGCCTTACCTTTCTCTCTACCATTTCGCCTTGCGAATTAACGGTTACGGTAACGATATCGCCTTTACTCTTTCCGTCAAGCGCGCTAGATAAATCGCTAGATAAAAAGATGTTTTTGCCGTTAACCTTAACTAAAACGTCGTCGTTTTGCAAGGAATATCCCGCATATTCAGGTTCGGCGCCAGGCTTTATATCGTAGGTTTTAACGAGTAACTGCCCGTAAATACCCACCGAAAGAATTAAGATTAAAGCGCCTAGTATTAAGTTCATCGTAGCGCCTGCAATTAAAACTAGAATTCTCTTCCACGGCTCTTTGTTGTTGAAAGCGCCGTCGTCATTAGAATCCGCGTCTTCCCCTTCGAACGCGCAAAAACCACCTAGCGGTAAAACGCGAATTGAAAAAACTTCGTTGGAGTTTTTACGCTTTTTCTTGAAGATGGCAGGCCCCATACCGATAGCGAATTCGTTTATTTTGAATTTGAAAATTTTACCTACTATATAATGCCCAAACTCGTGTACGGTTATCATAATAAGCAAAATTACAAGCGCTAAAAGTATCGATAAAACGCTACTTAAAACGCCCGAAAAGGACAAAAGGTTCATTATAAACCGCTCCTTGAATTATAAATTTCATTAACTAATATGCGCGAAATTTTATCAGCGTATTCTAAATTTTCAAACGATAAAGATAAATCTTCGGTTTTTTCTAAAACTTTTTCTAAGTATAAAGGAATATCGGTGTACTTTATCTTGCCGTTTAGAAATAAGTCTACAACCGCCTCGTCAGCCCCACTTAACGCGCAAGGATAAACGCCTCCTTTTGATATTGCAAAGTCGCACACCTTAAAGGCAGGGTATCTTTCAAGGTCAACTTCCTTAAAGGTTAAAGATTTTCCCTTTAATATAAGTGGCTGGGTTGCCGTGTATAGCCTTTTGGGATACGTTAGCGCTAGTTGAATAGGAACTTCCATTGACGGAACACCCATTTGCGAGATGACTGCCCCGTCTGCAAACTCTACCATTGAGTGAACTATGCTTTCGGGGTGGATAACAACGTCAATTTGTTCTCGCTTAGCGCCGAAAAGCCACATAGCCTCTAAAACTTCAAAGCCCTTGTTAACCATGGTAGCGCAGTCCACCGTGATTTTCTTGCCCATATTCCAGTTGGGGTGCATGAGCGCGTCACTCGCGGAAACTAAACTTAACTTATTTATAGGAACGTTCCTAAGCGCCCCGCCAGACGCCGTTATTATAAGCCTAGAAAACTCTTTATCTGCATTGAAATCTAAGCATTGCCAAATTGCAGAATGCTCGCTGTCCACGGGGAGAATTTTAACGTTTTTTTCCTTTGCCATAGGCATAATAAGCCCACCGCCGGCTACTAGCGTTTCCTTGTTGGCTAGCGCTACGGTTTTACCTAGTTCAACTGCAAGTTTAACCGCTTTAAGTCCGGCGTAGCCCATAACCGCGTCAAACACGATATCGGCGGTATCAACAACCGCGTGATAAAGGGCGTTTTCTCCGTAATAAACCTTAGTTTCCTTGGGAATTTCGGTAAGTTTGCCTATTTTTTCGGGGTTCGATAAACAAGCGACTTGCGGTTTATACTTGTTTACTTGCAACGAAAATAAAGCGACGTTCGAGCCCGCCGCCAAAGACACTATCTTAAATTTTTCGGGGTATCTATCAACGACGTTTAGAACCTGCCTGCCGATAGAACCCGTACTTCCTAGTAGCGCAATTTTAATCATAGTTATATTATATCCTTTAAGCGTTTAATAATATTACGAAAAAGGTAAATTTTATACTAGTAACGCGTAGCAAAGGTATACCGCCATAGCGTTGAACATAAGCCCGTCAATCCTATCGAGCATACCGCCGTGACCCGGGAGTAGATTTCCCATATCTTTAATTCCTAGGCTACGCTTTATAGAACTTTCAAACAAATCGCCAACTTGGGTTACTATGCTAGATAGCATTGAAGAAATTATAACGAACGCAAGCGCACTTGCTTCGCCCGCGCCTTCGAACGGACTAGCGCCGAAGAGTTTGAACGCGTAGTAAACCAAAACACCCGTAACGATACCGCCTATAAGCCCGCCGATTGCCCCGCTTATAGTTTTGTTGGGGCTAATTTTTTCGCAAAGTTTTTTGCCTTTTAATTTCGAGCCTACGAAATACGCGTAAGTATCGGTAGCCGTAGTCGTTGCAAAGGTAATAACTAGCGCGAAAAGTGAAAAACTTCCCATTTGGTTGATTAACGATAAGAATAAAATGGGAACGGTTGGATAAAAAAGCGATAGTAAATAGTTGGCAATTTTATCTATCGCCTTAGAGTTTTCTTGCATTGCCGAAAATATAAGCGTACAAAAAGCGTACACGAATATAACCGTAAATAGTGATTTTTTTATAAATACCGCCACTAAAAATGCAATAGGCGTAAATATAATAGACAAAATCTTTTGCGTTTTAGAAGTTCTATCCCCAAGCGCGTTATTAAACTCAACCGAGCAAATTATTGCAGACGTTAAAACCAAAACGTCAAATATTTTATAATCTATCTCTCTTAGGAAAAACCCTGCTATCAGCGTCAACGTCAGCAAAGCGCCAGTCAAAAATCGTTTCATTATAGTTTGCCAAATCTCCTATTTCTCTTTGAGTACCACGAAATCGCGTCTTGCAAGCAATTCTCATCAAAGTCAGGCCACAAAACGGAAGTAAAATAAAACTCTGCATACGCGCATTGCCAAATAAAAAAGTTGCTTAAACGCTGTTCGCCACTAGTTCTTATAACTAGGTCTATATCGGGAAGTTCACTCGTGTATAAGTGATTTTTAATCACGTCTTCGGTAACTTGCGTTTCGCCAAGCGTTATAATTTTATTCACCGCGCTAACTATTTCTTGCTTACCGCCGTAATTTATTGCAATATTTAGGGTTTTTGAGTAACTTTTAGTTATTTCTTCCGTTTTAACGATAAGTTCTCTAAGTTCCTTTGAAAGCCCGTCTTTATCGCCCGAAACCATAAACCTTATCTCGTTTTTTATAAGCGTTTTAGTATATTTGATAAGGAACTTATAAAGAAGGTCCATTATCTTTTTAACTTCGTTTTCGGGTCTACCCCAGTTCTCGGTAGAAAATGCGTAAAGGCTAACGTACTTTATACCACTAGAAAAGCAAGCGGAAACCACTTTTTCAACGTTTTCCGCTCCCTTTTGATGCCCGAAATTTCGGGGTTTTCCTTTTTGTTTTGCCCACCTACCGTTCCCGTCCATTATAAAACCAACGTGGGTGGGTACAACCATATTTTCAGTCATATTATTATACGGTTAATAAATCTTTTTCTTTATCTGCAATAACCTTGTCAACCGCTTCAACGGTTTTTGAAGTCATCTTTTCAATAGCCGATTCGTATTCTGCATACTGGTCTTCGGTTATTTCTTTTGAGGTTTTAAGTTTCTTAAACCCGTCTAACACGTCACGGCGGATATTTCTTATCGCAACTTTACCGTCTTCACCCATCTTTTTAACTTGTTTTACGAGTTCTTTACGGCGTTCTTCGGTAAGAAGGGGGAATACGAGCCTTATAACGTTACCGTCGTTAGTTGGGTTGATGCCGATATTAGATAATTGAATAGCCTTTTCAACGCTTTTAAGTAGCGATTTATCCCAAGGCGAAATCATTAAACATTGCGCGTCAACAACCGAGATATTGCCTATTTGGTTGATAGGGCTCATCGCACCGTACGCCTCTACTTGAATTTTATCTAAAATGTGTGGGTTCGCTCTGCCTGCACGAATTTGAAGAACGTTTGACTTCAAAACGTCAAGCGAGGTTTGCATGCGCTCTTCACACTCTAATTCCATCATTTCTAAGGTTTCTAATTCTACTGCCATAATTATCTCCTATTAAAAGTAGTTTTCATAACTATATTTTTAATATATATATTGTATTATAAACTTGCCCTTTTGTAAAGAGTTTTTATTTTTTATCATTAAATTTTAAGAAATTAAACTTGCTTTTTAGCAGACTTAGTTTTTATTTGAGTTATTATAGCGCTACATATAAAAATTACGGCTTAGCAAATTGCTAAGCCGTTTTTTATTATAGATAAATTCTTATAAGAAAATTAGACGTATGCCAATAAGACGTTAGTTTGGGTATTAGACAAGGCTCGACTAGACGGGTGATTAAACTACTACCGATAAGTCGTTAGTTTGGGTATTAGACGAGGCTCGCGAGATTGATAGGCTGAGATAGACCTTTTTTGGTCATCGAAGTCTATCAAGCGAGCAGAAACGAAGTATAATGCCCGAAATAACGGCTTAGCGAATCCAAGTGCCTAAATCTTCGCCCTGTATAGCCCTAACCAAACTATCCTTTTCATCTAAGCCAAAAGCAAGGATAGGCGTTTTATTTTCCATACAAATTGCTACGGCGGCGGTGTCCATCGCTTTTAGTTCTTGCTTAATAAAGTCTAAATACTTAATTTCTTTATACTTTTTAGCGTTTTTATTAGTTTTGGGGTCACTGTCGTAAATACCGTCAACGTTCTTTGCAAGAAGTATAACTTCCGCGCCGATTTCAGCGGCTCTTAAAGCAACGGCGGTGTCAGTCGAGAAGAAGGGGTTACCCGTACCGCAAGCAAAGATTACTATTCTACCCTTTTCAAGGTGAGAAAGCGCCTTTCTTAAAATATAAGGTTCGGCAACTCTCGTTATGGTAAGCGCGGTTTGAACTCTTGTGGGAACGCCACTTCTTTCAATCGCGTCTTGAAGGGCAAGGGCGTTAATAACGGTTGCAAGCATACCCATATGGTCTGCGGTAGTTCTTTCCATTTCAGTACCCTGTCTACCGCGCCAGAAATTTCCGCCACCAACTACAATAGCAACTTCCGCGCCAAGAGAGTGCACTTTACAAATTTGGTCTACCACGCCTTGAAGAACGTCTTGATCAAAGCCCATACCTTTACTGCCTGCTAAGGCTTCACCGCTTATCTTTATAATAACTCTTTTATATTTAATCGACATAATTTCTCCTTTGAGCATTTTTTTTATTTTATACCAACTTAAAGCCGTTGTCAATGGCAAAGCCGTAAAAAAAGGAACTCGAAAGAGTTCCTTTATAATTATTTCTTCATTGCGGAAACTTGTTCAGCAACAGCGTCTGCCAAGTTTTCGTTCTTCTTTTGTAAGCCTTCGCCCATTTCGTAACGAACGAATCTTCTAATAGAAATCTTTTCACCGATAGTAGCGGTTGCTTCGGTAACGATTTGTTCGATAGTTTTATCCGGATCTTTTACGAACTTTTGGCAAAGTAAGCAGTTGTCGTTATAGAAAGTTTTAATTCTACCTTCAACCATTCTGTCAACGATGTTAGCAGGCTTGCCTTCTTCCATCGCTTGAGCGCGTAAAATTTCCTTTTCTTTTTCGATAACGTCAGCCGGAACTTCTTCTTTGGTTACGTAAGAAGGGTTAGCCGCTGCAATGTGAAGTGCGATATCGTGAACGAGGTTTTTGAATTGGTCACCGCGCGAAACGAAGTCCGTTTCACAGTTAACTTCAACTAAAACGCCTACTCTACCGCCCATGTGGATATAACTTTCAACTAAACCTTCGGCAGCAATTCTACCTGCTTTTTTAGCCGCTTTTGCAATACCCTTTTCTCTTAAATAGTCAACTGCTTTTTCCATATCGCCGTTGGTTTCAACCAAAGCGTTCTTGCAGTCCATCATACCTGCGCCCGTTCTTTCACGGAGCGTCTTTACGTCACTTGCTGAAAAACTCATAATCTTTCTCCTTAAAATTATTCTGCTTTTACTTCTTCTTGACTTTCAACGGCTTGTTCGAAACTTTCAGTTTCTTCAACGTTGTGGTTTACCGCGTCAGCACCTTGGTTGGCTTCGATAACCGCGTCAGCAATAATAGATGCGATAAGTTTAACCGCTCTAATAGCGTCGTCATTACCGGGGATAACGTAATCAATGTTATCGGGGTTGCAGTTGGTATCGGTAATAGCAACTACGGGGATACCGAGTTTCTTCGCTTCCTTAACTGCGATTTCTTCACAGTGCGGGTCAACTACGAAAAGCGCGCCGGGAAGAGCGTGCATATCTCTAATACCGCCAAGGTTTAATTGAAGTTTTTCTCTTTCTTTTTTAAGTTCGATAACTTCTTTCTTAGGAAGAAGGTCGAATTCGCCTATCTTTTCCATATTGTCAAGTTTATTAAGTCTATCAACTCTTGAACGAATAGTTTTGAAGTTGGTTAAAGTACCGCCGAGCCATCTAGCGTTGATGTAGTATTGACCGCATCTTTCCGCTTCTTGTGCGATTGCTTCTTGCGCTTGCTTTTTAGTGCCTACGAAAAGTATCGATTTACCAGCCTTAGCAACTTCTACAACGAACTTGTAAGCCTTTTCGATTTCTTCAACGGTGAGTTGAAGGTCTACGATATGAATGTTGTTTCTTGCACCGTAGATGTACTTTTTCATCTTAGGGTTCCATCTTGACGTTTGGTGACCGAAGTGCACGCCAGCCTCAAGCAACTGTTTCATTGAACATACTGCCATAAAAATTTCCTCCGTTTATTCCTCCCGAAAAAAAGTTTTAGCCCGATTTTATTCCGCATGAAAAGAAAAATTTACGGAACAACGAAGTCGGCTTTTTATCGGTGTGAATTTTTTAGCCTTTCTATATTAGCACATATTTTTCTATTTGTAAACTTTTTTAACGTACTTTTTTATAATAATAAAAACGCGCCCACGTGAGCGCGTTTTTGCTATTTTTTAATTATTGTTTAGCGTTTTTCTTTTCTAAATACTTAATAAGATACAACGAACCAACGAAAAGCACCGCAACAACTACCCACATAATTACCGCACAAAGTACCGAGCCAAGCGTTGAAGCATACCCTGCTACGATATACGATAAGAAAGCAATTACCGCAATAATACTTGCGTACGGAAGTTGGGTTTTAACGTGGTCAACGTGGTTACATTTACCACCCGTCGACGCTAAAATCGTAGTGTCTGAAATCGGGGATACGTGGTCGCCGAATACCGCACCGCCAAGCGTTGCCGAAACGGTTAAAAGTACTAGCGTTCCGCTACCGCCTAAGATAGTTACCGCAATAGGCACGAGTACGCCAAACGTTCCCCAAGAAGTTCCCGTAGAGAAAGCAATACCGCAAGCGAGAATAAAGAATATTGCGGGGAATAACGCCTTTATAGCCGAAGGAATTTTTTCCATATTAGTTTGAACGAAGGCTTGCGCGTCAAGATAACCGCCCTTAGCACCCATAATGCCCGAAATTGTCCAAGCAAAGGTAAGAATTAAGATTGCAGGAACCATAGTCTTAAAGCCTTGGGTGAAACTATCGGTAATTTCTTTGAAAGAAACGACTTTATCAACAATGTAGTAAATAGAAACGATAACGAGCGCAATAGTCGAACCGATTGCAAGCGAAGTGCCGGCATCACAGTTAGAGAAAGCCTCTATCACGTTAGAAGACATAACTTCTTTACCGTAGGTAAGCGTATCCCAGTTATAGAAGTAACCAGAGTAAATCATACCGCCGATACAGCATACTATTAAAATAATTACGGGAACGATAAGGTGGCGAACTTTGCCGTTGGGGTTAGATACGATAGACTTATCTTCGTCAGTAGGAAGGTCGGTTTCACCGGCGTTAAGGTCACCCGTAGTTTCAGCAATATACTCGTTCTTCTTCATCTTGCCAAAATCAATTTTTCTAGCGCAGAAGATAAATACCATTACGATAGTTAAAATTGCGTAAACGTTAAACGGAATAGTTTGCATAAATACCACTAAACCGTTGCCTTCAAGTTGACCTGAAACTGCCGCCGCCCAAGACGAAATAGGCGCGATAATGCAAACGGGCGCTGCGGTACTATCAATTATCCAAGCAAGTTTAGCGTGCGATACTTTGAATTTATCGGTAACGGGGCTCATAACCGAACCTACGGTTAAACAGTTAAAATAGTCGTCAACGAAAATTAAACAACCAAGTGCTGCGGTTGCGCAAAGCGCACCTTCTTTTGACTTGATTTTCTTTTGAGCCCACTCGCCGTACGCTTTCGAGCCACCCGATTTTTGCATTAACACAACGAAAATACCGAGTACTACTAAGAATACGAGTATAGGGGCGTTACCGCCTACTTGTTTACTCATAACCGTCCAAACCGTGCCGAGTGCTTCAAGCGGATTACCGCCAACGAAAAAGAGTGCGCCAACGAGTATACCTACGAAAAGCGATACGTATACCTGTTTAGTGATGAGCGCAAGTACTATTGCTACTATTGCAGGCACGAAAGCCCAAAAAGTACCTATCATAAACTTTCTCCTAAAAGTAAAAATAAATTACTTAAAATATATTATATTTTTGTGCGTTTGTCAACGATTTGTTCAGTTATTAGGTAAATTAGCCTTTGTCAAGGTAAAAAACGAAAAAATTAAGATAAAAAAACGCTACACTCGGCGTTTTGCAAAGTGTAGCGGAATATTGCTTATTAAATTCTACTTTTTTCAATATCAAGCCTTTGTTTGATTTCGGCAACTATTGCTTTGTTGCTCATATCAAGTTGCATTTGTTTAATCTCCATATCTTCTTTGGTTTTCGTTTCGTGTATCCAAAATAGTCTAAAATTTGAAAGTGAAAACTCGTATACTGAAAGTTTACCCGTTTGGTCAAAATACTTAATTTCAACGGCAACTAGCGTTTCAAATATCTTTGCGTTAAGGCAAGCGTAGTTGTTTATCGGGCAGAAAAACTGCATTTCCCCGTCGAAATAAAAACCGAAAGAGTTTGACTTACTGTCGTAAACGAACCAAGCGAGAAGGTCGGGTTGAAGCATAGTAACGGTATCGTATTTTGCGTTAAGTTCGTTAACCGCTTTATCGTATTCTTGATTATAATACGTTCTTGCAAGTTGAACTTTTGGATAAATAACCTTTGAAAGCACCGATTTTATAACGCTAAATACTACGAAAAGTATAGCAAAAATTATCATCGTCGAAGCGTTGTTCGCGCCTTCTTCTTCACTCTTTGCAATACCCGTTAAGATAAAGAATAAAACGGCAAGCGCAATCGATGCTATAATTAAGCCGTTTGCTATGCCTAAAACGAGTTTTCTCACCTTGAACTTCTTTTCTTCGTCAGGGAGAAGTTTGGTGTTGTCTTTTTCGGCGGCATCGTCGTCGAGCGATTTTTTAACGGTAACCGCACCGTAACGCGCCTTAGGCGTGTTCATATATATTATATCTTGACTGTTATCAAGCAAATTATCAATAGAAACGTTATATAACGCGGATAAAATTTTAAGTTTGCTAATTTCGGGCGTTGCTTGCCCTGCTTCCCACTTGTAAACTGCTTGGCGCGACACGTCTAACTTGTTTGCAAGGTCGTCTTGCGATAAGCCTTTCGACTTTCTAAGTGTTATCAATTTTTCTTCTAAAATCATAAAAACCTCCAAATGATTTATACCCAAATTATATGGTTTTTCGCTCAAAAAATCAACAACCCACGGTTTACAATGTGTCAACCGTAGGTTTGTATTTTTATTTTGATTTAGTTTTTATTCTTTTTTTATAACGCTAACTACAAAACTAATTGCTTTGCGCTTTAATTTTATATTATTGATCGTCGCCAAACTCTTCGGCGTAAGCCTTAGCAAGTTTTTCCGGCCAGTCGGATACGGGTTCGAGTTTACCCGTGAAGAACCTTAACGTTTTAGGCTCGTGAACGAAACGAAGACCGCCAACTAAATGCCTATGGTCGTAAAGCCATTTAACTCTATCTATAACGTATTCAGTTTGAGAAAGGGTGAATACTCTTCTTGGGAATGCAAGGCGAACCATTTCTACCGACGCTATTCTCTCGCTACCGTCAGGGTTGCGCTCTTCGGACATCGTTCCCCTTTCCATACCGCGGATACCACCGCATAAGTAAAGCGCTGCGGTAAGCGCACCCGCAGGATATTCTTCCGACGGGATATGGCTAAGAACTTCTTTTGCGTTAATGTGCGCACCAAGACCACCGCCCGGCGTAATCATAGGAACGCCGTAGTCGTCAAGCACGTCAACGCAGTGTTTGATAAATTGTGGGCCTTGGGAAATAACGTCAAAATCCATAGTTTCTTCAAAGCCGATAATCATCGCTTCCATTTCCTTTACCGACATACCACCGTAGGTTAAGAAACCTTCGTAAAGGGTAATGTAGTCTTCCATTTCGTGGAACATTTTTTCATCTCTAACTAAAATTCCGCCACCGCGTGAGAAACCGAATTTGCGCGCAGAGAAATAAATAACGTCAAACAAGTCTGCAATCATTCTCGTTATTTCACGGATAGACTTGTCTTTCATAGACTCTTCTCTCACCTTTATAAAATAAAGGTTGTCTTGAAGGAGCGACGCGTCAAGCACGGTAACGATGCCGTAAGACTTAGCAAGTTCGGTTACCGCTTTCATGTTTTCATACGATATGGGTTGACCACCTATTAGGTTAGTACCTGCTTCAATTCTAATATACGGAATATTGCTAGCGCCTTCTTTTTCAATACAAGCCTTAACTTTGTCAAGGTCGATATTGCCTTTGAAAGGAAGAGTGCTTTTTGCTATTAAGCCCTCGTCTTTAACGAGTTCTTCTACCCTACCGCCAAGCGTGGTTATGTGCGCTTTGGATGTCGTGAAGTGGTAGTTCATAATTACGCAGTTACCAGGCTTTACGAAATGGCGGGCAATAATGTGTTCACACGCACGGCCTTGGTGAGTAGGTAAAAGATACTTTATACCAAATATATCTTCGAGTTTATCTCTCATACGGTAGAAAGTTTCACTACCTGCGTACGCATCGTCAGCTCTAAGCATTGCCGATTGCATTTCGTCACTCATAGCGTTAACGCCAGAGTCGGTAAGCATATCCATAAAAATATCGCCGTTATGTAGCAAGAAGGTGTTAAAACCTGCTTCGTACATTTTGTTTAAGCGTTCTTTAACCGGTAAAAGATTGAGTTTTTGCACTATTTTAACCTTGTGCATTTCCATAGGTACTGGTTTACTTTTGTAAAACTTAATTTCAGGCATATAAATTCTCCAACTAATTTTTTAATATAGTAAATTGTACAATTATCGCCATTATTTGTCAAATTTATGATTTTGATAATATCTATTGATTTTTTCGATAGTTTGCGCTATAATAATTTTAACTATTTTGAAAGGGGAAATTTTATGGAAATACGCTGTTTGAAAACCTTTATTCAGGTTGCTGAGAGAAGTAGTTTTACAAAGGCGGCGGAAGCGCTTAACTATACGCAGTCAACGGTGTCTTCTCAAATAAAACAACTTGAAACGGAACTTAACACTCAACTTTTTGAAAGGATAAACCACACGGTTAAACTAACTTCGCACGGCAGAGAATTGCTTAGAAAAGCCCACCAAATTCTCAATTTTATTGAAGAAATTCAGTTTTCGCCACTAAGCGGTAGCGCTGTTAACGACCCCGTTAGGTTTGCGATGGCACCGTCGGTTTGTAGCGTAATGATGGGGCAAACTTACCTAAATTTTTACAAGGATAACCCTGCCGTTCCCGTTAAAATTCTTGAAGCGGACACCGATAAAATTATCGAAATGCTCAACCAGAACGACGCCGACCTCGCCTTTATCGTAGATAGACACGAAATAAATAAAGACTTGATAGTTGCGTCGGAAAAAAAGGAGGCGGTGCACTTCGTGGTTTCTAATAAGTTTGAACTTTCAGCCGAAGAGCCCGTCACCATACAAGATTTATTAAAATACCCTTTCTTTTTATCCGAAAAAGGGCTTAGTTATAGAAGACTTTTCGACGAAAAACTCGCCGAGCATAATTTAACGATAGACCCAGTTGTTGAAATGGGTAACGCTCAACTGCTTTTAGAACTTGCCGTTTTGAACGGCGGTATAACGTTTTTGCCCGAATACGTAACTAGAAAAAGCCACCAACAAGGCAAAATTAAGTACTTAACCGTTAAAGATTTTGACATTGATATTTGGAGGCAACTAGTTTACCATAAAAACAAGTGGGTATCGCCTTCTATGAAAAAGGTAATTAAATACTGCTCGAAAGTTTCCGAAACTATCCTTTAAGGTTTAAGTTGGAAAATGGTTAATTCCACAACAGTAAATATCATTTATTAAAATAAACAATGCTAAATGCAGATAAAATATAACGGTTTATTCATTAAAAAAGTATTTTTAGAAAAACCGTAAAAATATTTTGACTTTATTTTATTAGTGTGCTATTATAATTAAGCAATTTAATTATTTTTGATAATTTCAGCCAAAGAAAACAAGGAAAAGTACCCAAGTGGCTGAAGGGGCTCCCCTGCTAAGGGAGTAGTACGTGAATAACGTAGCGCGGGTTCAAATCCCGCCTTTTCCGCCAAAAATAGCAAGCCTAAACGGCTTGCTTTTTTTGTTTGTCACGGCGGTATTTTCACCAAGGTTCAATCGCTAGCCGCGGACGGCAAACCCCTCGCAAACTATCGTTTGCCTTCCCCTTAGCAAGGGGCAGAAACCCGCCTTTTCCGCCAAAAATAGCAAGCCTAAACGGCTTGCTTTTTTGTTTATTAGGCAGTTTTTTAAGTTTGAAATTACTATTGACAATTTTTATTTTACGATATACACTTATTTTATCAATGCGTAGGAGAAAATTATGGAACTTTGGTCACAAAATCACGTAAAGACGTTACTTCCCTCATTTATCGTTATGATAATACTAGGCGTTATTCTTAGAATTTTTCTTGGAAAAAAGCCCGAAAAAATTCGTATGATACCCTTTCAAATTTGTACGATTTTTATTCTAGTACTCGAAGTTATAAAGCAAGTTAAGTCTTTTATAGACGGGTATGATTTATATCATATTCCCTTGCACTTTTGCTCGTTGTTTTTATATCTTTTACCGCTAATGTCGTTTTTTAGCGGAAAGCATAAAGACCGCGTTCGCGCGGTTACTACCACCGTTTGCGGTGCGCTTTTTATGCTTATGATGATTTACCCGTCGGTAATATATAGTGGTGAGGCTATCGCCGGAACTTTTAACAATTTTTGGGATTTTCACACCACGGTATTTCACACGGTAGCAACCTTTACGTTTGTTTTAATCGTTTGCTTAGACCTTCATACCCCGAACTTCAAAAAGGATATGGTATCGGTTTTAGTGTTTATTGCCGTTTACTGCGTTATTGCAGGAAGTATGGCGCAAATTTTACAAACGAATTTTAATAACTTTTACCATTGTAACGTTCCACCGCTTGAAGATTTAAGAGTTTCTTTACAGTCAACGCTTGGCTATCCGTTAACTCAAACTCTATATGTCGTTGTCGTTTCGATAGTAAACTTAATTTTCGTAACCTTGGCGTACAACTTATTTAGGCTTTTAAGTTATTTAACTCGAAAACTCAGTAAAAAATAAACGAAAAGGAACTTGCAGGTTTGCAAGTTCCTTATTTTATTTTGTAGAAAGTTTTTTTACTATAAATTTTGCTAAAAAATACGTTGCTATAAACACGCCTATAAAAACCGCTAGCAACACTAAAACGTAAAACCAGTTAATTTCAAACCAGCCGTAAGTTGACGGCGGAATCGCCTCGTATAAAAATTTGAGCGGTGTTCCCTTATAGTTAAATAGGTAGAAATAATTAGGTTCCCAACTAAATAGTTTTCTAAATAAAGAGTTGCAAACTATCGCAACTACCGCCATAGCACCAACGAATATTAGTGATTTATATAAATCTTTTTTGCAAAAATTCGGGCGAAAAACCATTATTGCGTATAGGGCGCAAACGATAATAAATATATGCCCCCAAATATACGTTTGCGGTCTTATTTTAAGTAGCGTATCGTAATTTGCTAAGGAATCCGCAAAAACCATTGCCAAAAACGCGGGTATTAGGTTAAAACAAAACGCGGTTAAAATTAGCCACTTTCTTTTGAAAATTAAGCAAAGCCCTGCAACTAAACTACCTATATGGCATACTTGAAGGGGGATAACTTCTAAATCCCAACCACTTCTTATAAAGATATCTACGTTTCTAATAACTAAAATAAATATAGAAATTCCACCTAAAACGTAGCCTATAATATTTTTAACTTTTTGAGTTTTGTTTTTAACTAGAAAATAGATAACTAAAAAGATAATAAACGGCGATAGCATATACAAAAAATGCCCGAGTGACCAGAGTTTGAAAGTCATTTTATTCTCCCTTTATCGTTTTTTTACTGAATTTTCTTGCTAGTTCAACGCCTAGGAAAACTAAACCGTGCCCTACTGCGTACATAGGCGCCATAACCCAAGCGGTAAGCGGTGTATCAGGTAAAAGGGGTTCTACTATATGATACGCGTCACTCACGTTAAACACCGCCATTAAAAACGCGCCTACGGTTAAATAACAAGTAAAACCTAATAAAACGTAGTGCCATTTTTTATAAGTTATATTTATTTGCTTAAATAAAAGTACCATTACGGCGGTTATTGCCGAGAAACTGTGGTGTAGTAACCCCGAAATAGTTGGAATATAGAAAAAAGACGCGTCTTGACTAACGAAGGTTGGGTATATTACCGTTGCTATTCCGCCAAAAAGCCCAAGTAGCCACACGAAGTGTAAAAAAGCGTTGTCTTTTTTTCCTGCTAAAACGGCAAGAGAAAGAACTAAACTACTCATACCACAGTAACTATCTGGAATTATGCAGTACCATCTCACTTGCCCGTATCTAAAAACTTGCGAAAGCCTATTTGCGAGTATGGATATAAAAAGTAGACCTGCCGTAACTTTCAAAATTACCGTTTTTGACTTTTCGGTTTTAGCGTATTTTGCTATTAAAATAAAGCCTATTACCGCAACTACCGTTGATATAACCATATATAAAACGTGCTCTATACCAAAAACCTTAGGAACCATAACTTTTAACCTTTTATAAAATTTTTAATTGTAAAATAAACGCCGTAAAACTAATACGGCATAAATGTATTTTAGCACTGGAAAAATTAAATGTCAAATTGATACACGCTTACGCGTGATTACATACCAAGCCTAAATCGGCTTGGATAAAAAAAGAACAAGTCGATTGACTTGTTCTTTTTTTGGTGCAGACGATGAGATTTGAACTCACACGGGTAACCACAGGCTTCTGAGACCTGAGCGTCTGCCAGTTCCGCCACGTCTGCAAATAAAAGCGGATATTATCCGCCTTGTATTGTATTTAATATTTATCGTTATTAAAGGACCTTATACTATAAATCAAGTAGACTATATAACTTGCTATCGCGCTAAATTTTTACCCTTGCCGTGAGTTTATTTATATTCTTGCCAAGTTTTACGAACTTTTCTTCGTACTCGGTTAAAACGTTACCTACTATATTGCTACCGTGAAGGTCACGCGTTAGATAGGTTATTTCAAACCCGTTTTCTAGTAGCGAATTTACAGAATATTCAAAGAACTCGTCGTTATCCGTTTTGAACTCGATTTCAGCCCCGTCTTTAAGCAGATACTTGTAAATTTCTAGAAAACTTTTATAAGTTAAGCGGTGGTTTTCGTATTGTTTTTTAGGGTACGGGCAAGAAAAGTTAAGATACAGTTTTGAAATTGATTTTTCGGGCAAGGTGTACTTTAATATCTCCGCCCCAACGTTAAATAGTTTTACGTTTTTAAGCCCTTTTTCAACTATATTTTCAGCGCCCGTTATCAAAACGTTAAGTTGAATTTCAACGCCTACGTAGTTTACATTTTTATTGTTTTCGGCTTTCTCGGTGATAAACCTACCCTTTCCACAACCTATTTCAAGTTCAACGGGGTTATCGTTATTAAATAAATTTTTAGGGTAGTATACGTCATACCTTTCTTCTTCCGGGAGCCCTAAAACTTCGCTAGTTTTAGATAGAACTATAACGCCACTTGCAAGATTTGCCCTTTTGTCTAAATTCTTTTTACGCCTTGCTCTCATAATATATCGTCAGTGTAGCCGAATTCTTTTATTAGCGCTGACTTATCACGCCAGTTTTCCTTAACCTTTACAAAGGTGGTTAAAAACACTTTCGAGCCTAAAAACTTTTCCATATCTTGACGGGCGTACGCGCTTATTTCTTTAAGCATTTGCCCTTGTTTTCCTATGATAATCGCCTTATGGTTTGACTTTTCGCATACGATATCCAAATTTATATCGTAAACGCCGTTGCGCTTTTTTTCAAAAACGTTAACTATAACCGCCACCCCGTGCGGAATTTCCTTATCGAGTTTAAGAAGAATTTTTTCGCGCATTATCTCTGCAACCATAAATTTAGGGGACTTGTCAGACACGATATCTTCCTCAAAAATTCTATCCTGAGTAGGCACGTATTTTAGTATGGTTTTAATAAGTTCATTAACGTTTCTATTCTTTCTAGCCGACACGGGTATTATCTCGCTAACCCCCGCAACGCTTGCTATTTTAACTAGGTTTTCGGGAATATTTTCCTTGGGCATAATATCGGTTTTACTCATCGCTACGATTACGGGAACGCCAGATATCATTGAAGAAAGTAATTTCAAGTCGTCGTCACTTACCCCGTTATGCCCGTCTAAAACGAATAGAATAACGTCAACGTCTTTGGCGGTTTTGCGCGCCGTCTTTTGCATTTTTTTATTGAGTTCGGTGGTCGATTTGTAAAACCCCGGAGTATCTTCAAAAACGAGTTGATAATCGCTAGTTGTTAAAACGCCTAAAATTCTATCGCGCGTGGTTTGGGGCTTTGGCGATACTATTGCAACCTTTTCCCCTACTATTACGTTTATAAGCGTTGATTTACCCGCGTTTGCCCTACCGACAACCGCTACCGTTCCACTTTTCATAAGTCTTCTACCTTTGCTAATTTTAGAACTTTATTTGCTAATGCGCGCATCTCGATATCGTCGCTATCTAATACGTGGTCGTAGCCGAATAGGTGAAGTAAGCCGTGGCAAAACAAATAGCAAAACTCTCTATTTTCGCTATGCCCGAACTCCAAAGCCTGCTCTTTCGCCCTTTTATCGCAAATAATAATACTACCTAAAAAAACTCTACCGTCTTCGTCTAAATCGAGCGGGAAATCGCAAGCGTCAACGTTTTTATAACGTATACCGTCAAGCGATGGAAAAGACAAAACGTCAGTCACCCTATCGATACCGCGAAATTCAAGGTTGGTTTTTTTAATAAATTCTTCGTCAACGATACTAAGTTCAACCGAAACGCTACCGCTTTGGTTAAGCGCTTTCATCGTAGCGCTTGCAATAGCGTTATAGTCAAACGAAGTTTTATCAAGCGTTAAAACTTTAATTTCAGCCACGTCTACCACCTATTTTGAGTTTTGGATATTTCACTCTTTCGTGGTACACGCCCGATAAGGTGTTAGTTATGGTGTTTCTTATAATATCTAGTTCCTTAAACGTGATATCGCACTCGTTAAACTGGTCGAGTTCCATTCTCTCTTCAATAATATCTTTAACCGCCTTGTCAACGTTTTCGTGGGTGCGGTTGCCAACCGTTCTTACTTTTGCTTCGCAAGCGTCGCATATCATAATGATAGCGTTTACCTTGTTTTGCGGTTTCGGGCCGTAATAACTGAAATTTTCAATGCCGAGTTTACCGTCTGTAAACTTTGACGCTTTCATATAAAAATACCTTATAGGTAGCGTGCCGTGATGCTGTTCGGCAGCGTCTGCAAACACTTCGGGAAGCCTTCTTTTTCTAATGAGTTCAGCCCCGTCTTTGGCGTGCGAACGAATAATATCGGTTGAAAGTTCCGGGGAAAGTTCGTCGTGCGGGTTATTACCGCTTTGGTTTTCGGTGAACATATCGGGATTTTTGAGTTTGCCTATGTCGTGATAGTACGCACATGCGCGAACGAGCAAGGGGTTTTCGCCTATGGCGTTTCCGCAAGCCTCGGCAAGCATGGCAACTATTATGGTGTGGCTAAACGTTCCCGGAGCGCTTACCGATAACTCTTTTATGAGTTTAGACTTGTGGTCGGTAAGTTCCGTAAGCCTAAAATTAGTAAGCGCGCTGAAAAGAAGTTCGTATACGGGCAAAATTACCGTCATAATCGAAACGGATAATAACCCACTACCAAGCGCGAACAACAAGGGCGCTATAAGATTTCTAAACTCGAAGGTGAACTCTACGCAAATTGCAAAAAGCATTGCGGGAATTGATATTAAAAAGCCCATTGCAAGCACTTTTGCGCGCGAACCTTCACCGTCTACTAAAAACACCGAAATAGTTCCGCAAGTTAAAGTCATAATAAGCGAAACTAAAACGTAATTTCCACCACCGCTGAAAGACGAGCAAATGATATCCGTAAGTAGCATAAGGGTTGCGTAAACGGTGTTCATAAATACTGCGGTACGCTTGTCCGTTAGCACGAGTACGAGTATTGCGCATAGTGAAACGGGGCGGAAATACGGGTTAATTTTGCCGATAGTGTAAGACGCTATAAGCCCAAGCAAAACTACGCTATATAACATAGATATATTGCGCGTTTTGCTAATTAGTTTTTTGTTTTGGTGGAAAAAGTATAAAAATGCACCAACCGAAGTTGCCACTACTGCAAACACGGTAAACAGCGAAAGCCTGAAATTTGCCACTAAAAACGAAATAGTACCGCTTACGCTACCCTTTTTTATAAACAGCGCGAGTAAAATAAACGCCATTATTAAAAAAGTGTTAAGTAAAAACGCCGTTACCGTTTTGAAAAGTTCTTTTTTACCCCATTTTATCGTTGAGTTACTGCTCATTTTTTAATTCCTTTTGAGATTTTTCTTCATTTTTCGTATACGCTTTAACTATTTCGGCAACTAGCGGATTTCGAACCACGTCTTTATGCGACAAAGTTACCGTTTCAATTCCGTCTATCTTTTTAAGAATATTCGTTGCGTGAATTAGCCCGCTTTGTTTACCTGCGGGAAGGTCTATTTGCGTAACGTCACCCGTGATGACCATTTTACTGTTTTCACCAAGCCTAGTTAAAAACATCTTCATTTGTTCTTTGGTGGTGTTTTGAGCCTCGTCAAGTATAATAAAACTGTTAGAGAGCGTTCTACCGCGCATATACGCTAACGGCGCTATTTCGATTGCCCCCTTTTCTATAAGTTTTTGATAGGTTTCAAACCCGAACATTTCGTAAAGCGCGTCGTATAGCGGTCTTAAATACGGGTCTACTTTGTTTTGAAGGTCGCCGGGTAAAAACCCTAACTTTTCGCCCGCTTCAACGGCGGGGCGGGTGAGAATAATTTTTTCAATCTGCTTTTGCTTGTACGCTACCGACGCCATGCACACCGCAAGATACGTTTTACCCGTACCCGCCGGACCTACGCCGAAGATAACGGTGTTTTTACCTATCGCGTCAACGTACTTTTTTTGACCTACCGTTTTAGGTTTAATTTGCTTGCCCTTTGAAGTTATTGCAACCACACCGCTAAAAGTTTTTTCAATGCCCGAAATATCGCCAGACCTTGCCATTTCAATACAGTATAGAATTCTAGATTTATCTAGCGGTTCGTTTGCCTTTACCACTTCGCTAAGCGTTTTTACAACGCTTTCGGCAAAAAGAACTTTTTCCTTATCGCCTGAAAGTTTTATAAACCCGTCGTCAACGAAGGCTATAACGCCAAGTTCCTTGCTTATTAAGTTAAGGTTTTCGTCAAATACGCCCAAAAATTCGCCTAGAATTTTTTCGCTTATTTTTACGCTAACTTCAAAGTTTTTCAAACTACCCTCCGTACACCGTAATTCTTACGGTTAACGTTACTTTAACGCCACCGTCTACAACCTCGTGGCTTTTATCTTTTATTTCACCGCTCTCGTTAAACTCGGCAAGTGCGTAGGCGATAGAAACGTTATTCTCGCTGGCGCCGTTGCACTTATAAAAGTATTCGGTTTTTTTAAGTATTTTAACCCTAGCAATAACGAAAGTGTTGTAAACGCTATCGTCTTTTCCTAAAATATACGCGCCGACGAGCGCGTCACCCTTCTTAACTTCTTGCCCTGCACTTACTAGCGCAGTACCCCGCAAAACGGTAATTTCTTCAATAACCCCGTCACAACTAGAAACTAGGTCGCACGCGTTTTTGCCTAGAACTTCCGGCTCGCTAGTCGATAGCGCCGTATCAACTACTAAAACGTTGCCTTTCTTTTTGACCGACACGAACGATAGCCTTGGGCTTTTAACTAAAATTTCTCTTTCGAGCGATTTTAGGTCAATATCCCAAAAAAACGAGTATTTTGAAACGCCTTCGGTATAAATTATATCTTTGGTTTGGCTTTCAAAACAACTACCGCTACCTATCACTTTAACGTCTAAAACAAGGTTGTTTATAAGCGCGGTTAAAACTAAAAATAGAATTCCGCCTACTAGATAGCCTACTTTCTTAATAAAGAAAGTTAAAGGGGCTAATATCCCAGAGTATTTTACTACTTTTTTATTATAGCACATATTTTTGCAAATAGCAAAAAATTTATAACTATCTATAAAGTCAATCTCGATAAAACACTCGGTTTTACTTATTTGTTTGAAAGAGTGAACGTCAGCGCCCTTTCTATGCAGTAGTTCGGGTAGGTATCTAAGGTTTTCGCCCTTGACGTAATACTCGGCTAAAAGTAGCCCTTTTTTTATTCTCGCCACTCTATTTTTTCCACCTTTCCGCTAATTGATAAATCTTTTTCAACGTAGGAAGAAAGGCTTAAATTTTTACCCGATAAAATTACCTTTCCGCCCTTTAATATTAAAATAATAAGGTCGGGCTTTACGTCGCAAATTTTCAAAACGCCTTCAACGTAAACGCCACCGCTACCTAGTACCGTAATACGGTACGGGCAATCGCCTAAATTACACAGCCTTAAAAACCCGTTTATACTCTCTGAAAACCCCATATTTCACCCTTTTTGCTTTTTGCCTAGCCTACGCTTGACTTAAAATATAAAAATTGTTATTATTTAATATATTAAATTGTTTAAGGTTTAATGTTTATGATAGAAAAATCGTTGTTTGGAACAACAAAACAAGGGGAAATAGTATATAAGTACGACCTTATTTCGGCTTCTAGCACAGTTTCTATTTTAACCTTTGGCGCTACCATTCAATCACTTATAGTTCCGTCTAACAACGGAAAGGTAGACGTGGTTATGGGGTATGGCGATTTAGCGTCGTACGAGGAGTTTGACGGGTACTTGGGCGCAACCGTAGGTAGAAACGGCAACCGCATCAAAAACGCTGAATTTTATCTTGACGGTAAACTTATTAAACTAAATAAAAACGACGGGGCTAATAATCTTCACGGTGGTAACGTGGGCTTTTCTCACAAGGTTTGGTCGGTAAAATCTATAAACGAGAAAGAAAATTCTATCACTTTATCATACCTTTCAAAAGACGGGGAAGAAAATTTTCCAGGCAATTTACAAGTTGAAACTAAGTATACCTTACAAGGTAGCAACCTAATTATAGAATACTTCGCAACTACCGATAAAAAGACTGTTTGCAACCTAACTAATCACTCGTATTTTTGCTTAGACGGTGAGGGGGAACTCTCCTCGCACGATGCGTTCGTTAAAATCAACGCAGACCGCGTTTTAGAAGTTGACGATGCGCTTATTCCAACGGGTAATCTCGTAAGGGTTGACCATACGCCCTTTGATTTTAGAAACTTTAAGCAACTTAAAAAAGATATTTTATCTAAAAACACTCAAATTGAGTATATGCACGGGTACGACTGTAATTTTTGCCTCAACACGAGCGGTGATTTTCAAGAAGTGGCTTGGCTATACTCTAAGCGTAGCGGTGTAGAATTAACCGTTAAAACTAGCAACTTTGGGCTTCAACTGTACACAGGCTACTTTTTAACCGATAGAGTTGGCAAAAACGGAAAAACTTATAAGAAAAACACGTCAATATGTTTAGAAACTCAAACGTATATAGACGCGGTTAACAATAAAAATTTCCCAACTTCAATACTTAACCCAGACGATAAATACTACGTGAAAACAGAATATTCGTTTTCCCGTAAAAAGGATAGATTATGAAAAATTTATATATTCCTAAAAACTACAAAAGCAACGCCGACCTTATTACCAACCAAAAGGCAATAAAGTTCGTTAAAGATAATTTTGAAAGAGTTTTCTCGCAAAAACTTAACCTTTCAAGAGTAACCGCGCCCCTACTCGTTTTTTCTAACACCGGGCTTAACGACGATTTGTCCGGCGTTGAAAGAGCCGTTAGGTTTGACGTTAAGGAACTCGGTCGCGATGCGGAAATCGTTCACAGCCTAGCAAAATGGAAAAGAACTGCGCTCAAAAAATACGGCTATAAGGCGGGTTACGGCTTATATACCGATATGAACGCTATCCGTCGTGACGATAAGGTTGACAACGTTCACTCAATCTACGTTGACCAGTGGGACTGGGAAAGAGTTATTGATAGAAAGGATAGAACGGTAGAATTTTTGAAAGAAATAGTTACCTTGATAGTAAAATCTATCTCCGAAGTTAACGAAATGGCTAAAAAGGAATTTCCGTTTTTATCGCTTAACGTAAACGAAAACGTAAAGTTTATTACGGCAAGCGAAGCGGAAGAATTGTATCCTGACTATAACGACAAACAGCGCGAATACGCGCTCACTAAAAAGTACGGCACGGTATTTTTAATGCAGATAGGCAAGCCACTTAAAAACGGCAAACCGCACGACAACCGCGCCCCCGATTACGACGACTGGGAATTAAACGGCGATATCCTTTTTTACAACGAGATTTTAGACGCGCCCTTTGAAATTTCAAGTATGGGAATTAGGGTTGACGAGAATTCACTTATTTCTCAACTTAAAATAGCAAACGCCGAAGAAAGGCTTTCTTTTGACTACCATAAGCAAATTCTAAACGGCGAACTCCCGCTAACGATAGGCGGTGGCATAGGTCAGTCAAGGCTATGTATGTTTATTTTACAAAAAGCGCATATCGGCGAAGTACAAGTATCCTTATGGCCTGACGGTTTGGAAGAAGAAGCCAAATCTCACGGCATAGTAATTTTATAAATATATATAGAAAAAGCAAGGCTTAGCCTTGCTTTTTTTCGCGTTGCTTTTCAAATTGTGCTTTCCTTTCAAGGCGCGCTTGTTCACGCTTTTTTCTAACTTCGCGCCTATGCTGTTTTACAAGTTCAACGTCACCTGAAAAATCAATATTTGGAAGTTCGCCTAATATTGAAAGCATTTTTTCAAGCGTTATAGGGGTAATTCTTTTTCTGCCTTCGTTTCTAAGAGTTAAAGACTTTTTTTCCTTATCTGTAAACGCACCGTCTATCGACACGAAGTGGTTGCTGTTTTCTATTTGCCCAACCCTACCGTTAAGGTCGTAAATACGCTTAATCATTTTGCGATAAAGGTCGATATCGCCATACCGAATTTCGTCTGCAAAAGCGAACGATTTATACGAAAGCCCACCCTTATATCGCCTGCTGTGGCGACGATTTTTTTCAATAAATAGGTTTATAAGGTAGTTAATTTCCTTTTTGGTGTACGTTCCGTTAGTGCAAGGAAGGGTTTCCGTTTGACCGTTAACGCCGGGAGTTATATGGAACTTTCTTAAAAGTTCTTCAATAGAAAGCCCTAAATCGCTTGCCATACGTTTAAGAACTAGTAGGGTAACGCGCGCGTCTTCATCGCTACGGTGGGCAAGATACTCGATGTTAAAGTCGTTCGCAACGCCTTCTAAACCGCACATATTTTGCTTTTTATAAACGGTTTTGTGAAGGAGTTGCACGTCAACGAAATCGTAAATAATTTTGTCAAGTTTATAAACTTGGCAGGCGTTGTTGAGAAAGTCAACGTCGTTAGAAACGGAAAAGCCTATTATTAAATCGCAACTTTCAAAAAGCCCTTTGATTTCTTCGTACCAAAAGGGAAAGGGCTGTTGCGCCTTGATAAAACTCTTGTCGTAGTGGAGTTTTATTCTAGGTTCGTATCGCCTAGTGTATGGGCGCATAACGATATCTCTTTGCTCTAAAATATTAAATTTTTCGTCGGCTATACAGTAACCGAAAGTGCACATACTAGCGTCACTATGACTGCCCGTAGTGCTTTCAATATCGTAAGAGAGTATTTTCATAAAACTTCGTTATTTTTCGCTAAAAAGTCCGCCGATAACACGGCGGACTTTTGATTATTCTTCGTCTTCGGGGTAGGTAGAATCAAGTAAGGTATCAAAAAAGGTTTTGTCCGGGTCGTTCTTTTTGCCGAGTAAAGTCTTGTTAAGTTCGAGAACTTTTTCTCTATCTAAGGTTGCATACTCGTCGATATAATCTTGATAATCGTCACTTTCAACGTTTTCAATATCGATAGCGAAAACGTAGTTTTGGAAAAGCGCTTCCGAATACGAGCAAATGAATTTATTGCCTATAACTCTTGGAACGAACCACGAAGTAAGCGAGTTAACTCCCGTTGAGTTAATCTTTTTAAGTTCACTAGACCCGTCGAGTTTAATTCTGTAATAGTCGTTAGCAGTACCTGAGATATACAAGTAACCGTCTTGCTCGAAAGCAATATTGTAACCGTTAGCATCGTCGCATATTTGAGTTCTGCCGTGATATACGTCACCCGAGTTTTCGTAGTTGAATTTTACTAAACCTTTAAGGTTTGTGGTGTTTTCAATATAGTAAATTTCGTTAAGCGATTTGTAATATGAATTTGCAGTAAGTGCAGCGTCTAAGTATTCGTCAGCCACGCCGAGTTCTTTAAGCGAAGATACCTCAACCCCGTCTGCTATCGTTAAACCGAAGTAGTAAGCGGATAAGTTCGCGTCGTTTGAGGTAACTTTCATAATAAGAACTTTGCCCGTATTTTTAATTAAGGTTACTTTAACGCCCGAAAGGTCGCTATACTTTAAGATTTTCGCCTTATAGTCAGCAGAATCTCTACCGTCTCTAACCTTGGCGTTTTCACCGCAACCGCTAAATGCTACTTCCGCTTGGCTAGCGCCAGCCGTATACATATAAACTTCGGTAAAGTTTTCGTCTTGCTCTAATTCTTGCGAATAAGCGGTTTTAGTGTAGAATACTTTATCCGAATTATCGTCAGCCGTGAAAAGTTCAGCGTAGCCGTCTACCGAGAAAACCTTGTCCCCGTTCGTTTTGTAAACGTTAAAGGTTTTAACTTCTTCTTCGTCTACCGTTTCGGTAACGTCATACATTAAAAATACGCCGTTTGAGTTGCTAACGTATTTGTATTTGTTAACGGTTTTAGACTCGAATAAAATTTGAGTTGATTTTCCCGTTTTAAGGTCGAAAGTTCTAAAATCGGTGTAATCAGTTCTAACTTTGCCCGTTTTATCCTTCCCGTCGTACGGGGTGGCGTAGTATACGGTGTTGCCGTAGATGTACACACCGCTTACCGCAGCCGAAGTGTTCACGAATTTAGGAATAACCGTTTCAATCTTAGCGTCTTCCTTGCCGATATCCGCGGTTTTAACTCTAACGAGCGCGCCTTTTACAACTTCGCCCATTTTGTTAGACTGAGTCATATCGCCGATACCGTTTACAAAGTAAACGTAATCGCCCTTTTCTACTGCGAAAGTGCCGTTACCAGACACTACGGCCCCGTCAACGTTTGATAGTGGCGTAACGTCTTCCCCACAGCCCGTGAGAGCAAAAGACATAGTAAGTACGGCAATCAATAATAAAAGTAATTTCTTCATATTTTCTCCTAAAATGGAATATATTACGAGTAAGCGCGTAAAAGTAAAAGTATATACGCTAATATATTATATACTAAAAATAAATAATAATCAATAACTTTTTAATGAAAAAACGCTGAGAATTTAACTGTATTTGGGGTTTTTATGCAAAAATTTGGTTTATTTGACTTAATTGAAAAACTTTTACCACTTGAAAAAGCGGTTAAAAACTCTACGCCTAGTGTAAATAGCACTGCGGTTACGCCCGCTAAAAACACTCAAAACTCCCACGAAAACCCGCCCAAAACGAGTAACTTAGCGCCGTATTTATCGTATATAAAACGGCACGAAGAAATCTCTAAGCGAATAGATAAAAGAAAGTAAAATTCTCCGCTAAAACTAGCGGAGAATTTTTTATTTGCTCTTTTTTTCGATAATTTCTTCTATCTTTTTAAGGTTTTTTAGCCCTGCTATATAGCCTTGTTCGTAAGCAAAGTTAAGTTTTTCAACCTTGTACTGGCTCATATCGCCAAGTTCAGGTGTAATTAAAATATCGTGCCTATACGCGCGCAGGTGGCGACTTTTAAGGTAGAAATTATTCGCATCAACCACGCGTAAAAGGTGCGCCATAAGCCCGCCTTGTTTGTATTTTAGAAGGTCGCCTAAAACGTCAACTGCGATAACCACGTCGGCATCAAAGTCTTTAACGCAGTTAAGCGGTAGGGGCATAAACGTACCGCCGTCAACTAACACCATACCGTCTTTTTCTACGGGTTTGAACACGCCGGGGATAGCCGAACTTGCGTGAACGGCTTCGGTTACGTCACCCGAATTAAAGGTGATAACCTTTCCAGAAACTATATCCGCAGCGATACACTCGAACGGAATTTTAAGGTCTTCAAACTTTGCCTTACCTATTACGCTTTCGAGTTTATTTCTTAATTTTACAGAGCGCAACAAACTTTTTTTGTTGAAAGGGAAAAGCGACGCGTCTGCAATATCCGCCATTTTTAGGCTGTTAACGACTTCCATCATTTCTTTGGGTTTCATGCCGTTAGCGTAGCACGCGCCCACTACCGAACCCATTGAACAACCTGCGATAAAATCGGGCTTTATGCCGTTTTCTTCCATCGCTTGCAAAAAACCTATATGCGATATACCACGCGCACCGCCCGCACCTAAAACGTAACAAATTTTTGACATAACTCACCTTTTATTATTGATAATATCTAAGTTTTTATACGTCTTTTGTAAAAAGGGGAATAAATTGCCGTCGCTTTTGCGACGGCAACTTCATAAGTTTTATTATTTAGAAAGCCTTTCTTCTAACGCGGTTAACTCGTCAGCAAGTTCCTTAGGAAGTTTGCTACCGAATTGAGCGTAGAATTCTTTAATACCCTTAACTTCTTCAATCCAAGTAGCCTTGTCTACGTTAAGAAGTCCTTTAACGGTATCAACGTCAATATCAAGACCTTCGATATTGATATCTTCTGCGTTAGGAACGTAACCGATAGCCACTTCGTTAGCGCCAACTTCGTTCTTGCATCTCTTGATTATCCATTCAAGAACTCTAAGGTTGTCACCAAAGCCCGGCCAAATGAAGTTGCCTTCATCGTCCGTTCTAAACCAGTTAACGTTGAAGATTTTGGGTTGATTTTTAATCTTATCGCCCATTTCAATCCAGTGAGCAAAGTAGTCTGCCATGTTGTAGCCAACGAACGGGCGCATTGCCATCGGGTCACGCCTTACAACGCCTACCGCGCCGGTTGCAGCAGCAGTAGTTTCAGACGCCATTATCGAACCTACGAATACACCGCTATTCCAGTCTCTCGATTGATATACGAGCGGTGCGGTTTTAGCACGTCTACCACCGAATACGATAGCAGTTACGGGAACGCCTTCGGGTGCTTCGAACTCAGAAGAAATGCAAGGGCAGTTAACGGCAGGTGCGGTGAAACGGCTGTTAGGATGAGCCGCTTTAACTTCTTTACCGTCTTTATCAACGGTGTCAGGAGTCCAAGGATTACCCTTCCAGTCGATAAGGCTAGCGGGTTTTTTCTTGTCAGCCGTGTCTTTTTCCATTGCTTCCCACCAAACGGTGTTAGTTTCAGGGTCTAACGCTACGTTGGTGAAAATGGTGTTTTTCATAGTAGAGTATAAAGCGTTGGGGTTAGATTTTTTGTTAGTACCAGGAGCAACGCCGAAGAAACCGTTTTCGGGGTTGATAGCCCAAAGTCTACCGTCTTTACCAACACGGAGCCATGCAATATCGTCACCTACACACCATACTTTATAACCCTTCTTTTGATAAATTTCGGGGGGAATAAGCATTGCAAGGTTGGTCTTACCGCAAGCCGAGGGGAAAGCAGCCGTAATGTAGTTGATTTCGCCTTGGGGGTTTTGAATACCAACGATAAGCATGTGTTCAGCCATCCAGCCTTCGTTCTTACCTTGGTAAGATGCAATTCTAAGTGCGAAACACTTTTTGCCAAGTAATACGTTTCCGCCGTAACCAGAGTTTACAGACCAAATAGTATTGTCTTGCGGGAAGTGTAAAATATATCTCTTTTCAGGGTCGAGGTCGGCTTTTGAGTGAAGACCACGAACGAAGTCGTTACTGTCACCTAAAACGTCAAGCACGGCTTGACCGATTCTGGTCATAATCTTCATACTTACTACTACGTAGATAGAGTCGGTTACTTCGATACCAACCTTTGAAAAGGTTGAACCAACTGCACCCATCGAGTAAGGAATAACGTACATGGTTTTGCCTTTCATAGACCCGTCGAATATAGCGCCTACTTTTTCGTATGCCTCAGCGGGTGCCATCCAGTTGTTGATAGGACCAGCGTCTTCTTCCTTTTCGGTACAAATGAAAGTTCTGCCTTCTACACGCGCAACGTCGTTCGGGTCGGAACGGTGAAGGTAGCAACCGGGAAGTTTTTCTTCGTTGAGTTTAATAAGTTCGCCGGTTGAAAGCGCTTCTTTACGAAGTTCTTCAAGTTGAGCCTCGTCACCCGTAATCCATACGATTTTTTCGGGTTTGCAAAGATTTGCACTGTCTTCAACGAACTTCAAAACTTGTGCGTTTTTGGTAAATTCGTTACTGATTTGGTATTTCATTACAAATGCCTCCTGTATAATGAAAATGTTATTTGTTTTTTAGTTTAATATAATTAAGTTGTAAAATCAACTTATTTTCGGGGTTTTAAGTTTTGCACGCCTACGGCGTACTTTATCAAAATTTTGTGTTTATTTTGACTATTTTAACCTATTTTATGCGGTAAAAAAACCAAAAAGTTCGTCAAATTCCACCGAATACATTTTAGCATAAATTTTCTTGCTTGTAAATACATTTTTTAACCTTTTTAGTATACTTTTGCGTAATTTACAAAATATTCGCTAAATTTTCAAAATACGTTATTTTTATTCACCAAAAAAAATATATTATATACGGGCGACAACGCCTTTTAGGGTGTTATATGAGTAATTATTTTAGAAAGTTTTTGGTGCTTGATAGGCTTAGCGGTAAAGATAACTGCACTGTAAAAATCGAAAGCGAAAACGATATATCTACCGTAAAAGTTGAAATTTTTAGCAGTGGTTTTAATAGGGGCAATTACACGCTTATTTACTACGCTTTCGGCGAGGGGGTTTGCGTTTATAAGCCGACTGCACTACGGTTTGAACTTCAAGTTTCTAGCGGTGTAAAAAACGGGTTTTCCGCAGTTTTATTAGACGAACGGGATACCCCGCTTCTATACGGTGCTTTTGGGGAAAGTAAAGGGGTTGAATACCTTCTTTCAAACATAAAGCAAGTGGGTTACGACGACGAGATTATCGCCACCGAAAACTACTACGAGGCAGAAATTGAAAAACAAAGCGTTTGTAACCAAAATGGCTACGGGGATAGCCAAAATAAAAATAGCCCGCCAAAAACGGAAGAAACGGGCGGAACTACATTATATGAAAACGGAAATGGCAATCGTTACAATGAAAACTACTACCAAACCGTTAAAGAAAAATTAGATAAAATTATCAATAGTTACGAGCGCGATTATAGCCTTTGCTCGCTTATTCCAAACAGCGATTTCGTTAAAATAAATTACGATAGCGATAGGTTTTATTCGGTGGGAATAGTTTACGAACTAGGCGTAATTAAGTACGTTTGTTACGCCGTTATGGGAACTTATTTATCAGCCCCACCCGAACTATCTTCGTACTGCGAATTTATACCTTTATCGCCCTATAACCCACTTAAAGAGGGATATTACGTAATTTTTCAAAACGCCCAAACGGGAGAAATCGTGAAAAAAGCATGACCTTAATTGACGCTTTTGTTTTTTATATTATAAATTGATTTATAGATAATTAAATAAGCCGTTAGAAACAAGTTAGGCGAGGCGTTTGTGCTTTTGCAAAAGGTAGCGACCTTATCGGTCGTAGGAATTTCGCAAAAGTGCAAAGAACAAAGCATAACGCCGTTTATAAGGGCTTAAAAAAAGCGTAGGAAACTTTCCTACGCTTTTTGTTTTATGCTTCGTAAACCGAAACTTGCTTCTTATCCTTACCAACTCTTTCGTATCTAACAACGCCGTTAACCGTTGCAAATAAAGTGTAATCTTTACCGCAACCAACGTTCTTACCAGGGTAGAATTTAGTACCCCTTTGTCTAACGAGAATTGAGCCTGCTAAAACCTTTTGACCGTCAGCACGCTTAATGCCTAAGCGTTTTGCTTCACTGTCACGACCGTTTCTTGAACTACCAACACCTTTTTTATGAGCAAATAATTTAATCAAAAACATAATTATTCTCCTTTACTAATCTCGGTAATCTTAACAGCCGTAAAAGGTTGCCTATGACCTTGTTTCTTTCTAATGTTCTTTTTAGACTTGTATTTGAAGACGATAATCTTCTTAGCCTTGTCTTGTGCAAGAACTTCACCTGCTACTTTGAACGCCTTCGCGTCCTTGCCTACTTTTACACTCTTTCCGTCAGTCACGAATAACGCGTTGAATTCTACGCTCGCGCCAACTTCGGCATCAAGTTTTTCAAGTTTAACGATATCACCTACCGCAACTTTGTATTGCTTATTGCCGTTCTCGATAATTGCGTACATTTTAGTACTCCTCCTGTCTAATCTCGCCGTGATTTAAGGCGGTGGATAATCCACACTTCCGGAGCCCTTTCCGAGCGGTTCTTAGGTATTTTACAAAATTTTAATTTTTTTGTCAACTATTTTAACGCATATTTAATTTTAGGTAGCGCATTATAACTGTATAACAATATATGGGGGTATTTTTATGGAAAATTGTAATCTTGACTTTATAGGCGAAGTTTATCGTGGCGCTAGCATTGCGCTTCAATCAATTTCAGACGTTATGCCCGAAATTGAAAACGACGCTTTACGAAACGAAATTCACGACCAATATCAAGGCTATGAAAGTTTTATTTCAGACCTTACTTCGTATATGCGTGAAAAGGGATATGAAATTAAAGATATCGGCGCTATGAAAAAGGCAATGATGTGGTCGGCTATTAAAATGAACACGGCGTTTGACTCAACGCACAGCCATATCGCTGAAATTATGATAAAGGGTACGGTTATGGGAATAACTGAACTTACTAAAATCATAAACGAAACTGAGTGCTTAACCGACGATAAGGCAATGGAATTTGCAAAGCGCCTTCTTTCAATGGAAGAAGACTTTGAAGAAAGATTAAAAAAACACTTATGAAAAAAGCACGCTACGGCGTGCTTTTAAACTATATTTTATTTAGCAACTCTTCCGCCTGCCACTCGTTGAGCAAATCTATCCAGTCGTTGTAGTTTTTATATCCGTTTGCATTTCTTAGTTCTGCTTTATCAATAACTTCTACGTTTTGTCCATATTTATTTGCTAATATTTTATTCGTTATACCTTTTGAACGACAAGCACAATAACCAACGCCACAATTATACTTATCAAATAACTTTATAGCATTATTTACTTGCCACTCATTATCTCCAGCCGTATAAATTGCAACAATTTTCCCTTGAATGTCAATAACTACTTCTACATTTTCTACTTGGCAATTACAATTTGTCCGCCTACGTAATATCTTTTCATTATGAACTTCACTTAATATACTTGCGTATGTATTATTCCTATTGGAATAAATTATTTTCGCCGTTGGATATTTATCTAAAATTTTAATAATAAGTATTTTAAGCGTAGTTGACTTCCCTCGCTCGCCATGCCCCTTAATTGCGTATATTTTCATATTGATTACCTCGCTATCTTATTAATGCTTATAAAAACGTGAAACAGTTTGCTCATCAACACAATAAACAATTAAAACAGTTTCCTCTTGCGGACAAACACATAAAAGTTCTGCCCTGTAAGATGTAATATTTCTCCACTTCTGAGAAGTACCGTTAAATTTAACCTCTAACAAATTACATCCGTGAAAAGCACAAGTACCAATTTTAGAAACTTTATTCCCAATATCTATTGACCTAAGACTCCCACAACCATTAAAAGCTAACGCCTCTATAGTAATTACGCTGTCTGGTATAATTATTGACGTTAATTTGCTACAGCTTTGAAATACACCATACCCAATACTCGTTACACCATTAGCTAGAATTACACTCGTGAGTGAACGGCACTTAGCAAAAGCCCATTTCCCTATACTTGTTACACTACCTGGAATTTCTATGCTCGTGAGTGAAGTGCAATACTTGAAAGCAGAATTTCCTATACTTGTTACACTATCGGAGATTACTATATTTGTGAGTGAATTACAATCATAAAAAGCATATGCCCCTATACTCGTTACACTATCGGAAATTACTATGCTCGTGAGTGAATCAAAATTATAAAAAGCATAGTTAGATATTTTAGTTGCAGTAGTTAAAGTTGCTTCTGTTACAAGTACGCCGTTTATATAAAAGTTACTAGTATATGCTAACGGATTAGCTGAATTATGATCTAAAAACGGACTAGTTGAACGAAATTCTATTTGTACCCAACTATCAATTGTGCCTAAATAATTTACCGAGTTGAGTGATTCACAAAGACTGAACGCTCCTATACCTATACTTGTTACACTATCGGAGATTACTATATTTGTGAGTGAATCACAATCATAAAAAGCATATGCCCCTATACTCGTTACACTATCGGGTATAGTTATTGACGTTAATGAAGAACAACCACTAAAAGCATATGCCCCTATACTCGTTACACTATCGGGTATAGTTATTGACGTTAATGAAGAACAACCACTAAAAGCATTATCCCCAATACTCGTTACGCTATCGGGTATAGTTATTGACGTTAATGAAGAACAATCACTAAAAGCATATGCCCCTATACTCGTTACACTATCGGGTATAGTTATTGACGTTAATGAAGAACAACCACTAAAAGCGTTATCCCCAATACTCGTTACGCTATCG
>JAZRKO010000001.1:0-82841 GCA_045646405.1 Christensenellaceae bacterium | reverse complement strand
CCGATTAAAGTGGCACGCGAGCTGGGTTCAGAACGTCGTGAGACAGTTCGGTCCCTATCCATCGTGGGCGTAGGATATTTGAGAGGCTTTGTCCCTAGTACGAGAGGACCGGGATGAACGCACCTATTGTGCACCTGTTGTTGTGCCAACAGCATAGCAGGGTAGCGAAGTGCGGAAGAGATAAACGCTGAAAGCATCTAAGCGTGAAACTCGCCTCAAGATAAGATATCCCATATCGTAAGATAGTAAGACCCCTTGAAGACTACAAGGTTGATAGGTCAGGTGTGGAAGCGCAGTAATGCGTGTAGCTAACTGATACTAATAGGTCGAGGGCTTATTCTCATTAAAAAGATGAGAAAGGCTATACAGAAAAATCTTAAACGGAAAAAACTAAGCCTAATGGAATTTGTTTCATCTACTATGTAGTTGTGAATTTACGCAAAAGTTAATTGACAAGCGTAAGTTTGTGTAGTATATTATCTGCGAAAGCAGTTATATAACCATTGCGGTGACGATAGCGTCGAGGATCCACCTGTTCTCATTCCGAACACAGAAGTTAAGCTCGATTGCGCTGAAAGTACTTGGCTGGACACGGCCCGGGAGGATAGGGAGTTGCCGCATTTCATATTCCTCGTTAGCTCAGCGGTAGAGCATCCGGCTGTTAACCGGAGGGTCGTAGGTCCAAATCCTACACGGGGAGCCAAAAAGACACAAGGTGTGATTACCTTGTGTCTTTTTGCTTGCTGAACTAGGTTGGACCTACGACACGACAGCAGTAACGCAGGCAATTTTATTGCCGAGTAACGCACGGAGTTGGGTTCTAATGTTAAATTTTAACCAACTAAAAAACCACCGAATTTTCGGTGGTTTTTAATCTTCTAATCCTAAAATATAATCTGTAGTTTCGTTGAAAAATTTAGCAAGTGTTATTATTGCACTTGCTGTTGGTTCGGTTTTGCCGAGTTCCCACTTTGCAATTGCAGATTGACTTAAACCTGTTTTAATTGAAAGTTGCATTTGACTTAAATTTTTAGAAATTCGTAATTCTTTTATTCTTTCACTATATTTCATATTATAATTATACACAAATTAAGTCTTAAAATACTTGACAAGTCTTTTAAGACTTGCTATAATTGTTGATATAAAGTGAGAGGCACTTAAAAACAAAGGAGAATTGATTTGCAAAGAAGTTATAATAGTTTTAACAAAGTTTGCGCAACTTGTGCATATTGGACGGGAAATCGAGTTGTAAATAGTTTTGGAACAACAGTTACTACACAAGACGACAATTATCGTGCAAAATGCATGTGCCCAAATGGTCCACGTATGACAGAACGAATACCAAGTAACGGGTGTAGTTCTTATAAAAAATGGGAAGTTTTGAAATAGGAGGTTATAATTATGGGGTTATTTAGTTCATTGTTTGGTAAACCTAAAACGTTAAAAGAAAAACTTGAAGAAAAACATACTACTTCTTGGTATGAAAGCAATTCAGCAGAGTTATTTAGAAATGTTTTAATGACTAGGAATAGTGAATTGATTGATGCTGGGGTTAATTTAATTTGTAAAGGTTTTTTTGATTCGTTAGTAAACGTTAATAACTTAGTAAACTGCGGAAAGAGAGTCGATACATATATGCTAGCCAAAGAGCTATCGTGCTTAATTTTAAGGATTTTCGATAAATATAGTAGTAATATGGTTCATCAAAGTTTCTTTGCAATGCAAACTTTTAAGGAAGATAATAGTTCCTTAGTTCGTTTTGCAAAAAAATTAAATCATAATTTTTACGGCACTACTGCATTTTATATTATTCATTTAATTTTGTTAGGATATATAGACGTTGATAGAGACACTTGGTTATATGACGCAAAATTATTTGAAGTAGACCCATCAACGGATGAAGAAGGCGATAAATTATATGATAAAGTTTCGCCTATTTTAATAGAAAAAAACTTATTAACAGAAGAAATTTTGAAAGAAATTGAAGATAATATGAATTAATAAATTATAAGGATGATATAAAATGGCTAATTACAAAGTAGTAGCTTATGTTGACGGAAGAAGAACGGAAACTATTATACGAGCGTATACTATGAATGATGCTGAAAAATTATTCAGAGCTCAGTATTCAAATTCAAAAGTTACTAATGTATACGTAACAAGAATATAATGTTCTATTGACAGCTATTATATAAGTAAAAAACTAAAAAGAACGGTTTTGTAATCGTTCTTTTTTAATATTTGATTAGTAATAGTTATATAACTAATAAAATTGACAAACAGGTGTTTTCTTATTACAATAAATAAGAGGTAAAATTATGGATATCGAAAAGACGTTAAAAGAATTTTCAAATAAGGCTTGCGACTGTAATAGGGAGCATTTATTTACCATACGGCACGTATGCGTTGAAAGTGGCGCGATAGAAAAACTCCCCTTATTTATTAAGGAATTTGAAAGTGAAAAGCCGTTTATATTAGCGGATAAAAATACCTATTTGGCGTGTGGTAAACGCGTAGTAGAAATTTTAGAAAAGTCTAAAATAACCTACTCAAAATACGTTTTTGAAACGGGGAAAATTGAGCCCGATGAAAAAGCGGTTGGTAGCGCGATTATGCACTTTGATAATACTTGTGATTTAGTAATTGCAGTAGGCTCAGGGGTTATAAACGATATAGGTAAGATACTAGCGTCAAATTCAAAACTTCCTTACTTTATAGTTGGAACTGCGCCGAGTATGGATGGGTATGCGTCGGGTACGTCGTCAATGTCGATGGATGGAGTAAAGGTTTCGTTACCTTCTAAGTGCGCAGACGTTATTGTTGGCGATATTAACGTTTTGAAAAACGCGCCTATGAAAATGCTTCAAGCAGGGCTTGGCGATATGATAGCAAAATACGTTAGTATTGCAGAGTGGAAAATAGCGTCACTCATCACGGGAGAGTACTATTGCGATAGAATTGCAAACCTTATAAAAACCGCGGTTAAGCGTTGTGTAGATAACGCAGAAGGTTTACTAAAACGCGACGATAGGGCGGTTAAAGCCGTTTTTGGGGGGCTTGTCATAGGTGGCGTTGCGATGGCGTTTGCAGGGGTTTCAAGACCGGCAAGCGGTGTAGAACACTACTACTCGCACGTGTGGGATATGCGTGGGTTAGAGTTTAATAAAAAAGTTGATTTGCACGGTATTCAATGCGCCGTAGCAACTAGTATAGTTTGCGGTTTATACGAAAAGGTTTTGAAAATTACCCCCGATAAAGAGTTAGCGCTTAAACACGCTAAATCGTTTGACTACGAGGCGTGGAAAGAAGACCTAAAAACCTTTCTAGGAAAGGGCGCAAACACAATGATTGCCCTAGAAGAAAAAGAGCAAAAGTACAGCGTAGAAAACCATAAAAAGCGCCTAGAAATTATTCTTAATAAGTGGGAAGAAATTTGTAAAATCATAAAAGAAGAAATTCCGCCCCAAAACAAAGTTGAAGAAATTTTACTATCTATCGGCGCACCGACCACACCAGAAGATATAGGGATAGACTGCGATTTAAGTTTAACCCTAAAAGCGACCAAAGATATAAGAGATAAATACGTTTTATCAAGACTACTTTGGGATTTAGGTATAGAAAATTTGTAAATTACGGGTTTTGCCTTTACAAAAAAAACAAATAGTTGTATAATCAAAATAATGAAATTTTAGTTTATTAAGGAGAATTATTATGAAAGTAATTATCAAAGAAAATTACGAGAAAATGAGTGACTGGGCTGCTAATCATATCGCAAACGCCATCAATAACCACAAAGAAAATAGACCTTTCGTTCTTGGTCTTCCTACTGGTTCTTCTCCGCTTGGCGTATACAAAAAACTTATCGAGATGAACAAGGCTGGCAAAGTTACCTTCAAAAACGTAGTTACTTTTAATATGGACGAATACGTTGGACTCCCGAGAGAACACGACCAAAGTTATTGGTACTTTATGCACGATAACTTCTTTAACCACATTGATATCCCTGCTGAAAACGTAAATATCTTAAACGGTATGGCGGAAGATTTAGAAGGCGAGTGCAAACGCTATGAAGAAAAGATTGCATCGTACGGCGGTATCGATTTATTTATGGGCGGTAGCGGTGTTGACGGGCATATCGCGTTTAACGAACCCTTTACTTCGTTAACTTCTAGAACGGGTATTCGCGCCCTTACGGAAGATACTTTAATTGCAAACTCACGCTTTTTCGATAACGACCCCAACAAAGTTCCCAAAACGGCGCTTTCGGTTGGCGTTGGTACGGTGTGCGACTCTAAGCAAGTAATGTTACTTATTAGCGGTCACAACAAGGCGCGCGCGCTTCGTCACTGCATTGAAGGTGGCGTTGACCACGCTTGGACCATAAGCGCACTTCAACTCCATAAAGACGGTATTATCGCGTGTGACGAGCCTGCTTGTGGCGAATTGAAAGTTGACACTTATAAATACTTCAAGGAAATTTACAAAAACGAAATCTAATACGTATAAAAGCGAAGTTAAAACTTCGCTTTTTATATTGAAAAGGTAATTTTACTATGCTAAAATAATTAAAAAAGAAACAAATTTATTATTTTTTTTAACGTAAAGGATAAACTATGAATTACGATTTTTCTAACGTAAAATCAAATTTACAAAGCAAAAGCTATAAGGTTTCAGTTTTTGAAAGCAAAGAGTTGGCTACAAAGTATTTAGATAGCCAAATTGACGGAGTTACCGTTGGTTTTGGCGGTTCGGTAACGGTAAAAGAATTAGATTTATTTGATAAACTTGCAACGCATAACACTGTGTATTTTCACGATAGAACGCCTGACGGGTTAACGACTATGGAAGTTAGGAAGTTAGCCTGTCTTAGCGAAGTGTATATTAGTTCGGTTAACGCGTTATCTGAAAAAGGCGACGTTATAAATATAGACTACACGGGCAATCGCGTTTCGGCGATTTCGTTTGGGCCTAAAAAGGTATATCTAATAATTGGTGGAAATAAACTTGCACCCGACTTTGAGAGTGCGCTATATCGAGCAAGAAACGTTGCAAGCCCGCTTAACGCTAAAAGACTTAATCGCAAAACGCCGTGCGCCGTAAAAGGTGATAGGTGTTACGACTGCAATAGCCCCGATAGAATTTGTAGAAACTTATCCGTGTTTTGGCAAAAACCTGCGGGCATTGATTACGAAATTATTTTAATTGATGAAAATTTAGGATATTAAAAAACTAACCCCTTATGATTGCTTTCATAAGGGGTTTATAATTATTTCGTTAAAAATTCAAAGTATGCGTCTAACTTACCGCCAAGGATAATAGGTTCGGTGCTGAGTGCCGATTCAAAATTATCAATATCAACGTTTTGTAAAACGTTAAGGTATTTAGTAACGCCGTTGATGTTAAACACCAAGTTATTTTTGTCAATTGTAGTAAGGGCGTTAGTTGAAGAGTTTATTTGCGCCCTTTTACCACTTTCAACGTCAACGATATACACGGTATTTTTATCGTGATAAAGCATTTGAGTATCGCCTATTAAAAATATAGAAAAGTTTTTATTATAGTCAAACTCGGCGTTTATAAATTCTTGCATATACAAAAGATGAGAATAATCACTAGTAGGTCCGTTAACGGGAATTTTAACAACGCCAGCGTAGTCTTTATTAGAAACGAGGTCGTCACTTAGAGTAACTATATCCCATACGTGAGCCCCGTCACTAGCGCAGGCAGTAGAATAATAAGCGTAGCCATTAGATATTTTAGTTATTCTAAACGAGTCTATATAATTTTGATTAACGCCTACCCACCAAGCGATTGCACCGTTAAATTTATCAAAGGTAACGTTTGTAGTGTTATCAACTTCCGCCCAAGCGCAGTTTTCGTCTAAAACGTGAACTTTAACTTCGCTAAATAGCCCCCTAAAATCAACTCTGTATATCCTACCGTCACTACCTTGGTGGTAGCGGTTTGATTTTAGATATCTAGTGGCGATAATTTGACTTAAATTGCCGTATTGATTTTTATTGCTTAACTCGTTATAAACTTGCGAACTTGCATATGAAATTATGATATTATCACCGCATTTTTGTTCGCCGTATTCGTCAACTTGAGCGTTTTGACTTAAAGTGCTAACCCCGTTAAATAACATATTTCCGTAAACGTCAATCATAACCGAGGTTGACGTACCACCAACGGGTAAACTTGAAACGTAGCCAAGGTCGGTAGGAAGTGAAATTCTTTCAAACGATAGTCCCGCATCGGTTATGACGGGTTTGTAGTACTTAAACCAACCGGGTACGGTATCGTCAAAAACCTTTATTATACCGTTAGCAACCGAATATATATACTTAAACTGCGAAAGAGAATAGGCAATTCCCGTATCGTTATCTATAAGGTAACTTTGGTTATAATCGTCACACCAGTAGTTTGAAGTATGGTATCCCGTTTCGTTTTCGTTGATTTTCGTGGGGATAATGCCTTGGGGCGTAGTGTCGGTAGCGTCAATTTTAATATATCCAAACTCCCAACCGCTACCCGAAACGCTAAAATGGTTTTCAATATTTACCGCCGTAGGGTAACTGTGTTTAAGCGAAGTTAAAACGCCTTGGTTTATAGTTGGTCGATAAACGTTGTAAACCACTGTTACGTCGCCTTCAACCGCGCTACTTATCGACGCGAACGTAAAGTTTTTATAGTTGTAAAGTTTGTTAATTCTAGCGTTAAGAGATGCTATCGTAGAAGCGTTGCCACTAGTTTCTTCTTGGGTAATCTCGTCGGAAATCTCGTCACAATCAGTATCGCTACACTCAACGTTTTTGTGGTGGTGCTTTGCATATTTTTTGTTAAGGTTTTTATAGCCTTTATGCAAGCCGTTATTTGAGTGAAAGTAAACGTCAATATAACCTTCTTCGGTTTGCTTTACAAACTCAGACTTCTTTTGTTGACCTTTGCTTTCTTCGGCGTAAACGGTTAACGGGTTTTTGATTTTTGAAACCGTTGTTATTTTGGGTGTTTTTTCAATAATGCCAAAACCTTCCGCACCTAAAAAGTTAGCAACTTTTCCGTCTAAAAGGTTAGAAGTTATTTTGCTAACGGTGGTAGGGGGTTGGTCACCGTCAGCTAAATTGCAGGCGGTAAAAAGGCTTGAACCAAAGCAAGCAATTAAAGTAAACGTTAAAATTTTAAGAACTATTTTTTTCATACTTATATTTCCTAATAGAATAGATTTATTGTAACTATTATATATGTGTTTGTCAAGTAGCGTATAGCCTTTTTTGAAATGCGCAATATGTATTGATTTACGCGCCCTATAATGCTATAATGATAACATGAAAATTAGACTAAGTATTTTTATCGCTTTATTTATATGTTTATTATCGCTAGCGTTTACGGTTGGCTGTGGCGAGCCTAGTGACGAAGAACCCTCGGTGGTTGACCCTAATTTAGAAATTTTTGATTATCTAGAAGGGGAAAGTGGTATTGTAATTACTGATTTTAAGGATAGAAATTACGCATCGGAACTTGAAGAAGTGTTTATTCCTAAATGCGTAAACGTAATAGGTGGCGAAGCGCTAATTTCTGCATATAACGCTAAACGTATCGTGTTTGAAGAAGGTTCGCAATTAACGACTATAATTGAAAAAGCGTTTAGAAATTGTTTTAGTTTAGAAGAAATAACTATACCAAGTGGTGTTAAAAATATCGGTAGCAACGCGTTTGAAGAGTGTGTTAATTTAACAAGTACAACTTTGCCTAGTTCTCTTGAAGAAGTTGGTGCTAACCTTTTTAACGGTTGTGAAGCGGTTATTGTTTACTGCGAATCGTCCAAAAACCCAAGCGGTTGGGCAAGTGATTTTAATAGCGGTAGGCCTGTGGTTTGGAACTCGAAAACTAATAACCTAGCAGACGATGGGCGCGAATACGCACTAATTTCAGGTGTTAGATACTCGCTTTTGAACGGCGAGGCTTACGTAGAAAGGCAAATTCAACAATTAAAAAGGGCGGAAATTCCGTCTACTATATCGTATAACGGCAATAACTACACGGTTACTAAAATTTGCGACAGGGCGTTTTACGAGTGCGTTTACCTTAACTATGCAACAATTCCAACAACCGTAAAAAATATCGGGGTGGACTCTTTTTTATGGTGTTACGAACTGTTAGAAATAACCTATCTAGGAAGTATTGACGAGTGGGTTTCAATAAATTTTGACGGGCCCGTTCTTCAAAACGGCGTGGGGCTTAGAATAAATGGGGAGATAGCAAACGAAATAAAAATTACCACGGCAACTAAAATTTCAAAGAACGCGTTCGGCGATTATTTTAGGCTTACTAAAATTGAAATTCCGTCAACCGTAACGGAAATTGGCGAAGGCGCTTTTTATAACTGTAACAGGGCGGTAATCTACTGCGAAGATTTAGTAACGCAACAAGGTTGGCTTGACGATTTTAGTTACGCAAGAACCATTATTTGGAACTATAAAAATAACGACGTTGCTACCGACGGTAACGTTTACGCTAATGTAGACGGCGTAAATTACGTAATTATAGAAGGCGACGCGTATATAACGGCGCAAAATGAAAATATTACCGCGCTAAATATTCCTAAGCAAATAACGTATAAAAACCAAAATTATAACGTTTTAGGTAAGACGCAAGAAAGCGTGTTTAGTTATCTATATAATTTAGACGAGGTGTATTTTGAAGGCGATGCCGACGAGTGGCTTTCACTTGAAATAAACGAATCGCCCTTTTACTACGTTGAAAGTTTTTATTTGGGTGGCAAACTCGTTGAAGAAGTAACTATTACCACAAAAGCCGATATGTCTAAAACGGGCAATTTTGGTTATTACAAAGGGCTTAAAAAAGTAACGTTAGAAGAAGGCGTAATCGCGTTGAGGGGCTTTGGGGCGTGCGAAAACTTAACTGAAATTATCCTTCCTAGCACGCTAACTTACTTTGGTGGGGTTAGCGGTTGTGGTTTAGAAAGCATAGTTATTCCTGCAAACGTTGAAAGTATTGGATTCGGTTCGTTTAGCGAGTGCCGTAGCTTAAAATCTGTTACGATAGAAGAAGGTAGCAAGTTAACGTCAATAGGAAGTTATGCGTTTGAAAGGTGTTCAAATTTAACGTCTATTACCATACCTAAAAGCGTAACGCACGTCGGTAGCAATTTATTTTACGTAAGTCACAACGTAACCGTTTATTGCGAAGCGATAGAGGCGGGAAAAGGGTGGAGTAAAAATTGGAACAATGATGGAAACCCCGTCGTTTGGGATTCAAAAAATAACGACGTTGCTGACGACGGTTATATCTACACGTTAATTGGCAATATGCGATACGGAATTAAAGACGGCGTGGCAACCTTATTTGGTTCAATTTGCGAAGTTGAACACGTAGTTATTCCGTCAAGTATAACGTATAACAACAAATCGTATAACGTTACAACGATTGATAAAGTTATAATAGATTGGAATGAAAGCGAAAGTTTAATTAGCGCGGTTATTCCAGATACCGTTACCACCCTAAAATCGCATGCGTTTACAAATTGTATAAATTTAGCGACGGTTAGCCTTTCAAGTAATATTGAAACGATAGGAGAGCGTTGTTTTTCAGGTTGTAAAAAGTTAACTGAATTAGTAATACCCGATACTGTAAACATTATTGAAGATTACGCGTTTATAGGCTGTGAAACCCTAACTATTTACTGTGAGTTTTCAGTCAAGAAAAGCGGATTTGGTTATTACTGGGCTCACTATGATTTCGGCGGGTTTAACGTGCTAAATATAGTTTTCGATTATAGAGAGTAATGAACTTATAAGGCGGTTAAAAGGATATAATATGAAAATTGTTGTTTTTGAAAAAGATAGCGTTATGGAGGGTGGAATAGATTATTCCATACTAGAAAGCGTAGCAAAAGTTGTCTATTATGGTGGAATTCCTAGCGGTGATATTTCTAAAATAATAGGCGATGCCGACGGGGTAATCGTAAACAGAACGCCTATAACGGCTAGCGTTATTAAAAGTTGCAAAAACCTAAAATACGTTGGTACTTTTGCAACGGGTTATAACAATATTGATATAGAAACGGCAAAAGAACGTGGCGTTACCGTTTGTAACGTTCCAGCATACTCGACTGACGGGGTTGCTCAACTAACCATATCGTTTATATTGTATACGGCCACGTCGATTGGTAGTTATATAAATTCTGTAAACGCAGGCGACTGGAAAAAGACTAAAAACTTTTGCTATTACCCCTATTTTATAACTGAACTTGCAGGCAAAACGCTAGGAATTATTGGGTTTGGGAGTATCGGTAAAAGGGTTGCTGAAATTGCAAAGGCACTTAAAATGAACGTTATAGTTCATTCGCGCACTAAAAAGGAAGGCGAGTTTAAGTTTACGTCACTTGAAGACTTACTAAGACGTAGCGACTTCGTATCGCTACATCTTCCCCTAACTAATCAAAGCGAAAAATTGATAAATGAAAAAACGCTTTCCTTTATGAAAACGTCTGCCGTTCTTATAAATACGGCAAGGGGTGGGCTCATTGATGAAAACGCGCTAGCAAAAGCGCTTAAAAGTGGGAAAATTCGCGCGTCGTGTCACGACGTTATCGGGTATGAGCCTATGCGCGAAGATTGCCCCCTTTTCGGCATAGAAAACTGCTTTATCACACCGCACGTGGCGTGGGCAGGCAAGGAAACGCGCCAACGCCTTGTGGATATCGCAGGCGAAAACGTTAAAAAGTTTATTGAAGGAAATCCCCAAAACGTAGTTAACAAATAAAATTACCAAGGCTAACGCCTTGCTTTTTCTATTGACAACGGTTATAAAATGTAATAAAATATAAAAGTAATTATAAAACGTAAAAGGAGATAAGATGTTAGAAAAGGCAATTCAGTCCTGGTACGATAAATACGGGCAAGAAGTAAAAGATTTAGCAAAACAACTTTGGGAACTTTCTGAAACGGCGCTTGAAGAATACGAGTCGTGCAAACTCACGGCAAAATTTATGGAAAAGCACGGTTTCAAAGTGGAAACTTTCAACTGTGCAGATAGCACTAAACCCCACAATACGGTAGTTGCAACTTGGGGTAGCGGTCACCCCGTTATCGGTTTTATCGGCGAGTACGACGGGTTGCCCGGGCTTGGGCAAGACGTTTTGCCGTATCCTTCGCCTAAAAAAGGCAACGGTCAAGGTTGCGGGCATAATCTTATGGCTCCTTCGTGCGGTTCGGCTGCGATAGCCTTAAAGTACGCTATGGAAAAAGAAGGCTTAAAAGGTACGATTAAGTTCTTTGCTTGCCCTGCCGAAGAAACTGTTGAAGGCAAGATGCATATGGCGAGAGACGGGGTGTTCGACGGGCTTGACTGCTGTATGGCTTGGCACCCAAAATATTGCAACTTAGAAGTTCGTGAAAATATTCAAAACTCACTTACAAATATGAAAGTGGAATTTTTTGGAAAGTCTGCACACGCTGCATCCGTTCCGTTTGACGGGCGTAGCGCGCTTGACGCTTGCGAACTTATGAACGTTGGCGTAAACTATCTTCGCGAGCACGTTGACCCGACTACGCGTATGCATTATTCGTATATTTCAGCGGGTGAAAAGCCTAACGTCGTTCCTAAATACGCCGCGCTCCATTACTTTTTAAGAACTAAGGACTTAAAGTATGGTTACGAAGTTTTAGAAAGAGTTAAAAAAATAGCCCAAGGCGCTGCTTTAATGACTGAAACCGAGTGTAAAATTACGATTAACGTAATGGCGTCTGGCTGTATTCAAATTTCCGAGTTTAACGACTTCTTCTACGAGGCTATGAAGAAAGTTCCACCGCTTACTTATAACGAAGAAGAAATGGCGTTTGCGACCGAACTATTCAAAAACGTTAACGGTAGAGACCCGCGCGAAGGCGAAGAAGTTATTCCCACGGGCATTAAAAAACCTACCGGTAACCACGTTAACGCCCCAGTGTCTACCGACGCCGGCTACCTTACTAGATTAACGCCTACGTCACGCTTACACGGTTGGGGTTGGGTGTACGGAACACCCGGCCATTCTTGGGGTATCGTTTCGGCGTGTGGTCACGAAATCGGCTTAAAAGCAGCGGTTCACGCTAGTATGGCGCTTGCTCAATGCGGTTATGATATTGCGAAAGACCCGTCTGTAATTAAAGCGTGGAGAAAGAATCTTGACGAGCAACTTGAAAAAGAAGGCGGTCATATTAAACCTATTTTCCCCGAAAGAAAAGGTTAATAAATAATTTATAAAAACGGGCTTATAGGTCCGTTTTTTAATTAAAAAAGTAGCGTATCGGTTTTAACGATACGCTACTTTTTACTTTTTAATAAGTAAAGGTTTGAGGGGTTTGATTGAGCGCGTCTAAATATCGCTTGCACTCTAGTTTAGCGCTTTCAAGCGACAAGCACTTGTAGTTACCGCACTCTTTTTTCGTTCCACCAAAAATTTCGCCTTGGTGGTTTATGGTTTTATAAAGCGCAAGTTTAAGTTCTTTAAGAACGGTTTCGTTGCTTAAATTTCGAGTTAAAAGATAAAAACCCGTTCTACAACCCATAGGCCCGAAGTATATAACGCTTTTCGAGATTTTGGAGTTTCTAAGGTACGTTGCAAGCATATGTTCAACCGAGTGCATAGTAACGTCGTCTAAATAATCGTCGCCGTTAGGAACGCGCGTTCTCAAATCGTAGGTTGTGATATCCCCGTCAATACGCGAAACGTATATGCCTACGCCTATTTTATCGTGGTCCACTTCAAAACTTGCTATTTTATTTATCGTGTTATTATTCATAAAATTATTATATCATAAATTGCAAACGATTGACAATTATAAACTATTATTCTAAAATATTTTTATGGCAAAAAAACCCGAAAAACCAATAACTGATTATAACGAATATAAAAAACGATTAAGAAAGGTTAGAATAATAAACGTGTTAGCGATAGTCGTTCCGTCGTTATTAGTCATTTGCGCGCTTTTTATTCTTTTTACGGGCGGTAAAGTTTTAACTATATTCGGTATTAAAAACTACCACGTCGCGATAGACGTGTTTTACGGTGTTTTTTACGTGTTAACTGCGATAGTTATAGTAATAATTATAATTCACGCGGTAATTTTTTTAGTAAAGGCTATTATTGATTATATAAAAGAATTAAAAAATAAGTAAGGCGAAATTTCGCCTTTTTATTTTACTATTGCAAAGATTTGACGCATATGTTAAAATGAAATTACAAATAATATTTTGGCAGGTAAATAATGTCTAAACCTTGTCTAAGGAGGTAATTATGAGTAATACAAAAAGCAAACTACTTACAACGCTAAAAGTGATATATCTAATAATATATTTAGTACTTACCGCCTTTTTGGTGTGGGGGCTACTAGATATTGTGATAACGCCGTCGTCTAACCCGTCGCTTGAAGTTGCGGTTTATCTAACGATTATGGTTATAATAATCGGCGGGATAGGTTATATCGTATCGCTAATTCCTGCAATAATAGGTTTAATATCTTCAATAGTAAAGCATGCTGGAAAGGGTAATATCATATTTTTTATAGTTGCGATTATACTTCCTATAATATCCGAAATCGCGTTTATCGTAACTTGTCAAATGCTAGCATAAAACTCAAAAAAGAGTGGGAAAACCCACTCTTTTTTTAATTTTTGTATTGACAAAGCGACGTAAAACCTATAAACTAAAAATATATTCGTTTTGGGGGAATTTATGAAGTCGCAAACAAAAAGTAATATAATAATAACGGCGTGCTTATTTTTGGCGTTTATAATCTTTACGATAATAGTAAAATACGTTGACGTAAAGGCGGTAGGCCCACTTCAATCGACAGTTGGTCTTGCAAGTGTAAACCTCGCGGTGTTTAAGGTGATAGGCGCGTCAAAAATAATGTATGACGTAACGGAAATACTTGGGTATTTAACCTTTTTAGTTATCGCGTTTTTTGCTGGGCTTGGGTTATATCAACTAATAAAGTATAAGTCGATTAAAAAGGTAGACTACAAAATATTAGTATTAGGCGGGTTTTACGTGGTAGTTTTAATCTTCTACGCGGTATTTGAACTTATAGTAGTTAATTATCGCCCCGTATTAGTTGAAGGGGAACTTGAAGCCTCGTATCCGTCTTCTCACACTATGCTATCTATCTGCGTAATAAGTTCGGCAATGATAGTTGCAAGCGAAATGATAAACGGCAAAAAAGCGTTGTCTATAACGTTGGTTATCATAGGATACGCGTTGATACTATTAACCGTAATAGGAAGGTTGCTTTCGGGCGTTCACTGGTTCACGGATATCTTTGGCGGTGTACTTTTATCGTTTGCACTCATTATGTTATTTTACACGGCAATTGAGTTTGTTAGGGAAAAAATTGAAAACTAAAAAACTTAAAAACGAGTGGGGAAACCCACTCGTTTTTCATATTATAAAGCGTTTTTAATAGCGGTTAAAAGTTCGCTATAAGTTTCAAATGCAGGGAGTTCAGGAAAGTCTTTTTTAATCTTTTCAGTACTTCTAAACAAAAACCCTTTTTTGCTTGCTTTTATCATTTCAAGGTCGTTATAACTATCGCCCGACGCTATCGTTTCAAACCCGACCGATTGAAGGGCTTTTACGGTAGACAGTTTTGAATGCTCGCATCTCATTTTATAGCCTACGATTTCGCCACTATTTGAAACTTCAAGCGTGTTGCATAATAGCGTGGGGTTGCCGAGTTTTTTCATAAGCGGTGCACCGAATTGATAGAAAGTGTCGCTAAGTATTACTACTTGCGTAATACTTCTAAGTTCGTCTAAAAACTCCTTAGCCCCGTCAAGCGGATTGATTTTTTCTATCGTTTTTTCAATCTCTTTAAGACCTAAACCGCGTTCTTTAAGAATTTTAATGCGGTAAGCCATAAGTTTATCGTAATCAGGCTCTTCGCGAGTGGTGATTTTAAGTTCGGGAATATTAGTTTCTTCACTAAACGCTATCCAAATTTCGGGAACTAAAACGCCTTCTAAATCTAAACAGACAATATTCATATCGTTACTCATAGTAAATCTCCTTATCGTTTTTATTATATAAAAAAGAAATTTACTTGTCAAACCTTTTGGGTTGACTTAAATGAGTTTAGGGTTTATAATTAAAAATAAGTTAACTTATTCAAAAAAATATTAGTTTTGTTACAATACGTTAACTGCCTTATAGGTTAGTTTTTTGTGTGAAGGAGAGTATTATGAGCAGTTTTGAAAATTTAAGAATAGTAGATAATTTTTACCAAACTTCGTTGTTTTGATGCTTAGGGCGAAAGAGAACGGGGTTGAACTTATAACCGAAGAGCATATGAAAATAATTAACGACAAACGCGCCAAAGAAAAGAGCAAAAAACAATAAAACGTATTAAAAATTTGGCGAAATTTAACTAAAAAATCAAACCGCAAGCATAAAATTCCTTAAAACGGAGTATTGTTTGCGGTTTTGCTATTGACTTTAACTATAAAAGTGCTATAATATACGTATATTATACGTATTTGTTAGGGGTTTGTATGAAAATTTTAGTTACGGGGGCGTTTAATTGCACCGAAAGTCAACTTAGTGCCATAAAAGACCTTTGTGGTGAAGTTGTTTTTATGCAACGTGAAAGTGAAGACCTTCCGTGTGATTATTCGGCGGTTGAAGGCGTCATTTGCAACGGGCTATTCCTTTACCACGATATCAAAAAATTTACAAATCTTAAATACGTTCAACTTACTAGTGCCGGTTACGATAGAGTTCCTATGGGGGAAGTTAACCGCCTAGGCATAAAAATATTCAACGCGCGTGGCGTTTATTCCGTACCTATGGCGGAGTTTGCGCTTACGGGCGTTTTGTCGCTTTATAAAGGGTTCAAATCTTTTTATAAAAATCAAGATGGCAAAGCGTGGGTTAAAAATAGAGAAGTTAAAGAACTTTATTCTCAAACGGTGGTAGTCGTTGGGGCAGGTAGCGTCGGTACGGAATGCGCCAAGCGTTTTAAGGCTATGGGGTGCAAGGTTTTAGGCGTTGACCTGTTCGTGAGAGAAGACGATAATTTTGAAGTTATCTATCCGCTTGATAAACTTGATTATGCTTTAAGTTTGGGTGACGTTGTCGTTCTAACCCTACCGTTAAGTAGTGAAACCAAAGGGCTATTTGGTAAAGATAAGTTCTCGATTATGAAAAAAGGTGCAACTTTCGTAAATATTTCGCGAGGTGCGGTGGTTGACGAAACTTCGCTGATATCCGCGCTAAAATCGGGCGCTTTATACGGCGCTTGTTTAGACGTTTTTGATTTTGAGCCCCTACCGCCAGACAGCCCTTTATGGAATTTTGAAAACGTAATAATAACCCCGCACAATAGTTTCGTAGGAAACGGCAACAACGAAAGACTATTCAATCTTATTTTAGAAAATTTAGGTAGAGTATGATGGTTAACAAGGAAATAATCAAGCAAATTCTAGACGGTAAAGATTATCTAAAAGATAAGTTGTTTAACCGTGGCTTTGTTTACTCAAATAAATCCTTTGATAGTGAAGCGTATCCTTTTTACGGCAGGTGGAAGAAGGAAGAAATTGTTGTTGATGAGAAAGCAGTAGGCGTACTTTACGTTTCTCCAAATCAAAACTACTACGTAAAAAAATGTGGCAATTGTACTCTTGTTTTGATAGGGCACGCTTATAATCCTTTTAGTGGGGTGTATTTAGAAAGTGAAATTTTGAAAAGTTTAGAAGTCAAATCGAAAGATGGTTTTTTGAAAACTTTTAACGAGTTAACTGGTGTGTTTTCACTTTTGGTTGTAACGAATGGGTGTGTTTTCGTTTTAGGGGACACCGCAGGCATGCAAACGACTTACTACGGTGTGATAGATGGAGTAAAGATAGTTACTTCACACGTAAATCTCGCATCTGATTTGTTGGGTTTAACGATTAGTAATTACGTAAAATCGTTATCAGGTTATAAGTTTTTCAAAATGCTTGGAAACTCTCTTCCTGGTGATTTATCTCCGTATGACGGGTTGAAGAGGCTTATTCCAAATCACTACGCTGAAATTACTGAAAACAAAAGTTCGGCGCATAGATATTATACGCCCTGTAAAAAGAATTTAACTACGGACGAAATCGTTGATGGTGTTAGCGAGATTTTAAGTGCTAATTTGCGCTTAATTGCAAAGAAGTGGAAAGCCCCCGCTATTTCTATGACGGGTGGTTGCGATAGTAAAACGACGCTTTCTTGTGCAAATGAAGTTTACGACAAGTTCAATTATTTTAGCTACGTTTCGTCCGATGAAGAAGGTGTAGACGCTCGTGCCGCTAAAAAGATAATAGAAAGTTTAGGGTTGAACCATAAAATATATGAAATTCCATGCGATAACGATAAGCTAAGAGATTTTGACGACGTTGCAAAAATTCTTTTTTGGAATACGGGTGCGCTACGTAAAAATAATGAAAACGACGTAAGGAAACGTATTTATTTTTCAAACGTAAACGATTTTGACGTTGAGGTTAAATCGTGGGTATCGGAAGTTGGTAGAGCCTATTACACTAAGCGGTTTAACGGTAGAAAAAATTTTGGTAAAATAACGTCTAGAAAGTTGACAACTCTATATAAATTCTTTTTCCACAATAGAAAGTTGGTAAAGAAAACCGATAAAGTTTTTGAAGATTATATGAAAACGTATTTATGCAATTTACCAAGCACGGCAATTGATTGGCAAGAACTATTCTTTTGGGAATTTAGAATGTCTAGTTGGAATGGAAATATGATAACTGGCGAACATAGATATTCTTTTGATATAACGATACCGTACAACAATAAACACTTGCTTGAACTTTTGCTAAACGCATCACTTAAAGAACGAGAAGACGACGTTATTTATAAAAAAATTAGAAATAAAATGGATAAAACCATTGATGATAACGGGATATCTGTAACCAACGTAAAACACACTAAAAACAGGGCTTTACTTGAAGACGTTTATTACGTTTTGCATTCAAAATTCCCCTTCTAAGGATATTTATGAAATTTATTTTAGTATCTCCCAAAAACCGCACGGTTTATAATTTTAGGGGCGACCTTATTAAAGAAATAATCGCCCGTGGCTACGAAGTAGTAGTTACAGGCCCTAACCAAATTGACGTTGATAAAATAAACGCACTTGGGGCTAAATTCGTTGAAATTCCTATAAACAAAAACGGCGTAAACCCGATTGCCGACCTTAAATATCAAAAGGCGCTTGAAAACCTATTTATAAAAGAACAGCCAGACGTAGTGCTCGGCTACACTAGTAAACCAGTTATTTACGGTGCGCTTGCATCAAAAAAAGCAAGCAAGAAAATTAAAAAAGATATTCGCGCGGTGTGTATGATAACGGGCGTAGGTTACGCCTTTACGTCAACTACGTTAAAGGCAAAAATTATAAAGTTTATAATGTCGGTTTTATATAAAACGGCACTTAAAAAAGCAGATTTAGTAATTTTTCAAAATGAAGACGATAAACTCCTTTTTGAAAACTTAAAACTCGTTAAAAGCGAAAAGGCAAAACTCGTTAACGGTTCGGGAGTAAATACTGAAAAGTTTACACTCTCGCCGTACCCAGAAAAAACCACGTTTTTTATGCTTTCGCGCGTGATGTATTCTAAGGGAATTCGAGAATATTTATCCGCTTGTAAAATAATTAAAGAAAAGTATCCTAGCGTTAGGTGTATGCTACTCGGTGCGTGCGAAGGGATACAAGATTCGCTTTCAAAAGAAGACTTAAAACCGTATATTGATAGCGGTATAATCGAGCATTTTGGCGAAACGGATAGAGTTAGTGACTACTATAAAGAGTGTTCGGTTTACGTATTACCTTCTTACCGCGAAGGAACGCCTAGAACTGTTTTAGAGGCGATGGCTATGGGGCGTGCAATTATCACGACTAACGCGCCCGGGTGTAAAGGTACGGTAATTGACGGTAAAACCGGTTATTTAGCTCCCGTGAAAGACGCAAGCGCACTAGCAGATAAGATGATTGAGTTTATTGAAAACCCCGAACTTATAAAGAGTATGGGAAAAGCATCTTACGAATATTGTTTAGAAAAATTCGACGTTAAAAAGGTTAACGCCGATATGATAAAATATTTACAAATTTAAGGAAAAGTAACGAAAAAGCAAGTTACGATTATTGGAGGCTAAAATTATGGGATACAAACACTTAAAATTCCCCGAAAATTCTAAGTTTTTAGTTACGGGTGGCGCAGGATTTATAGGTTCTAACCTTTGTGAAGCAATTCTAAATTTAGGTTATAAGGTTAGATGTTTAGACGATTTGTCTACCGGCAAACAATCAAACGTAGATATGTTTTTAGATAACCCAAACTACGAGTTTATAAAAGGGGATATCAAAGATTTAGATACTTGCTTAAAAGCGTGTGAGGGCGTTGATTTCGTTCTTAATCAAGCGGCTTGGGGTAGCGTTCCGCGTTCGCTTGAAATGCCTATATTTTATTGTAAAAATAATATTGAAGGAACTTTGAATATGCTTGAAGCGGCTCGTCAAAAGGGCGTTAAAAAGTTCGTGTACGCATCGTCGAGTTCGGTGTATGGTGACGAGCCAAATCTTCCTAAACGCGAAGGAAGAGAAGGTAATTTACTCTCTCCCTACGCACTTACCAAACGCTGTGACGAAGAGTGGGCAAAACTATATACTATGCACTACGGCTTAGATACCTATGGTATGAGATATTTTAACGTTTTCGGGCGCAGGCAAGACCCTAACGGCGCGTACGCTGCGGTTATTCCTAAGTTTATAAAGCAACTTCTTAACGATGAGCAACCCACCATCAATGGTGACGGTAAACAAAGTAGAGACTTTACCTACGTTGAAAACGTAATTGAGGCAAACTTAAAGGCGTGCCTTGCCCCGCACGAGGCGGCTGGTAACGCGTTTAATATAGCGTACGGCGGAAGAGAATATCTTATAGATATTTACTATTCGCTTACAAAATCGCTTAATAAAAATATCGAACCCAACTTCGGGCCAGACAGAAAGGGTGACATTAAGCACAGTAACGCCGACATATCAAAGGCGAAAGAACTTTTAGGTTACGACCCCGATTACAATTTTGCGCGTGGCTTAGAAGAAGCCATCGAGTGGTATAAAAATAATTTATAAGGAATTTTTATGAATGTAGGGTGAGTATAAAATGGAAATCCAGCATAATAAGGTCGCGGTTATTATACCAGTATATAAAACTGAAAAATACGTTGAAAAGACGGTAATGTCAGTTGTTAACCAAAAATATAAAAATATAGAGATTATATTAGTAAATGACGGCTCGCCTGACAATTCTCCAAAAATTTGCGATAAATTGGCAGAGAAATATGAATTTATACGTGTAATTCATAAAGAAAATGGCGGATTGTCTTCTGCAAGAAATGCTGGTATCGCTAATATTTCTAATGATACTGAATACGTATTTTTCTTGGATTCAGATGATTCTGTTGTTCCAAATGCTATTAAGGACATGGTAGAAATTGCGGAAGTTGAAAAGTCGTCGGTTGTTATGCCTTACAAGTATGTAAGTATAAATGAAGAAGTTAATGCCGTCGAAAAAGAAAACTTATTATTTCCAAAAGAATTATGTTTTGAAAATCCTAATGATTTTGTCTTACGTACAATTATGGAGAATTGTAGAGGATGGCGTGCTACTGGAATTTTATATAGAGCAGAAATTATAGTTAATAACAATTGCTTATTTCCGCTAGGTCGTATTTCTGAAGATATAGTATTTAATCTGCAATTTTTTTCTTACATAAGTAAAATATCTTATTATTCAAAACCGACCATTAAAGTGTTAAAAAGAGGTGGAAGTATTTCACGTTCTTTCCAAAAAGGATTTGAAGATGCAATATATTTTATTGATGGTGAAGCTAGAAAGTATCTTGAACGAGTAGGGTTGGATATAGAGACTAATCAAAAATATTTAGATGCAATGCTTTGTAGAAATTTAGTGGTATATCTTTTTGCGATTATGTCTTCGCGTAACGAAATGGATAAAGAGACAAAAATAAAATATGCTAAAAAAGTTATTAATGATAAGAGAAACAGGAATGTTTTTAGATATAAAAGATCGATTCCGTGGTTTGAAAGCAAAAAGACTCAGTTAGCGATTAGGGTACTATATGCTTTGTTTAGATGGAAACTTGATAGTTTTGCAATTTTGTTATTATCTTTTATGGCGTAGGATGGTTATGAGAATTTTAGTCGTATCAAGAACCCCTTGGGATAATTCTAATAGTTTTGGTAATACTTTTTCAAACTTGTTTGAAAATATGGACGGTGTGGAAATTTACAATCTTTGCTTAAAGCACGGTGTTTCAAATAATACGGTTGTAAAAAAATCCTGCCAACTAACCGATAAAACAGTTCTAAAAAGCATATACAAATTCAAATACGATCCAGCTAGGAATATTGAAAATGAAAGCACGAATAGTTCTTTTGAAGAAGAAGTTTCCCTAAACGCTAGAAAAAAAAGAAGGACTATTTCGTTTGTTGTAAGAGATTTAATTTGGAAACTCGGCAAATGGAAAAAAAGTAAAGTCCTTAATTCTTTTTTAGAAGAGATAAAACCTGACGTTATCTACCTTCCAATATATTCGTCACCTCATATGTGCGACGTTCAAAGTTATTTAGTCGACAAACTAAAAGTTCCCGTTGTCGGGCATATTTCTGATGATGTTTACGCCAAATCAACTAGTAAATCGCCACTTGCAAAAGCGTATAACAAAACTACTAGAAAAAAGGTTAAAAATCTTATTCAAAAATGCGAGTACCTTGAAGTTTTTGCCGAGAATATGAAGGAAGAATATCAAAAGATTTTTAACGTTCCTTGCTATTTGATAGGAAAGGGTGTAAAACCTGAAGATATAGGCGATATTAAATACGAAATTTCAAACGAACGCGAAATTAAATTCGTTTACACCGGCAATATAGGAACTAACAGATATAACGTTTTAAGCGATATAGGCGTTGCGCTTGATGAAGCAAACAAAAATGCAAAATTGTATATATATTCCGCTACCACGATTGACGATAAAATGAAAAAATCATTAAGCCAATCTAATAGCATTGTTTTCATGGGTGCTATTAGCGCGCAAGAAGTGAAAGTCGTTCAGCAACAAGCGGATTATTTAGTTCACGTAGAAAGTTTTTCTAAACAAGGCGTTTCTTCGGCAAAAATGTCATTTTCTACAAAGATTATCGACTATATGCTTAGCGGAAAACCTATTTTTGCGGTAGGGTCGAGAGAGGTAAATTCAATACAAGTTCTAAAAAATCATAACCTTGCAATAGTTGCTGAAAGTAATGAAGAACTGCAAACTACTTTAAGCAAATTGTTTAATAGTGAAATTGATTTAGAAGTTATGGCGAATAACGTTCACAGTTATTTGAAAAACGATAGAAACATATATGAAATTCAAAGCGGAATTAAAACCCGTTTAGAAAATTTAGTAAAATCTCAAAATAATATTTTATGATACCATTATTACTATTAGCCGTGTCGCCAATTATAATAAAGGCGTTTATGGGCGATATAACTGAAAATAGAAGTAAAAAGAATATATACCTAACCATTTGCGGTTTGTGTATAATTTTTGTTATGGGTTTAAGAAGTAGGTTTTCTGGTTCAGGCGATACTAATGGTTATTGTAATTTGTTTGAAAGCGTAAAAAACTCTGGTATTGGGTTTTTAGATTTTATAAATCAACGTAGCGCTGATAGTTCATTATTGTTTTCAGAAGTTGGGTTTTCTGTTTACGTTTGGCTACTTGCAAATATGTTTCCCAATTCGCAATGGCTACTTATTATTACTGCAATTATTGTTACCGTATGCACCTTAAAATTTATTTCAAAACATTCTAGCGACGTTGTTTTATCTGTCGTTATGTATATAACGCTTGGTCTTTTTACTTTTAATATGAATGGTTTAAGGCAGGGCGTTGCAATGAGTATTTGTTTGCTTGCTTATGATTTTATAAAGGATAAAAAATTTATACCGTTTGTTTTAGTAATACTACTTGCAATGTCTTTTCATAAATCGGCTTTAATTTTTGCTTTTTCATATTTTTTAGCATTTATGAAGCCTAAATGGAATTATATTTTATTTTTTATAACGGCACTTGTGTTATTTATTGCTTTTGCAGACAATATTTCTTTCCTATATGATAGCATGACGGGAGAAAATTATTATGGCGGGGAAAGTTTTGATTCTGGTGGGGTAATTGTAGTTCTAATCTATCTAATCACAATAGTTGTATCTTTATTATTTAACAAAAAGTGGGATAAACAATCATTTCTACCCTTATTATTAGTTTTAATGGGAGCGTCTTTTTACATAATTAGATATTTATCTACTCAAATATATGAAAGAATTTCTTACTACTTTTTCTATTTTACAATTCTTTTACTGCCAAAAGTAATTTCTGAGTTTGATGGTAAAAGCAAATTACTAATCAATTCAATAGTTATAGTTTTGTCAATTGCATTATTTGCATATAGGCTATTGAATACCAATTTTGCATTAATATTTTAATATTTATTATGAAAACTGTTCAAATTAACGCCGTTTATGAAAGGGGTAGCACTGGGCGAATTGTGAAAGAGTTGTCAAGTGCATTTAACCAAAACGGAATTAAAAACTTAATAATAACATCAAGTGATTTTAGTGACGAAAATCACGTGCGAGTTGGAAGTTGTTTGGAAAATAAACTTCACGCTTTATTTGCGCGAATTTTTGGATACGATAACCATTATTCATATTTTTCAACTCGCAAAATCATAAAAACACTTAAAGATTTCAAACCGGACGTTGTTCATCTACATAATCTACACGGTAACTACGTAAATTTACCAAAAATTTTGAGGTTTTTATCTAAAAAAGATATTGCAACCGTAATTACTTTACACGATTGTTGGTTTTTTACTGGTAAGTGTACGCATTACACAACTCAAAAGTGTTATAAATGGCAAGATAATTGTGGTAATTGCCCACAACTTAAAAAAGACATACCTAGTTTATTTTTTGATAGAACTTTTAAACAATTACAAGAAAAAAAGAAGGGGTTTTTATCAATTCCACGCTTAGCTGTAGTTGGTGTGTCTGACTGGATTACTAGCGAGGCAAAAAAATCTTTTTTGAAAGATGCTAAAATAATTAAACGAATTTATAACTGGATAGATCTTGACGTTTTTTATCCGCGTGAAGTTGAAAAAAATGATAAGTTTACCGTGCTTTGTATAGGGGCTGGATGGAATGAAAATTCCGAAAAACTTAAAGACTTAATAAAACTATCAAAAGTTCTTCCTGCCGATATGGAAATTTTGCTTGCAGGCAGCGTTTCAACTAATGAACCACTTCCTTCAAACGTAAAAAAAGTGGGTTACGTTTCCTCAACGGAAGAGTTAGCGAAATTATATTCTAAAGTAGACGCTTACGTTCATTTATCCCGCGAAGACACGTTCGGTAAAGTCATAACAGAGGCGCTCGCTTGTGGAGCGCCTGCTATCGTATATAACTCTACGGCTTGCCCTGAACTTATAGGAAAAGGTTGCGGATACGTGGTTGACGTTGGTAACGTAAACGCGATAGTTGACAAATTAAAAGAAATTAAATCAAGCGGAAAGGGTGGTTATTTGAATAACTGCGTTAAGTTTGTTAAAGATAATTTTGAAAAACAAAATTTAATTAACGAAACTATAAAACTTTATAAAAATATTTGTGAGAAATAAAATGAAATATTTATGCTATTACGATAAAAATTTTGATGAGGGTAGGAACTTTGTTTTAGCGGCGACTAATAAAATCGATTATATTTCTAGCGCTATAAAAAGTGAAGGGGAAGACGTTGAAATTATTTCTGCAAGTACAACTTCTAGTAAGGGATATTTTAAAAATCGTGAGGAAATTTTAGCAAACGAAGTTAAACTTAAACTATTTAGGGCAAATAAATGGGGAAACGTTTTCCAAAAAATATTAGCAACTATTTATTTTAAACTTGCAATCTTTTTTTATTTATTATTTAACGTAAAAAAGGGCGAAAAGATAATCGTTTACCATTCGCTTGCCTATATAAATCAAGTAAAACTAGCAAAAGCGATTAAAAAGTTTAAACTTGTTTTAGAAGTGGAAGAAATTTATGGTGACGTGACGGGATCACGAAAAACTGTTAATAAAGAACTTGATTTTTTCAAAAATGCAGATGCATATATATTCCCTACGGAGTTATTAAATAGTAAGGTAAATATTAAAAATAAGCCGTACGCTATTATTCACGGTACTTATAACGTTGAAAAACAAATAGCCAACAAGTTTAACGATGGTAAAATTCATTGTGTATACGCGGGCACTTTTGACGTTAGAAAGGGTGGCGCACTATTTGCTGTTAAAGCAGCAGAGTTTTTGAGTGAAAAGTATCATTTACACGTTTTAGGTTTTGGGAACAATGAAGATGTTAAACTTGTAAAAAAGGCTATTGAAGAAGTGAATTCTTTAGGAAACTGCACCGTAACGTATGATGGGTTAAAAAGTGGTGAAGAGTATATTAAGTTTATTCAAAGTTGCCATATAGGGTTAAGTACGCAAAATCCAAACGCTAAATTTAACGATACGTCGTTTCCGTCTAAAGTGTTATCGTATATGGCTAACGGGTTGAGAGTTGTATCTGTAAAAATTAAGGCGTTAGAAACTTCTGCCGTTAACGAATTATTATATTATTATACCGAAGATAATCCAGAAGAAATTGCAAAAGCAATCCAATCTATAAACGTATTAGATAACTATGATAGTCGTGCTAAAATTAGTGAGTTAGATAAACAATTTAAGCAAGATATTAAAAAATTGATTGAGGATAATTATTATGAATAAAAGTAAAATAGACGTTGCGGTATTTATAAATTTTTTTGCTAGGCCGTCCGTATTAAGTAAAGTTTTTGATGAAGTAAAAAAAGCAAAGCCGTCAAAATTATTTCTTTCATGTGATGGACCAAGAAAAAATCGCCCCGATGATATTGTAAACATAAAAAAATGCCAAGAGATTGTAGAAGATATCGATTGGGAGTGTGAGGTTTATAAGAATTATTCTGAAGAAAATTTAGGTTGTGGTATGCGTATGTATACTGGCATTTCTTGGGCGCTTACACAAGTTGAAAGTGTTATTATTTTAGAAGATGATTGTGTTCCTTCTCAAAGTTTTTTCCCTTTTTGCAAAGAACTTTTAGAAAAGTATAAAGCTGACCAAAGAATTTATATGATAAGCGGAATGAATCATTTAGGTTTTTATAAAAAGCCAACTGCCGATTACTTCTTTGGACCGTCTTGTTGTTGTGGGTGGGCTACGTGGCGTAGGGCGTGGCAAAGTTTTGACTTTAATATGGGATTTCTAAAAGACGAGTATTGTATGGATTGCGTTGAAAATTTGTATCCCTATTACAAAAACGCAAAGGCGATAGGAAAAGTAAGACTTGAAAAGATTAAACAAGGGCAGAAATTAACTGCGTGGACGTATCAAAGTGGAATGTCTTCGGCGCTTAATAATCAAATGAGTATTTTGCCCACTAAAAATTTAATTTCAAACATAGGGCTTGTTGATAATGCAACTAACGGACCTAATAAATTGAAAAAACTGCCAAAAAAAACACAGGCTATGTTTTATTTGCCTGTTCATGAATATGAGTTCCCACTTAAACACCCAAATTACGTTGTTGAAGACAGAATGTACTATAATGAAGTTACAAAAAAGTTCAAAACGAATATTTTTACTAAAATAGAAAGCGTTATCCGTAGAATTATTTTTGCCGAAAAAGGCGAGATAAAAGCAATGTTCAAAAGAAAATTTTCAAGGAAGAAATAAATGAATTCTTCAAAACAACTAAAAATCGGTGCGGTGCTTTCGTACGTATCTATTGCCGTTAATATTTTAGCGGGGCTTATATATACGCCTTGGATGGTTAACCAAATAGGTAAAAGCCATTACGGGCTTTACACTTTGGCTAATTCTTTAATTTCGCTATTTTTAGTGGATTTTGGGCTTAGTTCTGCAACGGCAAGGTTCGTTTCTAAATATCGCGCGGAAGGAAATCAAGAAAAAGTTAATAATTTTTTAGGTGTTGTATATAAACTTTATTTAATAATTGACGCGATAATTTTTACTATCCTATTAGTAGTGTTTTTCTTAATAGATACAATTTACGTTAAACTAACCCCACAAGAAATTTACGAATTTAAGATAGTTTACGTAATAGCGGGCTCGTTTGCGGTATTTAACTTTCCGTTCGTAACGCAAAACGGGGTGCTTACCGCGTATGAAAAATTTATTCCTGTAAAACTTGCAGATATTATTTATCGTTTTTTACTTGTAGGTTTTACGGTAGTTGCGCTTTTATTAGGATATGGATTATACGCTTTAGTAACGGTGCATGCAATAGCAGGACTTGCGGTAATATTATTTAAGTTTATAGTTCTTAAAAAGACTGTGCCCGTAAAAATAAATTTCAAGTACACAGACAAAACTTTGTATAAAGAAATATTTAGTTTTTCGGTGTGGACGACGGTTACTTTACTTGCACAGCGTTTAATATTTAATATTACCCCAACTATCTTGGGTGTTACGTCGGACACGTCTGCAATTGCAATATTTGGAATAGTTGCGGTAATAGAAGGTTATACGTACACTATAACTACAGCTATAAACGGTATGTTTATGCCGAAAATTTCAAAAGATTACGTTACCGCTGGTGACGGTGATATGGATGCGTTTGGTAAACGTGTTCAACCACTTTTTTTAAGAGTTGGTAAATATCAATTTGCGGTTAACGGGCTTATAGTTGCAGGTTTTGCTGTTTTAGGAAAAGCGTTCATAGATTTATGGATGGGTGAAGGTTATTCACAGGCGTTTTTAGGTATTTTACTTGTAATTGTGCCGGGGTTATTTATAAACTCTCTTCAAATTGCAAGTACTTCATTAGTTGTTGCAAATAAAGTAAAATTACAAGCAATAATTACCGTTATTACGGGTGTTATAAACGTGATTGCGTCGTTTATATTATCTTATTTCTACGGCGTAATAGGTGCTTGCATTTCAATATGCGTAGCTTATTTAGTAAGAGCGGTTTTAATAAATTTAGTAGCAGGAAAAGTTTTGAAATTCGATATTAAACAATTTATTAAATCTTGCTATTTGAAAATGCTAATTCCGTTTGCTATTACTATTTTGTTTGGTGTTTTACTTAACTATTTAATAACGTCAAACGGTTGGATTTCCTTCATAATAAAAGTTTTAATAATAGCATTTATATATCTAGTACTAGTTTGCCTATTAGGGCTTAATAAGGAAGAAAAGTCTTTTATAATAAAAAAATTAAATAAAGTGAAGGGGAAATAATATGTCACTTTTTAAGGATAAAACGTTACTTATAACTGGTGGTACGGGTAGTTTTGGCAACGCCGTACTTAACCGCTTTTTGAAAACAGATATCGGTGAAATTCGCATTTTCTCGCGTGATGAGAAAAAACAAGACGATATGCGCCACGAGTATCAAGCGAAAATGCCCGAAGTTGCTGAAAAAATCAAATTTCATATCGGCGACGTTAGAGACGTTCAGTCTATAAAAAACGCCATGCACGGCGTTGACTACGTATTCCACGCAGCGGCGCTTAAACAAGTGCCTTCGTGTGAATTTTTCCCGATAGAAGCGGTAAAAACCAACGTTTTAGGAACCGAAAACGTTCTAAACGTAGCGATAGCCGAAGGCGTTAAATCGATAATTTGTTTATCGACGGATAAAGCGGCTTATCCCGTTAACGCTATGGGTATTTCAAAGGCGCTTGAAGAAAGGGTAGCCGTGGCAAAATCACGTACCGTTTCGCCAGACAAAACTAAAATTTGCTGTACTAGATACGGCAACGTTATGTGTTCAAGGGGCTCTGTAATCCCACTTTGGATAGACCAAATCAAAAATGGACAACCCATTACGATTACCGACCCGAATATGACCAGATTTATTATGTCGCTTGACGAGGCGGTTGACCTTGTTCTATTTGCCTTTGAAAACGGTGTAAGCGGTGATATTCTCGTTCAAAAAGCGCCAGCGTGTACTATTATGACGCAGGCTATTGCAGTATGCGAACTCTTTGGCGGAAATAAAGACGATATTAAAATTATAGGTATTCGCCACGGCGAGAAGATGTTTGAAACGCTTCTAACCAACGAAGAGTGCGCGAACGCCATCGACCTTGGTGATTTCTACCGCGTTCCGTCAGATAACCGCGGGCTTAACTACGACAAGTATTTTACCGACGGCAACGCTGAGAGAAACACGCTTGCCGAATTTAATAGCAATAACACTGAACTTTTAACGGTTGAAGAAGTTAAAGCTAAACTTTTAACTCTTGACTACATTAAAGAAGAACTTGCAAAGATAGGCAAGTAAAATAGGTAGGCAAAAGGTAAGTAATATGAAAATTTTAGTTACGGGCGCAAAGGGTTTCGTTGGTAAAAACCTAGTAGAAAGCCTTAAAAATATAAAAGACGGAAAGGATAGAACTCGCCCAAACCTTAAAATTGACGAGATTTACGAATACGATATCGACGGCACGCCCGCCGAACTCGATAACTACGCCAAAAATTGTGATTTTTGCTTTAACCTAGCAGGTGTTAACCGCCCGCAAAATCAAGATGAGTTTATGAAAGGTAACTTCGGTTTTGCAAGTGATTTATTATCAGCGCTTAAAAAACACGGTAATAAATGCCCTGTGATGCTATCGTCGTCAATTCAGGCAACGCTTATAGGTAGATACGCTGACGGCGAGTACGGCAAGAGCAAAAAAGCGGGCGAAGAACTGTTTTTTGACTACGAAAAAGAAACGGGCGCTAAGGTTTACGTCTATCGCTTTCCCAACCTTTTCGGCAAGTGGTGCAGACCAAACTATAACAGCGCGGTAGCGACTTTTTGCAATAACGTAGCGAACGACCTTTCTATCACGGTAACCGACCCGTCTATAAAGCTTGAACTTTTGTATATCGACGACTTAGTTAAAGAAATGCTTGACCTTTTAGAAGGTCAAGGTAACCGTTGCGATTACGACGGGCTCACCCCCGTTAAAAGCGAAAGCGGGAGATACTCGTTCGTTCCAACTACGCACAAGGTTACGCTTGGCGAGATAGTAAATCTTTTATACGAGTTTGCAAAGCAACCCAAAACTTTAATAATACCCGAAATTAAAGAGGGTAGTTTTGCTAAAAAATTATATTCAACTTATTTATCGTACCTTCCTAGTGAAAAGGCGATATTCGACCTAAAAACTAGCGCAGACGAACGCGGTAGTTTTACCGAACTTATAAAGACGATAGGTGGTGGGCAAGTTTCAATCAATATTTCAAAGCCTAACGCGGTAAAAGGTCAACACTGGCACCACAGTAAGTGGGAATTCTTTATAGTCGTTTCTGGTCACGGTCTTATCGAAGAGCGAAAAATCGGCACTAACGAAGTTATCAAATACGAAGTTAGCGGTGATAAAATTCAAGCGGTGCATATGCTACCCGGCTACACCCACAACATAATAAACTTATCAAGCACGCAAGATTTAGTTACGGTTATGTGGGCGAACGAGAATTTTTCCCCTAAAAAACCAGATACTTTTTTTGAAGAGGTATAATTTTAAGACTAATATGGAAGGACTCAAAACCGAAAACTTGCTGTTTTCATTGATTAAAAACGAAATAACGGAAGACTGTGGACTAGAAAAAACTGAAATTTCGCCCAAAATGCAGCGAGAATTATTTGTGTTGTCAAAAAAACACGATTTAGCACACTTGGTATTTAATTCAATAAACAAGTTGAATTTATCTTTACAATTAGAAATTGAAGAGGCTTTTAAGAAGCAATACTTTTTGGCTTTTTACCGTTATGAACAGTTGATTTATGAATACAGAAAGATATGCGAAACGCTAAATGCGGAAAAGATACCCTTTATTCCGTTAAAAGGCGCGGTAATTAGAGATTATTATCCCGAACCTTGGTTGCGTACGAGTTGTGATATTGACGTGCTTGTTAAAGAGCAAGACCTTGATAGGGCAATAAAGGCGTTAGTTGACAACTTGGGGTGTAGAAAAGAAGGGGATAAAAATTTCCACGACGTTTCTTTAATGTTTTCGTCTAACGTGCATTTAGAACTACATTTTAACATTTTAGAAAATATTAAGAAGATTGACTACGTTCTTAAAGACGTGTGGGATTACGCTTATCCCATTGAACAAGGCGGATTTGAATATAGGGTAGAAAACGAATTTTTTATTTTTCATATGTTGGCGCATATGTCTTACCACTTTGTTGGTGGTGGATGTGGAATTCGTCCGTTCATTGATTTATTTATTTTAAGAAATCGTTTTGAAATTGACCAAGAAAAATTAACTACTCTTTTAGAAAAAGGCAAAATTTTGAAGTTTTATAACGCTGCTTGCGATTTGTGTGAAGTTTGGTTTGGAGATAAAAACCACACTGAATTAACCCTAAATATGCAAGAATATCTTTTAACCGGCGGTGTATACGGAAATTTGAATAATAAGATTGCAATGAACAAGGCGCAAGGAGATAGTCGCGGAAAATATTTGTTTAAGAGAATATTTTTGCCGTATAATTCTATGAAGACGCGCTACCCGATACTTAAAAAACACAAATGGTTACTTCCGTTTTGTCACTTGCATCGTTGGTTTGAAAGATTGTTTACGGGTAACGCTGGCAAAATTAAAAAGGAAATGCAGGCTTATAATTCAGTTTCGCAAGAGAAAAACAGCGCAGTTAAGCAACTTATCAAAGATTTAGAGATATAAAACTAAGGAGAATTAAAATGATAAAACTTGATTATTCCGGCGTGAAATTTAGTAACGATGGCAGACTTAAACTTTTAATTATAGTTGGCACTCGCCCCGAAATTATAAGGCTTTCGGCAACGATTAGAAGATGCCGTGAGTACTTTGACTGCATACTCGCGCACACCGGTCAAAACTACGACTATAACTTAAACGGCGTATTTTTCAAAGACTTAAATCTTTTCCCACCCGAAACGTATATGGACGCGGTAGGTGACGACTTAGGCGCAACGGTAGGAAATATTATAAACTGTTCGTATAAACTTATGGCTGAAATCAAGCCCGACGCGCTTTTGATACTTGGCGATACTAATAGTTGCTTATCGGCAATTCCCGCTAAAAGGCTTCATATTCCTATTTTCCATATGGAAGCAGGCAACCGCTGTAAAGACGAGTGCTTGCCAGAAGAAACCAACCGCCGTATAGTAGATATTATTTCCGATGTAAACTTAGCGTATAGCGAACACGCTAGAAGATATCTTGCCGACTGCGGACTTCCCAAAGAAAGAACGTACGTAACGGGTTCGCCTATGGCGGAAGTTTTAAGCGGAAATCTTAAACAAATAGAGAGTAGTGACGTTTTAGATAGGCTTAACCTTAAAAAGAAGAACTATATATTACTTTCCGCGCATAGAGAAGAAAATATCGATACTGAAAAGAACTTTATCTCGCTTTTCACGGCGATTAACAAAATGGCTGAAAAGTACGATATGCCTATACTTTATAGTTGCCACCCAAGAAGCAAAAAGCGTTTAGAAAAAAGCGGTTTCGTGCTTGATAAACGCGTTATTTGTCAGCAACCGCTTGGGTTTAACGACTACAATAACCTTCAAATGAACGCTTACGCGGTGGTTTCCGATAGTGGCACGCTACCTGAGGAAAGTTCCTTCTTTACAAGTATAGGTAAACCTTTCCCTGCGGTTTGCATAAGAACGTCAACCGAGCGCCCAGAGGCGCTTGACAAAGCGTGTTTCGTTCTTGCGGGCATTGACGAAAAGAGTTTGCTTCAAGCGGTAGAAACTGCCGTTAAACTCAACGTAAACGGCTTGCAAGGAATTCCCGTACCCGATTATACTGACCTAAACGTTTCAACGAAAGTAGTTAAACTTATTCAGTCGTATACGGGCATAGTTGATAAAATGGTTTGGAGAAAGTATTGACACTCTTTCAAATTTTTCATATAATGAAAATAAAGTAGGAGGAATTTTTAATGAAAGATTTTATTAAGGCTATGGATAATCTTCCGTTTATTGCAAAACTTATTTTTTGTATTCCCGCGCTCGATATAGTTTGGGCAGTATACAGAATTATGAAAGGCATCACCAAAGAAAGCCTAGTTCAACTTATAGTTGGTATTTTGTGGATAGTTCCCGGCGCTGCGTTCTTGTGGCTTGTAGATATAGTTTGCGTACTACTTAACAAGAAAGTTCCGCTCAGCGATTTATAAAATAAAAACCTTGCCGTGTGGCAAGGTTTTTTTGTGTTAAATTTTAGGAAGTTTCTCAATTGCTACTTTAAGTTCTTCGTCACTCGGCGTGTAGTCTTGCATAACCCCGTCGTTAAATTTTTGATAAGCGTACATATCAAAGTAGCCCGTACCCGTCAAGCCGAATACTATCGTTTTTTCTTCGCCCGTTTCTTTGCATTTAAGCGCCTCGTCAACGGCTACTTTTATAGCGTGTGAACTTTCGGGCGCGGGGAGAATGCCTTCAACTTTTGCAAACTGCTGGGCAACTTTGAAAACTTCCGTTTGAGTAACCGAAGTTGCCTCCATTAAGCCTTGGTCGTAAAGTTCTGAAAGCGTTGAGGTCATACCGTGGTATCTAAGCCCACCCGCGTGGCTAGCGGCAGGGATATATCCGCTACCTAAGGTGTACATTTTAGAAAGAGGGCAAACTTTACCCGTGTCGCAGTAGTCGTAAGCGTAAACGCCACGAGTAAGCGTTGGGCAAGACGACGGCTCAACCGCAATAAATCTATAATCTTTTTTGCCTTGTAATTTTTCCGCCATAAACGGAGCGATAAGACCGCCAAGGTTAGAGCCACCGCCGGCGCAACCGATAATGATATCGGGGGTAACGCCGTATTTATCAAGCGCGGTTTTGGTTTCTAAACCGATAACCGATTGATGAAGAAGTACTTGGTTAAGAACGCTACCTAAAACGTAGCGGTAGTCGGGGTTTTTAGTGGCAACTTCAACGGCTTCACTAATTGCACAACCGAGAGAGCCGGAAGTTCCTGGGAATTCCGCGTTTATTTTTTTGCCAACCTCAGTAGTCATCGAAGGCGAAGGCGTAACGAAAGCGCCGTAAGTTCTCATAACTTCTCGCCTAAACGGTTTTTGCTCGTACGAACATTTTACCATAAAAACGTTGCACTCTAAATCAAAGTACGAACACGCCATGGAAAGCGCCGTTCCCCATTGACCTGCGCCCGTTTCCGTGGTTACGCCTTTTAAGCCTTGGCGTTTAGCGTAATAAGCCTGAGCAATAGCAGAGTTGAGTTTATGCGAGCCAGACGTGTTGTTGCCTTCAAACTTATAGTAAATTTTAGCGGGGGTTTTAAGCGCTTTTTCTAAGCAATAAGCCCTAACGAGCGGTGCAGGGCGGTACATCTTATAAAAGTTGCGAATTTCTTCGGGAATTTCAATATACTCACTCGTATCGTCAAGTTCTTGGCGAGCGAGTTCTTCACAAAACACGTTAGATAATTCTTCAAGCGTAATGGGTTTTAAGGTGGTGGGGCTAAGAAGTGGCGACGGCTTTTTATCCATAAACGCCCTTAGGTTTATCCACGACGACGGCATCTCGCTTTCTTCCAGATAAATTTTGTAAGGTATTTTTTCTTCCATAATAACTCCTTTTAGGGCAAAAGGTATAAAAAAACCTGCCCCTTGCAAATGCTGGGACAGGATAATTACCTGTGGTGCCACCCGGCTTGGCGCTAACGCGCCCACTTAACGCATACTATTATATGCTGACTTTTGTTACGGAAAGCCACCCCGTCGCCCATACTAAGTAAACCTTTACCTTTCTGTTTGCCCTCGAAAGCCCATTTAGTACCGTGTTTTTCGTTGCAATCTCACCACCTGCAACTCTCTTTGCAAAAATTGACGATACCTACTTACTCTTTCTCATCGGTTTTCTAAATAATACCACGAAATATTTTTATTGTCAAGCGTTTATCGCTTTTATAAGTTCGATAAGGCAAGGCTCGAACTTAGCGCCGTACCAGTGCGACTTATCGCCCGCGGTACACTTTATGCACTCTACCGTGTAGTCTGCCGCAATTTTAGCCGAATTTATCGCGCTATGCCCCTTAAACAGCGCCCCTGCAAAAGCCGAAGCGTAAATATCGCCCGTGCCGTGGCAACTGTTAGGTAAAAATTCGTGCTTATAGTACGAGTAGTTGCCGTTTTCGTATACCGCAACGCCGGTATAACCGTTTTCATACGAAACACCGGTTAAAACCACCGATTTTGCACCCATATCGCAAAGCGCTTTCATAACTGAAAGTATATACTCTTTATCGTACTCGGTTTTATACTCAATTCCCGTTAAATAGCAAGCCTCGGTAAGGTTTGGAAGTAAATAATCGGCGCATCTTACAAGGTCTTTCATTTTTTCAACGTACTCGTTATTAAAAATAGGATAAAGGTTGCCATTGTCAGCAAAAGCAGGGTCTACTATAAGTTTAGCCCCTTTTTTAAGTAGCGGAAGAGCAAAATCTACTATATAGTCAACTTGTTCACGACTACCTAAATAACCCGTGTAAATTCCGTCAAATTCAATATTTTCATTTTTCCAGTGACTAAAAATTGCGGGCATATCACTTGCTAAATCTCTAAAAGTGAACCCCTTAAAACCCGCCGTGTGAGTAGATAGTACCGCAGACGGTAATATGCAAGTTTCAATTCCACAAGCGGATAGTATTGGTAGCGCTACGGTTAGCGAACATTGACCTACGCAAGATATATCTTGTATTGTTAAAATTTTTGGGTAATTCATAAAAATTCTCCTTAGACAAGTAAATGTTATTTACATTATAATCGTAATGTGGTATTATTAAAATAATCAAAATAAGAGTTTTTTTTATAACCAGATATGAAGAAATATTACAGTCTATACGAAAAATTGAAAAAGGATATAATTTCGGGCGAGTATAAGGCGGGGGAGAAGTTACCGTCTAAACGAGTGATGGCGGATATCACGGGGTATAGCCAAATTACCGTTGAAACGGCTTACGGGATATTAGAGCAAGAAGGCTATATTATTCCTAAACAGCGTAGCGGCTATTTCGTTTGCGAAATAAACCCGTTATTTAGCGAGAGAGAAAGCGCAGTAAAAAGGGAAAAACTTAGCGAACCTAAGGCGGATAAAAGCGAGCCGTTTGAATATTCGCTTTGGTTCAAAACGGTTAGAAAGGTTATTGCTGAAAGGGACAAAGAACTTTTTATAAAAGCGCCAACCGAAGGTTGCGCGGTTTTAAGAAACGCGATATCCGACTATCTTTCAAGGTATAGGGGAATAATCGTTGAGCCTAGGCAAATTATAATAGGTTCGGGGGCTGAACAACTTTACGAAACGTCTATTAAAATACTAGGTAGAGATAAAATTTACGGCATAGAAAACCCGTCTTATAAGCAAATAGAAAAGGTGTATAACCAAGAAGGCGTTAAAATTTGCCACCTTGATATGGGTAGTGACGGAATTAAGAGTGAAGAACTAGAAGGTAAGGAGTTTGACGTGTTGCACGTAACCCCGTTTAACAGTTACCCGTCGTGCGTGACGGCAAGCGTTAAAAAGCGCTACGAATACCTTGCTTGGGCGAAAGACAAAAACAGTTACGTTATAGAAGACGATTTTGCCAGCGAGTTCTTTATCCCCGGTAACCCGATAGAAACACTATATAGTTTAAGCGGTGGTAAAAGGGTAATTTACGTTAACACTTTTTCTAAGAGTTTATCGGCGTCAATGAGGATAGGTTATATGATAATTCCTAAACCCATTTTATCTATATATAATAATAAGTTAAAGGGTTTTGCGTGTTCGGTACCCGTGCTTGACCAGTACGTTCTAGCCGAGTTTATAAATAGCGGTAGTTTTGAGCGCCACTTAAATAGAATTAGAAGGAAAATGAATAAAAATGATTAAAGAAATTAAACCCGTAGCGCATATAAAAAACGCGTTTAAGGATAAGTTTGGGATACCCCGCCAAAGTGGAAAAACTAAAATACTATCGACGATAGAGTTCGAAAAGGAATTTTCAAGCGAGATAGCCGTTAAGGAACTTGACGGGTTTTCGCATATCTGGCTAATATTCGGTTTTTCTAAAACGGAAGGCAAGTATCAATTAAGCGTTCGCCCGCCACGGCTTGGCGGTAATAAAAAAGTTGGCGTGTTTGCAAGCCGTTCGCCGTATAGACCGAACGGGCTTGGGCTATCGTCAGTAAAACTTGAAAGGGTGGAAAAGGGCAGGCTTATCGTTTCGGGTGCAGACCTTTTAGACGGAACGCCCATCTACGATATAAAACCCTATCTCACTTTTACCGACTGCCACGCAAACGCCAACTGCGGTTACGCCCAAGAGTTTTTCGGCTATAAATTAAAAGTTGAAAATCAAAGTGTTTTAGACGGGCTTGATAAAACCGATAAATTAGATATAATTACTTGCTTAGAAAACGACCCTCGCCCGTCGTATCAAACTGACGAAAATAGAGTGTACGGTATGAGTTACGGAAAGCATAACGTAAAATTCACCGTTAGTGGCGATACTTTATATATAAAAGAAATAACAGAATAAAAAAAGACTGCTTTTTCAAAAAAGCAGTCTTTTAATTTAGTTGTTATTCGTTACCGTTGTCGCTTTCAGTTTCGGTAGTTTCTTCGGCTAGTTCATCTTGGGTTTCAACGGTTTCTTCGGTAGTTTCTTCAACTACTTCTTCTACGGTTTCAACTTCTAGCGATTCGTCAACTTTCTCGGCAGCGTCGTAATCGTATTCTTCGTCGTCACTAGCAAGGGCGATTTTAGCCTTCTTTTCGGCTATCTTTCTAAGAGTTTTTTCACGGGTATTTCTATCAAAGCCCGAATTTTCTTCGTAGTAAGATTGAGTTTTTGCCTTGCGTTTTGCTCTCTTTTTAAGACCGTTTCTAATTAAAATAGTAATCATAACGGCGATTAAAACTACTGCAATTATAATTGAAGAAATTTGTAAAGTTACGTCTAAACTTACTGAATAGCCTTCGTCGGTAGACGTGTCGGTCGAACCGTCTTCGTCGGTAGACGGAGTAGTGTTATCTATAACGTCGTCAGCGTTGATGGTTTCGTATGAAACGAACTTAGCATACTCGTTGCCAAGGAATACTTCCGCAGGGTTGTAGTATTGAGTGGTTTCAACGACTTCACCGTCTTCCCCGTCAGTCTTAACGGTAGAAGGCTTTCTCGTATCCATTTTAGAAGTGAACGCGTATTCGGCTTTCAAAGTATCGTCAGTAAGGCTGTTTGCGTATTGAGTAAAGTTGAGTTTGAGCGCGCTCTTATCGGCTTGGATTTTAGCGCTGTCAACAGTAGTAAAGGTAACGCCTTCGAAAAGTACTACGCCTTGCGATGCCGTTTCCTTAGTGCCGTTCGATACCATTACTCTAAGCGAGATATCTTCGTTACCTGCTTGAACGTAGTAGTGAGCGGTGGTCCACCCGTCTCTTTGATACGAATTAGCGGTTATTTTAGACGAGAGTTTTTGACTAAACTCGCCAACCTTAAAGTCAATTACTTGATATTCAAGTTCTTCCGCGTCAAGCGAAGAAGATACGAGCGAAACGTTTGAAACGGCGCTACCGTACGCTTTAACTTTAACGGTGATTTTGCTAATCGTGCCGGCTTCTATCGTGTGCGAAGTGGTTACGAACCTTGAATAAGTCGCTTGCTTATTGTCCATTATAACTACTTGCGCGAAATTGTTGCCAACGTTTTTAAGCCCGCTTAAACCAACTAAATTGTTGCTAAACGTGGTGCTAGAACCGTAAACGAAAGTCGCTTCGTTATAGTATTTGCTGTTGATAATACCGTAAGCGGTGCTTTCATTATTAGACTTAAAGTTGTAGCCTACAACGTTCGTTGCGGGAACTTCTTTAAGGGTAAAGGTTTGAGTTTTGTCAACCGTAATACCGTAAGTGTCGTTACCGATTTCGCTTTCGGTTACCTTCGAGTAAGAAAGGTATTCGCCGTAAACTTGCTTTTTAACGAGTTGCGAAGATGCGGTTGCTTTGTTGTAAGTAGCCTCGTCAGTATCGGCAACTTTAAGGTCGGCTATTATTGCGTAACCCGTTTGAAGGGCGTAAGCATCACTAAAATCTTTGTTAGAACCAAAGGTGAATTTGAGTTCAAACGAAGTGTCTTTATCGGTGGGGTTGTTGATGAACGCTTGGTATTTAATCCAGTCGTTATATCTTTCGCTTTCGAGTGCAGAAGTGTCAAACGATGCAAATAGCGAAACGTCTTGATCGGCGATATCGCCGTTTTTGTCAATAATTTCAACCGTGAGTTTATCAGAGTTAGCATTAGACGCTTTAACCTTTGCAAAGAAGGTAACGTATTTGTATCCGCCTTTGCCGATAGAAACGGGAGTGGTTACGAAGTTAGCCGACGAGTGCTTAGTAAAGTTCATATAAACAAGGCTATCAAAACTATCGTTTTCGCCAAACGCCGAAGGAATTATAGCCTTAGTAGTGGCAAGGTTGCCCAAGCCTATTTTGTTTGCGCCTGCGCCGGTGTAATCGTAACCTTGTTTTGCAGAGCCAAATTGAACGCTACCGCTAAGCGCCGTGGTTGTAAATTGATTTTCAAAGTTAAGTTTGCAAGAAACAACGCTATATTTATCGGTAACCGTTGAACTAGTTGAATCGTTGTCGTTATAAGTGGTGGGCAAAGTTACCGTGTCGTTAGCAAAATCGCTTGATTTAATTTCTTTTGACGACGCGCTTTCATAATCGGCTTCGTTTACAGTTTTAACAAAAACGTTATCGATAAAGGTAAAGCCTTCAACGAAACCGTTTTGGTCGGTGCCGTTACCTTCGCCAAGACCGATAGTTAAGTTAACGGTGGTTGAACTAATTGAAGAACCTTTAAGCCCGATATTAAATTGCGCCCACTCGCCGTTAGTGTTAATTCCCTTAATAAAGAAATCGTCGTATGACGTAGAACCGCTACTGCTAGAAATTTTAACGTAAGCGCCGGGGTTTTGAGTGTAAACGCTACTAAGGTCAGCCGTTTTTATCCAGAAAGATAAGAGCGAGAACTCGTCAACCGCTACGGAAATAGAACTAGACGCCTTGTACGCCTGAGCAGTGCCCATGCCGTTGTTTTGGTTGTTAATCATTAAAACCTTTTTGCCTGCAACGTTGGGGTTAACTCTTTTTTCTTCATCGTCTTTATCGTAGTCGTTACTTTCGATAAGCCCTTTGTCGTAAGGGGTGCTTGGGTTTTCAGACGGTTTGTTTTTCGAGGTTAAGTTTGCGAACTTATCACCCGTGTCGATAATACCCGAAGAACCTTTTGAAGAAGGAGCGATAGTAACGTCAGACCCCATGCTTTTCGACCAACTGATAGCCGAAGAAAGCGGGAATGTAGTCTTTTCAGTCCAACCAAATTCAAAGTCACCGTTTTTTATCGTTTGATAGTCTACGGTGGTAGTGGTCGTAGTAGTATCGTCGTTATCGTCGCCATCGTCGGTATCCCCGTCGTTTGAACAAGCAACCGAGAAGGCAAGCATAACCGCCATAAGCGTAGAAAGTAAAGCAATTAAGAATTTTTTGAAATTAAACTTAGATTTTAAGTACATAAGCCACCTTGTTTTTGTTTTAGCCGTAATTTATTTAGAGCGCGCACGCCCGCATTTTATTATAATACTAACTTAGTATAAAACATTTTTTATAAAAAATCAATACTTAAAGCGCAGTTTTTTGAAGGTTAAAAAAGATTTTTCGCGTATTTTTCCTTAAAAACCACAAAACCTTAAAAATTTTAGCGATAATAAAATTTATTTTTTTCTTTTGCAAACACTATCACTATGACTAAAAAACAAAAGGTTTTAACGGTAATTTTCGGCAGTATAACGGGTTTTATAAACGGTTTTTTCGGCGGTGGCGGTGGTATGATAGTAGTTCCCGTGATGACGCTACTTATGGGTTTAGAACAAAAAAAGGCGCACGCCACGGCGATAGCGGTAATACTTCCCGTATCCATAATAAGCGCAGGGGTGTACTTTTTTAGCAAGGCGTCAAATATTGAATTTAGCCCAACGCTTTATACCACGATAGGCGTTGTAGTAGGCGGAATTATAGGCGCGTTAATACTTAAAAAAATAGACAATAAACTGCTTGTAAAAGCGTTTGCCGTGGTTATGCTAATTGCGGGAATTAAGATGCTTTTCCCGTAAAAAACGGGGGTACATATGAAAGATATAGTCAAGTATATTTTAATAGGTTTAGCAGGTGGAACGCTAGGCGGTATGGGCATGGGTGGTGGAACGGTTTTAATACCGCTTTTATCTCTTTTTACAAGCCTACATCAAAAGTCTTCGCAGGCGATAAACCTTATATCTTTTATACCCATGGCTTGCGTTGCTTTATACCTACATTTCAAAAACGGGCTAATAAAAAAACAAGGGTTACTCTTGGTAATCATACCCGCGTGCCTATTTGCAGTGGGCGGAAGTTTTTTGTGTATGGCTATAAACGTTGAAGTTCTAAAAAGGGTTTTCGGCGGTTTTTTAATCGCGCTTTCAATACTTCAATTTTTTGCCGATAAGATAAACGCAAAAGCCCGAAAAAAATAAAAAAAATTATCGATAAAATGAGATTTTTTTCAATATGGGTCTTGAAATGTTAGATTTTTTGGTGTATAATTATCAATACTAAAACTTTTGCTCGATTTTAAGGGCTAGAAAACTACGAGGTAGAAAGAGTGGAAAGAATAGGAATTATCGATTTAGGCTCGAATACTGCAAGGCTCGTTATCGTCGAAATGCTTGGCGACGGGCACTTTATGGTTATCGACCAACTTAAAGAAAGCGTTCGCTTAGGTAAAGACATGGAGCGTGACGGGTTCTTAAAGCCCCAGCGCATAGCCGAAACGATTAAAACGCTTAAAATGTTTAGAAAACTGTGCGACGCGTACGAGATTGAAAGAATTATCTCGGTTGCGACGGCGGCTGTTCGCCGTGCAAAAAATCAACGCAGTTTCCTTGACGAAATTGTTGCAAACACGGGCATTAAACTCAAAGTACTTTCTGCCGAAGAAGAGGCGACCTACGTTTATCGTGGCGTAATTAACACCATGGATATATCAAAGGGTTTAATTTTAGAAATCGGTGGTGGCAGTACCAAGGTTATTTACTATAACCGCAGAAATTTATTAAATTACGAAACACTTCCTTTCGGCGCTGTAACGCTTACCGATTTGTTTTCGAGTGACGGTTTGACCGCGGATGAACAAGCCGAAAAGATTGAAGAGTTTATATTTGAACAATTAAAGGGCATAGAGTGGCTTAAAGAAATCGACCCCGAAACTCAACTTATAGGTTGCGGTGGTTCGTTTAGAAACCTTTGCAAAATCGTTAAGATGAAGAAAAAATGCCCACTTCCTTTAATACATAACTACAACGTTAAAACGGAAGAGTTTGAAGGCGTTTACGATATGCTTAAATCGCTTGACCTCGATAAGAAAAAGCGCATTAAAGGCGTATCGTCTGCAAGGGCTGACCTTCTTCCGTCTGCTTTTGCCGTTGCGCACGCGTTCATTAAATACTTGAATTTTGACAGTATGAATATTTCCGCTTGCGGTCTTAGAGAAGGCATTATGTTTAACTACGCCGTTCCTATGACGGTGGAAAAGCCTATATCCGACGTTTTGACTTACAGTTTACAAACGCTTGTTAAGTACTACAAGCGAAACGAAAAGCATTGCGAACAAGTAGTTAACCTATCCGTTCAACTTTTCAAGCAAATGCGCGTACTACATAAGTTCCCCCGTCAATGCTTAAAGATATTAAAAGTTGCCGCGTACCTATATAACACGGGCAACTCAATTAAGTATTACGACTATCAAAAGCACACTAGTTACATTATACTCAACTCGTCGCTTTACGGCATAACCCAACGCGAAATAGTTTTGGCGGCACTCGTGGTTGCAAGTTATAAAAATGACGATTTGTCGCTTGCAGACATCATAAAATACAAAGAGTTCATTTCGGAAGAAGACGTTGAAATTATTAGAAAACTAGGCATTATGCTTAGAATTGCCGTAAGTTTAGATAGAAGTATGGCAAGTAGCGTAGAAACTATAAATTGTGACGTTTTAGGTGATTCCGTTATTATGAAAACGGAATTTAATAGCGACGCTACCTTAGAGATTAAAGACGCGCTCTCCGCCCAAACAGACTTTAAGCGTATTTTCAAAAAGAACTTAGAAATTTTATAATCAAAAACGGTTGCAAGTTGCAACCGTTTTTCATTTTATAAAATAAAATGTAAAATTGTGAAAATTTTTTCACAAAAATTGTTGAAAGATGTCGATTAAAGTGCTAAAATAAAAGTATATTTTGTGTTGTTACACATATAGGAGGTTTTTTTATAATGAACAAGTTTTTGAAGTCGCTTGGCTTTGACGCTGCGGAAAAGAAAACGAACATCAGAACGGAAATCGTTGCAGGTATAGTTACTTTCCTTGCAATGGCTTACATTTTGGTTGTTAACCCCAACGCTATTTTAAGCGAAAATGCTGCCGCTATGGAATGGTCATCAATTTTCGTAGCAACCGCGCTTGGTGCAGTTATAGGCTCTTTACTTATGGCTTTCCTTGCTAAATTACCACTTGCACAAGCATCTGGTATGGGTCTTAACTATTCGGTTGGTGCAATACTTGGTGGTTCGCTTGGATTTGCGATGTCTTACGGTAATGCAATGTTACTCGTTTTAATTTCAGGTCTTGTATTCCTTGCTCTTTCAGTTATAAAGATTAAAGGCGTAGCAATTCGTGAACTTATATTCGACGGTATTCCCGAATGCGTTCGTGGTGCAATTTCAGTAGGTATCGGTTTATTTATTGCATTTATCGGTATGCAAAACGCAGGTATCATCGTTAACGCTGGTTTCGTTATTCCTGGTACAAGCATTTATATCCCTGGCACGCTTGTTGACCTTACTAAATTCAACGTGTATGGTGACGTTTATGCTGCCGCAGGCGCAGTTGTTTGCTTAATCGGTTTAATTTCAATTGCAGTACTTGAACACTTCAAAGTTAAAGGTTCAGTTATTATCGGTATCATTATCGCAACCATAGTTGGTATCCCTCTCGGCGTTACTCAATGGTCTGGTTATACTTGGGAATTCTGGACTTATTTTGAAAAATTCTTCAGTTTTGACGCTGCTAACGGCGGTGCGTTCTTCGCTACTTTCACCCAAGGCTTTACCTTTGCTGAGGGCGCTTCGATTATGCCTCTCGTTATGACGATTATTACTTTCTGTATGATCGATATGTTCGATACTATGGGTACCGTAGTTGGTTGTTGCGTTCCCGTTGGTCTTTGCGACGAAAAGGGCAAACCGCTTAACTACAATAAGATTATGTTATCTGACTCTGTTGCAACTTGCACGGGTGCTTTACTTGGTACTTCTACCGTTACTACTTTCGTAGAATCTGGTTCGGGTATCGCTGCTGGTGGTAGAACCGGTCTTACCGCTTTCGTTACTGCTTGCTTATTCTTCTTATCAATTTTCTTATTACCTTTATTCGCATCTATCCCTGGTGCTGCTGCGGCTTCGGCTCTTATCTACGTTGGCGTTCTTATGCTTAAAGGTATCGTTAACATTAAAATTGATACTATTAAAAATGCAGTTCCTGCTTTCTTAACTATCGCTATGATGCCTTTGGCATACTCGATTACTGACGGTATCGGTTTTGGTATCTTATCGTACGTTTTAATTGACCTCTTGATTTATCTTGTTGACGTTATTAAATACTACGTATTTAAGAAAGGTGAAAAACCTGTTTGGGATTTACACCTTGTAACGATTATCGTTGCAGTACTCTTCTTAGTGTACTTCTTCGTTCCCGTTGCTTAATTAAGTGTAAACTTAAAGCACGATGCAACTGCATCGTGCTTTTTTATTTATCTCGTTTTCGCGTCGAATATAATATTACAAATTTCGCCCGCGAAGTCGTGTTCGTGGCTAACTAGTATTATTGCGCCTTGATATTCGATAAGTGCTTTTTTCAAAGCGTCTTTGGCGCGAACGTCTAAGTGGTTGGTCGGCTCGTCTAATATAAGTACGTTTGACGGGGTGTTGTTAAGTACTGCAAGTTTAAGCCTTACTTGTTCGCCACCGCTCATATCTTTTATAGGTTTTATAGCAAGGTCGCCTTTAAGCCCCACTTTGGCAAGTTCCGCGCGTTGCTGTTTGTAGTTAAACCTAGGAAACCTTTCGGCTATAAAACTCATAGCGTTGTCGTTCGTGTTTTGAAAGTCAAGTTCTTGTTCTAAATACGCGGGCTTTGCGCCTATATGGAACAAAAACGAACCGCCAAGCGCCCTAATTTTTCTAAGAAGAGTTTTTATAAGCGTAGTTTTACCAACGCCGTTAGTACCGCGTATCCAAAGTTTATCTTGGCTTTTAAGGTGTAAATCAATAGGTGGAATAAGCGTTTTATCATAGCCGACTTCAAGCCCCTTAACAACTAAAAAATCTTTGCTGTTTAAGGGGAGAGAAGGGAAGTTAAAAACCGCGTCGTGCACGGTCATAGGCTTTTGCATAACTTCAATTCTATCAAGCATTTTCTTTCTAGAATTCGCCATACCAGCCGTCGCTGCGCGCGCCTTATTTTTGTCGATATAATCTTGCATTTTTTTAATTTCTAACTGTTGACGGTTGTATTCTTCTTCGTATTGGCGAGCGTTCATTTCGCGCTGAACGGTAAAGGTTGAATAGTTACCCGAATATTTTTTTATATTTCCGTTTTCAATGTTGATGATGAACTTGCAAACCCCGTCTAAAAAATCGGTGTCGTGCGAGATTACCATAAACGTTTTCTTGTATCCGTTAAGGTATTTTTTAAGCCAGTCAATATGCTCGATATCTAAAAAGTTGGTAGGCTCGTCAAGTAGCATAACGTCAACTTCTTCAAGAAGTAGTTTTGAAAGCATAAGTTTTGCTCTTTCGCCACCTGAAAGCCTAGAAATTAGCGTGTCGTACCCAACTGCGCCTATTCCTAAACCACCTGCAACTTTTTTGATTTTACTATCTAAATCGTAAAAGCCCGCATCGTCAAGTTGGTCTTGTAGCCTTGCAGATTTGTTTATGAGTTTATCAAGTTCGTCTGCATCGGTTATCTCGCCCATTTTAAGGTAGATGTTTTCAAGTTTTTCGTTTAACTCGTAAAGGTAAGTAAAGGCACTACGCAAATACTCGATTACCGTTAAACTTCTATCAATGTCGGCGTGTTGGTCTAAATACCCCCAACGCGCGGACTGCTGGCGTAGAACTTCGCCGTCGTCTTGCGACAACTTTCCTGCAATAATGTTTATAAAAGTAGTCTTCCCAGCGCCGTTAAGCCCAACTATTCCTAAATGTTCGCCGTTGTTTACCGAAACCGACGCGTTTTGAAACAAATACCTATCGTCGTAGCGGTGGGTTAAATTTCTAATTTCTAAAATACTCATAGAATAACTATATAAAATTTAATAAATTTAGTCAACTGTTTGAAAACTTGTAAAAATTGTGATACAATATATATATGGATAAAAAATACAAGTACAAATTTACAAAATCGTTTTATATTATAGGAGTTTTAGGTAGCATTATCGCGCTTGCTTGCATAGCGATTAACGCTATAAGGTTTATAGGGCTTTCGTCAAAAGAGATAGTCCCAGGTTTTTACGAATACGTATCGCTTATACTATCCGTGCTACTCTCTATCGCGTTTATCGTATTTATCGTAACCGCAATAAAAAGTTCGTACTATCAAATTACCGATAAACAAGTAATTTTGAAGTGGGGAATTATAAAAAATAAAATTGATATATCTAGCGTTAAGGAAATTAAACTTATCACTAACACCCAAAAACTCGAACTTATTTTTGATGACGATAGTTATTTCGTAATAGCAGTGTCAACTGAGTGGAAGGAAGATTTTGTTGACGAACTTAGAAAAAACTTCCCCAAAATCCCTTATATTCAAGAAACTGAGGAAAACAAAAAGTAAAATACGCCACGTGGCGTATTTTTTTTGCACCAAATACTTGACAACGCGCATACTATATGATATCATTTTGATATCAAATAAAATCTAAGGAGATTTATTATGCAAGAAAAAATTATAGGCAAAAAAATAGGTATGCAAGTTATGATTATAACCATACTCGTAATGATTTTATCGGTATTCGGTCTTATAAAAGGCGGTGAAATGATGGATGCAGGCGGTAGCCCCGCATTATTTATAGTTTGCATTTTAGTATTCACTGCAACTTTCTTCGTTCTTCCAGGTCTTAAAGTATTAAAACCGCAAGAGGCGCTCGTTCTTACCTTATTTGGTAAATACGTAGGCACTATTAAAGGCGACGGGTTCTATTTCGTAAACCCGTTCTGCACGTCTTTCAACCCCGCGGCAAAAACGAAACTTAAACAGAGTGGTGACGTAAATTCAACTAGCCCCGTTATGGCTATGAATTCGGCGGGCAGTCAAGAAATAACGGTTGCAAACAACAAAATTAGTTTGAAGGTTATGACGCTTAACAACAACCGCCAAAAAATTAACGACTGTTTAGGTAACCCCGTTGAGATAGGAATTGCGGTTATGTGGAAGATTGTTGACACTGCAAAGGCGGTATTCAACGTAGATAACTACAAGGAATATTTATCACTTCAATGCGATAGCGCAGTTCGTCAAATAGTAAAAATTTACCCCTACGACGTTGCACCCAACGTTGACACCACGGGTGACGGTAAGGCGGACGAAGGCAGTTTAAGAGGTTCGAGCGAAGAAGTAGTTGAAAGAATTAGAAAGGAAATTCAAGCGCGCGTAGACGACGCTGGTATCGAAATCGTAGAGGCGAGAATTACTTATCTTGCATACGCGCCCGAAATCGCTGCGGTTATGCTTCAACGCCAACAAGCAAGCGCTATAATCGACGCTAGAAAAATGATAGTTGACGGTGCAGTCGGCATGGTTGAAATGGCGCTTGAACGCTTAGAACAAAACGACCTTATTAAACTTGACAACGAAAGAAAAGCGGCGATGGTATCGAATTTACTCGTAGTTCTATGCGGTAATCACGACGCGCAACCCGTAGTAAACTCAGGAACGCTTTACTAATATGAACGAAAAAAAGCAAGTGCCGTTACGCGTTTCTAAGGAACTTTTTAACAAACTTAGCGCGTGGGCTGAAAACGACTTTCGCTCACTCAACGGGCAAATCGAATACCTTTTAACTCTTTGCGTTAAAGAACGCGAAAAATCGGGTAAATACACCCCTAAATCATTTGACGATAAATAATAAAATTCCGCCAACGGCGTGTCCCATAGGGATTTTTTTAGACAGGATAAAAGGCTAACGAAATTTTTCGTTAGCCTTTCTTTTTGCCTTGTAAAAACACACAACTTTGCTTGCAAAGTATAGTGTGCTACACTTTTGGTAATTTAAATTTTTAATTTAAAAGCATAATGATTGATTTTTTTTATCTTATATGTTATAATTAAACAAAATTTGCGGCGTGCCGCAAATGCAATCTTGAAACGGAGTTTTAATAAAATGAAATTAAAATGTGCTTCATTTTTTGCAGGTGTTGGCGGCATAGACAAAGGATTTGAGTTGGCAGGATTTGAAACAATTTTTGCTAATGAATTTGACTTAAATGCTTCTATTACCTATAAAGCAAATTTTCCAAACGTTCAATTTTCTTTAAGTGATATTCGTGATATAGACGAAAAAAAGGACATACCTGATTTTGATATTATGCTTGCAGGGTTCCCTTGTCAAGCCTTTTCAGTTGCAGGATATAGACAAGGTTTTAATGATGAAAAAGGTCGTGGTAATTTGTTCTTTGAACTCACTCGTATAATTGAAGAAAAGAAACCACAAGTAGTTTTTCTTGAAAACGTTAAAAACCTTGTTTCACACGATAATGGCAACACTTTTGCTGTAATTAGTGATACATTAGAAAAATTAGGCTATTATATAAAATCTTTTGTTTTAAATGCTTGCAATTATGGTAATATCCCACAAACACGAGAAAGAATTTATATTATTTGCTTTAGAGACAAGGAACATTATAAGAATTTTGAACACTTAAAGCCTATTAAATTAGAAAAAACACTTGCTGACTTGATAGACTTTGAAAACAAGCAAGACGATAGATACTATTATACTGAAAAATGTGATTTCTATAATAAACTTGTAGCAGGTATTACAAAATCTGACACTTGCTATCAATGGCGTAGGGTTTACGTAAGAGAAAATAAAAGCAAAATGTGTCCTACCTTAACTGCAAATATGGGAACAGGTGGACATAATGTTCCTTTAATTAGGATGTATAATGGCGAAATTAGAAAATTAACACCAAGAGAGTGCTTTAATCTACAAGGCTTTCCAAGAGACTTTATTTTACCTTACAATCTTTGCAATGGTGCGTTATATAAACAAGCAGGAAATTCCGTTGTGGTAAGCGTTATTCATAGAATAGCCGAAGAAATAAAAAATGCAATACAATAAAGTTAAAGGTGCATCAAATTGATGCACCTTTATTTGTTATTCTTCTTCTGCTGTTTCGTTTTTAGTCAATTTTTCATAAGTTCCCAACTCGGCAAAATCTACCGAATATCTTAAATCGCCAAGTTTTGTAAATACAACACAATCTATGCCAAATACTTCAAGCATTTCATAAGTTAAAAGTGTTTTTTCGGGCAATTCAAATACTTTGCGTAATAACCACTCGCCTAAAACTTTGTTTGGATTACTCATTATGGCTTTGTTATCTTGTTGACATACCTTTGCTGAAATTAAAGTGCCGTCAGGTAGTAATAATTCAAAAGGTTGGTCACGATTAGGGAAAAAGCCCGCAAATCTTTCTCTATCTTCAGCAGGGAACGGAATATATATTTCATTCATATCTCTCTTTCTACCGCCTGCGTTCCATTGATTTAAGCCACTTTTTTGTGCAACAAACTTTGTACCATTAGGTTTTGTGGAATATAAACGTAAGCAAGCCTTATTTGTTGTATCAAATTCAACTGCTGCTGTTGTAATACCTTGAGGAATATTATCCGCTAAACCCATTAAATAAGTATAAGGGTCGTCAAGAATATCTACGGTTAAAGAGTCTAACAAAATCATATCATCAAAAATCATATAAAGGGTGTGTTTTGACATACTGAAATGGTAAACGTGCTTTCCGTCGGTAAAATATGTATTATTTATGTTGCCACGCTCGGGAAGTAAAGTTATATTCTCAATATCAACAGGCTCAAATACGTGTTCAAGAATTTGCATAGTGTTTGGGATACGTTTAACTATATGATATATAAGCTCATCTATGCCATGTAAATTTTTTGTAATACGGATACGCTCATTTCTAAATTCCGAAACTTTTTTTGCTAAATCTAAACCTGTTAACGGACTTAACTTTTCTCTTAAACTATCAAACTCTGCTACTTTTTGGTCGTTGTTTCCCATCCAAGTTTTTAATCCAACGCCTATTCTACCTTTTTTAGCGTCAGCGGAACAATCGCTGCGAGATAAATTCTCAGCGTTAAAATACTTGCAAAACACGTTTTCTTGAACTCTATATGGCAAATAAGGACACGCATTATCCGAGAATAAACGTGTTAATTTACCTATTATTCCGAGCATTTGTTTATACTGTTGTTTTTGTTCTTCGGGTTGTAAATCGTAAAACATACTATTTCCTAAAAAAAACTTTTATTTATTATAACATAGTTTTATGTTTTTTTCAATTAGTTTTACGTGTATAAAAGAAAACTCGACTTGCAAGAAGTCGAGTTTTATAAATTATTCACTTCAATCCCTAAAGGAAGAGAGATAACGGCGGAATTTTGTTTTGTTATCAACGGCTAACAATTGCTTAAAAAATATTGCATATGCAAAACGGTTGTGGTAAAATATATATACTATGAAAGTTAAATTTACGGTATTAGGAATGTCGTGCACGGCGTGTTCAAGCGCAGTAGAGCGCGCGGTTAATAAGGTTGAGGGCGTAACGAGTGCAACCGTTTCACTCACTCAAAAACTAATGGTGGTTGAAGGTGAATTTTCAAATGCAAGCGTTATAAAAGCGGTAAAAGACGCGGGCTTTAAGGCAAAAGAATATAGTGGCGACAGCGACCTAAACGACGGGAACGCCGTTTTAAGAAAAAGGCTAATACCGTCAGTTATACTACTAGTTATTTTAATGTATTTTTCAATGGGTGGTATGATAGGGCTACCTACTTTTGAATTTCTAAAAGGCGAAGGCGGTGCGGTATGGTTCGTGCTTTTACAACTACTAATAACAACCGCGGTTGTAATAATAAACAAAAAGTTCTTTATAGGGGGCTATAAGGCGGTTATTCATCTTAGCCCTAATATGGATACGCTCGTTGCACTAGGCTCAGGCGCTAGTTATTTGTTTGGAGTTTTCGCCTTCATTATGATAATAGTTGGAAAGGCTAACGGCGATAGCGCGCTAGTAAATAATTATCTTAAAAACCTTTATTTTGAAAGTTCGGCAATGATACTTACGCTAGTTACGGTAGGCAAAATGCTTGAAGAACGCTCGAAAAAAAAGACTGAAAGCGCGGTAGAAAAACTTAAAAGTTTAGCGCCGAACGAGGCTATCGTAATTCGTGACGGCGTTGAGTTAACCATAAAAGTTTTCGAGTTAAAACTTGGCGATATTATAGTTATAAAAGAGGGTTTAAGCGCCCCGGCTGACGCGGTCGTTATTTCAGGCGAAGGGGATATGAGCGAGTCGGCTTTAACCGGCGAGAGTATGCCCGTTTACAAGGAAATAGGCTCGCTTATAAAAACGGCTACCGTGTGTGAAAGTGGGTATATGACGGCGAAGGTAACAGCGCTCGGCGAAGATACGGTGTTTTCTAAGATTATAGACTACGTTTTGAGCGCCGAATCGTCAAAAGCGCCCGTTCAACGTTTAGCCGATAAAATTAGCGGAATATTCGTTCCGGTGGTAACTTTAATTGCAATAGTTACGCTTATAGTTTGGCTTATTATAGGAAAGCCTTTTGACTTTGCCTTTTCAAGGGCGATATCCGTTTTAGTTATATCATGCCCGTGCGCGCTAGGGCTTGCAACCCCCGTTGCCGTTACGGTGGCGACAGGAAAGTGCGCGTCTTTCGGCGCTTTAATTAAAAATGCAGACGTGCTTGAAAGAATAGGTCAAACGTCTATTATAATAATGGATAAAACTGGCACTATTACCCAAGGCAAAGTCAAGGTTGGTAAAGTGGTTGGAATATCTAGCGAAGAACTTCAAGAAATTTCCGCAGTTGAAAAACTGAGTTCTCACCCCTTAGCAACTGCCGTTTGCGAGTACGCTACGCCTTGCGACTTGGAAGTTAAGGACTATTTGTCCGTTACGGGAAAGGGCGTAAAGGGTACGGTTAACGGAAATAGTTACGTTATAGGAAATAGTAGTTTTACTGCGCTTTACCCGATAAACGAACAACTTAAAAGTTTAGCAGGCAGTTCACTTAGCGACGGTAAAAGCGTTCTTTTCGTTGCTAAAAACGGCGTTGTTATAGGTTTTTTAGAAGTTTACGATATGATAAAGGAAACGTCTTACGAGGCGGTTAACGATATGAAAAACCACGGTATTTTAACGGTAATATTGTCAGGTGACGACGAAAGAGTTTCAAATCGCGTTAAATTTGAAGTTGGTGCTGACGAGGTTTACGGTGGCGTTCTTCCCGAAGAAAAGGCGGAAATAGTTAAAAAGTATAAAGAGCGCGGAAAGGTTATGTTTATCGGCGACGGGGTTAACGACAGCCCCGCGCTTTCGGTGGCAGACGTTTCTATTGCAATGTCGTCAGGCACGGATATTGCCGTGAGTTCGGCGGACGTTATACTTTTGTCAAACGACCTTCGCTCGGCTATAAAAGCCGTCAAAACGGGTAAAAAAGCGGGCAAAATTATAAAGCAAAACTTATTTTGGGCGTTTATATACAACGTTTTAGGTATTCCGCTTGCATCGGGCGTACTGTACTTTGCGGGAATTTTACTAAACCCGATGATAGCGTCGCTTGCGATGAGTTTAAGTAGCGTGTTCGTAGTAACCAACGCTTTAAGGATATATAAAAATGACAAATAAAGTGTATTACTCAACCGCCAAAATCGGCGATTTTACGCCCGTTTTGAAAGGGGATATAAATAACCATTGCAAAACCCAAGAAAGCGCTTTGGCGTGGGGTTTACTTGCCCAAAAATATCAAGAAACGTTTGGTGAGGAGTTGGGTAAAGTTTCATTTGGAAAAAGCGGTAAACCCGTTATTGATAACGGATATATTTCCCTATCGCACAGTAACGGCGTAGTTGCCGTTTGCTTTTCAAAAACCACTTTAACCGCTATCGATATCGAACTTGTAAAAGAAACTCTTCCAAAAAACACCGCTGAGTTTATAGGCGTTAATAATTCGCCCGATTTTTATAAAAAGTGGACTCAGCGCGAATGCGTTATTAAAGCCAAAAACTACTCGGCGCTAAGAAAGGGCGTTGAGAGTGAATTTATAGGCTTTTCCACCGAATTTTTGGTAGAAAAAAAGGCGTTTTACCTATCCGTGTACGGTAAAAACGCCGAGTTTATTAAGGTTTAATTTGGGGAATAATCGTAATGAAGTCAACTTTCCAAAATTTTAGCACCCCAACTTCGTCAAGCCGAGAAAGTTCCTTGCCGTTAACTTTTGCGCCGAAATCGTGAAACTTATCTATTCTTTCGGGTGCTAGTGCGGTGTATTTAACGCTAACGTCAAACCCGTTCGCTTTTATAATAGGAATAAGCGTTTCGTTATATCCGTCAAGATAATAAGAAATTTTAGCGTTAGGGTTTACGCTTTTTATAAAAATTGCTTTCATAACGTCGTTAACTACGAAAGTTGAGTTTTTAGGCGCTAGGCGGGAAACTTCAAGCCCTTCACTTGGCGAAAGACTGCAAAGGTCTATAAACGTTTCGCCTTTATCGTGAGAACAAATATACTCTTTGGGGTTTGAAAAATATACCCCGTCGTAATTGCCTTTATACGTTTGAAAATCAAGTTCACTTGAAACTTTAAGTAAGATTTTAGACATATAATCATTTTATAACTATTATAAAAATCAGTCAAGGAGATAATATGAAAATTATTTTTAACCCCGATGAAAAAATCGTTTCCGCCATACGTGACGGATTAAAGAGAAAAGACGGATATTGCCCCTGCCGTATCCAAAAAACCGAAGACAACGTTTGTATGTGCAAAGAATTTCGTGACCAAGTTGCCGACCCTGATTTTGAAGGTTTTTGTCATTGTCGTTTATATTATAAGTCCAAATAATTTTAATCCGTTATTTGCTACGTTTATCTTCGTTACTGCTACGGTTTTGCGACCATCACAACCAAAAAGGTTAGTGCTGTCCGCAATCCCTAACAAACCTCGATATACTTGCAACTAAGCCCTTAAACCGAGTTGTAAACCCAAAAATTAAATAATTTCGACAAAAAGTTTTATAATATGACAGTATGTTGTCATATTTAACTTAATATAATAGCACCGTACAAGGGGGTGCGATATGAAATTATTTAATAAAATTTACGACTGGTTTTTTATAAAAGAAAGGGTAGAAATTCCCGAACAACCGATATACATTTCGTGTAGCGACTTATTTATTAAGCATTAAAAAACTCCGCAACCGCGGAGTTTTTATTTGTAGTTTTATACGGGTAAAAAGGATAGTATTTGAGAAAACAACGGCTGTAATACAGCGTTTAAGGGGTTCGTTTCGTAAATTAAACTTAGAACTTCACTTGAAAGTAGAACTTCGTGCGAGTAGGTTAAAATGCCGTAAGGCGCAAGGCAGTATATAAGTGACGTTAAAAGTAAAACTAAGCCAACCGATACGGCTAAGTTTACAACAAACCCAAGGAGTTTATCGATAAACCCAAATAAAGCGAGTTTGTTTATAAAACCAAAGAGTTTACCTATTAACTTTCTAACTACGTTAAGGATAATTAAGTACACGATAAACAATAAGAAAGTTAATAGCCCGATACTTATCCAGTGCGACGCTAAAACGATAAATTCTTGCGTATCTGGAATTTTGCTATTGCCGAGTATCGTTAAAACTACCGATTGAAGTTCGGTTGCCCAACCGAGATACGGTTCAACAGCCATAGTCACGGTAAAGAACGCGCCTACCCCCGCACCAGCGAAGAAGGCTATTACTAAAACGACGTCAATAAGCGATTTGTAAAAACCGAGTTTTAAGCCGAGTATCGACAATAAAATTATAAACGCTATCGCTATAATATCAACTAAAAAATACATAACACTATTCCTTGTAGTTTATTATTTTTTGAAACTGTCCTTCATTGAAACGATTTCGGAAAGAACGATTTTATCGCCCTTAACCATTTTTTTGTAGTAGCCCTTTCTTAAAAGTTGGAAAGGCGTACCGTCTTTTGAAAGCGCGATATAAGGCTCGGCTTTACCGATAAATTTATGAACGCTATCGTAGTTCATACGCTCGTTAAAGTCTTGACCTTGGTATTCCGCGTCTTTAAGAAGGTATTCGTACTTTCTAAGTTCAACGTCAACCGCGAGTTTTGCGTTAACCCAGTGGATAGTACCTTTGCACTTAATTCCGCTAGTGTCACTACCCGAACGGCTTTCGGGGATATACGAACAAATGAGTTCTACGGGGTTGCCGTTTTCGTCTAACTTAACGTCGTCACATTTTATAATGTATGCGTTTTTAAGCCTAACGTATCCGTCTTTTTTAAGCCTGAAATACTTGGGTGGGGGGTTGAGCGAAAAATCGTCTTGCTCGATATATAAAGTCTTTCCAAACACAACGCTTCGCTTAGGCGAATTTTCGTCGCTAGGATTAACGTCAAACTCCGTGTCTTCAACGCCTTCGTAGTTAGAAATAGTAACTTTAAGCGGGTTTTCTACCGCCATAGCCCTTTCGGCGTTTTTGTTAAGGTAATCTCTAATAAAATGCTCGAAATAACTAACTTCAATTTCGCTATTTGCCTTTGCAACGCCTATTTCTTCGCAGAAGTTTTTAAGCGCTTCCGCCGGAACACCGCGATTTCTAAGCCCCGTAAGGGTAGGCATACGCGGGTCGTCCCAACCTTCAACAGCCCCGTCTTCCACGAGTTTTTTAAGATAGCGCTTGCTCATTACGGTATTTGTAATATTAAGCCTTGCAAACTCTATTTGGCGCGGTTTGTGCGAAACCCCTGTATTTTCAATCGTCCAGTTATAAAGTGGGCGGTGGTCTTCAAACTCTAAGGTGCAAAGCGAGTGGGTTACACCCTGCATACTGTCGCATATCGGGTGCGCGTAGTCGTACATAGGGTAAATACACCACTTGTCGCCCGTTCTGTGATGAGTTGCGCGAAGTACTCTATAAATAACGGGGTCACGCATGTTGATATTTGGCGATGCCATATCAATCTTAGCGCGAAGAACTTTCTCCCCGTCTTTATAAACGCCGTTTTTCATCTCTTCAAAGAGTTTTAGGTTTTCTTCGATAGAGCGGTTGCGATAAGGGCTTTCAACACCCGGTTCGGTTAAAGTACCGCGAGTGTTTTTAATTTCTTCTGCCGAAAGGTCGCAAACGTAAGCCTTCCCGTCTTTAATAAGTTTAACGGCAAGTTCGTAAATAACGTCAAAATAATCTGACGCGTAATGCATCTCAAACCAAGTAAAGCCAAGCCACTTGATATCTTCCTTAATAGCGTCAACGTACTCGGTTTTTTCTTTTGAAGGGTTAGTATCGTCAAAGAAAAGGTTACAAACCCCGTCGTACTTCTTAGCCGTGCCAAAGTTTAAGCATAAACTTTTAGCGTGACCTATGTGAAGGTATCCGTTAGGTTCGGGCGGGAAACGAGTGTGAACTGAGTTTACTACGCCTTTTTCAAGTTCTTCGGTGATGATATCTTCTATAAAATTCTTGCTTTCGGTAAAATTTTCCATAAAAAGCCCCGTAAGATAATGATTTTAATTTATTTTAACACAAATTTTTATAAATATCAATAAAATATTTAGGTATATATTTATTTTATGTGCGCGTATATTGAAATTACTTGACATTAACCGTTATTTTTAATAAAATATTAAAAAACAAAAACGAGGTGTTATCGTGGAAAAAAGAGCAGTTACTATGGAAAAACTCGTAAATCTTTGCAAAACTAGGGGTTATATCTTCCCCGGTAGCGAAATTTACGGCGGTCTTGCTAATACTTGGGACTACGGCCCGTTAGGCGTTGAACTTAAAAACAACGTTAAAAAGGCTTGGTGGCAAAGATTCGTTCAAGAAAATAAACTAAACGTCGGGCTTGACGCGGCTATACTTATGAACCCGCAAACGTGGGTGGCGTCTGGTCACTTGGCAGGCTTTTCCGACCCGTTGATGGACTGTAAAGAATGCCACGAAAGATTTAGAGCGGATAAACTTATTGAAGACTGGGTGCAAGAAAATAATTACGCCTTAGAAAAGGGGATTGACGCGTTCTCTCACGAAGAAATGAAGGCTTTCGTTGAAGAACATAATATTCCTTGTCCAACCTGCGGTAAGCACAACTTTACCGACATTAGGCAATTCAACTTAATGTTCAAAACCTTCCAAGGCGTTACGGAAGATAGTAAAAACACCGTATATCTCCGCCCTGAAACGGCGCAAGGTATATTTACTAACTTCGTAAACGTTCAGCGTTCGGCAAGAAAGAAAGTGCCTTTCGGTATCGCTCAAATAGGTAAGTCGTTTAGAAACGAAATTACCCCCGGTAACTTTATTTTTAGAGTTAGAGAGTTTGAACAAATGGAACTTGAATTCTTCTGCAAGCCCGGTACTGACCTTGAATGGTTTAACTACTGGCGTTCGTTCTGCCGTCAATGGTTACTCGATATCGGCTTGAAAGAAGAACATTTAAGACTACGCGACCACTCGCCCGAAGAACTTTGTTTCTACTCAAAAGCGACTACTGACTTTGAGTATTTATTCCCCTTTGGTTGGGGCGAACTTTGGGGCGTAGCGGATAGAACCGATTACGACCTTACTCAACACCAAATCGTTTCAAAGAAAGATTTATCTTACTTTGACGCTGAAACTAACGAAAGATATATTCCTTACGTGGTTGAGCCGTCACTCGGCGTTGAAAGATGCGTTTTAGCAGTTTTATCAGGCGCGTACGACGAGGAAGAAGTCGGCGAGAACGATATAAGAACGGTACTTAGATTACATCCTTGCCTTGCACCGTTTAAGGCGGCGGTTTTACCGCTTAGTAAAAAACTTGGCGAAAAGGCTACGGAAGTTTATAACGAACTTTCTAAATACTTTATGGTCGATTACGACGAGGCTGGCTCTATCGGCAAGCGCTATCGCCGTGAAGACGAAATCGGTACGCCGTATTGCATAACGTACGACTTTGATAGTGAAGTTGACGGGTGCGTTACCGTTCGCGATAGAGATACTATGGAACAAGTTAGACTTCCTATTAGCGAGTTAAAATCTTATATTGAATCGAAAATTCGCCTATAAGTTATTAAAAAGCAAGACAAACGTCTTGCTTTTTGTTATAATAAAACTATGGTAAATGAAATTAGCGAAAATTTAATATTAAAACACCTAAAAGTTCCTAGAAAAGTTGCTGTTTTTGAAGAAGTATTTTCAACTAACGACGTGATTAAGGATAGCGAGTTTGACGTTGTAGTTGCTAAATCTCAAACGGGCGGTAGGGGAACGAATAATAGAAAGTTTTACTCGCCAAACGGCGGTATCTATTTAAGTTTGAAGTTAAAACCCAAACTCCCACTTGAAAAACTTTCGCTAATAACTCCGTTTACCGCGGTTGCCTTATCTAAATCAATTGAAAAGGTAACGGGGTTAAAACCTAAAATCAAATGGGTTAACGATATTTATATAAATGGTAAAAAGGTGGCGGGAATACTCACCGAAAGTAAAATTTCAAGTGGCAATATCGATTACGTAATAGTTGGCGTTGGCGTTAACGTTAAAAGCCAAAATTTTCCTAATTTCAACTTAAACACGCCAACTTCAATTGAAGAAGAATTAGGTGGTAACGTTGATAAAAACCGCCTTATAGCCGAGTTTTTGAACGAGTTTGACGGGGTTGAAACTTCAATACTAGAAAGAAATTTTATCCCTTATTATAACGATAATTTTTACCTTTTAGACAAAGAAGTTAAGGTTGTATCGGGTGGTAAAGTTTATCACGGCGTGGCTACGGTGGTAGACGATAATTTAGCCCTTTTAGTAAAGGTTGAAAATGAAATTTTAAGTTTTATATCGGCAGACGTTACCGTTTTATAACAGGTAGCGTCTTTTATTACATAAAAAATATTAATAAAATTGTTGACAAAGAAAATTCGTGGTGCTATTATTAAATTACTTAATTACGCGCACGAGCGCGAAAGTTGAAATCAAAAGGAGATTTTAATTATGAAAAAACTTAGCACGTTAATTGCAATCTTTTTAATTGCAACAATCGGTGGCGTTTACGCTACTTGGAACTACTCGCAAGGTGACGTAACTTCGAGAACTTCTTACTTTGACGATATTACTAAAATTACCGATAAAGTTGTTGACAATGCAAAGGGTGAAATCGTTATTACTAAAAACGATTTAGCAATCACTATTGACGATAGCAATAATAACCACCTTGCTGAATGGAAACTTACAGGTTCATTAACTGTAACTTTTACTCCTAACGCTGGTGCAGACCAAACTGTTAAAGATGAAGGTATTGACCTTGAATGGAGTTTATTAACTACCAACAGCGGTACTGGTGCTACTACTTGGGTATACAACAATGTAAACGTTTTCTACGTTAAAACTGATGCGATTACTCTTTCAAAAAATTCTGCTGATAAAACTACTACACCTGGTTCGTTTATTTGGACTATAAATGCAAGTGACCTTATTTCTAATATCACTTTCTATAATACTGAATATTCTAGCACACTTAATAAACCTACTATCGACGAAAACGTTATTGATAGTAATCTTAAATTAGATACCGTTGCTAAATACGACGCGTTCAAACTTGCATTACACTCTGGTACAATCGGTATTAAAATAGCAGAAGCAACCGCTTAATCATTTGTGCATAGTATTTAGGAGGCGAAACTCGTGTCAGGTTTTGACATATACGTCTTTATAATCTGCCTAATTGTATTTGCACTATTAACAAGTATTTTTACTGGGTTTACCGTTTACGTTGTAAAAACAAGCGTAAAACTTATAAATTTAGGTGCTGAAGACGAAAATATTAAAACTGAATACGTAAAGACTAAAAACGCAACTAAACGTGCGAAAGCCTTGTCGATTTTTGACAAGGTTTTTTCGCTTGTTGTATGCACTTTGATTATTGCATTTTTCGGCGTGTCAGCGTGCGTTAATATTGAAAGCACTAAAATGGTTGGAGACGTGCCCGTTATACAAGTTGTAAAAAGTGCGTCTATGGCGTCTAAGTACGAAAAAAACGAGTATTTATTCAAGTATAATATACAAGACCAAATTCAAGCCTTTGACCTTATAACCGTACATAAACTCCCTGACGAGATGGACCTAAAACTCTATGATATAGTAGTATACGAAGTTGACGATATGCTTGTGGTTCATAGAATAGTTGGTATTGAAGAGCCTAACGCCGAGCATAGCGAAAGGTATTTTAAGTTACAAGGTGACGCGGTTCACGTTGCAGATAAGTTCCCTGTAACGTATAAGCAAATGAAGGGTATATACCGTGGCGAAAGGATACCTTTTATAGGTAGTTTCGTGGTGTTTATGCAGTCGCCAGCAGGATATTTGTGTATATTACTCGTAATATTCGTGTTGTTTGCCGTGCCTATTCTTGAAAAGAAAATAGCAAACGCTAAGATGGCAAGGCTTATCGAAATAGGCTATTTATCGGCTGACGGGGCGCTCGCATCACAGCCGTTAACCCAAGAAGAAGCCGATAGCATAAAAGAAGTTTTAGAAGAAAAACAGCCTATAATAGACAGTGAAACGGCGTTAACCGTTTCACCCCAAATTTTGTATACCGACGTTTCTAGTGAAAAGTTCGTTCAAGGCTTAGAAGAAGAAACGTTTATTAAAAAAGAGTGGTATGAAACGGCGGGTAAAGGAAGAACTTTCCGCGAAAAGCACGATAGCGCGTCGAAAGAAGTTCTTAATAGGTATAATGAAATAGTTAAGCATTTATATAAGATAAAGGGCTTACACGTTTGGGAAGGCAAGGCGTTTGAAACGTACAAAAAGGGTAGAACGCCTATTGCAAGGCTAGCGTTTAAGGGTAAATCTCTCTACGTACACCTTGCGCTTGACGTAAAAGAGTATGAAAATACTAAGTACGTTTATACTGACGCGTCTTCAATAAAAGCGTATAAAGATTACCCAATGAGAGTTAAAGTTTCGTCGGATAGGCAAGTAAAATGGGTTAACGAACTCGTTAGCGAACTTGCAAATAAATCTGGTCTTTATATGTACGCTATGACTACGCTTTTCAAAATTAAAGGTAGCGGTAAAACCTTTGAGCAAAAACTTAAAGAACTATCGCCCGAAATGATAAATAGGTATACGCTAATTACTGACTATTTATCAAGTATTGACGGCGTAAGGGTAAAAAATAGCAATAAACACGTAACCTATAAAAAAGGCGCGCAAGCAATTGCAAAACTAAAAATTATAGGTAAAACGTTAAACGTTTATATAAACTTACAGCCTAAAAAATTCAAAAATACAAAGTATAAGTTTATTGACGTATCTAATAAAAAATCACACGAAAGTTATCCTATGCGCGTAAAAATCACGTCGGATAGGCAGGCAAAATGGGCGGTAGAACTTATTAAACAAATTTAACCAAAAGGAGGAATACGGTATGATAAGTAGCATATCAAAAAAAGTTACTGTTATAATTATAGTTGTATTCCTTTTTTGCATTACTGGCGTTTATGCTACGTGGAGTTATTCAACAGGACCTGTAATTTCTAAACTAGCAAACGTAGATATTCAGTTCTTCCCGTGGGAGGGTGAAGAAATTCTCCCTGAAGACGAAATAGGTTATAACCACCGCCAACTTATTGAAAACATCTTAAACGGTACTATGATAAGCGGTGGTCAAACGATTAAAATTGGTATGAATAACCCTGATTCTGCATTAAGCCAAGAAATTGACGACCGTGTTACGAGTAGCGGTTTCTGGGACCCAGCGCGATATACCTTCGGTAGTATGGACGCGCGCGACGATACCGAAATGAGCAACCTTTTCGGTCTTGCAGCAAGTCAACTTTCCTTTATGATTTATATGCCGAAAAACGATAAAAACGTTAGATATTTATACACCACGGGCGTATATCTCGGCGAAAGCGGTTGGTTACTCGGCGCAAGCGCAAAACCCACTTACGCTATCGGCGAAAGAATATATCCTATATATAGAACTAAACTAGTATATAAAGAAGTGGGTGTTGACGATAACGGAAAAGCCGTTTACGAGTGGGTTGCTGAAAAAACTGTTTTAGGCTCGGCGGAATCTGCGTACTATCAAAACGATACGTTCGGTTCGGGCGTTATTCAAAACCCTTCGTTTGAGCCAACGTCTTTCGCACCTATAAACTCTGCCGACTGTGAAAGTGGAGAAACTGCGGTTATATTAGGTTCTAACGCGTCAAACGCTATTTGGACTTACGTTGGTCAATCGCTAAACGGTCAAATAGACAACGTTAACACGCTAGTATATTTTAGAATTAAGCCTACGTCAAACGGAACGGTTACGTTTACAGCGGGAGAAAACACGTCGGGTATGACTATAAAGGTATATTCAAATAGTAACCTTTCAACGCTAGTTTCTACAACTAACGCCCAAGGCGTAACTACGTTTACCGCCACCCAAAACGCAACCTATTACTACACGGTTAGCGGTAGCCAAAAATTATCGTTTACAATATCATAACAATAAAAAATTCCGTGGGCTTTCCACGGAATTTTTTTATATGGTTAGGCTTTTGCGAGTTTTGAACTGTCCGCCGTTATAACTTGCGGTTCACGAGATAAGCCGTAGCCGAATACGGCTAAGGTGTCAGGCCCACTGTGAACGCCGATAATTGGGTCGATATAGTTAAAGATAAACTCTTTTACGGGAACGCGTTGAGAAATTAAGGTTGCTAGGGTTTTAGCGTCTTCCAAGCAGTCGCCGTGCCCGATAAATATCGTTTGAGCCTCAGGCGATATCATAGTTTTTTCAAAGTTATCGGCTATCGCTATTAACGAACGCTTTCTGCCTATTACCTTGCTAGACGAAACGAGTTTGCCCCTTTCGTTAACGTACATAATAGGCTTTACGTCAACTACCGTTCCAAGCGCGTAGTTTAGTTTAGAAATTCTACCGCCCTTTGCTAGATACGATAGTGTTTTAACGGTGAATAAACTGTTAGCAGAAAGCCTAACGGATAGCAAGTAATCGTAAACTTCCTTTGCCGAAAGCCCCTCTTCTTTTTTAAGGCAAGCGGTGTAGGCAAGTAGCCCTTCGCCAAGGCAGGCGTTAAGCGAGTCCACAACGTATACTTTGCGGTTAGAAAATTCCTTTTCAAGCCTTGTTGCCGACTGAATAGCGTTTTGAATAGTTTGTGAAAGCCCAGACGATAAGCCTATATAAATAACGTCAAACCCGCTTTCTAGTTCTTTTTTGAAAGTTTGGTAAAAGGTTTCTTGGTTGATGCAAGAAGTACTCATATCGTTTTTATCTCTAAGCCTACGATAAAAGTCTTGCATAAAGACTTCATCGTGGCATTTAACTTCTGTAATTTCACCCGCTATTATAACCGAAAGTGGAATAACGTTTACCTTAAATCGGTCAATGATAGACGAGGGCAAGCCCGACGACGAGTCGGTATAAATTTTATAGTTCATAATATCTCCTTTGGTGGTTGATTAGTAAATGGTTTTAGCCACGCCACGGTATTATTATATACCTTAAATTTACAAACCGTTCCCTACCGCGTAAGTTTTTAACTATACCGTTAAAAACGCGCTTGGTAGAGTTTCAAATTTTAACTCTACCGTGAGTAGATATTAAAAAGTAACGAGAAAAGGCTACCTTTTTGGTAGCCTTTTCTAGATTGCTTATAAAGTTTTATAAATCGTCTGCGTCCTGAACGGGTTTTTCGTTCTCGCCGTTTGGCGTTCCCGTGTAACTTCCGTTAGGGTCAAATGGCGACTTAAAGTTCTTTTTCTTCATTATTTGCAATCTTTAACCGACTTCGTACTCTTTTGAGTATTAGAAGTCTTGGAGTTTCTAGAATTTTTAACGTTCTTCATACCTTACCTCCCGAAATTATTGTGGGTAGTTTTTTAACTTTTATTCAAAATTTCGTTCTATAATCAAAAAAAATTTCATAGGCTATAACACGACCAAAAGGAGAGTTTTTGTTATGAGCGAATTTGATTACGTAAAAATGTTAGAAATACCCGTTAACTCGTGTGACGTTGTGGTAAAACCAGTTAAAAAACGCAAAAAAGACGTTAAAAAGCAAGTTATAGATAAGGTTAACGAAGCGGTGGCTGAAACGGTTACTGAAACTAAACCCGAAACTGTTAAAAAGCAAAAAATGGTTAGAAAAAAGGCGGTAAAGCCTATTAAAGCCAAAAAAGTTAAAAAGGTTAAACCTACCGTTAGCGATAGTTCGGTTGAAATTAAAAGTTCGGGGTTTGATATCGTTTCCGTTCAAGTGGTTGCGATATTCGTTTTAATAGTAGGAATAATACTTACCAACATTTTTTGGGAAGATAGCGGTATAAACAACCTTATGCGCTCGGTGTTCAATAGCGATACGGGGCTTGAAGACGTTTCGTATACTTCGTTTAACGCGTCACTCCCGTCGAAAACTGACGACGTAGTTCTTGAAAACGGGGTTATGAAAGTGTCTTCTGGTAGCGTTTATTCGCCTTGCGACGGGGTTGTCGAAAGCGTTGTAGAGTTAGACGGAACGTATACCGTTACAATTAAACACAGCGAGTCGTTTTCAACGGTGGTTAGTGGGCTTGAAAACGTTTACGTTTCTAAAAACGAAAAGGTTTACTCAAATATTCCGCTTGGGTATTCAAAAAACGAAACGGCGGTTAGTATGTTCGACGGCGACGCAATTTTAACGGGTTACGTTTTATCTGAAAATCAAATCGTATGGCTGGGCTAAAATTTTCAATACACCCGCTATTTATCGCGTTTGGGATATACTTTGCCTTTACGGGCAAAGTATTTTCTTTTATAATTTATACGCTTTCAGCCGTAATTCACGAGATAGGGCATTACGTAGAGTCTGAAAAATTAGGATACGGTCTTAAAAAAATCGTACTTATGCCGTACGGTGCGTTAATTAAAGGGGATATCAGTGACGTGCGCTATAAAGACGAGTGCTTAATCTCGTTAGCAGGACCTTTTTATAACTTTTGTATAGCAACGTTTTTCGTGGCGCTTTGGTGGATTTTCCCAGATACTTATCCGTACACCGACCTTATAGTACTTGCTAACTTTTCGCTCGCGCTTGTAAATCTACTGCCTTGCTATCCGCTTGACGGGGGTAGGTTTTTAATTGCAACGCTGTCGCTTATTATTTCTAGAAAAATGGCGATAATGATTGTGAAAATTTTAGGCGTTTTATTATCTTGCGTTTTGCTCGCGCTATTTATTTATTCAATATTTACAAAAGTAAACTTTACGCTACTATTTTTCTCGGCGTTTATGTTGGTTGGTGCGCTAGGCAGACAAAAAGATAGCGAATACGTTAAAATATACTCTAACTTAACGTATAAAAAAACCACCCGCCCAACGGTGGTAAAAAGGTTGATTATAAGTGGAGAAAGTGAAGTTAAAAGCCTATATAAACTTCTAAACGGAGAGTATTATTACGAAGTAGTTATAGACGGAAAATTTTCAAAAACCGTACTTGAAGGCGAAAGCCTTTATCGTTTAATTTCCACCGCACCCCCTTATGACAAACTAGAAAACGCAATAAAAAAAGAGAGTTTTTAGTAAAAAACTCTCTTTTTAGTTAGTTGTTAATCGTTGCTGATTTTAGACTAAATTTAAGGTAGCCAACGCCACCGGTTAATCGAGTATACGTTTCAACTAGCCTGTGCCTATGGGTTTTATGGTCGGTAGCGTAGTACGCCTCTATCGTACTTCCCGAAAAAGTATCCGCAATAGAGATGCCAACTCTTGCGCAGTTGACTTTCGGCTCGGTTGGGCTAACGCCGTTAATTACGTAGTTATCTAAACTCTTAACGTCAACGTTTTCGTTTATTATGCCTGCCGTGTAACTCATTTTGTGAAGTTTTCTAGATATCGCGTCAACCGTGGAAAAGGGTTGAGAAAAACTACCGTCAACGTTAAAAAGCCTGCCGAAAAGCAAAATCACGTCGTTATCTATATACGCGCTTTCATTGTATTTATCGAAAGAAAACTCTAAAAAGTTCTCGTTATCAGTGCCTTCAAATTCGGTAATTTTGCAGTTTGCTTTACTGCCTACGTAGTTAATTTCGTAAGAGTAAGCGTAGTTGTTTAACCTACTTTGGTAAGTTTTTTGAGATTTTATAGGGTTAAAATTGTGGTCAAATTCCGTTTCCGTAGTAAACGTATCCGTAAACGGCGTAGTTTTTTCGGGGGTAACGTAGTTGCCTTCTAATAAAAAACTAGTGTTGTAAACGTAATAGTCGCCGTTGGTGTTTTTTCTAGTTTCAAGCGTGGTAGTGTATATCCCCGTTGAAATTTGTAAAGTGTAGCCTTCAATCTTCACTTCTTGGGAAATTGACGGGGTTACGTGGGATAGCGAAACGTCATACACTAGCGTTTCAGAGTAACTGCTTGGGAAAGAAGTGGTATCTTCAAACCAATAAGCCCCGTCAGTTTGAAGTGGAATTTTGTTACAAGCGGTAAGCGTAAGCGTGAAAACCGCTATTAAAATTGTAGTTAAAAACTTATATAAACTTTTCATATTATATATTTTAGCACAATTTTTTCAATATGTAAAAACAAAAACGTGAAAGATAGATAAAATATATTCAAAAGTTATAAAAAATGTGGTAAAATAAATAGAGTTGCCATACATTTGGCAGTAATTATACGCTAAACTACCGCTATAAGGAGAAAAACTTGAATATTTATCTTGGGGACACCACGTCAAAAATCGTTTCAACAACGGCAAACGTGGTTAAAAATTTAATAGACGGTGGAAAGAAATGCATAGTTTTTGCGGAAGATAAAATTACCTTGTCACTCGAACTTGAAATTGCTTCACGCCTAGGCGGGGGCTTTTTCGACGTTGACGTTATTACGTTTAAGCGTTACGTTTCTTCAAAAAACAGTTTGGCAAAAGTTATATCCAAAGAAAGTTCGGTAATGATGATTAGAAAAATTATCGCCGACCTTAAAGGAAAACTCAGTTGTTTTGGAAATTCGGTAAACACGCCGAATATGGCGGTTGTTCTTTATGAACTTATATCTCAACTTGAAAGCGCGAAAATAACGCCAAACGAACTTAAATCTTTGTTAGACGGTGACGCTAGCGTTACCCCCGCACTTTACAATAAGGTGAAAGACGTTTATACCGTGTACAGCCGTTACGACGAAGAAATTAAACAGCGTGGGCTATACGACAGTAACGAATACCTATCGCTAATGCCAAACCTATGTAAAAACGATTTGAGCCTTAAAAATACCGCGGTGGTGCTTGCGGGATTTCAGTCGGTAACTCGCCAACGGTTTGACGTGTTCAGCGCGCTTTATACTAGTGCTGAAAGTTTACACGCGGTTATACCGTACGATAAAAACTGCCAAGTGTATACGGGTGAAACTTATAATAGGCTTTTAGAAATTTGCCCTACCGCAAAAGTTCATAACGTGTGCGGAAATTTACCCGTAGAGGCAGAGCATATAAAAAACACCTTTTATAACCCCAAAGTGTTTGCGGAAGATTTTATTCCGCTTAAAACCGAAAACGTGTCGCTATACCAAGCAAGCGATAATCTAGACGAGAGTGAATACGTTGCAAAAGACATACTTTTGCAAGTTAAACGCGGGCTTAGGTTTAGAGATATTTCGGTTGCGGTAGGCAGTATGCAAGACGCGTTACCGCATCTAGAAAAGGCGTTTTTAGACTATAAAATTCCCTACTTCGTTGAAAAGACTTCTAGCCTTTCAGACCACCCCGTATGCGACTTTATAGTTTCGGTTTTAGACTTTCACCGAAAGGGGCTTTCAAACAAAGATTTTTATAAGGTTATAAGTTCAAGTTTGTTTATACCCAACAAAAATTCGGCTGACAAACTTAAAAATTTAGTTTTCAAAAATATGATTAACCGAAAGGGCTTTTATAACCCCTTTACCTTTGACGTGGAAGAAAACTCAACCTTTGAAAATTACCGTGAAAACCTTATCAAAACCGTTCAAAAACTAGCCGTTTCAAACACCGTTTTAGACTACGCTACCGCAGTTAAAGAAATGCTTTTTGATTTAGGCGTTAAAGATAATTTAGCGGTTCTATCTAAAAAACTTAAAGAGATGGACAAGTATGCCCTAGCAGACGTCAACGATAGGGCTTTTGATAAAGCGGTAGCCGTTTTAGACGAGATGATAGAAGTTCTCGGCACGGCAAAAATAACGGCGCTCGATTTTAAGAACGTATTTTTAAGCGGTGCAACGGGCGCGAAAATTAGTTCTATTCCTATATTGTACGACGCCGTTTATATCGGCGAATGTAAAGACGTTAAAATTCAAAGCGCTGAGATTTTATACGCTATGGGGCTTTGTGGTGACGTTCCGTTTACTAAAAGCGACACGTCTATTCTATCCGACGGAGATTTGAGCGTTCTAGACGGGTTTAACGTTATAATCGAGCCTAAAATTAAAGCCGTTAACAAGCGCGAGCGCGAAAACGTTTTAATTACGCTTTGTTCGTTCAATAAAAAATTAAAACTATCCTATTCGGTAAACGACGGTAAGGGCGGAACGCTTTATAAGTCCGACGCAATTAAATACTTAATTTCGGCGTTCGGGTTAACTCAGGTTACGAGTTTGCGCCGAAACTCAACGACTTTTTCTCAAAGTGACGCGCAAGGTTTTTCAAACGCCAACGTTTCGCTTATAGAAATTGCCAAAATGTATACCGACTATAAAAACGGCGATAGAGAAACGGCTGACAAAATAGCGTCGTTTTACAAAGCGACTGAGATTTTGGGGCTTGACGAGTTGAAAGAAAAAACCGACCTTCTTTTGAAAGAGCCTTCGCAAGAAAGGTTTATAGAAAGGGGTGATAATTTGAGTATAAAGGGCGGAGAGATAAGCGCGAGCGTATTAGAAAGTTATTTTTCATGTCCGTACAAAAACTACGCTAGCAACGTGCTTAAACTTAAAGAAACGGCTATAAGCGATATTAGGGTTAACGAAACGGGTACGCTACTTCACCTAATTTGCGAAAAGTACGTTAAAGACGTATCAAAAGTTAGCGATAAAATTTCTAGCGATAAACTCGTTGAAGAAATTTTTGCAAAGATAAAAGAAAGTGACGAATATAAAAAGTATCTAAACTCTTCTAAACTTTTATACAGCCTAGAAAGGCTTGAAAAAGAAAGTAAAAGGGTATGTTTTAGCGTGTATAATTCTATTAAAAATTCCACCTTTACACCAAAATATTACGAAAAGCGGTTTGGTAGCGGTCAAGATATACCGCCTATTAAACTCAGCGCAAAAAGCGGTAACGTTTTCGTAAAAGGCGTGGTAGATAGAGTTGATGAAAGTGGTAACTATATTAGAATTATCGACTACAAGTCAGGTAGAATTTCGCCTAGTGACGAGAGTTTTTACACGGGAAATAAACTTCAATTATATCTATATATGAACGCTTTCGTAGGCGGGGATAAAAAGCCTGCCGGCGCGTACTACTATCCGGTGAAAGACGGGTATAGTGAAACGGAAGAAACGTACACCATGCAGGGAAGAACGGTTGAAAATGAAAAAGTTTTAACCGCAACCGATATAAATATTTTAGAAAACAGAAACTCGCAAATCGTAAAGGTAAGCCTTGCAAAAGACGGAAAACCTTACAAAACTTCGGCAGTTTTAACAGAAGACGAAATGCAAAAATATCTAAAATATTCTAAACTTATATCCCAAGGTTGTATTGACGAAATACGCGAAGGGTACTGCACCCCGTCGCCTTACGATGGAGCGTGCGATTACTGTCAATACGCTGGTATGTGCGGGTTCTCATCAAACGAGGGCGGAGAGTTTAGAAAGGTTTCTAAGGTTGACAAATCAACCATAGTCGAAGCCGTTTTAGAAAGCGAAAAACTAGGCAATAAGGCGGAAAACTAATATGGAACAAAAAAATAAGTTAACGCCTATGCAAGAAAAGGCGATAAATCACGGCAAGGGAAACGCGTTGGTTTCAGCGTCGGCAGGGTCTGGAAAAACTTTCGTCGTAATTGAAAGAATAATAAGGCTTATTATAGAAGAAGGCGTTGGGGTTGACGAGATTTTAGCCGTTACCTTTACCAAACTTGCCGCGCAGGAAATGAAAGATAAACTTCGCTCGGCACTAACGAAAAAATATCTTCAAGAAGGCGATAGTAGACTTAAAGAACAACTCGATTTAGTTTCTAGTTCGGACATATCTACTATTCACTCGTTTTGCTCAAAACTTATTAAAAAATATTTCTACGTTTTAGGGGTAGACTATTTAAGTCGCGTAGTAGACGAAAGCGAGAAAAAAGCGCTCGAAGAAAGGGCGGTGAACGAACTTTTTGAAAGGCTTTACGACTTGCACGACGAGGACTTTTTGTCGCTTATTCCGTCGTTTTCGTCAGGTAGGACTGACAGCGGACTTAAAAGCGTTGTAAAATCGCTATACGATTACGCTGAAAGCGAGGGCGGTATCGATAAAGTTGAAGAAAAAACTTTATCAACTTATAAAAACGCGTTTACTCTTATTAAAAGCGAGTATAAACCCGAACTTGAATTAACCGCTAGGGTATACGGCAACCTATTTGAAGATTTAAGCGAAAAATTTAGCGAAGATTTAGTTCGCCGTGAATACGCTGAAAAACTTAAAAATTATTGCAACGAACTTTTACTTACAACCGATTATTTTGATTTTTTTGAAAGAAATATCGGGTTTTCGACTACGCTACCGAAAGGCAAAAGCAAGCAACCTGACGAGCATGCCCAACTCAAAGTAGTGGTAGACGGGTTTAGAAACGCAATAAAAGAGCCTATCGAAGTGTTTTCGGTATCTAAAACCGAGCGAGAAGAAAGGGTTTTATCTAGCGAGCAAACGGTTAAAAAACTCATAAATCTCGTTAGGCTTTACGGCGAAGAATATAAAAAGATAAAGCGCGAAGAAAACGCCGTAGACTTTAACGACCTTGAAAAGTTAGCGCTTGCGCTACTTCAAAACGAAAGTGTTCAAAGTGAAGTTAGAAACACTTATAAATACGTTTTCGTTGACGAGTATCAAGACGTTAACGCCGTTCAAGAAGAAATAATCAATTTAATATCAAAAGACAACGCCTTTTTGGTTGGCGATAGCAAGCAAAGTATTTACGCGTTTAGGGGGTGCAATCCGTCGTACTTCAAGCAAAAATACGATAGGTTTACTCGCGGTGAGGGAACGGCTATTCCACTTGATAATAATTTTAGAAGCGCCAAAAATATAATCGACGCGGTCAACGGAATTTTCTCGCCGATAATGAAAGAAGATTTCGGCGGAACGGACTATAAAAATAACCCTATGGTTTACGGTGGCGGTTACTTAGATTTTGACGGAAAGGCTGAAATTCATCAAATACTAAAAACCGAAAAGGAAGAAATAGCCGAGATAGAACGCGGTGTTTACTCGGTTAAAAACTCAACTGAAAGCAAGAAGAAAGCCGAACTTTCAGCCGAGGCTAAACTCGTTATAAAACTAGCGATGGACACCTTGGGTAAACCCTATTACGACGTTAAGGAAAAAAACGAAACTAAACGCTACAAGCAAGTGGGGTTTGGCGATATTTGTATTTTGTTGCGCTCGGTAGGCGGTGGCTCGAAACTAGCCGAAGAAATCGTTACGGGGCTATCGTCAATGGGTATACCCGTTACGTCAAGCGTGAAAAAAACGATAGAGAGTTACCCCGAAATTAAAGTGCTTGTTAACCTTATAAAACTTCTCTCTTGCGCCGACCGTGACGTTCCGCTTGCAACCGTGATGATACACCTATTTGGGTTTAGCGAAAACGAACTTTCTACCGTTAGAACTTTGGGTGGCACGGGGAGAGACGTTAGTTTTTATAACTGCGTTCACAAGGTGGCAAACGAAAAGTCGAACTTGGGTAGTCGCGTTAAAAAATTCTTAGCGTGGCTTGACGATAAACGCCTTATAGCCGAGTTTTTAAGCGTTCAAGAAGTGGTAAACGGCATAGTAAAAGAAACGGGATATCTCGCTAAAATACTAGCGTCGCCATACGGCAATCAACGGCTTAAAAGGATAGAGAGATTTTTAAGCGAAGGAACTGTAAACGGCAAGGCGTTAAAGGTTTGCGAGTTCGAATCGCACCTAGATAGCGCGCTTGAAGATATGGCTGTTTTAGAGTCTTCCGGCGAAGATACCGTTAAGGTTATGACTATGCACGCATCAAAGGGTTTAGAGTATCCCGTGGTTATTATAGCGGGTACTTCAAAGTCGTTTAATAACGCCGACCGTCGCGGTAGCGTTATTTCTATGCGCGACTTTGGCGTTGCGGTTAAAAGTTATAATCAAGATAATATGACGGTTAGCGAAAACACCGTTCGTGCGCTACTTAAACGTAGGCTGAAAAAAGAATCTGCCGTTGAAGAATTAAGGTTATTCTACGTGGCGTTAACTAGGGCTAAATGTTACTTGCACGTTATCGTAAACGGAAAAGACGTTGAAAGTCAAAACGACCTAACGGAAGCAAACCGTATGAGTGACTTTTTGCTAAACGGCACTACGCCCGTTACCATTTATAACCCGCAAGATATTTTAGTTGACGATAGGTTAGAAGGCGTTACAGTTGCAGGTGCGCCTAAAACCGAAAGTTATATAAACGAAATAGTTAACAACCTATCTTATCGCTATCCGTTTGAAAACGAGATAGAAATTCCGGTTAAAAGTTCGGTGTCTGACGTTAATAGTGGTGATGACGAGTACTATAAACGAACTGATTTATTCGGCGATTCAAGTAGCGAAAGGGGTACGGCGTATCATAAGTTCTTTGAACTTATTGATTTTTATAACTATAACGGCAAAAGCGACTTAGAGTATTTCGTTTCGCAAGGGCTTATGAGTGAAAGTGACGCAAGCCATATCGACGTTGATAAGGTAGGTAGAGTATTATCGCTTAAACTCTTTGAAGATATTAAAGACCACGCTTTATATAAAGAAAGAAAGTTTTGCCAGTTAGTTCCCGCAAGTAAACTTTTATCAAGCGAAGTTAGCGGTAGCGTTTTAATTCAAGGTATTTTAGACCTAGTTGCCGTGAAAGGCGGAGAAGCGGTTCTTATAGACTACAAAATTTCAACGATAGAAAGTGACGTCGATTTAGTTAAAGCCTATAAAACTCAACTTGAACTTTACGGATACGCGCTTGAAAAAATTCTAGGCGTAAAACTAAAAGGGAAATATATAGTTAACGTTTTACAAGAAAAAGTTATAACGGTATAAAATTTTGCGGTTTTGTTAACAATTTTTTAAGGAGAATTGTTATGAAAGACCTTAAACCCGTTATTGACTTAATTTCGTTTGATTTTGGCTATATTGCGCATATAGTGGTAATTATTTTAACTATATCGGCGCTACTCGTATTTTTACTTGAAGTTATTATTTCTTTGCTTTCAAAAAAGCAAAGGGATACGGTATACTATCTTTGCTACACGCTTTTAAGTTTGGTAGTTACGCTGTACTTTGCAGTAGAAGATTATTTTGGCGAAAAACTACTTTTTGAAACGCCAAAATCGGTATACGCGTGTATGACGGTGCTGATATCTTTATCCATTATTTTCTACACGGTTATACGCTCGCTATCGAATATGAAAAATTGCAAAAAGTGCGTGGAAAAGCCTAGTAATTTTAGTGATTTACCTAGCGAAATTAAAGTTTCAACTATAACGCCAAAGCCTTATAATTACGTTTCGCAATCAAGCGTAACGGGTGGGTATTTAGACGTTTCACACGTAAAAAGTTTAATAAATAATCTTAAAGAAAAACCGCTACAAGATAGCGACTACCGCGAGATTGAAGATTTAGAACTTTACCTTATGAATTTCATATCCCGTCAGCCTAGCGATAGCGAAAGGGCGGTGCTATCTGAAAAACTTTCAATGTTAATTAAAAAAATTGCGCTTTACGCAAGTTAAAAAAAGGAAACTACTAATGACGATTTATTTCGATACCGAAACCACGGGACTAACGCCGGGGAGAATAATTCAACTATCTTACGTGATGGAAGATAAAGAAAGTATTACCGCGAAAAATTTCTTTTTCGCGGTTGATTACGTTCCCGAAGAATCTGTAAAAATACACGGTTTTACTGCGGAAAAGTTGGCGGTTTTATCGGGTGGAAAGACGTTTTCATACTACGCTGACGAAATTCAAAAAGACTTTTTAAGCGCCAGCGTAATAATTGCTCACAACGTAAAGTTCGATATTTCATTTTTGACCGCCGAGTATTCGTATTTAGACGAGATTTTTAAGTATAACACGGCGGTAGATAGTATGAAGTACTATACCCCTATTATCAAACTACCAAGAAAAAGCGGTGGATACAAATACCCAAAACTTTTAGAAGTTGCCGAGTTTTTAGATATTTATTCGTACGACGTTTCTAAAAAATGCATTGAACTTTTTGGAATGGATAGTTTATCCGCGCACGACGCTAGGTTCGATACCGCGTTACTATATTTGTGTATGAAGGACTGTAAGATAGAAAATCAAGCGGTGTAAAAGGCGGTTTATCCGTCTTTTTTATTTCAAAAATTTTAATAAGGGCGAAAAAACAGTTGTAATTTATTTTAATATTTGGTATCATAATTAAAAATTGGGGTGTCGCCAAGCGGTAAGGCTACGGACTCTGACTCCGTCACTCGTAGGTTCGAATCCTACTACCCCAGCCACTCGTATGGGTCTATAAGTACTTTGCTTATAGACCTATATTTTTTTATTTTTACGCTAAAATAAGCGTTTTACAGCAAAAATTAAGACCTATAAGAGCATTTTCACGCTTTTATAGGTCTTTTTTAATGCAATTTTTTAGAAAAACTCTACGATAGATTTCGTCCCACACATTTTAAGCCGTTGTATGGTAAAACTCTCCCACACCTGGATTTGAACTTAAAATTATAAAAATTGAGTCGTAAAAGCACTTGATAAAAATGATATAATATGATATAATATGATTGTTAATGAACGAGGTGTAAAATGGAATTTAAGGATAAAGTCTATCAAGCAAGAATGCAACTTGGACTAACACAGATTGAATTTGCAAAAGTTCTTGGTTTGGGCTTTGCGACTGTTAATAGATGGGAAAACGGTGTTACCCAACCTAATAAACTTAAAGAATATGCCTTTGAGCAATTTTGTATGAAAAACAACGTGCAATTCTCTCAAGAACAGGAGTCGAAATAAAATGAAATCTATAGAATTATTTGCTGGGGCAGGTGGTTTGGCTCTTGGTCTAGAGCAAGCAGGGTTTGAACATATTGGATTAGTTGAATTTGATAAAAGCGCTGCAAATACTTTAATGTTTAATAGACCTAATTGGAAAGTTCTTTGCGAAGATATTGCATTAGTATCCGAGCGTGATTTAGAATTAGAGTTTAATATTAAAAAAGGCGAATTGGATTTGCTTTCTGGTGGCGCTCCTTGTCAATCGTTTAGTTACGCTGGGAAAAGATTAGGATTGCAAGATGTTAGAGGTACAATGTTCTATCACTATGCAACCTTTTTGCAAAAACTACAGCCCAAAATGTTTTTATTTGAAAACGTAAAAGGGCTCTTAACCCATGATAATGGAAATACATTTAAAACTATTCTTGATATTTTCGAAGAGCAAGGCTATAAAGCCGTTTATAAAGTTCTTAACGCTTGGGATTATGGTGTGCCTCAAAAACGTGAACGTTTAATTACTATCGGCATTCGTAAAGATCTGTTTGAAAAATGTTCATTCACTTTTCCTCAAAAGCATGACTATAAGCCTACTATGATAGACGTTAAACTAGATGTCAATCCTTCGAAGGAAGAGTGTGACCGTTATTCTGCTTATAAAGAAAGCGTTTTTGCGCTAGTTCCCCCTGGTGGATATTGGAGAGATATAGACCCTGAGATAGCAAAAGTTTATATGAAAACTTGTTGGTTTATGGGTGGTGGCAGAACTGGTATTTTAAGAAGAATTGGTTTAGATGAGCCGTCATTAACGGTGCTAACAAATCCAGGTATGAAACAAACCGATAGATGCCACCCTTTAGAAGTTAGACCTTTTTCATATAGGGAAAATGCTAGGATTCAAACTTTCCCTGATACTTGGGGCTTTTGGGGTAAATTGTCTGAAAAATACAAGCAGGTTGGAAACGCTGTTCCTGTAAATTTAGCAAAAGAAATAGGTTTAGAAATAAAAAAGACCTTGGAGGGAATAAAAAATGTCTGATTATTGTATAACTTTTATAAGTCAAGAAAATTTTGAAAAACACGTTGCGGAAACCATAAAATCATATAACGAAACGTTAAAATCTATAAATCTTGCAAAATTCAATAGTAATATTATAGACCCCATAAAACTTACGTTTGATAAGGCTCTTTTTAAAAAGTCGATGGAAGAAATTCTTGAACTTGAAATACATAGGCAAAGAGATAAGTCTAATACTAACGCTATTGGTTACTTTCATCAATATATGTTCAAGTATATTCCTAATTGTGAAGTGCCAACTCACGGCTTTGACGTAATTTTTACTCAAAAAGATGGAACAAAAGTTTATGTTGAAATGAAGAATAAGCATAATACTATGAATTCCTCTTCAGCGCAAAAAACATATATAGGTATGCAAAACCAAATTTTAAATAACCCTAATGATATGTGTTTTCTTGTAGAAACGATAGCGCCACACTCTCGCAATGCTGTTTGGAAATGTTCCGTAAACGGCGAATCCGTTTCGCACGATAAAATTCGTAGAGTATCAATGGATAAATTTTATGAATTAGTGACTGGTATTCCTGACGCTTTTTATCAAACATGTAAGCAATTACCGATTACTATTGAAAAGCTCATAAAAACTGATGTTGTTGAAACGGTTGAAAAAGATACTGTTATTGAAGAATTAAAACAAAAGAATCCAGATTTGTTAAAGGCGCTTTATTTATTAGCGTTTGAATCTTATAATGGATTTTAGACAAAAAGAAAATGCAAACAGAAAAACGAAAAAAAGAAAATAAAAATAAAAGAGTTTTTGCAAAAAAGATATATTGGGATTTGCTTGATGCTTGTTCACAAAACATAAATGATTTAGTAAAATGCGCTGAGTTATTGCTAGAAAATAAGATGTATTCTAAAAGTTTTTTGATGAGTTACCTTGCACTTGAAGAATTGGGGAAAAGGTTGGCTATTTGTGATTATATAACGGACATTTTATCAGATGAAGAGTTTAAAAAAATTTTTAGAGATCACCATTTAAAAATGGCGTATTTACACAATCAATGCAAAATAAGTAAAAAAGAAGATGGAACGATTGGGAGTGAAGTCCTCATTGTTTACGATACTAAAAAATATCAGGATTATTTTATAGAGAAACAAAAAGCCACGTATGTCGATTTTAACATTGAAACCGCGAAAATATTAAATCCATTAGAGGTTGTTACGGCTGAGGATGCGGAAACAATTTTAAATCATGTTCTGAAAATAATAGGTGATACAAACTATTATGAGGAAGTGAGCGAAAGAATAGGAACAAAAGCGTTTCTTAAATAAAAAAATACTTTTTGTCCCACACATATACCCTAAAAACGAGATATAGTCCCACACACGCAAAAAAAAGAACGATTTCATAATCGTTCTTTTTTTTATCCAAGCCAAAGGCTTGGTAAATAATTAGCCAACGGCTGTAATATCTTTCTAAATGGCGATACGCGCTGATTTTTCGGTGCTTTTGTATTGACAAAATTTTACTTGGTGCTAAAATATAAATAGTTCAAGGAGAGTGCTATGTACAAACTTAATTTAGGAATTGCCACCGACTGTTTTGGTTACGAGTGGATAGACAAAGAAAATAAGCAATACAAAATAACGAAGTTCTACGATTATATCGACGCGTTTACCAAGGAAATGAAAGAAAACGATTTTTCTTCAATGGAACTTTGCGTTGCCGACGCGTGGAACTTAAAAGAAGAAGACGAAAATTTACCAGCCGTTAAAGAGTTCGTTGAAATAATCAAGAAAAACGGCATAAAAATAAACAGCGTTCACTTGCCGTTCGCCCTTCCGTTTTGGGAGTTTGCCTCGCTTGACGAGAATAAAAGAAAGTTGACGGTGGAGCGCGCAAAGTGGGCTATAAGCCTGTTTGAGAAGGGTTGCCCTGAGTATTTCGTTATACACCCCGGCAAAAAAGAGTCTACCGACCCTAGCGAAAGAAAAAAGATGTTAGAGCAACTTAGAAAATCAATGCAAGAACTTTGCGACAGCGTTGACGCGACTATTTGCATTGAAAATATGTCAAGAAATATAATATTAAATAGTTCGAGTGAGATTTTATGGTTACTTGAAAAAGTTCCTAAACTTATGATGGTAATTGATATAAACCACCCATTTATCGACACGCCCGAAGATTTAATTGAAAAAGTTGGCAGTCGCGTTAAGTGCTTGCACGTTAGCGACCGTGATGAAATTCAAGAAAGGCACGATATTCCAGGCAACGGCGTTCTTAACTGGAATAAAATTATAGGCGCGCTCGAAAAGATAGGGTATAGCGGTGAGTTTACCTACGAAGTTTCAATAAAAAGAAGGCAAACGCCATTAGTTGAAATTAAAAAGAACTATGAAACGCTATTTGAAAACTACAATAATTCTAAAAAATAATATAACTTTGCGTAGCCAAAATATATCTATATTTAATTTTGCAATTGCACATTATTACTTTTTTTGATTTTTCAAATTGAAATAGATGATATAAAGTGCTAAAATATAGTTATGAAAAAGCAAAATTTAATTCAAATTGTAAAGTTTACTTTGTTTTCAATATCGGCAGGCGTTATCGAAACGGTTGTATGCGCTCTTTTATACAACGTTTTGCATTTTGATTATTGGCTTGCATATTTACCAGCCCTTATTCTTTCGGTGCTTTGGAACTTTACTTTTAATAAGCGCTTTACGTTCAAATCTGCTGCAAACGTTCCTATTGCAATGCTTAAAGTGGCATTATTTTATCTCGTGTTCACGCCACTATCAACGTATCTTGGAAATCTTGCCGAAACGAGCGGAGTTGACGGTAATATAGTGCTTATCGTAACGCTACTATGTAATTTCGTTCTTGAATTTTTATACTGCAAGTTCGTGGTTTATAAAAATCAAGAAAACACTTTGAAAAAATAGCCCTTAAAACGCCTTCTTAGGCGTTTTTTGTTTTAGCGCGAATAATAAATTTGCTTAAATATTTTTTGGCAATCACCTAAAGTGATTGCCTTTTTCATATAATTATGATATAGTTTTCATTATGGATAAGGCAAGTTTACACTATAAAAAAATGACGGAGACTCCCGTTTCCAAACTCATAATATCGCTTGGTATTCCAACCACTATTTCTATGCTAATAACTAGCGTTTATAACTTAGCAGACACCTATTTCGTAGGAACGCTCGGCGAAAGCGCGCAAGGAGCAATAAGCGTGCTTTTTACCCTTCAATGCATTATCCAAGCGGTGGCGTTTATGTTCGGGCACGGCTCAGGCGTTTTCGTTTCTAAACACCTTGCTAATAAGGATATAAATAATGCGTCGAAATACGTGTCTTCCGCCTTTTACGTAAGCGTTTTAATAGGCGTTGCTTTATCAGTTATAGGGCTTATCTTTATCACTCCGTTTATGCGGTTTTTAGGTAGTACTGAAACCATACTTCCGTACGCTATCGAGTACGGCGCGTGCGTTTTAGTTGCAACTCCGTTTATAATGGGTTCGCTCGTATTGAACAACTGTTTGCGTTACGAAGGTAAAGCCTTTTACGCTATGATAGGTTTAGGGTTTGGCGGTTTGCTTAACATTTTAGGGGATTTTTTGCTAGTTCCCGTACTTAAAATGGGTGTGCTTGGCGCAGGTATTGCTACTGCCGTTTCGCAGTTTATAAGTTTTACAATACTACTTATAATGTATAAAAAGTTTGCGCAAAGTAAACTTAAAATTAAGTATATTTCTAAAAACGTTAAAGACTATTTGGCGTTTATGAAGGTTGGCTTTCCGTCGTTCATACGCCAAGGCTTAACTTCTATATCAGGCGGGCTACTTAACAATATATCTAAACCGTATGGCGACGCGACTATCGCCGCCATGGGCGTAGTTAATAAATACATTAGTTTAATTGCTTTCGTGGGGCTTGGAATAGGGCAAGGGTTTCAACCGGTGTCGTCGTTTAACTATCAGGCAAAGCGCTTTGATAGGGTTAGAAAAAGCGTTATATTTACCGCTGTATTCGGCTCGTGCTTGGTAACATTATTGTCAATACCGGGGATAATTTTTCCTAAGTTTATAATAAGTTTGTTCCAAAAAGAACAAAGCGTTATAGACGTTGGCTATCTCGCTTTAAGGGTTGCATCTATCGGCGTAATATTTATGCCTATATCTATCGTGTCGAATATGCTATTTCAAAGCACTTTCCACTCAGGGCGGGCAAGTTTTTTATCAATGCTAAGGTCGGGGCTAGCGTTTATCCCGCTACTTATAGTGCTTGAAAATAGGTGTGGTCTTTTAGGTATTCAAATAGCGCAACCGATAGCCGACGTGATTTCATCACTAGTGAGTTTGCCGTTTACGCTGTATTTTTTATCAAAACTGAAAGGAGAGAGTATGAAGGAATTAGTAGTAGCGTCTTCAAATAAAGGCAAGTTAGAAGAAATAAAATCTATACTAGGTGGTAGTTATAAAATTATTTCAATGAAAGAAGCAGGTTTTAGCGGTGACGTTGACGAAACGGGTTCAACCTTTTACGAAAATGCGTTTATAAAGGCTGAAACGGTAAGTAAGGCGCTTAAAAAAGACGTTCTAGCCGACGATAGCGGTCTAATCGTTGACGCGCTTGACGGTGCGCCCGGCGTTTACAGTGCTAGATACGCAGGCGAACACGGTAATGATAAACTCAACCGCGATTTACTACTTAAAAATTTAGAGGGCGAAACTAATAGAAAGGCAAAGTTTGCGTCAAGCGTAGTATTATATAAAGAAAACGGCGAAGTTATATCGGGTTACGGCGAAACGCACGGCGAAATTTTATTAGAAGAAGTTGGCGAAAACGGTTTTGGTTACGACTGTATCTTTTTAAGTGACGACCTTAACAAGTCTTTCGGTGTAGCCACCCACGAAGAGAAAAACAAAGTTTCGCACCGCTACCGCGCACTTTGTGATTTAAGGAATAAATTAAATGGCTAAATATTTAACCGTTTTTTCAGACAGTCACGGGGAAAGGCGGAACGTCTCACGGCTGTATGGCGACTGCTTGGTTAGTGACAAAATAGTTTTTTTAGGCGACGGGCTTAGTGACCTTATCGAACTATTCGAATTCGAAGATAAAATAGTTAGGGTTGCAGGGAATTGCGATTTTACTTTGTCTTGCAAAAAACAGGCTATTTTTGAAGTTGACGGGGTTAGGTTTTTAGCCGTTCACGGCGATTTATACGGTGTAAAGTCTAATCTTAATAGGTTGACGGAATACGCAAAAAGCGTTGGCGTGAGCGTAGTACTGTTTGGGCATACTCACAAGCCGATAGTAAAGGAAGTTAGCGGTATTACGCTTATTAACCCTGGAACGCTATCTAGTTACGGCGAAAGGGAAACTTTTGCTTTTATTACGGTAAAAGACGGGGTAGTTACCGCCAAGATTATACCGCTAAATAAAAGAGTGTAAAAAAATTTGGAATAACGGCTAATTTTGTTTGACAACTGCCGTGGATTTTGTTATAATCACTAAGCATTGTGTGGTAAGCGCGGGTGTAGTTCAATGGTAGAACACCAGCCTTCCAAGCTGGTTACGTGGGTCCGATTCCCATCACCCGCTCCAATATTATTAGCGTAGGAAGGGTTACTTGCTAACACAAGATGCGCCAGTAGCTCAGCTGGATAGAGCACCGCCCTTCTAAGGCGGGTGTCAGGGGTTCGAGTCCCTTCTGGCGTACCATATGGCGAAAGTAGTTCAGTTGGTTAGAGCGTCAGATTGTGGTTCTGAATGTCGTGGGTTCGAGTCCCATCTTTCGCCCCATTTTATCGTTGGGGTGTCGCCAAGCGGTAAGGCACCGGATTTTGATTCCGGTATTCGTAGGTTCAAATCCTGCCACCCCAGCCAAAATTAATTAACACGGTCCACTAGCTCAGGCGGTAGAGCACTTGACTTTTAATCAAGT